>JAFQJB010000012.1 GCA_017397305.1 Clostridia bacterium | reverse complement strand
TTTTTGAGCATTCGTTTTTGTTGAAAAAATACCCAAGTCAAAATTTCCACCATTGTTTTCTTTTTGGTATGTCACTTTATAAAAGAATTTGCGCACTATTTACTCCTATTATTTAAATCCTAGACAACGAATTAACCATTTATATATTCTATGCTGTGTATATTTTATCACAAGCAAAAACACTTGTCAACACACATAAAAAAGAGGCTTATCTAAGCCTCTTTTTTGGTTTAATAAATCATTCTACTCAACAACTTTGAGATAATATTTTTCTATAATGGTCTTTGCAACCATAAGTCCCAAAATTGATAGTATAATAGAAACCACGTATAAGCAAATTATTGATGATATTACTTGAAAGATAATTGAATACTTTGAAAAAATAAGATTATATAAGACAATGAATATTATAAAAAATATAATCATCATTATGCTCCAAATAATATAATGATAGAATATAAATTTTCTTTGTCCTGTCGCTTTGTAAATAGCAACCCACGACATAATCCAAGCAATAATCAAACTAACAAAAGGAATCAATGAAAAAAAATATTTAAATTTTTTTATAACTACTTTTTCGCTCATAATGTTTTTCTAAAGTCTTTTTTGCTTTTTATTCCTTTTAATTTCTTTTGTTAGGCAAAACGCGACAACAAAAATTGACGTCACGTTTACAACTAGAGCAACAACCCCAAAAACACTAAATCTTTTTAGCAAATACAAAAAAGAAACAAATGGCAATATAATTGAAATGCACAAACAAAAAATTATGGCATTTTTTCCGTAAATATTTTTCATTCCTGTTTCCTACCTAAAAATTGTAAACCACATTAAAGCAATACTCACAAGAGAAGAAATTGCAACCGCATACATGCTTATTATTAAATACTTACTAACTTTTTGTTTTTTCATTTTTTATCCCTAAAAAATTATTTTAAGTTGCCCCACCAAAGCCACCAAAAATTGCAGCCACTATCATTAAAACAGAAGTGTAAAAACAATGTTTTTACAATAGAACTGCAAGTTTTATAAAGATTTTAATCACAATTAAAATCTTCACTTCCTTTTTTATATATTCTATGCTGTCTATATTTTACCACAAGGGAAATCGCTTGTCAATACATAAAAAAAGAGGCTTATCTAAGCCTCTTTTTTTATGTTTTCTTTTGGTTTCTTTTTTCTTGCACCTCGCCAGTTTTTTCGTTTACAACAAAAGAGAGTTCGCTTTCTTGCAAACTCTCTTTTTTTCTTTGCCTTGTTTTAAGCTTTTTTTATAATAAATTTTATTGATGGCATGTCGTTAAAAAAATCACTACTTTCTAAAGATTTGTCATATAAGCAGTTCAAAAATTCTTGTTTGGTCGTTTCTACTATTTCAAAATCACTCTCTTTATCCACGTTATCATCAGCTAAATAAATTTTGACCGCTGAAACATCGTATTTGAAAATAATATCAAGCAATTTCTCTAAAAAGCCAAAGGTCTCAGTAAAAAAACTTTTTAGTTCTCTCCCGCTTGCGCCATTTTGTTTAAGTATTTTTTCATTAAAATTTTCAATAAATTCACAATTTGAATTAAAAAATTTTTCCGTTATCTCAAATGCATTACGCATGTTTGAACCCTTGATTTTTTCTTGCTTTTTTCCATCCAAAAAAATGGGAACGTAGAAAAACACGCCTTTGTCTATATCTAAAACAAATCTAACTATTTCCTTTGAAAGAGAATCCATGCTTGAATACGTTAAATTATTTTCAGTAAAATCAAATATACAAATCGCACTCATAAAACTATTAAAACGGCAAGATAAATTCCTTAACTATACGCCAAACTCCTTTTATAATTAAGTTTCAACTACTATATGACTGTCTATATCGCCCTTTACAAACAACCTAAACTTCTCACACTCTTTTTCTAAGGTGTTAGAAATTATTTCAATTCTCTCTTGCCCTTCAAGATTGATAATCAAATCTTGACCATCATAATTTACAGAAACTACTTTTTTTCCTAACATTTTAGATATGATTTTTTGCAAACAGTCATCAAACAAAGTATTTCCTGGCACATCCCATTTGAATTTCTTAAATCTCTTAGCTATATAATTAACACTTGGAACGTAAATATCGTTTGAAGAAATCAATAGCTTGTCTTGTTTAACCACTCTAAAGAGTGCACTTTGAACATGTAAACATAATTCTTTTTCATTTGAAGAAAAATCAATTTTTATCATATCGCATATTCTAGTGATACTATTTATTCTATAATCGACAAGCTGTTGAAACATCTCTATTTTTGTCATTTACTTACCACCAAATAAATTTTCTAAAAACTTTAGCAAGTCCTTAAAACCCAAACTCTGTTTTGGAAGATGGTCGTGCCCATATCTCCATTGCCAATTAGTTTTGTCATATCCTAAACGACGCATCGCTTCTTTATATTGTTCGTTCTGTTTTTTTATTGTCTTTTGGCCTGTTATTAGAAGCAAACAAAATTCCCAAGCCAACAAGCGCCAAACCACCAAGCACCCATCGCAACCAAGAATTTCCCTCAGGGTTAATATTCTATGCTGTGTATATTTTACCACAAGGGAAATCGCTTGTCAATACATATAAAAAAGAGGCTTGATTAAAGCCTCTTTTGTTTTTAGAATAGACCGATTATTTTGCCGTTTTCGTCCACGTCGATTTTCTCAGCGGCGGGGAGTTTGGGAAGCCCGGGCATTGTCATAATGTTACCAGTAAGCACAACGATAAAGCCTGCACCTGCCGATATTTTAAGTGAGCGTACCGTAACCTTAAAGCCTTCGGGTGCGCCAAGTTTTGTCATATCGTCAGAGAAAGAATACTGGGTTTTTGCGATACATACGGGCACTTTATCAAAGCCAAGGTCGGTTAAGGTTTTGATTTGTTTTTGCGCTTCGGGTGTAAAGATTACCCCGTCACCGCCGTAAACCTTTTTGACAACGCTTTCAATCTTTTCAGCGATAGTTTGGTCTAGTTCGTATGAGAAAGTGAAGTCGTTTTTCTCTTCACAAAGTTTAACAACTTCTTCTGCAAGAGCAACACCGCCCTTACCGCCATCTGCCCAAACGGTAGACAAAACGACGTTAACGCCAAGTTCTTTACATTTATCGATAACGAGTTGAATTTCTTTGTCGGTATCGGTTGGGAAGCGGTTAACTGCAACAACCGACGGCAACTTATAAACGTCTTTTATATTATGAACGTGCCTTAAAAGGTTTGGAAGCCCTTTTTCAAGCGCGGTCAAATCTTCGTTATTAAGCTCTGTTTTAGCAAGTCCACCGTGCATCTTTAATGCCCTAATAGTAGCCACTATAACCACTGCATCGGGTTTTAAGCCTGCGTATCTACACTTTATATCCAAAAACTTTTCTGCTCCGAGGTCGGCACCAAAGCCAGCCTCCGTCACCGCATAGTCGCCAAGTTTTAACGCCATTTTGGTTGCCATAACCGAGTTACAGCCGTGTGCAATGTTAGCAAACGGACCGCCATGAACAAACGCGGGTGTTCCCTCTAACGTTTGAACAAGGTTTGGTTTTAATGCGTCTTTAAGAAGCGCGGTCATTGCGCCGTGCGCGTTGAGTTGACCTGCCGTAACAGGCTTATCATCGTAAGTATAAGCAACGATAATTTTTGACAACCTTTCTTTTAAGTCGGTAAGCGAGGTTGCAAGACACAAAACCGCCATTATTTCGGACGCAACGGTTATGTCGTATCCGTCTTCCCTGGGTACGCCGTTAACCTTTCCGCCAAGTCCGTTAACAACAAAGCGGAGTTGACGGTCGTTCATATCCACACAACGTCTCCAAGTAATCTTTCTTGCGTCGATGTTTAGGCTATTTCCTTGATAAATGTGGTTATCTAGCATTGCGGCAAGCAAGTTGTTCGCCGCACCGATTGCATGGAAGTCACCCGTGAAATGCAAGTTGATATCTTCCATCGGGATAACTTGAGCCCAGCCACCGCCAGCAGCACCGCCTTTAACACCGAATACTGGACCTAGTGAAGGCTCGCGAAGGGCAACCATAACGTTCTTGCCGATACGTTTAAGTCCGTCGGCAAGACCGATAGTAGTGGTCGTTTTACCCTCGCCCGCGGGGGTTGGGGTTATTGCGGTAACCAAAATCAATTTGCCGTCCTTACGGCTTGATTCTTTAAGCAAGGATAAATCTACCTTTGCCTTATAATTACCATACTGCTCTAAGTATTTATCTTCAACCCCTGCCCTTTTTGCTATAACCTTAATGTTTTCTGGGGTAACGCTTTGTGCAATTTCTATATCGCTTTTATACGTTGCCATAATCTTCTCCAATTATTTAAAGTATTTAACTGCCGAATCGAACATCTTGATGTCGTATTCTCCAACAACGTTCTTGTATAAGCCGTTGCCTGTTCTTTCAGAGTGACCCATTTTACCGAATACTCTGCCGTCGGGTGAAGTGATACCTTCGATTGCATATACCGAGTCGTTGGGGTTGAACTTAATATCGTAGGTAGGATTTCCCTTTTCGTCTACGTATTGGGTTGCAACTTGACCGTTTGCAATGAGTGAAGCAAGTAAGGTCGGGTCGATAATAAATCTACCTTCACCGTGAGAAATAGGTACAGTATAAACTTCGCCAACGTTGGTTTGCATAAGCCACGGTGACTTGTTAGAAGCGATACGCGTCTTAACAAGCATAGATTGGTGACGTGCAATGCTGTTAAAGGTAAGAGTAGGCATATCGGCAGTAACTTCGTCGGTAATCTTGCCGTAAGGCACAAGACCTAACTTGATAAGTGCTTGGAAGCCGTTACAAATACCGCCTACAAGACCTTTTCTAATATCCAATAGTTCGGTAACGTTTTCCTTAATCGCTTTATTTCTAAAGAACGCAGTGATAAACTTACCAGAGCCGTCCGGTTCGTCACCACCGGAAAATCCGCCCGGAACAAATATGATTTGACTTTCTTTAACCTTTTTAGCAAACGCATCAACCGACTCTTTAACGTCCACGATGTTCTTAATAACGAACACGTCAACGTCCGCACCCGCACGCATAAACGCCTTCTTAGTATCGTATTCGCAGTTAGTTCCTGGGAACACGGGCACTAAAACTCTAGGTTTAGCAAACTTTGTGGGTGAAGATATCCAAGTGGTCGCATTGAACTCTACCGCGGGGATATCGCCCTTTGTCATTTTAACGTCGTTGCACTTAAACACCGGTTCAAGCTTATCTTCATAATCTTTAAGAAGCGAAGCTAGACACACGCTTTGATTATTAAATTTGATTTCAGCAGTGTCAATTGTTTTACCAATAACTTTTGCTTTTTCTATTGCCACGTCGCCGTTAAGTTCGATTACGAATGCGCCGTAGTTATAGCCGAATACGTCCTCTAAACTTACGCTATCGAACTCAAAGCCGATATCGTTACCAAAAGCCATCTTCATAACAGCCTCTGCAACACCGCCGTAAGTTACAGTGTAGCACGCGTTGATTTTGCCTTCGCTATTAAGTTTTTCAATCAAGCGGAAGTTTTCAATTAAGTCGGCAGTGTCAATCAAGCCGTCAGCGGTCTTTTTGGCTGAAAGAAGAACAACCTTATTGTTTGCACCCTTAAATTCGGGGGTAACAACCTTGTCTAGAGTGTCGGTAGTTACCGCAAATGACACGAGTGTGGGCGGAACGTCGATTTTTTCGAATGAACCGCTCATAGAGTCCTTACCGCCGATTGCCGAAAGTTTAAGTTCTCTTTGAGCCTTATAAGCACCGAGAAGTGCTGACATGGGCTTGCCCCAACGGGTTGCGTCTTTGTTGGGTTTTTCAAAATATTCTTGGAAAGTGAGGTAAGTATCGTCAAAGGTTGCACCAGTTGCAATCAACTTACAAACACTTTCAATAACTGCATAATATCCACCGTAAAGCGGGCTCTTTTCCGCAATGAAGGGGTTATAACCCCAGCTCATAAACGAGCAAGTATCGGTATCAGCATTTTCAACTGAAACCTTATTTACCATTGCTTGAATAGGTGTTCTTTGGTTTTTACCACCAAAGGGCATCAATACCGTACCAGCACCGATTGTTGAGTCGAAACGTTCGGAAAGTCCACGTTTTGAGCAAACGTTAAGGTCGGTTGCAAGTTCTTTAATACCCTTTTCAAAATCGGTGGGAATTGCCTTTTGTTGCAATTGTTGCTTAACAATTTTAACGTCTGTTTTCTTTTCCGCACCGTTTGAATTTAAGAATTCTCTGGAAATGTCAACGATGGTTGCGCCCTTCCAAGTCATTGTGAGGCGTGCATCGTCAGTTACGGTAGCAACAACGGTTGCTTCCAAGTTTTCTTCGGTTGCGAGTGCAATAAATTTATCAACGTCTTTTGCTTCAACGACAACCGCCATTCTTTCTTGCGATTCGCTGATTGCAAGTTCTGTTCCGTCAAGTCCGTCGTACTTTTTGGGAACTTTATCGAGGTCGATATTAAGTCCGTCAGCAAGTTCGCCTATAGCAACCGAAACACCGCCCGCACCAAAGTCGTTACAACGTTTGATGAGTTTGCTTGCATCTGGATTTCTAAACAATCTTTGAAGCTTTCTCTCTTCAGGTGCGTTACCCTTTTGAACTTCAGCACCGCAAGAAGTTAATGATTCTAAGTTGTGTGATTTAGATGAACCTGTAGCACCGCCACAGCCGTCTCTACCCGTTCTACCGCCGAGTAGAATAACTTTATCGCCCTTTTCAGGCACTTCACGACGAACGTTTTCTGCAGGAGCCGCTGCGATTACCGCACCGATTTCCATACGTTTTGCAACGTAACCGTCGTGATAAATTTCGTCAACCATGCCGGTAGCAAGACCGATTTGGTTGCCGTATGAAGAATATCCGCTCGCCGCGGTTGTTACTATTTTTCTTTGGGGGAGTTTACCGGGGATTGTTTCGTTCAATGGCTTTAAGGGATTACCAGCACCGGTTACACGCATTGCTGCATAAACGTAACTTCTTCCTGATAGCGGGTCACGAATTGCACCGCCGATACACGTTGCAGCACCGCCGAAAGGTTCAATTTCTGTGGGGTGGTTATGCGTTTCGTTCTTAAAGAGAAGTAGCCAGTCTTGTTCTTCACCGCCTACGTTAACTTTAATTTTAACGGTACAAGCATTGATTTCTTCCGATTCGTCAATCTTGGGAAGAGCACCCGTCTTTTTATGGTATCTAGTTGCAATGGTTGCAAGGTCCATAAGGTTGATAGGCTTTGTTCTATTGAGCGACTTTCTCGTATCTACGTAATCTTGATAGATTTGTTGAGCGAGTTGGTCTTCAAATTCCACGCTTTGAATAGTGGTCAAGAAAGTGGTGTGACGGCAGTGGTCCGACCAATAGGTATCTATCATTTTGATTTCGGTAATGGTGGGGTCCCTATCCTCTTTTACAAAATAACTTTGCAAGAATTTAAGGTCGTCAAGGTCCATTGCTAAGCCCTTTTCTTTTAAGAAGGTTGCTAGTCCCTTTTGGTCATACTTATTAAAGCCGTCAAGCACTTCAACCTTTTCAGGCAAAGTGTAGCTTAATGCGAGTGTTTGTTTTTCTTCTAAATCGGCTTCCCTACACTCTACGGGGTTTATAACGTATTTTTTGATAGCCGAAAGTTGCTCGTCGGTTAACTTGCCGTCAATAGCGTAAACCTTTGCCGTTTTAACAACGGGGCGGTTACCCGCCGAGAAAAGTTGGATACATTGAGCGGCAGAGTCTGCGCGTTGGTCAAACTGACCGGGAAGGGGTTCAACCGCAAAGATATAGTCGGCTTTTGGTAGTTCTAAGAAAGCATCGTCAATTTGCGGTTCGGAGAAAACCGAGTTGATGCATCTATCGAACAAGTCCTTTTCGATATCTTCAACGTCATAGCGGTTGATAACTTTAAGCTCGTTAACGCCGTCTATGTTTAGTAAGTTTTTAATTTCACTCTTCAGTGCATTTGCTTCCAAACTGAATTCGCTTTTTTTGCAAACGTAAACTCTATATACCATTATCTAATCTCCCCATAAGCTTTTAATGCACGAGCACCGATGTCCGTTCTCTTATAAGCATTAGCAAACTTAATTTTTTCTGATTTTTTATATGCCTTTTTAATTGCCTTTTGCAAGTTACCCGCAACAGCGGTAACACCGAGTACTCTACCGCCGTTTGTTAAAAGTTTTCCGTTTTCAAGTTTTGCACCTGCAACGAAAACGTTCTTTCTGCTGGTGTTAAATATAATTTCAAAGCCCTTGTCGTATTTTTCGGGATAGCCCTTACTTGCCATAACGACACAGCAAGCCGACTTGTTCATAAATTCCACCTTGATTTTGTCAAGCTCTTCGTTGGCAACAGCCATCATAATCTCTAACAAATCGGTTTTAAGAAGGGGAAGAACAACTTGGGTTTCGGGGTCACCAAAACGACAGTTATACTCGATTACCTTAGGTCCTTTTGGTGTAAGCATAAGTCCAAAGTATAGGCACCCCTTAAACGTTCTACCCTCTTTATTCATTGCCTCCATTGTGGGAAGGAAAATCTTTTCCATACACTCTTTAGCAACGTTTTCAGTGTAATACGGGTTGGGCGCAATAGTACCCATACCGCCAGTGTTAAGCCCTTTATCTCCGTCAAGTGCACGTTTGTGGTCCATTGAAGATACCATTGGCACCATAGTTTTTCCGTCGGTAAAGGATAGAACGGAAACTTCGGGACCGGTCAAAAATTCTTCAATAACAACGTTTGCACCACTAGCACCGAAAACCTTATCTTCCATCATGGACTTAACTGCATTTTTTGCTTCTTCCAAGGTTTCGGCAATAATAACGCCTTTACCGAGTGCAAGTCCGTCCGCCTTTATAACGATAGGCATATCTTGTTTTTCAAGATAATCAAAAGCCGACTGCATATCCGAAAAAGTCTCGTAATTTGCGGTGGGAATGCCGTATTTTTTCATAAGGTTTTTAGAAAAAATCTTACTTCCCTCTATAATTGCCGCTTCTTTTGTCGGCCCAAAGCAAGCAATTCCCTTTGCATTAAGCGCGTTAACGGCACCTAGCACCAACGGGTCGTCGGGGGCAACGACTGCAAAGTCAATGCCGTTTGCCGCTGCATATTCCGCAACCTTTTCGACGTCTTTAACGTCCATATTAACTATGGTCGCATCGTTTGCAATACCGCCGTTACCTGCGATTGCTATTATTTCATCAATTTTTTTGCTCTTTTTCAAACTTTGGATAATGGCGTGTTCTCTACCGCCGTTACCTACAACTAAAACTTTCATACTCTTCTCCCAAAATTAGTGGTGGAATAAACGCATTCCCGTAAAGGACATAACCATGTCCCTATCGTCGCACGCTTTGATAACCAAATCGTCACGAACCGAGCCACCGGGTTGAGCGATATAAGAAACACCGCTCTTTGCCGCACGTTCAATATTGTCACTGAACGGGAAGAAAGCATCAGAGCCGAGCGCAACACCCGAAATCTTAGAAAGAATTTCCTTTTTGTATTCTTTAGTGAAGAGTGAGGGTTTAACGCTAAAATATTTTTGCCATACGCCGTCGACAAGCAAATCTTCACATTCATCGGAGATGTAAATGTCGATAACGTTGTTTCTATCAGGTCTACCTACACTATCAAGGAAAGGAAGGTTTAACACCTTGTCACTTTGACGCAAGAACCAGTTATCCGCTTTAGAACCAGCAAGTCTTGTGCAGTGAATTCTAGATTGTTGACCAGCACCAACACCGATTGCTTGACCACCGTGTGCAAAGCATACCGAGTTAGATTGGGTGTACTTTAAGGTGATAAGTGCGATAATCAAGTCTTGAATTGCGCTTTCAGGGAAGTTTTTGTTTGCAGTTACAAGTTCTTTGGTAACCAGTTCCCTATCAATCTTAAAATTGTTTCTACCTTGCTCGAAAGTAATACCGAAAACTTGTTTGGTTTCCTTTTCAGCGGGGATATAATCGGGGTCGATTTGAACGATATTGTAAGTTCCGTTTCTCTTAGCCTTCAAAATTTCCAAAGCCTTGGGAGAATATGAGGGAGCGATAATACCGTCGGACACTTCCCTTTTAATAATCATTGCCGTCGTTTCGTCACATTGGTCGGAAAGAGCAATCCAGTCACCAAACGAACTCATTCTATCCGTGCCTCTCGCCCTTGCGTATGCACAAGCGATAGGTGAATCGTCAAGCCCTTCGATATCGTCAACAAAGCAAGCCTTTTTAACCTTTTCCGAAAGCTTTTCGCCAACTGCCGCACCTGCGGGAGAAACGTGCTTAAAAGAAGTTGCCGCGGGCTTACCCGTTGCTTCTTTCAATTCTTTAACCAATTGCCAAGAGTTGAAAGCGTCCAAAAAGTTTATGTACCCAGGTCTGCCGTTAAGTATGGTAACGGGCAACTCCCTTCCGTCAGTCATATAGATTTTTGCTGGCTTTTGGTTGGGGTTGCAACCATATTTTAATTCAAATTCTTTCATACCTTTCTCCTATTTATTCTTGTTTATGATAATCTCTTTCGCCTCGCTTCCGTCAAGCGGAACAACGCGGATAAAGAGAGATACTTTATTGTCTTCATTAAGGTTTTCCCAAACCATATCGGCAAGTTCCTCTGCCGTATTGGGAAGAGCAACAACCTCTGGTTCGCCATAGAATGACGGGATAGGGTTGCCGTCACACTCGTAAGTGTGGATAAAATGTCCTAACCCTTTAAGCGGTGCATAGCTATAAAAATATCTATTGCACACTTCGGGGTTGCCGTCGCTACTCTTTAGGATAGACATCTTGTAGCTAAAAGTGTTTTTATCGAATGCGTATTTAAGCATTGCGGAGATTCTTGGAGTGTAGTTGGGGTGGTCGGGTTCAAACTCTCTGGTGTGAAGCGACTTTTCAAAAGCATAACCATCGTCGCCGTTTGCCTTAATATAGTCGAGCACGGTATCGGTTTGGTCACCATTTGTCACGATGTCCCCGTTTTCGCACTCTAAATAAGGATTATATATGATAAGGCTGGGGTCAACGAGTTTGCTTTCGTCAAACGCCTTGGTTCTCATACCGCCTTCGTATCTTTCAAAAATACGATTACGGCTGTTTGTACTTCTGCCCATGATAAAGTATGCAATCATCGCACTCTTTCCGTCAGCAGATTGTCCTACCATAATACCCCTACCAGGATAACTGTTGGTAGATAATAAATCTTTAATATTGTTAACGCCTTTTACACTCATTTTTATTCTCCTTTCAAAATTGATGAACAAACCTTTTCAAGAGACGCGGGTAAAATTTTCCACTCCGCCTCTTGCATAACCCGTTTTTGTAAAACTTCGGGAGTGTCGCCCTCTTTAATTTCCACGGCCTTTTGCATGATAATCTTTCCGCCGTCTGGAATTTCGTTTACAAAATGCACGGTTGCGCCCGTAACCTTTACGCCATAGCCGAGCGCCGCCTCGTGAACTTTAAGTCCGTAAAATCCTTCCCCGCAAAAACTGGGGATAAGCGAGGGGTGAACGTTCAAGATTCTTTCCTTATACCTATCGGTAAAATCTTTTGAAAGTATACACATAAACCCTGCAAGCACGATAACTTCAGCATTGCACTTATCAAGTTCTGCGATAATTCCGCTCTCGAACTCGGCTTGGGTTTTCCCCTTCTTTTCAACGACTGCGCTGTCTATGTTTGCGTTCTTTGCGCGTTCTAATGCAAACGCACCCGCTTTACTGGAAATAACCTTAACGATTTTCCCGCTATTTAATTTTCCGTCCTTTTCATAGTCGATTAGGGCTTGAAGATTCGTACCCCCACCCGACACGAGAACGGCAACGTTTATACGTTTATCCATCAATCTCTTCCTTGCTTTATACGATTTCTATTTTGTTTTCTGATTTGATGATTTCACCGATAATATAAGCGTCTTCACCGTTAGCACGCAAAATTTCGAGAGCTTTGTTCGCTTCATTTACGTCAACGACAACGCTCATACCAACACCCATATTGAAGGTATTGAACATATCTCTTTCGGAAATTCCGCCCGTTTTTTGAATTAAATCGAAGATAGGAAGAACCCTAACTGCCTTTCTATAAATCTTTGCACACAATCCGTCGGGAATACTTCTGGGGATATTTTCATAAAAGCCACCACCTGTGATGTGTGAAATTGCCCTAACCTTAACCTTTTTAAGCAATGCAAGAATAGCCTTAACGTAAATTCTTGTGGGGGTTAAAAGGGTTTCACCAAGGCTCTTCCCACCAAGTTCTTTCATAGGAGCTTTAAGGTCGGTTTTTTCAACGTCGAAAACCTTTCTTACAAGAGAGAAGCCGTTGCTGTGAACACCCGTTGAAGGAAGCGCAATAACAACGTCGCCTTCTTTCATGGTCTTGTTGTTAAGAATTTTCTTCTTGTCAACAACGCCAACTGCAAAACCAGCGAGGTCGTATTCGTCTACCGGATAAAAACCGGGCATTTCAGCAGTTTCACCGCCGATTAACGCACAACCCGATTGAACACAGCCTTCAGCCACGCCCGAAACGATTGAAGCAACCCTTTCAGGAACGTTTTTGCCAACAGCAACGTAGTCAAGGAAGAACAAGGGTTTAGCACCCGCACAAATAACGTCGTTAACACACATTGCAACGCAGTCGATACCAACGGTGTCGTGCTTATCCATTAAGAACGCCATTTTAAGTTTAGTACCAACGCCGTCCGTACCACTAACTAGTACGGGGTTTTTAACCTTACCAAGTTCAAAAAGTCCACCAAAACCACCGATATCCGAACAAACGCCGTCGGTCATCGTTCTTTTGATGTGGCTTTTCATAAGTTCAACTGCCTTGTATCCAGCGGTAATATCTACACCCGCCGCCTTATAACTTTCACTAAAACTCTTTTCGTGCATAATCGTTCTCCCTATTAATGTCTTTTTGTTTTTTCTTCAATGTTTATTTTTGTTTGGAACTTGTCTGGCTCTACCTTTGGAATCTCCGTAGAATATTTTCCTTCAAAGCAAGCGTAACAAAATCCACCGCAACCGCTTTTACTAGCCAATTCCTTCATATCGTTAAGGTCTAGATAATTTAGGCTATCAACGCCAATCATCTGTCTAATCTCTTCATTCGTATGGTGGTTAGCAATAAGCATACTTCTATCGGGAACGTCCGTTCCGTAATAGCATGGATATAAAAAGGGCGGGGAGGATACCATAAAGTGAACTTCGGTTGCACCCGCTTCTCTAAGAAGTTTAACAACCCTACCACTAGTAGTTCCCCTTACAATCGAGTCGTCAACCATAACGACCCTTTTTCCCTTAACTACCGAAGATATCGGGTTAAGTTTTTTCCTTACCTGGTCTTCCCTATCCTTTTGGTCGGGGAAGATAAAGGTTCTACCAACGTATTTATTTTTCAAAAATCCTAGTTCATACGGGATACCCGACTGCCTTGCATAGCCAATAGCCGCATCGTTGCCAGAATCGGGAACGCTTATGACAACGTCTGCATCTACGGGGAATCTTCTTGCAAGCGCCATACCCATTTCCACTCTCGCTTCGTGAACAGAGTATCCGTCCACAACAGAATCGGGACGTGCGTTATACACAAACTCGAAAATGCAAGAAGTCTTTTCTTCCTTTCCGCAACGTCCGTCCATTGAACGAACGCCCATTGCGTCGATAACGATAACTTCACCGGGTTTTACGTCGCGGATAATCTTTGCACCAACCGCGTCGAGCGCACAACTCTCCGATGCAACCACGTAAGAGCCGTCTTCGGTTTTTCCATAACAGAGCGGTCTAAATCCGTGCGGGTCGCGAGCCGCGATAAGTTTTGTTGGTGACATAACGACTATGCAATATGCACCTTTTATCTTATCCATTGCATTATAAAGCGCATGCTCTATAGACGGCGATTTAAGTCTTTCCTTTATAATTTCATAAGCGATAACTTCGGTGTCCCCAGTAGAATGGAAGATTGAACCTTGAAGTTCAAGTTCTGTTCTAAGCTCGGTTTTATTTACCAAATTTCCGTTAAAGCAAAGCGCCATACTGCCTTTAACGTGGTTTACCGTAAGCGGTTGTGCGTTGCTTATATTAACCGCGCCCTTGGTACCCGCAAAAACGTGCCCCACTGCAAGTTTCCCGTGTCCTAAACTTTTAAGTACGTCTTTTGTAAACACGTCGCCTACAAGTCCAAGCCCACGTTTAGTAGTGAACACACCGCCGTCGTTAACGGTTATACCGCAAGCGTCTTGTCCACGATGTTGAAGTGCGTATAACGCATAGTAAGTCATGCTCGCAACGTTACAAGTTTCCGAAGCGTATACCCCGAAAACACCGCAATGTTCGTGTATTTGTTCCATATATGCCTCCTAAATAAATACACCAATAAATCAAAGAAAAGTGAAGGGGTTTCTTCACTTCTCTAAAAGGGCACGCGTGCCCTATTTGTATCTTTCGTTAACTTCTTTGTCGGTCGCAAGAATTTTCGCTTTCTTTTCATCTCTTGCATTTTGAAGTTTTTCCGCAAGTTCCTTATCTTCAACCGCTAAAATTTGTATAGCGAGAAGAGCAGCGTTTTCCGCACCGTCAATCGCAACGGTTGCAACCGGAATACCCGCGGGCATTTGTACGGTTGATAAAAGCGCGTCAATACCCTCCAAAGCCGAAGCTTTAATGGGGATACCTATAACTGGAAGTGTAGTGTTAGCAGCAATTGCACCCGCAAGGTGAGCAGCTTTTCCCGCTGCGGCAATGATAACGCCTATTCCGTTATCTCTTGCACTTGCCGTAAATTCCTTTGCTTCAACGGGCGTGCGGTGTGCAGAATAAATATGCACCTCTGTTTGAACGCCGTAGTTTTGCAAAGTTGTGATTGCTTTTTCGACAACCTTGAGGTCGCTATCGCTTCCCATAATGACTGCAACTTTCTTCATAAAATCTCTCCTAAAAGTAAAATTTACTGCATTTTTTTCAGCAAAAAAATAAAAATGGGCAGTTTGAAAAAACCAAACTGCCCAGACGGTCGACAAAACAAATTGTTTTTTACTCCCCGCGGGTCTATCCCGCTTGTCCGTCAGTTGCAAAAAACACTATTTTATAGAACGTTATTAGTATAACATTTTGTATCGAAAATTGTCAAATGATTTATTAAATCATTTAGGCGATTAACAAATTATTTTTTCCACGTTCTCGGCGTAAACAAAATCAGTATCGGGAAAATCTCCAACCTACCGACGAGCATTACGATAGAAAGCAATACCTTTGAATAGGGAGAATATAGTGCATAATTCGCCATAGGCCCATTTAGCTTAGTTATACCAGGACCAACGTTCCCCAAGCAAGCGAGTGTTGAAGAAAAATTTGTCATAAAATCATTTATATCTAAGCACAAAACGAGAGAGCTAAGCGCAATGATTAAAATGTACACGACAAAATACGAGCGGACGTTTCTTTCGGTCTCTTTTGACAAAGGCTCGTTCTCAAACTTAACGGCAACGACTGACCTTGGGTGAAGCATGCGTTTAATATCGGCAGTAACTGACTTGCAAAGGATAACAAGCCTTGAAACCTTGATACCGCCCCCCGTAGAGCCCGCACACGCACCTGTTACCATCAGCACCATCAAGATAGCCCTTGAAAAATCCGGCCACTCGTTAGCAAAGTCGGTTGATGAAAAGCCCGTAGTAGAACTTATACTTGAAACTTGGAAGAATGCGTGGTGGAGCGCCATACCAAAATTGCCCACTTGCGCCATTATATTTAACGCAATCGATAGGGTTGAAACGACAACTATCATAGTAAAAGCACGGAATTCCTCACTCTTAAACGCCTTTTTAACGTTGCCTATCAAAATCAAGTAGTAAAGGTTAAAGTTGATTGAGAATAGGAACATAAATATCGCTATTACAGCTTGGTTATACGTGCTGTACCACCCAATACTTTCCGTTTTCACACCAAAGCCACCAGTACCCGCAGTAGCGAACGCGTGTACGATACTGTCGAACACGGGCATTTTTCCAATCAACAATAATATTATCAAAAGCACCGTCATCGCCATATATATCCCGTAAAGAATACGCGCGGTGAAAGAAAGTTTACTAACGAGTTTGCCGACGGTTGGTCCAGGGGATTCCGCACGTAAAACGTGCATACCGCCAGAATTATAACCGGGGGTTATTGCAAGCACGAACACAAGCACACCCATACCGCCTATCCAGTGGGTTAAGGCACGCCAAAACTGAATGCTCCTATCAATCGTTTCCACGTTAGGTACAACCGTACTTCCCGTGGTGGTAAAACCCGATACCGTTTCAAAAAAGGCGTCGGCATATGATGGAAGCGCGCCGTTTATAACGAAAGGTACTGCACCGAAAGCAGACATAAGTATCCACGCAAGCGAAACGATAACAAACCCTTCTTTTGCGTAGATTGCCTTGTTTTTCACCCTTATAAACGACAACGGCGCCCCAAGGACGAATAAACTAGCCATTGGGATAAGCCAAGCCATATAAGAGCTTTCGTTATAGATAAACCCAACAATCATTGGGAGTGCAAGCAAGATTACTTCTAGAAGGAAAACCTTGCCGAGCACGTTTAATACCATCTTGTAATTCATACTTCTATCTCAAAATTTGCGTTAAGTCGGTAACCTGTTTAGACGCGGTTACAATAATAACCCTATCCCCTGCAAGCAAGTTGCTGTCGCCGTTAGGCATGATGTAGTCGTTTCCACGCACTATCCCGCCTATAAGCACGTTCTTCTTTATGCTTAAATTTTTAAGCGGAACGCTTTGGCGTGAAAAGGTTTCCCTAACCGTAAACACAAGCGCCTCTACTTTGTCGTAAAGTTTGTATAGAGTGTTAATTCCATTTCCCGTTTCGGCTTGGTGTGCACGCACGAAGCTTACGATTTGGTTTGCAATTATATCTTTTGGCGAAACAACCGAGTCAAGCCCCAGCCTTTCAACCATGCTAGCAATTGAGGAGCGGTCAACCTTGGTTATAACCTTATTTACCCCGCGTTGCTTTGCATAGAGCGACACGATAACGTTCTCTTCGTCAATACCCGTCAAAACGACACACGCGTCGCTTCCCTTTAGGTTTTCTTCGTCAAGAAGTTCGTTATCCGTGCCATCACCGAGTATTACGGTCGCTTTGGGAATATCTTCCGCCAAAGTTTCCGCACGTTGCTTATCGTTTTCAACAATCTTTACGCTAAGTCCCGCGTCCACAAGTTCCTTTGCAAGATAATATGCAATCTTACCGCCACCAACGATGAACACGTTTTTAGCGCGACGCTTATAGAGTTTAACCTTTTTACAAAAGGTGTTTATTTGCGCTTCTGGTGCGATTACGTGGATAAGGTCACCAAGTTCAATAACAAAATCACCGCGCGGAATAAAGCACTCTTTACCGCGCTGAACAACCGCTATAAGCACTTTGTTATTAAACTCACCACTAATCTCCCTAAGCGATTTATTTATCAAGGGGTTACCCTCGCTAATCTCGTATTCTGCCATGGTAACTCTGTTTTTAACAAAAGTTTCCACCCCGCGAGCCGAGGGGAATTTTAATTGTTGGGCAATTTCAAGTGCGGTGTTAAGTTCGGGGTTAAACGCAAAGTCAAGCCCTAGCACCTCTTTCATGCCGTCAACTTCCTTAAAATACTCAGGGTCCCTTACACGTGCAATAGTACGCTTTGCGCCAAGTCTTTTTGCAAGAACACAGCACAAAATATTCGTTTCGTCACGAGAGGTGCACGCAATAAAAAAGTCCGCGCTCTCAACCCCCGCTTCAATAAGAGTGTCGCGCTCTATACCGCTACCGACAACCCCTTTTACGTCAAGCCTATCAACGATTGCCGAAACTTCGGCTGCATTGACGTCAAGTACGGTTATATCGTGGCTTTCTTTTAAGAAGTTTTCAATTAAAGTTTCGCCGACCTTGCCGGCACCTACGATAATAAGATTCATAAACCTTTTTTACCTACGAGTTTTGATTTTTGCGAACATACTCGCATTATAACTTTACCCCATTATACCAAAAAAATATTTTAAAAACAAGTATTATTTAATAAACTTTAAAAATACAAAACCCCACGACCAATGCCGTGGGGCAATTTTGATTTATTTTTTAGCCGTAATAATTCTCAACAAACGTTGCGCTTGTTGCTTGACCTGCATAAAAAGTCACCTCTAATGCTGAAACCTTTTCACCGTTTTAAATCTTTTGGTCGAACTCTTCCACGTCACAATTAATCCAAATTACCCAGCCCAAACCAGAATTGTACTTGTTTATATAAGGCGTTCCGTACTTTTCGATTAAATCGTTATAAGAGAACTTGTTGTCCGTTTGAGCTGCGTTATTGATTTCTACCGCCGCTTGTGCGTTAATTTCAGCAGGCTTCTTTCCTCCTAATCCACAGCCGAAAATCCAACTGAAAGTGCCAAAACCAATGTTAAAGCAACTAGTGATAAAACTTTTTTCATTTTCTTTCTCCTTTTAAGCAACTAAATTTTTCTCGTTGCTATATAAAAATTATACCACCCTAAATATTCCTTGTCAATAATGTTTTAAAAAATTAAAACCCACGGCTTTTGCCGTGGGTTAGTCGTTAAAAACGCTATTCTGCAACATTAAAGAAATCGTCGGTAAATTCTGCCGCAGTTGCACTAAAATTATCGAAAGTAACCGTTATAGCAGCAACTTTTTCTTTATTTTCTTTCTTTGCATCTACTTCGTCAGCAGCGCAGTCAATCCAAACTGCATAGCCGTCGCCTGCTTCAATAATACCGGCAAAACCTCCGTCGGTAGTTGCGTCAATGTATGGGTTGCCGTATTTGTCTTTAAGTTCTGCCATGGTCATTGGTTCGCCTTTTTCTGCCGCTTTGTTAATTTTGTCAGCAGCTTTTTGGTTTATCTTTCCGCCACAACCGATGAATGCGAGAGATAATACCAAAACCATAGTTAATGCTATTAGTGATAATGCCTTTTTCATATTACTTCTCCTTTTGTTGCCTATCGCAACCTTTTTTTATTGACAAAATTATAACATTGCATTTTCACTTTGTCAATAAGGTTTTTAAAATTTTTTATTAATTTTTCGCTCTTTGCACATAACTATTTTTAGTATGAAAATAAAGCCTTTTTCCACCTTCCTATTTATTATATTCCTTGCCCTTTCCCTTTGTGTAATCACCCCAAAAAATACGGCGAAAGCAAAAGAGATGCCCTTTTACAACTTGCACCCGTCGAACGTTATATTAAGGGCGGAATTTTGCACCGATTTTTCCTCGTCAAGTATAGAGAGAAAGCACAATATCGCCCTCGCTTGCAAATCTATCGACAATTATTTTTTGGACGTGGGCGGGGAATTTTCTTTTAATAGAGTTGTGGGGCAAAGGACGGAAAAACGCGGATATAAAACGGCAAAGATTATCTTTAACGGAGAGTTTGTCGACGGGGTTGGCGGTGGCGTTTGCCAAGTTTCCACCACCCTTTATAACGCAGTACTGCTATCTAACCTAAAAATTACCGAATATCACCCCCACTCGCTTGCGGTAAGTTACGTACCCGCCTCGTTCGACGCAATGGTTAACTCTAATACCGCTGATTTAAGGTTTATCAACAACACTTTTAACCCCGTTATAATAAGAGCAAAAGCCCAAAACAACAAACTTAAAATTCAAATTTGGGGTGAAAAATTAGACGTGCAAGTTTCAACAAAAAGCGTCATCACTGGCACGGTTTTGCCCCCGCCCCACCTTGAAATTGTGGACGAAAAAGGCGAATTCCCCGACCTTTATCAAGGCGAGAGCAAATTTACAAGATACCAAAAAAACGGTGTTAAAAGCGAAGGTTACGTTTTGATAAAACAAAACGGCAAAATTATAGAGCGCAAAAAAATTAGAACGGACACTTACAGCGCAATTCAAGGTATTCTAGTCCACGGAACAACCCCACGTCCCACGCCGTCAAATGAAGACTCTTTGCAAAAAACTTGCAGTCCATTTTGCGCTCAATAACGTTTTTTTTATAAATATTAGGAAAAATTTCCAAATCATAAAAAAATACTTTGACAAATACATTTTTTTGTGATAACATTGTCAAAGATAAACTTAATAAACATTAAAATATAACTACGGAGAAATACCCAAGAGGCCGAAGGCGACCCCGCCCTCGCACAAAGGGTGCTCGTGGGCTTTGGCTACAAACAATTCACTGGATTGTTTGCTTAACGCGTCGCCCCCCTGCTTCGTAACCTTAGCAGTGTCGCTAAAAAACAAAACTGAATAAATTATAAACCAACTACGGAGAAATACCCAAGAGGCCGAAGGGGCTCCCCTGCTAAGGGAGTAGTGTGTGTGTGTTAAGCGCAGCGAGGGTTCAAATCCCTCTTTCTCCGCCAAGGGAAAAGGACTATCGTTTGATAGTCCTTTTTTCTTGCTTAGAACTAGTAGAGGGATTTGAATGGGGAGAAAATTGCTTGCAATTTCCCGTAGGGTAAAACGTCCAGCGGACGTTTTATCGGAGAAGGGCGCACAGGCGCCAAATCCCTCTCATCTACCGCCAACAAAATGAGACCATCAATAGATGGTCTTTTTTTGTTGGTTGATAGTAGGTTGATTTAAGGAGCCCCTTGGGTTCACCCGTCACGTGACGGACAATCTTTGACGGACGAGGGCTCCGTAGCAAAGCGGAGGTGCTCCCCTCTTTCTCCGCCAAAAGCAACCGCATTCTAATATGTGGTTGCTTTATTTTTGTTATAAAGGTAATGCTGGTATAATCTTTAGTTTTGAAAGACCTAATTAAACAACTTATTTAAGGTCTTTTTAATTTGCATTAAAAACTTATTGATTTTTATATTAGAAAATGCTAAAATATACTTGCGACTCCAACTTAATATGTCACAGAAGTATACTTATAGGGCATAAGTGTACCTTGTTTTGCTTTACATAAAAATCTTCTGTGAAGAAAATATTTTGTTGGTGTCGCAACCGGCAAACAAAGTCACTTTGCTAGTGTCGTTCTGTTTGCAGGACGGCACTTTTTATTTTTGCTATATATAGGAGAGAGATTTATGAAAAAGAAAATCTTATCAATTTTAATAACGATACTTGCATTATGCACATGTATGTTTACATTTACCGCTTGTGGCGAAAATGAACCACCACATACGCATAATTATGAAATATTAAAACACGATAGCGAGAATCATTGGTTTGAATGTGAGTGCGAAGAAAAAAATGATATAACTGCTCACAATATTATCAATGGTCAATGTATTTGTGGTTATGTCTTATCTCATACACACAATTATACCGAACTTAAAAAATCAGAAACACAACACTGGTATGAGTGTACTTGTGGTGCTTTTGAAACAAAAGAGAACCATAAAGGAGGAACTCCTACTGAAACAAGCAAGGCTGTTTGTTCAATTTGCAATCAAGAATATGGTTCTATTTTAGGGCATACGCATAGTTATGATACAATAATTACTTCACCCAAATGTGGCGAACAAGGATACACAACATATTTGTGTGTTTGTGGGGATTATTATATTGATGATTATGTTGACGCGCTTATGCATAGTTATACAAATTACGTTTACAACAATGACGCAAAGTGTGAAAAAGATGGAACTAAAACTGCTTCCTGCGATAACGGCTGTGGAACGAAAGATACAATACCTGCAACGAATACAGCATTAGAACATACTTTCACAAAATATTATTCGGATAAAAATGCAACTTATGAAAGTGATGGAACTAAAACTGCAAATTGTGATAACGGTTGTGGCGAAACGGATACTATTGTAGATGTTGGTTCAAAACTTGAAGAAGCAAGCCCCTTTGTTTTTAAGGAATATGGTTCTGGATATGCATTGTACGAATATACGGGTTCCGATACTACCATTACCATACCTTCAACATATAATGATAAGCCTGTTGTTGCGGTTGGAATAGGTGCTTATACTTTTTCAGGTTTTTATAATAACACAACAATAATAAATGTAGTTTTGCCAACTAGTATTCTGGAAATAAACCACGAAGCTTTTTATGGTTGTTATAATCTTGAAAGTATAGAAATGCCAAATGTTTTAACAATAAAAAGTGATGCCTTTAAAAATTGCTACAATCTTTCAATAGTTGAAATGCCAAAGGTTGTATCAATAGAAAGTTGTGCTTTTTACAATTGCACATCATTAGAAGAGATTATTATTTCTAAAACATGTACTTCTATAGGTTTTAATGCCTATTATGGATGTAATTCAATAAAAAATTTAACTATTGAAAATTTTTCAAATATAACTCTTAGTGGGAGTGGTATATCGCTTCCTTCGAACACACTATCCGTTGGTGGTAGCGGGGTATTGACGAATTTAAGTAATACGGGTGTTAAAAACGTAGTTGTCTTAGAAGGTATAAATGCAATTGGTGATGATTGTTTTAGGGATTGTACAAATTTGCAAACAATTATTATTCCAAACAGTGTGAATGAAATAGGACAAAATGCTTTTTATAATTGCTCTAAATTACAAAATGTTAACTTGCCAAATAGTTTGAGCAAGATTGGAACGAAGGCTTTTTACAATTGCGAATTGTTGGAAGAAATTGTTGTCCCAAAAAGTCTAAACGATATTCCAGATTCTGCGTTTGCAAACTGCTTAAAACTAGAAAGTGTACTTTTTGAAGAAGACGGCAATATTGAGATAAATGCATATGCTTTTTATAATTGTTCTTCATTGAAAAATATTGATATGAAAAATAGTATAACTAGCATTGGTAAGAATGCTTTTGAATGTTGTTCTTCAATAACAACGTTAAAGATACCTAATAGTGTAAAATATATTGGTGAAAGTTCTTTTATGTCTTGTGACAAGATTGAGGATATTAGTATTCCCTTTGTGGGAGCAGGGGAAGAAACTGATTACACAACGAGCTATAAAAATGTTTTTGGATATATTTTTGGATATAAAAAATCAAGCGTTGCTTCACTTTTAAGTGGTACCGTTCATCAAATTAGTGTTGGAGGGTTTTATTATGGTTTTTATATCCCTACAAGTATAAAAAAAGTTTATATTTATGGGGGTAATATAAGGGAATATGCATTTAAAAATTGCAACTTCATATTAAATATAGAACTTGGGGACAATGTGGATAAAATAGGTAGTTTTGCGTTTGCAAATTGCTATAATTTGAAAAATTTGGCGATAGGCAAGGGCTTAAGTGAAATATATAAGTATCAACCGCCATTTGACGGATGTGTGTCGCTTGAAAATATTACGGTAGATAATGATAATGAGTATTATGCTTCGATAGATGGTAACTTATATAGTAAAGATACCAAAACTTTGTTTCTATATGCAAAGGGCAAAAAATATACTAGCTTCATTACGCCAAGTCATGTAGAAAATATAGAATACTATGCTTTTGCTAATTGTTCGGCTCTAGAAAATATTACTATTACTGATAACGTGATTAATATTGGAGAACATGCTTTTGAGAGTTGTACCCAATTAAAAAATATAACGATAGGCAATGGAATAACGAATATAGATAATTATGCTTTTGCTAATTGTTCAGCTCTAGAAAATATTGAGTTTGGCGAAAACATAACAAATATAGGACAAAATGTGTTTTATAATTGTAGATCGCTCGCAAACATTATTATTCCAAATTCAGTTCAAATAATTGGATATAAAGCATTTTATGGTTGTTTATATTTGCAAAGTATTTATTGTAGAAATTGGAGTAAACCAAGTGGTTGGTCTTATGGATGGAATTTAATACACGAAGATGATTATGGGACGTTGTTTGCAACAGTTCATTGGGGATATAAAGGGAAGTAAAGAATATGGAAACTATTTATTTTGAAGACTTAAAAAATGAAAACAAAAAGGTTTTACTTGTAGAAAAAGAATTTAGAAGATTAAACGGACGTGTTTATTTTAATGAAAAAAAGAAGGATATAGATAATGAGTTTATAAATAAATACAAAGAAAAGCACTAAAAATGGAAAACGATAGGCGAATCTTTTATGGACCAACAAGATATATTAACTTATAGCGTACAAAGTATTTGGTTCTTCTCTACTATAAAAAAGTTCAAACGCAATCACCACTTGCCCGCCAAATAAAAAAGGACGTCACTTGACGTCCTTTATTTTTGTTTTATATCTCTGTTTTTTCTAGATTGTTTGCAATCACGTCTAGCACTTTATACATAGTCAGCAATTCCTTAGGTGAAACACCCTTGCTAGAATCTTTCAACACCTTTTCAATCGACTCGCAAACGCTTTTACCGACCTCTTCTCCTTTAGAAGTAAGTTTAAGCAAGCTATTATATCTTTTCTTGCCCTTATCATCCCCTTCTATATACCCTTCGGTTTCCAAAAACTCTATCGAGCGGGAAACGGCACTTTTATCCTCTTCACAAATATCGCAAAGTTGTTTTGCGGTTAAACTTCCGTCCCTATAAAGATAGTAAATGATTGAGACGTGCGGGGTTTTTAAGTTAAACTCCTTCATTTTTTCGGCTTTTAAACGGCGAATACTTCTACTTAATCTAGCAACGTACGTTGTAAATGCTTGAAACCTTTTATGCATTAAACTTTTTCCTTTTCCTATTGTAAGTTTATACTAACACGGAATTATTGATTTGTCAACAAGCAAAAAATAAATTTTTTAAAAACAACATAAAAAAAGTCGGGCTTGCCGACTTTTTAATTTTATTTTGAAAGTTTTCTTGCACTGACCTTGCCTTCGGGGTCAATTTCGCCCGCTTTTGTAAGGGCAATCTTTGTAAGGAAGGGACCGATAAGTTCATACACTAGCACTGAGAACAACACGATGTTTACTATTATATCGCCAGCGACAGCAAACTCCGTAACCTTTTCCGCCTCTTTGGTAACTTGTTGCGCCATACCGAGTGCTACACCCGCTTGCGGAAGAAGAGTTATACCCAAATACTTTCTTATGGTAGGACAACTTTTTGTGAGCGTTGAACTTCCCCTTGCACCGAAGTATTTGCCTAGTGAACGGAATGCTATATAAACAACACCGATTAAAACTATCAATACGTCTGTAAAGACTGACAATTTTAGTTCCGCACCGCTGAGCACGAAAAATAGAATAAATATCGGTGCTGTCCAGCGGTCAAGTCTATCCATAAGTTCTTCAGAAAAGTCACAGCAGTTGCAGAACACGGTTCCTAGCATCATGCACGATAGTAGCGGTGAAAAAGAGATATGTACCCTACCTATTTCTTCGCTTATCATTGAGAGCCCTACCGTCACTAAAACAAACGCTACCGACATTGAAAGCCTTTTTGAACGAGAGTGGAAGAATTTTTCAAAGAAGGTTATCAAAAAGCCCATAACTGCACCCAAGATAAGTGAAAGAACTATTTCGATAATAGGGTTAACTACGATTGAGATAATATCAACTGAGCCTTGTATGAGCGCCTTAGCGACACCAAAGGAAATTGCAAATAGCACCAAACCAACCGCGTCGTCAATTGCAACAACTGGAAGAAGCGTATCGGTGACAGGTCCTTTTGCCTTGTATTGACGAACGACCATAAGCGTTGCCGCAGGTGCGGTTGCAGAGGCGATTGCACCCAAAATAATTGCTGCGGACAAGGGGAATTTATCGGGGATAATGAGGTGCAAGCCGATTAAAGCAATATCCACGATAAGTGTGGTAATAACCGCTTGCAAAATACCGATTACCGTTGCTTGACGGCCTATTTTTTTAAGCTGAGAAAGTCTAAACTCATTACCGATAGAAAACGCGATAAAACCGAGTGCGACGTCACACAAAATTGACAGCGAATCTATTTGCTCCTTACTGTTAAAACCAAGTCCGCCAACTCCAATTCTACCAATGCAGAACGGACCGATTAAAATACCCGCAACGAGATATGCGGTTACCGCGGGAAGTTTTAATAATTTAGCCAATCTTGAAAGCATTAAACCAGCAAAAATCGCAACTGCTAATGCTAGTAAAGTATCACCCATTTTTCTTTCTCCTCTCTCTTCTTTTTTAACAACCACTAGATTTTAATACTTTAAATTTTATTTGTCAACGCTTTTTAATTATATATTAATTAAAAAAACTTATAGTTTAATAAAATCATTTCTTTATCACTAACCCTTGTAAACTCTATATAATTTTGCTATAATATATGCGAGGTAAATATATGTATAACTTTTTTATTGACAAAGAAAACATCGACAAAAATTTACGATACGTTAAAGGTAGTGATTATAACCACATTAAAAACGTATTGCGTATGAAAGAGGGCGATACCGTTTTAGTAAGTTGCCTTAACAAGTCCGACCTTTGCAAAATTGTTTCTTTTAATGAAGATTTGGTGCTTTTAGAGGTGGTTGAGGAAAATTATAACGACACCTCCCTCCCCATTAAAGTTTGCCTATTTCAAGGTCTTCCAAAAAGTGACAAACTTGAACTTATAATACAAAAGGCGGTGGAACTTGGTGCGGATAAAATCATTCCCGTACAAATGGCTCGCTCAATCGTAAAAATAGACAAGAAAAAGGACAACAAAACGGCAAGGTACAACGCCATTGCCGAAAGTGCGGGAAAGCAGAGCAAGAGAAACTCTATTACCGAAGTCCTTCCCCCTATGACTTTTAGCCAATCGCTTTCACTTCTTAGTGCACTAGACTTAATCATCGTGCCCTATGAGTGCGAAGATGGTATGCAATCTACTTTAAGTGCGTTAAAAGAGATTAAGTCGGGAATGAAAGTGGGTGTGTTTATCGGTCCAGAGGGCGGTTTTGACGATAAGGAAATAGACGCATTAAAAGAACGGGGCGCAAAAATCGTTTCGCTTGGAAAACGCATATTGCGTACCGAGACGGCGGCTATCACCGCACTTTCAATGCTTATGCTTTACGCAGAGATTAACCTATAAAGAAAAAAGAGTTTGGATATCCAAACTCTTTTTTTGTTTTAAATAAACTTGATTAAAAGCACTGTGTTTTTGGGAACGGAAAGTTCAACTTTTACGTCACCACAAACGGAAATGCTCATTTCTTTCTTTAAGGGTTTTTCATCAGTGCAGTAATAAAACTCCGCCGTCCTTTTTTCAAGACCTTTTATATTGAGACTAACAGCCTCGTCTTCGCACCTATGGTTAGATAAAAGTATTGCACTTTCATCTCCGTTATCACTTGCTATTGCGTGCACGTCGCCATCATACTCGGTCTTTACCGAATTTTTTAGGCTATACACGTGCCCGAACGCAACGTAAGCAAACCACGACGGCGATAAGGAATAATCGTTTTGGTCTAAAAAGCCGTTATATAGGCCTTGCAATGACATGCAATAATACATTGCCATATCAATGGTTTTATTTCTATGCATAAGCGTCATCGCCTTTACTAAGAATGACCCTGCGTCCATTGTGTGCTTACTCTTAAAGCCCGTGCCCTCTGCTTGATAGTTCCACTCGTTAAGGTGGGACTCGGTATCTTTAAAGCCGTACTCGTCAAGTTTTTGCCTTACGTAATCTGCGTGCACGATTATCTCTTCGGGACGAGCGGTATAGATATGCCACGAATAAAAATCGAACGGACATTTTCTTTCTCTAACAAACGAAAGAAAATCAATAAAGTAGGTTACAAAATCGTGTCTATTTGCGGGCGCATCGGGACGTGACACTGCATAAAAACCGCAACCGCCGTACCCACCGATTTTAATTTCAGGGAACTTGCCTTTTAAGTGCTTAGACGAAACGCAGTAGAGCCTAAACAAATCTTCTTTTGTGCCCGACCACTGACAAGAACCGAACGCATTGCCGGGGTTTTCGGGCTCGTTCCAAATTTCCCAATATTTAAGATTGTAATTAAAACCGTTTGCCCAACCCTTGTTGTAGTGCATAACCACGTGTTCGCATATCCTTGCCCACTTATCAAAATCTTTTGGCATAATAGAAACGTACTTTTTACTCGACCACTCTATAGAGCAACCAAGCCTATAATACGCCTCTGCACCGCTACTTTGAATACCGCCGATATATTCGTCGGTGTGGTGAAAATCATAATTATTGGGGTCGTTTTCATCCGCATCAAAATCTGGGAAAATTTTGGGGATATCAACTAGGCACGCCCTATTAAATATTCCAGCGC
Organism: Clostridia bacterium; assembly: GCA_017397305.1. GTDB lineage: Bacteria > Bacillota > Clostridia > Christensenellales > Borkfalkiaceae > UBA1259. Next base: position 16,651 of record JAFQJB010000012.1, on the reverse strand, counting down.
AATCGTGAAGACGGCAATACGGAATATGCGCGCTTTCAAACATACTTTTAATGCGTGGCTGGTTTGGGCCGTACGATGCTTGAAAAGGTGCACAGCAAGCGCCGTTCAATGGCTTTATAACTCCGTCTTTAACGTTAAAATCAACAAAAATATTATTCATAATTTTCTCCTTGCAATCATTATATCACTTTAATGCCACAAATTCCACAAAATTCTTTAATTACGTTGGTATTGTCACCATAAGAAATAATATAATGTTGTCCCATAACCTTATCAGCAAAGTCACGCGTATCGTCTAGAAGCACTTTAAGTGCCGGCAACTGCGGTGCTGGTTGAGCCCACCCCGCTTCTTCCCACTTTCCAGGGTTAACGCCTTTGCCTTTTACCATATGCATAACGTATCCGCCGTCCTCATAAGAGAGCCTACACATAGTAAGTTCGCCTTCCTTTACCTTTGAAACGTTCAAAACTCCTTGACTTAAAAGCCCAAACGCTTCTGGACTAACGGTAACTTCGCCGTCCACAATTTCTTTTGGTACGTAATCGGGTACACCCGCCAAAACGCCGTCCTTAAAGAACTCGTAAAACTCTAGATAAGCGCCGATTTGATTGGTTAGTGCCTTAACTATAACTTGGGTAACGTTGCCTAGGCAATCGTTTTCAGGTATTGTGCAAATATTTTCTCTATCAGCAAGTAACATAAATATCATTGCGGGCGGGAAACCAAGCAGTTTTTTCATTCCGTCAACGTCCTTTAACGACACTGCAACGTACCCTCTCTCGTCTATGATTTGCTTTAACGCAAGGTAATATGCGACGCCTTTTTTGATAATTTCGGGGTCGGCACTCTTTAAGAACTTCCACGTGCTAACCGTTTGGTCAACAACCTTTTGTATGTCAATATCGCTGACCTTTTCGGCACGTTGAACGACCTCAAGCATTTCAAAGCACTCTATCTCGGGTCCTATCGTTCTCTTTAACGAACTTCCCTCGAACAACGTTCCGTAAAGATTCATATCCCTAAAGCCCATTTGACCGATTTTTGCACTTCTCAATTGATTAAAAGCACTTACGGATTTAGCAAATGATATAACCTCGTTAACTCTCGACTCTTCACCTATTATTTCGTATACGTACTTAAAAGTATACCCCAAATCTTTCATAGTCTTTCTTAAAGCCGTGGTACCCGCTTGGTCGGCGGTGGTGACTATTCTGCCGTCTTCTATCAAACCGCAAAGCCCCCACAAAACAAAGGGGACGTGGCGGAATTTTTCGGCAACCTTGATAACCGCGTGCGTTGGTATCCACCCCGCAACGCAAAGCACCATCACGTCAAAATCTTTACCCGTAAAATATTCTTTTGCTCTATTTACGTCCTTTTCTTCATAATCGTCGGTTATAGGATAACAAGAATAAACTTCCGCACCGCTCTTTTTAAGGAGTTCCTCCGCACCCTTGCATTTGTTTTGTATAATTTCTATCGGTGTATTAACCTCACCGAATCCCGCAAACGCTATTTTCATAATTCTCTCCTTCTAGAACTTTTTATTTATACACTCTAACGTTTTTCTAACAAGCAATTCTCCGCCAACGTGCCCCGTATAGCCACCGGAAACGTATGCTGAATAATGTCCACCTTTTTCAGCCTTTTCTGTGGGAAGATATCCACTAGAACCGCAAGCGAGCTGGATAAGGAAGGTTTGCTTTGCCTTGCTTCTTGCTCTAATTTGGTTGCCGTAATCTAAGAATAATTCGAACGGATTGGTTGCAATTGCAATATCTCCAAAGCGGATAACGTGCATTTCTATGGGGAAAACGTCAACCGTCTTTTGAAGTTCGTATCTAGCAATAATACCCGAATACACGTGCATTCTTGCATTGTCGTCAAAGTTTATCGTCCTTCCCCTGTTCTTTTCGATAAATTTGTCTATCATTTGGATAGCATTAAAATAATCTTCCTTGGTCACCCTTCTTAATGGCAAGTCAACTTTTAACGTTTGGTGACAAACCTCGCTATCTTCTATATAGGGCGATAAAAGTTCCTCGTGAACCGCGATGATTTCACTTGAAATTCTTCTGCCTACAACTTTAAGCCCGCTGACGTCGAACATAGACGGGTCGGCTGTTCTAGTGAGTACGTCTTCTCTTTTGATGTTAGGGTCGTCGATATAACTTTCAGGCTCTACCCAACGAATCATATCGCGAGGACATTGGTCGCCCGCAGCCGAGCAAAGCCCCAACACGAATAGGTCGTCACCGTATTTTTTCCTTAAATTTTCCTTAACCTTACCCCAATAGTCTGAAGAGATATAACTTCTATGCTCAACCACTTGAGCGGGACAAGCAATATTGCCCACAACCCCAGTCAACTTTTTATCTTTATCGTAGGTAAATATTAGTTCGATGCCGTTATCGTTTCCACTTTCAAGAGAAGTAAAGTTAGGAGTGTTTGTATCCCCCCACATAAGCGCGCTTTGGTCATCATAACAAACGCGTCTACACATTCCAACCGCCGCTCTACCGAACGCATTTCTATAACTGCCATATTCTCTATTTAACCAAGCGGTAATAACTGCTTCAACAATTTTATTCGCGATAAACTCTAAAGCAACTTCGGGGTCCATTCTATCTTCACTTGACACCAAGGGCTTATATTTCATATCCTCTGGTATTACTTTTTTTAGATAGTCAAAAGAGTTCGCCAAACTCGTAACGTTACTTTGTCTTTTGTAAACGTAAGAAGTATGCGTATGTATTGCCGAAACGATTACCTTGTCGGGATTAACAGTTCCGTCTTCTTTTAGTCTATCTTTAACCATTTTAACTAGGTTATCGTCAACGGCTACAAGGTCGCATGAACAAATTATAAAGTTGTCGTCACCATTATCGATTGCAAGCGCGGTTAAGGTAATTGGGCTTTCAACCTCGTCGGTAATTCTTTCAAAAAACTGACCGGCAAGCCCTATTTTAGTGCCCTTTTTGGGCGTAATATCAACTTCCGCCCAGCCTATTTTTATCTTTGACATAGTTACACCTATTAATTTTTTTATTGATTATATCAATAATTTTATCTCTTATCAATATCGTTATTTACGAAACTTTTTCGTAAATATAAAAATTTTATTGTGTTATTTTTATTTGTTTGTTATAATTAGGAAAAGGTGGAAATATTATGAATTACAAAAAACTTGCAGAACTTGCTTCGGTTTCGGTTGGAACGGTGTCAAAGGCGTTCAAAAACAGCAATGAAATAAGCGAAAAAACCAAGCAAACCATATTTGAAATTGCAAAAGAAAACGGGTGCTTTGATAAGTATTATAAATGCCCCCGCCAAACAAAAGCAGTTGCAATAATTATTCCCGAACTAGTCAGCGAAATCTATTACACTATGGCATCGTATATGGAAGCGCAATTAAAAAAACGCGGGATAATTTCGCTAGTATCCTCTAACGACTTTAAAACCGAAGACACCCAAGGTTTGATAAGTTACTTTAACGCAACAAAGTCGGTTGACGGAATTATCATTATAGACGCAAAGCTAAAAAGTTCACCAGACGGGGTGCCGATTGTTAATCTATCCACCATAAAGAAAAGCGGAAGCTTCTCCGCCCCCGCGGTTTACGACCAAATGATAAAGTTGTTCAAGCAAAACGGACATAAAAAAATCGCCTATATAGGCGAAAAACTGACGAGGAGTAAACAACTGCTTTTTACTGAAGCTATGAACAAAAACCATCTACACGTTGATTCTAACTATATAATAGAGTCGGACAAACGTTTTGAGCAAGCGGGGTACGAGGCTATGGAGCGACTTTACGCACTCCCGTCGCCCCCAACTGCAATATTTGCAGCCTACGATTACATCGCACTTGGCGCAATGCAGTGCATAAAAAATCACGGGCATAGCGTACCTGAAAATTTCTCCATTGTTGGTAGCGACGATATCTCACTTGCTTCCCACTCAAACATCTCCCTATCGTCTATAAGAACGGATAGCAAAGCCGTATGCGACGCGGCAATCGACCTCGTTATAAAAAAATTCGACAGGAAATACCTAACACTAAAATCTAGCATTGTTCAAAAATGCGAACTGATAATAAGAAACTCTATAAAGAACATAAATGAAAAGCGTTGATAAATCAACGCTTTTTTCTTTACAAATTAAGTAATAAACAAAACCCGAACGAAAAGGCAATCATTAATAAAGTGATTGCAATTTTAAGCAAAATTGAACGGGTAAATTTCATAAGTGCGACGTCAAAAATTGCAAGCCCCACACTCACCGCAATGGACAAAATCTTTCTTGCAAGCGGTATAATAGCATTTAACACGGGGATATAAGCAAACAGCGCGGTAAGTGCAATTAAAAGTAGAGAAAAACCTATCTCGTACCACTTTAGTGTGGGTGTAAGTTGAACGGTTTCTTCTTGCACTTTTAAGGTTGTACCCGAAAAGAACCCGCCAACAAGTTCTGCGGTTACGGTCTTTCCGTCAACTTGCCCTTCATACGTGCGCTTTCTCACCTTAAAGAAAGGTTCTCGGTTGATAAAAAGTTCCTTTTTTCCCGTCCAAAATTTTTCAAAATAAGCAATCTCGCCTATTTTTTCGTGGTCGATTACAGCCTTCATTTTAACTCCTTAATTAAAGTAAAATTGCCATAACGAGTGGAATAGTCACAATAGACAAAACGTGCGAGACGAGTGCCATACCTGCGGGAACGGACGTGTCCTTACCATATGCCGACGGAATAACGATTGTGTTAAGCCCAAGGGGCATAGCAACCGAACAAACGAGGCAAACGTAAAAGGTTTGGTCGATACTTACAACAAGTCTATCGATAAGAAGGAACAACCCACCTATCACCAAAGGATAAACGATAAGACGAAGCAAGGTTACAACGTATATGCTTATGGTTTTTATTACCTTCTTAAAGTCTATAAACGCAAAGGTTATACCCGTCATAATCATTGCTAGCGGTGACATACAGCCTCCGCAAACCTTAACCACTTGCATTATGAAAATTCCGTTGCCGTTCTCGTCAAGTGCAATCTTGCTTCCAAGCCCCGTTATACCGATTATTGCACCTATGAGCATTGCAATAAACATGGGATTGATAAGTGCTTTAAGCGAACTTAAAACTCTGTCCTTTTTGTCTTTAGGGGCATGTTCTCTTTCAATCAAAAGCCCAGGAACACCCCAAACGTAAATGAGCACCCAAAGTGGAAGAGTGAATATTATGTAAGCAGTATAATACTCTGGGAAGAGTGCGCTTACAACGGCATTGCCCATAAAGCCAAAGTTGGAAAAGCAAAGTCCGTAAGTGTACATTCTTCTTAAAAAGTCACTCTTCGAACAACGTCTTGCAATGATTATGCTTATAGGAATAATCACAAGTTCTATCGCAAGCGATAAAAGCAAGGGTTTCCACGAAGACGAAAGGGTTGACATATTGAAGTTTTCAATAAAAGTGTACATAACCAAAGCGGGCAAGAAAATGTTGTTTTCCATTCTAGATATGGCTTTTGTCGAACTTTTTTTAAGTATACCAAGTTTCCCTAAAATAAAGCCGATAATCATAAACGTTCCAAGAACGCCCATTTGGTTTAACGTTGATAAAAATAGTTTCATAATTAGTCCTTAATTAAAAATTAAGATTATTATACCCCCTTAGCGCAGATATGTCAAACGAATGTAAAAGGTAATATTATAGAATTAGCAAAAAGAAAAAGCACACAGTAGTGTGCTTTAATCTATTTTTGCTTTTGTTTTTTGTTTAACCTATACACCAAATAAACGCCAGCAAGCGCCACTATCAAGACAACCAGTGCGGCAAAGAAAATGTTCCTATTTGGAATAAACGACTCAGTGCCGTCATTGTTTATCATTACTTTTGCGTTGGATAGCACCCATGCACCTATTGTGGGGCCAACTATACCGGGAATCATAACTTGCCCAACAATTCTTAAACCTTGGAACGCTCCCGCCTTTCCTTCAGGGGTTTTATCACGCATCATCGCGCCAAAAACTGCCATTCCCGTTAGATATCCCGTCATCATAAGTAGCGAGCCGATAAACACGCACACCACGTTGGTAAACAGCGACAACACGATATAACCTACCGCAAGGCAACTTAGAGCGGGAATTATCGAACGCATAAAACCAGCTTTATCGTAGTACCTTCCGTAAATTGCCGTAACCACCCCCGCAATTATTATTGCTGGTGCCATAATGAACACGTAGTTTTCCATTTCAAGCGCAACCTCATAATAGATTATAAGGTAGGGCATAAACACTTGTATTGAAATACTAAAGAGCGCAAAGGCAATAATTGTTGCATAGAGCACGGGGTTTTTCTTTATTGTTGAGGGACGGAAGCCGTAAATTATGTTCTTAAAATACTTTTGATTGTCCTCGGCTTTTTTGTATTCTTCTTGTATCAAAAAGATTGATAAAAGCCCAATAACGAACACTACCGCGCCTATTATGATGAAAATGGCAGTCCAACTTGATGACTTTGAAAGGTCAAACGCCATAAATCCGCCAAACACCACAAGTATTTCCATCAAGGGCATCATGGAGTTAATACCCTCAGCCGCTCCCCTATTCTTTTCGTTGGTTGAGTCGGTTAGCCACGCGTTAAAGCAAGCGTCGTTTGCCGTCGAACCGAAAAAGGTCATAAGACAGTCCAAGATTATGGTAATCGTAATGCAAACTGCCGAAACGGAGGTTGCAGTTGCAAAAAGTCCACCGATAAAGTCCTTTCTCACGAACGCGAATAGCAAAATGGAAACACCCCATAGCATATAGCCGACCGAGATAAACACCTTTCGCTTGCCTATCTTGTCCGATAACGCACCAATAAATATGGTGGTAAGCGTCGCCACCACCGAAGAAGCACCCACCATGAACGAGATTTGCTTTGGGCTTGCCCCAAACATATTGTAGATAAATACGTTGAAATACATGTTTTCAACCACCCATGCCACTTGCCCTATAAGGCTAAACAGCACAAGCGTGGTCCAAAACCTTTTTGAACTTTTTCTTTCCATAATAAGTCCTTAATTTTTATTATCTCTATTTTATCATAAAGTATAAATAAAATCAATGGTAAAAATCATAAAAAGCCCGATAGCGTAGGCTAAAAGGCTTTTTAAGTATACGTTTGTTTATTTACCCAAGTCGTTTTACAAAGCAGTAACGCACTATTGCGATGTATAACTTGTTTTAGCTAAGAAATGAGTTAGAAGCGAGTTGCAGTAGGCTCGCGAAGTGTTTTGGATGAGATAAACCGTCTGGTTATCGAAATCAAAACACTAAGCAGTAAACGACCTGCAACGCAGTTTATAACTTGTTTTAGTTAAGAAATGAGTTAGAAGCGAGTTTGGCTAGGCTCGAGAGCCAAAACAGACGAGATAGAACGTCCGTTCATCGAGGTTGTTTTGGCGAATCAGTTAACGACGCCAAACGATGTTTATCGCTTATTTATGTAAGAAATGAGTTAGAAGCGAGCAAGAGAAGGCTCGCTTGTAAAAACGGGTGAGATAAACCTTTTTGGTTATCGAAATCGTTTTTACAAAGCAGTAACGCACTATTGCGATGCTTATAACTTATTTCTTTGGATTTTACCGCTTATAGTCTTGGGCAATTCATCACGGAATACAACTACTCTAGGATACTTGTAAGGCGCGGTATGGTCTTTTACGTATTTTTGGATTTCTTTCTTCAATTCTTCGGTGGGTTCGGTGCCCTTGGTTAAAACTATGCTTGCTTTAACAACTTGACCACGTACTTCGTCGGGAACGGCGGAAACACCGCATTCTAATACGTAGGGAAGTTCCATGATAACCGATTCGATTTCAAAAGGTCCGATACGATAACCTGAAGACTTGATAACGTCGTCAACACGTCCAACGTACCAAAAATATCCGTCCTCGTCACGCCAAGCGGTGTCGCCAGTGTGATAGAGTCCGTCGTGCCAAGCCTCGTTTGTCTTTTCGATATCGCGATAGTATTCTCTAAACAAACCACAAGGAACTTTTTTGTCGGTATGGATAACTATTTCGCCAACTTCACCCGCGGGAACACTATTGCCGTCGGCATCTACAACGTCAACGTCGTATTGGGGGTTAGCCTTACCCATTGCACCGATTTTTGGAGTGGTGCCGTAAAGGTTTGCTATAGCAAGGGTGGTTTCGGTTTGACCAAAGCCTTCCATTATCTCTAAGCCGGTTGCTTCTTTGAACTTATTGAAAACTTCGGGGTTGAGCGCTTCGCCAGCCGTTGTCATGTGGTGAATTGATGACAAATCGAACTTTGAAAGGTCGCCACGTATGAGCATACGAAGCATTGTAGGAGGCGCACAGAAGGTGGTTATGTTATATTCTGCGAACATTGGGAGTATATCGTTTTCGTCAAACTTATCGAAGTCGTAAACGAATACCGCACCCTCGCAAAGCCATTGACCGTAGAGTTTGCCCCAGAGCGATTTACCCCAGCCAGTGTCCGAAATGGTCAAATGGAGTCCGTCACGTTCACAGCAGTGCCAATATTTAGCAGTTACAAAGTGACCTAGAGCATAGGTGTGCTTGTGCGCTGCCATCTTGGGATTGCCAGTCGTTCCTGAGGTGAAAAACATTAGTGCCGTTTCATCACCTTGTGAGCAATCTTCGGGGCGGTCAAACTTACCAGTAAATAAGGTATATTCTTTATCAAAGTCGTGCCAGCCCTCTTTTGCACCGCCAACCATGATGAGTTTTTCCACTTGAGGACATTTTTTAGCCGCACTTTCAGCATAAGTATAGGTGTCGCCGTCGGCAGTACATACGATTGCCTTTACCCCTGCAGAATTATATCTATACTCGAAATCGTGTTCTTTAAGTTGGTTAGTTGCTGGAATTGCCACCGCACCAAGTTTGTGGAGTGCAACCATGCAGAACCAGAATTGATAGTGACGCTTTAGAACGAGCATTACCTTGTCGCCTCTACCTATTCCTAGCGACTTAAAGTAGTTTGCAACTTGGTTAGAGGCACGTTTAATATCCTTAAAGGTAAAACGACGTTCGTTTTTGTTTTTATCTAGGTGGAGCATTGCAAGTTTTTCGGGATATTTTTCAGCAATGCCGTCAACGATATCGAAACCAAAGTTAAAAGTGTCGGTATTCTTAAAATCGATTGATTTAAGCCTTCCTTGCTCGTCTTCAACGGTGTCGACGAATTTTTCACAAACCAAGCTTTCGCTGGTTTTAGCCGCCATTACGCTCTTTCTAACCACCGTTTCGGCAGAATTATCGCCAGACATTACCACAGCGACGAAGGTACAGTCCTTGCCGTCAACAGCAATCATGCCGTGAGGAAGTGAAGAGTTGTAATAGATGCTATCCCCCTCGCCCAAAATTTCGGTATGCTCACCGACTTGAACTTTAAGTTTACCGCTAATTATAAGGTCGAATTCTTGACCGCTGTGGGTGGTTAGGTGGATAGGTTTATTTTGTTGAGAAGCCGAATATTCGTAAGTAACGTAATAAGGTTCTGCAAGTTTGTCTTTAAATTTAGGCGCTAGGTTAGAAATATCAATGCCGTCTTCTTTTGCCGTTTCTTGTCCCTTACCCTTTCTTGTAACGGTATAGGTGGAAAGGCGAGCAGAACTACCTTCCAAAAGGTCGGTCATTTGAACGCCAAACGTCAAAGCACACTTATGGATAAAGGAAAAAGGAATATCTTCTTTTCCGCTTTCATATGCAAGGTATTGTGCTTCATCGACGTTGGTCTTTTCAGCCATTTGCGTTGTGGAGTACCCAATAATTTCGCGCAACTCCTTAATTCTTGTTGCGACTTCGGATAATTGAGTTAAAGTGTTGTTCGAGTTCATTGTTGAAACCTCCTTAAAATTTTTTAATTTATATATATTTTTGTTTTTTAATATTTTTTAAGACAAAGATGCAAGTTAGGCTAGGCTCTTGCAAGCGAATAGATGAGATAGACCGTCTGGTCATCGAATTTTGTGAGCTTGCATAGAAACGACGCATAACGACGCATAACGACGCATATTTGCATTAAAAAAACCCGTCTCAAGCTTTTTGCTTTGAGACGGGTAATAAATACTCGCGGTACCACTCAAATTGCAGTTAAACTGCCTCTTTCAGAGTCCATCAACTCTTATGCGTTTACGTAGCCTACACGGAAAGCGCCTACTAAGGTTACCCTTTTTGGACTTTCAGCTCGGAAGTGATAGGTTTTCTATCGGTTTTTATCGGGATTGCACCGCCCCCGACTCTCTTAAAAAAACGTTTGAAAGAAACCGTCTTCGTCATTGCCTTTTATTAAGATAATCAAATTTTAGCACTTGAATAATCGGTTGTCAAGCAAATTTTATTGGTTTTTAATATTTTTTTCCAAAATCTCTTGATACTGCTCTTGCGATAATAACACCGCTTCACCAGAGCCAAACCAATTAACGTTGTCGTCAATGGACAATATCATCGCCCTAAACCAAGAGGTGTTTTTTTGACCATACTTAAATTTTATCACGGCATTTGCGCCAACCTCTTTTGCCTTAACAGCAAGCTGATACTTGACGTTATCTAGGTTTTTGAACTGCTCGTTGATAATGCCTTTTTTCTTGTATTCTACCGTGCCTAACGAACGTTCGAAAGGTATTTCACCCTCTACAAAAATAACGTCTTCAAAAATAGAATAGTATACCATATTAGCAATCCCTTTCTAACAAAACAATCGCTTCTTCTCTACTCCCAAACGCACCGGGAATTTGTGCTGAAAAAGCAGACTTGACTTGCCAACCTTGTTTAGCGTATGCGTTTATAGCCTCTTCAAGTTTTTGCGGGTCAAACTTACCGCTAAACCACTTGTCTTTTTGGGTCAAAACCTTATACTCTTTCATAACCTTTCACCTTGCAATGTTTTATATTTTATAATATGTTATCATTAATTATACTTATTATCAAGTTTTTTGTTTATCGCCTCATAGTCGCAGTATGGGTCTTCATAATACGGTAAACGACAGTATTGGTCATATTCATAACTATAAGTGTCATAAAACATTATAATTTCGTAACCGTCATACACCTTCTTGGTGCTTTTATCAACGTAGTAAGCCTTATAAGTCCCGTCCTCTTCAATAAAGAAATATCCGTCGCCAAAATCATCGATGGTTCCCGATATTAAATTTGCCTTTTCTGGACAGTCAAGCCTATCAAAAATTAAACCAACCATTTTATAAACCTGTTTATCGTCCTCATCTAGCCCACCACCGCAAGCTACCACACTAAATAAAATCGGCATCAACAAAATAAAGCACGTTACCGTAAACAACCATTTCAATTTTTTCCTTGAGTTAGCCATAACTTTTCTCCTTTATGTTTTTTAAAATTATACAAGAAGAATTCTTCTTTGTCAATTATTTTAAGAAGATTTCTTCTATAATATAATTATGAGTATTGGGGAAAAGATAAAAGAATTAAGGTTGGATAAAGGCTTGTCGCAAATGCAACTCGGCAAAGCCGTTGGCGTAAGCCAAAAAGCGATTGATTATTGGGAACGCAACGTAAACGAGCCCAAGGCAAGTTATATAATTGCGCTTGTTAAAACTTTTGAACTTTCCTTTGACGAATTTTTTGCTGAAATAAATTAAAACCACTAACTTTCGTTAGTGGTTTTTTATTTTTTGCTAGGAACAAAAAGAATTTTAACGTTTGTTTTTTCGTCTAAAATGAGAAATTAACCCAACTGTCAAAAATACGAGCGATACAAATAATAGCGCTAAACAAATAATAAGGTGTATATTTTGTTCAAGCATGATACCTTTTCCCCAAGAGGAAAAATTCGCCTTAAAAATATTTATTTGGTCGATTTCCTTTTGAATTTCAGGATTTTTTACTTTTATAAAAAGCGGCGGTAAATATAAAAATGCGTTTGATAAAAGCAAAATGACACTCGTTTTTAAAAATCTATTTATTCTTAAAAATCGCACACACAAAATAATATTTAACGCTAAATACAAGAAAAGCACAATGGGAAGAGCAATTTTAAAATACCACCATCCATTAGCATATCCGTTTGTTAATGCGTATGAATTAATCACGACAAGAAGGATATTTAGCATTAAAAAATCAACGGCAACCGAAACAAAATCGTTGCATTTTTTTATTTTCGAAAAAACTTTATATTTTGCAATATAAATAGGTGTAAATATAATTGTTAAACCCAAAAGAACAGATAAAGTCGCTATCCAAAACCAATTACCATTATTGTAAATACAGCACACACCAAAAAGTAGAACTAGTGCTAAATACTGCGATAACGGAATAAAAATAAGTTTATATTTCTTTATCACCTTGGGTAAATTCGTAAAAGTGAACGCAAGAATTAATGCCGAAAGCACTATCCAAAACCAAGAGAGAGTTTTGTTTATTGCAAGGTCACAAATAAAGCACGGAATTAACGCAATGCCGTAAGCAATATAGAAAAATAAACTCCAAGTTAACGAAAACGTCCTCCACTTTTTTGCTTGCTTCTTTTCTTCCCTTGCTTTATTATCAATGCTTGCCGTTATAAGCTCGTGCTCGGTTACACCCAATATTGCAGATAGTTTTGGAAGTAAGGTTATATCAGGATGTGCAACATTCTTTTCCCACTTGCTTATAGTAGACTCCGACACAAATAGCAACTTAGATAATTCTTTTTGTGTTAGTTTTTTTTCTTTCCGCTTTTGGCTTAAAAAACTTCCAAAAGAATTTTCCATACATCTCTCCTTTAAGATTTAATTGATATAGATATTCTACCACAAACTTTTCTTTTTTGCACCAATATTAAACAAATAACTAACTTGAAGGTCTTTCAAGTCGTAAAAAATGTAAAAAATATAGGTCTATAAGCAAAATACTTATAGACCTATACTAGTGTTTGTGGCCTAAATCTCATTTTTAGGGTATGCGTGTGGGATAAAAAGTAATTTTTAATATCTTGTCGCCAAATATCTTAAAGACATTTTAGTTTTCATATATCTATTTAACATAAATTTTTCCATAAAATCGTAATCAATCTCGCCATTTTCTTTGACTGGTAGTTTTATTGAAAATGTAGTTTTAATAAAGGCGTTCAACTCTTTTATAAAAGCCTTATAATTATTTTGACTTTCCTTAAATACTGCTGTTGCTATAAATTGTTTTGCGTAAAATCCAATATCTCCCTTTGGAATCAGCACTACTACATTTTGACTCGTATAAAACGGTTCTTCTTGAACAAAACAAGAACCTAGATAAGCCCCGCCCAATGATAATGTTAAATTTCCTGCACTATATGGAGCAAGCCCTTCAATGCGTTTCACTTTTTGTGTTATGCCATTATTAACACCTGACCTTCCCACAAAACATATTTCATCACCTGTTGTATCCATCTTTGCTTTATCAAGTTTTGTTCCCGAATCTATATTAAAAATATCGTATAAATGAAAATCTTTCCAACTTGCTATATCAACCTGTTCGCAAGTTTTTGAGCTCTTCGCTGACCGCAAAGCAGTCAGCGAAGAGCTGACCGCACTTTCCAAATTTTGCATATATTCTTCCATATATGCAAAATTTGGGTTGCCATTAATGTCAACGGGTAATTTTATTGTCATCTTTTTTGCATCTTCTCTTGTAAATTTATTCACATAGTCGAAATTTAGACCTATTGCTCTGCTCCTAAAAACAGATATGAAGAACAAATACGATTTTTCGTTCCATTTATTTTTATACTCTCCAATAGGGTACATTCCTTGTATATGTGGATACCCAATAAATGGATTTTTTTGATAAAATATAGCATCCGCAGACGTTGTATCACTAAAAGTTACTATATTACCATTTTCGGTGTTTTCCAATCGGGAATAACCACCGATACCATTATTAAAGCTTGAATTTACAACAACAGGATTTTTTCCATCTTCAGCATATAAACTGCTGTTTGTTAATTTATATGCTTTTGTTGGGTGTATATCAAACAATTCACCTATTACAAACTCTTTCCATTTACTCGTATCAACATTACTCATTATTTTCACCTTTTAATGTAATAACAACGTCGCCTTTCTCCTGTTTTACTTCGCTGTTATATAAAACTTTTTTCATTAATGAATCATTAAATTCTTTAACGTCAATGCCTTCCTTAAACATTAAATAATCCATTATTGTCTTTGTAAACTCTTCTTCCGTAATTTCAAATGGAACTTCAGGTATTTGATAACTTAAATGTTCGTTTGGCTTTACCCACTGTATTGTTTCGTGTCCAGATTGTTTATGGATAATATCAATCCACAAATCTTCAATGTCTTGCCATTTGTCTTTAATATCTTGACGGCCTTGATTTTTAACTGTTTCTAAACCATCATCTTCTATATAGCAAGCAAATATTTCTTTATTATTTTGTGGAATGCCTGCCGTGAATATAAAAATTGACGTTGTTACACCCTCCGAAAATACTTTTTCGGGTAATTTAATAATCTTTTCAAGTGTGCTATGCTTTAATAATTTTTTACCCCTGCTATCTTTTTCTAATTTTTTATCAGGTAAAATGAAAGCGCACTTTGTGTTTTGCGGTACATTTTTTAATACGTTATCAACAATAGTCAAACACCCATATTTTGTCTCAAACGGTGGGTTCATAAGAACCTTTGTAATTTTTTTACTTTTAATCCATTCGCAAGCTTCCAAAGTTCTACTATCTAAACGTTCTAAATTTGTTTTTCCGTCCTTATGAATCAACATATTGGCACAGGCAAGGGCGAAAATTTCTCTATCATTTTCTATACCGAATAATTGTGATTCTTTAATTTGTCCTGCTTTTTTAGTTTTAATACCGCCCGCTTCTTTCATCATATTACACATTGCTTTAACAAGAAATGCGCCCGAACCACAAGCAGCGTCCAACACTTTATCGTTTTGATTTACATTAATCAAACGATACATAAAAGAAGTAATATGGTCAGGTGTAAATACTTGTCCAGATTCCGACTTTCCTTTGTAGCGGTTAAATTCATTAAAGAAAATACCCATTACGTCTTCGCCGTTCCAATAATCAGAATTAACGCACTCTGAAATTTCAGAAACCCAAACAATAAAATTATTTATTGCTTCTTGGTTGGTTGTATTGTTCATTTTAATTTCAGCGTAAACTTCCGTCAATAAATCAAGTTTTAAATTTTGCTTTCTACTTTCTTCTAATGATTTATTCAACGTGCTTAAAATAGAATTTTTCATTAAAGAAAAACTCATATCTTTAATAAGCATAGCGCCATATCTCTTTGCCACCAAAGCGCACGCCGTAAAAATCATTCTATGGTATAAATTTTTAATACCAAATTCTGTATGCAAGCAATCATTGATTCTTTTTGTTAAGTTGTAAATTCTTTGTTTATCAATCGTATTTTTGGTAAAAAGTTCAATATAATAACCTTTATCTTGTAATACACTAGAAAGTCCGCTTACTTCCACGTTGTCTTTAAAAACACGAATATCTATACCATTATATAAAATTCCTACGACATGCTCATATTGAGTTAAAACAATATCGCAGTTTCTCGTTAACTCATCTACCCATTTTTGTAAAGTAATATCTTCTTTTTCTGATTTTGCCTCTAAAATAATAGCAGGTAGCGTTTTATTTTTTGGCAAATACCAACCATCAGGTTTTTTATTATTCCCCTTAAAACCTAATTCATTAAAGGTTGTAATTTGCCCTGTACCTTGTTCTACGTCTTTTTCTGTTTTAACAAAGCCTAATATTATTTTTGCAGCATCCCTTACTTGGTCTTCCGTTCTTTTCAAAATGCTCATTTGTTACTCTCCTTTAAGCCTTTTTCAATAATTTCCGTTAAAAAATCGTTTATGCTATAAGCGTAATTTTCATTTTCTTTAATTTCGTTTACCTTTGCTCTAATTTGTTTATACATTTTTGGTGGTAAACGTAACGGAAATGTAACCTTATCAACCGTTGGCGTTTTTGTTTTATTCATATCATAATCTCCGTTTTATAATGATATCATAATATTATAATGCTATGATATCATATGTAAAATAAAAAGTCAAGGATTTTGGAAAATTTTAGTTCAAATCCAGGCAAAGAAAAAACTAAATGAAGTAAAAACGCAAAATTTATTTTGCAAAAGCGATAGCTTTGTTTTCGTTTAGAAAACAGTTTTTACGCCGCAATTGATTTATTGTATTAGGTGCTTGCACATAAATACAATAATCAATTAATATAACCACCCCCCTGACAGACTCGTAAGGAGCGTTAGCGACGGAATAGCGATTGTTACCGCTTGCGGTCAATCGCGTCACTGACGACTCGGAAAGTTCATCTCCGTCGGGGACCGACGGCAAAAGAAAAAGACCAACTTTTGTTGGTCTTTTCTTTTGTTGGCTGCCCCTGACAGACTCGAACTGACGACACTTCGGTTAACAGCCGAATGCTCTACCTACTGAGCTAAGGGGCAATTTGTGGCTCTTAAAGAGCCATTTTAATGGATGCAGCAACAACCTATCTTCCCGGACCGTCGCCAGTCAAGTATTGTCGGCGCTAGTGAGCTTAACTACTGTGTTCGGTATGAGAACAGGTGGGACCTCACCGCTAACGTCACCGCAATGGTATATATACAAGG
>JAFQJB010000011.1 GCA_017397305.1 Clostridia bacterium | reverse complement strand
GGAAGAAAAGGGAGTTACTCTTGATGTTGAGTTAACTGCTGAAGACTTAAAGGAATTAGCTAACCAATTTAAGGCTGAATATAAAGCAAAAATCGGTTCTGATTTCCCGACCGATCCTAAGGAACAACTTATCGGCGCTGTTAAAGCGGTTTTCCGTTCGTGGGACAACCCCCGTGCAAACGTATACCGTCGCGACAACGATATTCCTTATAGCTGGGGTACCGCTGTTAACGTTCAAGCAATGGCTTTCGGTAACATGGGTGACGATTGCGGTACTGGTGTTGCATTTACTCGTGACCCCGCTACCGGCGAAAAGAAACTTATGGGTGAATTCTTGACCAACGCACAAGGTGAAGACGTTGTTGCTGGTGTTAGAACCCCGATGCCTATCGCTCAAATGGCTGAAAAATTCCCTGAAGCATACGCACAATTCGAAAAAGTATGCAAAATCTTGGAAGACCACTATAGAGATATGCAAGATATGGAATTTACCGTTGAACACGGCAAACTCTATATGCTTCAAACCAGAAACGGCAAGCGTACCGCTGCCGCTGCTCTCAAAATCGCATGCGACCTCGTTGACGAAGGTATGATTGACGAAAAGCAAGCAGTTTTGATGATTGACCCCAGAAACCTCGACACCCTTTTGCACCCCCAATTCGACGCAAAAGCATTAAAGAGTGCTGAGCCCGCTGCAAGAGCGCTCGGTGCATCTCCCGGTGCTGCATGCGGTAAAATCGTTTTCACCGCTGAAGACGCTAAGGCTTGGAAGGAAAGAAAGGAAAAGGTTATCCTCGTTCGTTTGGAAACTTCACCTGAAGATATCGAAGGCATGAAAGCTTCTCAAGGTATCTTGACCGCTCGTGGTGGTATGACCTCTCACGCAGCCGTTGTTGCTCGTGGTATGGGTACTTGCTGTGTATCCGGTTGCTCTGCAATCACCAACTTCGACGAAGATGCAAAAACTTTCGTTCTTGCTGGAAAGACCTACAAAGAAGGCGACGTAATCTCTATCGATGGTTCTACCGGTAGCATTTACGACGGCGCAATCCCCACTGTTGACGCAACCATTTCTGGTGACTTCGGCAGAATCATGAGTTGGGCTGATAAGTATAGAGTATTGGGTGTTCGTACTAACGCCGATACTCCTAAGGACGCAGCAAAAGCACGTGAACTCGGCGCTGAAGGTATTGGCCTTTGCCGTACCGAACACATGTTCTTTGAAGGCGACAGAATTGATGCTTTCCGTGAAATGATTTGTTCAGACACCTTGGCTGAAAGAGAAGCCGCACTAGATAAGCTTCTTCCCATGCAACAAGGCGACTTCGAAAAACTTTACGAAGCACTAGAAGGTAACCCCGTTACCATTCGTTTCCTTGACCCGCCCCTACACGAATTCGTTCCCGTAAGCGAATACGATATCGAAACCTTGGCAAAATCACAAAGCAAGTCGGTTGCTCAAATTAGAAGCATTATCGCTTCTCTCCACGAATCTAACCCCATGATGGGTCACCGTGGTTGCCGTTTGAGCGTAACCTATCCTGAAATTGCTAAAATGCAAACCAGAGCGGTTATTCGCGCTGCTATCAACGTTCAAAATAGACACGCTGATTGGAAGGTTGTTCCCGAAATCATGATTCCGCTTGTTGGCGAAGCAAAAGAACTTAAATACGTTAAGAGCATCGTTGTTGCAACTGCTGACGAAGAAATTGCAAAAGCAGGCTCTAACCTTAAGTATGAAGTTGGTACTATGATTGAAATTCCTAGAGCATGTATCACTGCTGACGAAATTGCAAAAGAAGCTGAATTCTTCTGCTTCGGTACTAACGACCTTACCCAAATGACTTACGGCTTCTCACGTGACGATGCTAGCAAGTTCCTCACCGCTTACTATGACACCAAGATTTTCGAAAACGACCCGTTTGCAAAAATCGACCAAAACGGTGTTGGTAGACTTATGGATACTGCAGTTAAACTTGGTAGAGGCGTTCGTGCAGATTTGCATTGCGGTATTTGTGGTGAACACGGTGGCGACCCCTCGTCAATCGAATTCTGCCATAAAATCGGTCTTTCATACGTTTCTTGCTCACCCTTCCGTGTACCGATTGCAAGACTTGCTGCTGCTCAAGCTCAACTTAAAAACCCCAGAAAATAATTTTTGGATAACATTAACCCCCAACGGAAATTCCGTCGGGGGTTTTTTATATAATTTACTAATAAATTAATGGCAAAAATGAAATTTCACTTGAAAACTTAAGGGTAATAAAGTATAATAAATAAAAACGATAAGTTAGTTTATAGATAGGCTATAAATCTTATGGAGAGCAAGTAATGAAAGTTGAATTTTTCGTAGACTGGGGATATAGACATATTTATTTTACCGAAAAGTATTTACCCAAGCTTTGTTTTGACGGACGCATTGACGTTCGGGGCGGAAAACTTCTTGATACAAAGCATATAGAATTTCAAGAAGATAGATTCGGCTGTCACGTTTTGACGCCAATTACCGTGCCGTATGGAAAAGCCGAGTGGAAGTCCACAATATGTAACTGCTACGACGGGTATGCATTCACGGTTGAGGGTGACGATAATACTATAATTGAATTTAATACCGTGTCAGCAAGCGGAAAATTTACTTTGAAAGACTTGCTTGACAATAAACACCTTACTTTTGACCTAGAAAATCCCTTTTTACTTGCCGTAATGCACGTGTATATGCAAAAGGACGAGTGGTATTTGGCAAAACAAAAGCAAAACGAAATTCGTATAAAGGGAGAATGCTTTTCGGGGGCACAAAATAACTTTTTCGGTGTTAATGGCGTTGTTGTCCCGTGTGGGAAAAGTTCTAAGGCGACCTTTGACTTTAACGCAAAAAAGTCGAAGGATAAACAACTTGAAGTGCAAGGTGCAATCCGCGTAATTCAAAGTAAAAGCGAAGACAAAAACGTTCCTATAAGCGGTGTTGCCGATTATGAGGTGTTTATAAATGGCAAAAGCGTTTATAAAAACGCCAAATATTCGTGCGATTGGGACCACCAATCTCAACATTTTGAAGAAACTTTTTTTTCAATCCCGACCGCGTTATTAAAAGGGGGCGAAAACAAAATTGAAATAGTAAACCACGATGATTCAATGGTTATTTTGGTGCAAATGGTAAGACTTTTTGTTGAAGAGCGGAGGCACTTGCAAATATTATCTTGCCCAAAATGGACAAAGATTGGAAAAGTTTTTTCGGTGCGTGTATTTGCACTAAATTCGGCAAAAGTTTTAATTACTTGCAGTGACAACGTTGTGGGTTGTGACCCTAGCGGAGAGTACGAAATTCACGAAAACACTTTCAACGTCTTTACGCGTGGCGAAAACGAGTATTACTTTAAAACCACGGGAATGGGAAAGGCGGAAATAACCTTTACCGATATCGTAAGCAAAGAAAAGTCAGTGGCGACTATAAGTGAAAGTTGGGATAGATTAAATGAGGAAATCGAGCCCAAAACTGGTGTGGAAATAAAAATCGACCAACCCGAAACCTACCAATACTATTTTAGGAAAATGTTGGACGAGCAAATGGGTAACTACCTTATTTTGCGCGGTTATAGAACTTGGTGTGTTCCCGTGGATAAAATTTACGATTTGGCAAAGGACTGCAAAAAGCACCACGTTTATACCGACGTTATTATGCACGGCTTGGTTAAGGCTAATCTTATGAAGGCGGTGGTGGACGCATCGGGCGAATATAATTTTGCAGTTGGTGGACACGAGCGCACGGGTATTGTGTATTACGGTAACTATTTTGATAATCCGTCAGTTACCACAATGGACCAAGCGGAAAACTTGACCGTGCAACAATTTAAAAGCGATTATAAAGCATTAAAAATTGGCGATGCAAAAGTGGCTATGGGCGAGTGCAGTAGCGGTGCAAGGTATGCATATAAAGCAGGGCTAGACATTTTAAGGCACGAAACCTATTGCGCAAACCACCTCACCATTTTACCAGATGCGCGTGGCAATGCAAGGGCATATGGCAAACGCGGTTGGGGCGCTCACGTCGCTTCACAGCACAATATTCAAGCCGAACTTGAAACGGCTATCGGTAGATATTGGATAGCCATGTATTTGCCGTGGGTATTTGGTGCAAACCTTGTGTTTGAAGAAGATAGCTTGTTCCAAAACAACAAATATTATCGTATGGTCAACGATGATTATATGACCGAAGAAAAGCAAAAGGTTACGATAGAGTTTTATAAGCACATTCAAACGCACGCAAGGCAGGGCAAACCGCAAGTAGATTTTGCCTTTATTCAAGGTAGGCACGAAGCACCTTTTACCGCGATAACCACGTGCAATGCCAATATGAAACTTTTATATAAGGACGAGGATAGGCGAATTTGGGGTAAAAACGGCTCGCCCGAAGAGGAGTGGGGACATCGTCAACCCGAAAAGGGCATGCACCTACTTGAGATTGTTGCGCCCAACGTTTATTTGACGCCATTAAACCAAAACGCATACAAGACGCGTAAAGTATTTGCTTCAAACCCATATGGCGAGTGGGATTTCTTACCGATAGAAGCATCTAAAGAAGCATATGATAACTATAAAATTCTATTTATGCTTGGCTGGAACACAATGGAAAAAGAGTGCGACGGCGTGGAAGAGACCTTTAAAAACGACTATGACAGGTTGAAAAATTACGTAGAACAAGGCGGGGTTATCGTTCTATCCGTTCCCCAACTATCTCAGCGTACGGATAGAAAATTAATCCACGATTTTGAGAATGCAAACTTGTTTAACGACGGTGACGTTAGCGATTTATTCGGTGTAAAAATAGGCAAGCCTTGTGAAGAGTTTTCGGGCGATATTGAGAGTGTAAATTTCCCAGAAAAAGACTATAAAAAAGCACAAGATTTGATAAGGCTTCCCGCTGAAAATGAGGACGAGGATGGGGAATGTCGCTTGGCGGATATTACCCTTGACGGTGCGGAAGTTTGCCTAACTGACGCGACTAGCCACCGCCCGCTACTAATAAGGAAAAAACTAGGGCAAGGCTATGCTTATTTGCTTTGCACCTATGCTTATCCCGGGCACGAAAAATTAAAATACGTTTGTGCAAACATTATGCAAACAATGCTTGATATTTACGTTCAAAAAGACCTTTACGTTCGCAATAAAGAAAATCAAGTGTATTGGTCGGATTGGAAAGACGGGGATAGCGGTAAATTATACCTAATAAATATCGATTGGACAAAGCAAGGCAATAAAAAGACGGCGGAAGTGGTAAAGGGCGATTTTTCTTTCGCCTGCGAAGTGGTAGAGCGCAATATTTTAGAAATTGCATATCAAAATCAAAGCTTTGTATATGCTAACACCCAACAAGTAAACGTTGTGGCTAGCACCGAAGATGAATATACATATGAAATCCACGGCTTTGGCACGCATACCTTGAACGTTGTTTCAATAGTGAATGCAAGTATTTTACTTGACGGAAAAGAAATAGAAAGAATAACTTGTGGAAAAACTGCTATCACCATAGAACTTTTCGGCAAGTCGACCTTAAAAGTTCAAACAAATTAACAACCTAATTTTTGGATAAGATAAACCCTTGGCGGAAACTTCCGTCGAGGGTTTAACATATATTAATTTATATGTTAAATAAAGCGGTTATAGATTTAAGAGTATTAAAAGAGAACGCAACGGCGGTAAAGGGACTGCTTCCTAATAGCACTAAGTTATGTGCGGTAGTTAAAGCCGACGCATATGGTCACGGCGCAGAGGAGTGTGCAAACGCACTATATAAAATTGCCGATTGCTTTGCCGTCGCACTAGTGGAAGAGGGTATAAAACTTCGCCTTTCGGGGATAGATAACGAGATACTTGTCCTTTCTCCCGTATATCCATTTGACCTAGAAAATTTGGTTAGATACAATTTGACCGCAACGATTTTTTCACTTGAAGATGCAATTTTGCTCTGCCATCAAGCAAAAAGGCAAGGGAAAAGGGCGAGAGCGCACGTAAAATTCAACTGCGGTATGAATAGGCAAGGGATAGATACCACCACCGAACTTGAAAATATATTTAAAGAATTTAGCGGGGATAAATGGTTAGATATTTGTGGAATGTACGGGCATTTATCCAATCCACAAAATAAAAACAGCCTAAAAAGAGAGCAAAACAAATTTTTACTTGCAAATAATTGCGTTAAGAGGTATAATAATAAGGCAATATGTCACCTTTCTTCTAGCGGAGGGGTGATTGAGGGCGCGTTTTTCGATATGGTTCGCGTGGGAATTTTGCTATACGGCTACACCCCTTATAAAACTGATGCGATTGACGTTAAGCCGATTATGAAAATCTACGCTCCTATTATAAGAGAGAGAAACTTAAAAAAGGGCGATAGTGCACTCTACGGCACTTGTAGGGCAAAGGCCGACCAAAAAATCAACCTTGTTCGATACGGCTATGCTGACGGACTTTTTAGGAGGGCGACTATTGGGCAGTTCAACAATCGGTGTATGGACGTCACGGCGGTAACGGATATAAAGAAGGAAAACGGCTTTTTTGTGGTTTTATCTTCCGCTAAAGACCTTGCCGATAAATACGGCACAATCAGTTACGAAATTTTGGTTAAATCCGCAGTTCGAGCGGAAAAAATATACTTACGTTAAGGGTAAAATAAATGAAACAGTTCACGTATTTTTTCAAGCAGTTATTTATTCCATATATGTATTTAGGAATGTTTGCGCTTATTGACTTTGCAATACTTTGTATAGGTGACACTCCTGGACTTATCGCGCTTAAAGTGTGTTTGGTTGCAGTGTGTTTGATTTTCTTTGTGGTTCTTATGTCTATCGTTTCTTATAGGGACGGACAAACGGCTTATAAAACTTTGCTTGCAAACGATATAAACAGGCGTCAAATGATTGAAACTGGTAGAGAATATCCTATCAAAAAAGCAGAGGAGTATAAGTCTTACAAAGGCTTTGTGTCGGGACTTATAGTTTGCGTTCCCCTTATTATTTGCACCATAATCCATATGTGTACAAGCGGTTTTTCCAATACGACGGGTAGCAGTACATCTAACGGTGCGGGTGTTGTGATGTCCTTTATCTATATGGTAGTGTTTGCGTTTGCAAGGGTAAACAACTCTTTGCCGATTGTTCCAAACGTGTTCTACGTTTGCTTAACTGCCTTGCCGATAATCGTTCTATCAATGGGTATTCCGTATATTTTGGGTGCAAAAAAGATTATTCGTCAACAAGAAATGATAAAGAAACAGCAAAATTATTTGCACGGTGGTTCAAATTGAGAATAGTTGGTGGGAAATATCGCGGTAGGGTATTAGCAGAGGTCAATTTTGACGGAATAAGACCCACGTCCGATATGGCAAGGGAAAGCCTTTTTAACATTTTGCAGTTTAAGGTAATTGATGCTGAAGTGTTGGACCTGTTTTGCGGAACGGGTGCTATTGGGATAGAAGCCCTTTCCCGCGGGGCAAAACGCGTTGTGTTTAACGACGCCGATAAAAAGAGTTTGCAAATTCTTAAAAATAACCTACTAAAACTTAAAGTAGACGAGCCGTATTCGATTAAGAATTTAGACGCGATTAACTTTTTAGATAGAACGGACGAAAAGTTCGATATAGTGTATATCGACCCGCCCTATAAAAGCGACTTAAAAAGAGAAGCAGTGCAAAAAGCCGAACGAGTTATAAAGGACAACGGACTTATAATTTTGGAGGACGAAAAGGAGTTTGACGGGCAAATTGACCGACTTAAAATCACCGACAGAAGAAAGTATGGCAGAGTTAAATTGACCTTTTTTCAAAAGGAGGAAAACTGATGAAGGGTTGCGTGTTTGCGGGGACTTTCGACCCCATAAGCAAGGGACACGAATACGTTGTAAATAAATGCCTTGAAATTTTTGACAAGGTAGTTATTGCCGTTGGTGTTAACGTAAATAAAAAACCTATGTTTTCATTGGAACAAAGGATAGACCTTATCAAAGCCGTTTTCGACGGCGAGGATAGGGTGGAAGTTAAAAGTTTTGACGGAATGCTTGTGGACTTTATGAAAGAGAACAATTTAGCATTTACCGTGCGCGGAATTAGGGACGTAAAGGACTATGAGTACGAGAACAAAATGGCTCAGTACAACGTTGACCTTTATCCTGAAATAACGTCGGTTTTTATACCCACCCCCGCAAGTTTGGGGTACGTAAGTTCGTCGGGGATAAGAAACGTTATCGACCTAAAAGGTGACTTTAACCCCTTCGTTCCTAAAAAAGCCTTGCCCCTTCTTAAAGAGATTATCGATAAAAAATAAGGGACAAAAAAACACCTAAAATAAAAGATAATACCGCCTGCAAAAGTTTAGCAAAAACGAACGGGGCGGTTTTTATTTTTGCTTTTTTTAAGTAAGCTAGCGACTGGGTTATAACCGAAAGCCCCCCAAACCCACAAAAAAATGCACACACGGGCAAGGTTAAAAAGGTTATTCCACCGCCCGATATTGCCTTGTATCCCCGTGTGGTTTCCAAAATACCGAACACAATTCCCTCGGCTAAATCTTTGTCGCGAACAACTTTTTCAAGAATAAAGATAAAAGGTGTCAAAATGCGAGAAAACAGCAAAATTTCGGTCAAAATATAAAAAATCGTGATAATCCCGCCCACAACAAGCACCGAAACGATTGCAGAAAATGTGGTTTCGTAAAGGGAAAAATCGATTGAACTACCGCTTGGAAGACAGGATATGCCGAGCGGTTTTTCTTTTCTTTTATAAAAAGAAAAAATTATGCCGATAATTATGGAAGATAAAAGGTGCACCAAAAACAAAAGCAGTCCAAACGTCATGGAAGAAAACATTAGCCCGCCCACCGTGGATATTAAAAACATTGGGGAAGAGGTTGAACAAAGCGCACTAGCCCTAACCGATTCCGCCTCGCCGATAAGTCCCTTTTCTTTTAGGTCGGCAACCGTTTTTGCCCCGACGGGATAACCAGAAATTAAACTTACAAAATATGCGTAGGCAGTTATCCCGCCCGTATTAAAAAGCCGATTAGTTAGGGGAGAGAATTTTGTGGAAATTTTACTTGTCAAAGAAAGCCCAGTAAGAATCGTGGTTATAAAAAAGTATGGAAAAATCGAGGGCAAAACGCACGCGAACCACAACTTAAACCCATCGATTACCGCAAGGGAAACGCTACTATTAACGCATAAAACTAAAGATACGCCTAAAAGAAGAAAAAACAACAAAAATTCATAAAATTTAGATAAGGATTTGCTCATATATTATTGTATTACCACTTGAAAAAAAATATGGGATATGTTAAAATATTTCTATGGATTTATTTGATTTAGTAAACAAGGCTGACGAGAGGGAGAACACTCCGCTAGCCGAAAGAATGAGGGCAAGGACTTTAGCAGAGTTTTTGGGGCAAGACCACGTCGTTTCGGAGACGGGGTTACTTCGCCGTGCAATAAAACTTGACCGCCTTGGAAGTTGCATTTTTTGGGGCCCGCCAGGTTGTGGAAAAACCACGCTTGCAAACGTGATTGCAAATAGCACTGCCGGGAACTTTGTTAAGTTAAACGCGGTTAACAGCGGTGTTGCTGACGTTAAAAGGGTGGTGGAAGAGGCTCAAACCAACCTTAAACTTTACGGCAAAAAGACCTACCTTCTTCTTGACGAGTGCCATAGGTTTAACAAAACGCAAAGCGATAGTTTGCTTCCCGCAATCGAAAAGGGTGATATAATCTTTATTGGCTCTACCACCGAAAACCCGTATGCATCGATGACCCCCGCGATAGTGTCGCGTTGTAGGGTGTTCGAACTTAAAAGGCTTTCTTTTGAAAATATTAAAACGGCATTAAAAAAGGCGGTTGCCGACAAAGAACGTGGGCTTGGTAATTATAATTTGGACATAGACGAAGAGGCTTTTGACCATATAGCAAAAGTTTCAGCGGGCGACCTTAGGGTTGCTTTTAACGCGCTGGAACTGGCGTCGCTTACAACTACGCCACAAGCCGACGGAACTATCAAGGTCACCTTGAAAGATGCTGAGGAATCTATTCAACAAAAGGCGCTATCTTACGACGAAAGTTTGTATTACGATATACTTTCGGCATTTTGTAAAAGCCTTAGGGGAAGTGATGCAAACGCGGCGCTATACTATATGCAAAGGCTTATTAAAGGCGGGTGCGACCCACTACTTTTAGCGAGAAGGCTTGTCGTTCACTCGGCAGAAGACGTGGGTATGGCAGACCCCAACGCGCTAGTCGTTGCAACGAGCGCGCTTACGGCTTTTCAAAATCTAGGACTTCCCGAAGGGCTTATCCCCTTGTCAGAAGCCATAATTTACGTTTGCGAGGCGGAAAAGTCTAACACAGTTGTAGAGGCGATGTATTCAGCGGAGGCTGATGCGATAAGCGTTAAAGACGATAACGTTCCCGCTCACCTAAAAAATTACGAGTTTGCCTCTAAGGAAGATAAAAAACAAAAGGGGTTATATAAATACCCGCACGACTTTGGCGGTTACGTCGAACAGCAATATCTTCCCGACGAGTTAAAAGATAGGGTGTATTATGCACCTAAAGATAACGGTTACGAAAAGACCGTCAAAGAAATAAGAAAGAAAAAAGGCAAAAAGCAATAATAATGAAATCGTTAAAAGAGCTTTTCAAAATAGGTATTGGACCGTCAAGTTCGCATACAATAGGTCCAGAGAAAATTGCAGAGTTTGTTAGGGCTAAGTATCCAAATGCTGATAAGTATAAAGTTGTGTTGTATGGTTCTTTGGCATTGACGGGAAAGGGGCACGGCACCGATGCAGTATTAAAGAAAGTGCTGGGGGATAAGACGGAAATTGAGTATGACCGCTTAAAAACCGATATCCCACACCCAAATACTATGAGTGTTGTCGTGTATCGTGGTGAAGAATTGTTAAAAACGATAACTGCAATAAGCGTTGGCGGTGGAAGTGTTAAGATTGAGGGTGAAGAGGTTATCGAGCCTAATGACGTTTATACATTATCCACGTTTAATCAAATAAAAAGTTACGTTCTTGAAAAACAAATGACGCTATACGATTACGTTTATGAGGTAGAACCAAGCGTAAAGGAATATTTGAAAACCGTTTGGACGGTTATGAAAGAGAGCGTAGAGAGAGGGCTTAAGAAAGAGGGGGTTTTACCCGGTGGGCTTAACGTTGTAAAAAAAGCAAAATATATTTACGAAAGTGACGATATTTTTGTAAGGGATTCTTTGCTTCGCAACAAACTCACTTGTGCATATGCATTGGCTGTGGCAGAAGAAAATGCCGACAATGGTAAAATTGTTACAGCTCCCACTTGCGGTGCGTCAGGGGTATTGCCCGCTGTGTTATACTATGCTTATAAAAACGAGCACGTTAGAGAAGATTGCATAATAAATGCGCTTGCGACAGCAGGGCTTATAGGAAATATTGTAAAAACAAACGCGTCTATTAGCGGGGCAGAATGCGGTTGTCAAGCAGAGATAGGAACGGCTTGTTCAATGGCCGCTGCTGCGGTTGCGGAAATTTACGGGTTAAGCATTGACCAAATAGAATGTGCTGCCGAAGTTGCAATGGAGCACAATTTAGGGCTTACGTGTGACCCCGTTTTAGGGCTTGTGCAAGTGCCTTGTATTGAAAGAAACACAATGGCGGCTATGCGTGCGTTTGATTCTTTCTGCGTTGCATACTATCTCGCACCAATGCGTAAAATTCCGTTTGACGTTATTGTTAAGACAATGTATGAAACGGGAAAAGATTTAAACAAAAAATATTTGGAAACCGCAAGAGGCGGTATTGCAAAAAACTATAAATTATAAAAGGATTAAAGATGGACTATTCATTAAAATTATCAAAAGAATTTAACTTACGTACCGACTACGCGTCGAACATTATCACCCTTATTGACGACGGAAACACCATTCCGTTTATCGCAAGGTATAGAAAGGAAATGACGGGTGCTTGCGACGACCAAGTTTTGCGTGAGTTTAACGACAGGCTTAAATATCTAAGAAACCTTGACAAGAGAAAGGAAGAGATTGTTAACTCTATTACCGAGCAAGGCAAAATGACCGACGAAATCGCAATCGCGCTCGCTGGTGCTGAAACGTTAACCGAAGCCGAAGATATATACCGCCCCTACAAACAAAAGAGAAAAACTAGGGCGTCGGTAGCCACCGAAAAGGGTCTTGCTCCGCTTGCCGACTTTATTTTAGAGCAAAATGGTGAAAGTGTAAAAGAAAAAGCAAAAGAGTTTATCAACGAAGAAAAGGGCGTTTTGGACGTGGAAAGTGCTATTGCAGGCGCATCCGACATTATTGCAGAACGCGTTTCGGACGATGCCGAACTTAGAAAAATGCTCCGCAAAAAGATAGGCGAGGTTGGTGAACTTGCGTGCAAACTTTTGGAGGCTGAAAACTCTAAAACTTATGATATGTACGCAGAGTATAGCGAAAAAATTGCAAAAATACCTTCACATAGAATTCTTGCCGTTAACCGCGGTGAAAAGGAAGAATGTTTAAGGGTAAATATAACGGTGGATAGCGAGGCTTTTGTTTCAGCAATTCGCTCTATATACGTTAAGGGCAGTGGCGAAGCGCAAGAAATAGTTGCAAATGCTTGTGCTGACGCGTATTCCCGCCTAATATTCCCCTCAATCGAAAGGGAAGTTAGAAGCGAACTTACCGAAAAGGCAAGCGAACAAGCAATCAAGATGTTTGAGGTTAACCTTCGTCCACTTCTTTTACAACCCCCGCTAAAAGGCAAGACTATTCTAGGTCTTGACCCCGCGTACCGTACGGGTTGTAAAATTGCAGTAATAGATGCCGAAGGCAACGTTTTGGATACGGCAGTTGTGTTCCCCACTCCGCCCCAAAACAGAATTGAAGAGGCTAGTGCAACCCTTCTTAAACTTATTAAAAAGCACAACGTTTCCATTATTTCCATCGGTAACGGCACGGCAAGTAAAGAGTCGGAAATCTTCGTTGCAAATATGATAAAAGAATCGGGTTTGCCCCTTTCATATGCAGTTGTAAACGAGGCGGGCGCGTCAGTTTATAGCGCAAGCAAGCTCGGTGCGGAAGAATTCCCCGACTTTGAACCCGCTCAAAGAAGTGCGGTGTCTATTGCAAGAAGATTGCAAGACCCTCTTGCCGAACTTATTAAGATTGACGTTAAATCAATCGGTGTCGGTCAGTATCAACACGACATGCCTGAAGCAAGGCTTGAAGAGGTTTTGGGCGGTGTTGTTGAAGACTGTGTTAACAGTGTCGGTGTTGACCTTAATACCGCTTCACCCAGCCTACTTTCTTACGTTGCGGGCTTAAACAAGGGTATCGCAAAAGAAATTGTAAAGTATAGGGCGGAAAAACCTTTTATAAAGAGAGAGGACTTGCTTAAGGTTAAAAAACTAGGCGCAAAAGCCTTTGAGCAATGCGCGGGCTTCCTTCGTATTATAGGCGGTAACGTGCTAGATAACACAGGCGTTCACCCAGAGTCCTATCCCGCGGTAGAAAAGCTTCTTACCGCAACTGGATACACCTTGGACGACGTTGCAAACGGCAAGATTGGTGATATAAGAGAAAGGATAGAGGAAAAGAGCTGGGAAAAGACGGCTGAAGAGTGCGGAATAGGTGTTCCAACGTTAAAAGACATCGCCAATGAACTCTTAAAACCCGGTAGGGATATCCGTGATAGCTTGCCAAAGCCAATTTTAAGAAGCGATTTGATGGACTTAAATGATTTAAAAGAAGGCATGGAAATCAACGGCACGGTAAGAAACGTTATCGACTTTGGTGTATTCGTGGACATCGGCGTTCATCAAGACGGCTTGGTGCATATCTCTCAAATTTCCGACAACTATATCAAGCACCCGTCCGACGTGTTGAAGGTTGGCGACTTGGTTAAGGTCAAGGTGCTTGGCGTTGATACGGTAAAGAAAAAGATTTCCTTAACGATGAAAACCACCGAACTTCCGCACGGACTTAACGTTGGCAACCAAAAAACCGACAGGGAAAGAAAACAAGGTAGACGCGATGCCGAGAAAAAACGCGAGGCAAACGCACCCCTTACCGACGCACAACTTAAAGAACTTTTAATGAAAAAATTCGGTAGATAGAAAAACAAAACCAAAAACCGCTTTTGAGGAATTTCAAGGGCGGTTTTTTGCTAAATAAAAGTATTTACGATTTATGTAATTTTTGATACTTTGTGTAATATTTTATATAAAAATCGTTAAAAAATTGGTGTATAATGTGAGCAAACCAAATTAAAAGAGGTATAAAAAATGAAGAGATTTGTTATTGTTGGCGCAGGGTTTAGATGCTATCATATGTTTGCAAAGACCATAAGAGATAGATTTTCTGACAGATGCAAGCTTGTTGGTGTATGCGACCCCAACTATAAGCGTGCACAAATCTATATCGATACTATCGATAAGGATATGAAATATTATGAAGATTTTGACAAAATGCTTGCGGAATTAAAGCCCGATGCTGTTTTGGTTACCACACCAGACGGCTTGCACCACAAGTATATTATAAAGGCATTGGAAGCGGGTATTGACGTTTATACCGAAAAGCCCCTTACCACCACAAAAGAAAACTGTGAAGCTATCCGTGAGGCAGAGAGAAAGAGTGGCAAAAAGGTTACCATAACCTTTAACTGCAGATTTGTGCCATACTTTGCAAAACTTAAAGAGGTTGTAAACTCTGGTATAATCGGCACACCTTTATCAATCAACTATGACTATCATTTGCCATACACCCACGGCGGTGACTATTTTAAGCGTTGGCATAGACATATGGAAAAGAGTGGCGGTATGCTTGTTCATAAGTCCACCCACCACTTTGACGTTATGAACTGGATACTAGGTGATGACCCAGAATCAGTTATTGCCCAAGCTAACAGAGTTTATTACGGCAACGATGATAGACCACACGGCGAAAGATGTATGCAATGCAAGTATAAAGAAACTTGTACGAGTTTCGATTGGTATGAAGATGATAAAGAAGATATTCAACTTCTCTATTTTGGACCGGAAGACGTCGATAATTATCATCGTGACCACTGCGTATTTAAGCCCGACACCGATATTTATGACAATATGAGTGTTTCGGTAAAATACACTCGCGGTGCAATCCTCACTTACACCTTGCATATGTTTAGCCCAAGTGAAGGTTTTAGAATTAACATTACCGGCACTAAGGGAAGAATAGAGTTCAATAGTTTTGATTACGATAAAGGCCCAGACAACGTAATCGTTGCGTTTACCGATGATAAGTGCGTGCACAAGATTAGTGTGCCCAAGGCAAGCGGTATGCATAGCGGTGGCGACGACAGAATGCTTGATATGTTCTTTGGTGATAGACCTGACCCACTTGGTCAATGCTCTACAAGTTATGACGGAATTAAGTCTGCAATGATTGGTATTTCCGCAAATCAAAGTATTAAAGAAGGCAAGAAAATAGAACTTACAGAGTTCCTAAAGAAAATGAAATAATGAAAACACTTATTAAAAACGTCAACGTTGTAACGGCAAGCGAGGTTATACCAAGCTCCGCCGTACTTATAGAGGACGGAAAAATTTGTTCAATCGGTCAAACGCAAGTTGGCGATGCTAACGTGGTGGATGGCAAGGGCGGGTATTTAATCCCCGGCTTTATCGATATGCACTGCCACGGCGGAATAGAGCTTGATTTTATCGACGCAAGTAAGGAAGAAATGCAAAAGATTGCTTCTTTCCACCTATCCCATGGCACGACAACAATGCTTGCCACAACGCTTACAGCAAATGAAAGCACAACTGAAAACTGCTTAAAGACCTTTGCAGAATACAAAAAGAATAATCCCGACGGCGTTTTATACGGCGTTCATATGGAAGGGCCTTGGTTTTCACCTGCTCAATGTGGTGCGCAAGACGTTTCCAATATGAAAAACCCATCGAGTGCCGAGCTTGAAAAAATTAAAGCTGAATATCCCTTTGTTGAAAGGGTTTCTTGTGCGCCCGAGCTTGACGGCGGAATGGAGTTTGGCAAAAAGGCAAAAGAACTTGGCGTTCTTGCCTCGGTTGGTCACACCAATGCCGATTTTGACACCGTTTGCCTTGCCCACCAAAACGGCTATGACCTTATGACGCATTTTTATTCGGGTATGAAAGGCACCGAGCGAGTAAATCTTTATAGGGTTGCAGGTGCAGTTGAAGCGGGATATTATTTGGACGATATGAACGTGGAAATTATTGCAGACGGACGTCACCTTCCCGATTCGCTACTTAAACTTATATATAAGATTAAGGGTGTGGATAAAATCAGTTTAATCACCGATGCAACAAGGGGTTGTGGACTAGAAAACGGCACCGAATCGTTTATAGGCCCCAAAGAAGACGCAATGCCAATCGTTATAGAAAACGACGTTGCGCTATTAAAAGATAAATCGTCATTTGCGGGTAGTACGGCAACTTTCGATAGGCTTTATAAAGTTATGGCAAACGTTATCGGTAAAGACTTTGTTGCCCTTTCAAAAATGGCGTCCCTTAACCCCGCCCGCCTCTTAGGGCTTGACGATAGGGGAGAGATAAAAATTGGCAAACGTGCCGACTTAATTATTGTAAACGATAGTTTAGAAATACAAAATATATTCCATAAAGGAGAAATCGTAAAATGAAATTAGTAGTTTCCAAATCAACCAAAGACCTCGGTTTAGAATCGGCTGTTCACGCAGCAAAACTTATCAACGAAGCTATTGCCGAAAAGGGTTACGCTCGTATTCTTTTGTCTACCGGCGCATCTCAATTCCCCTTCTTTGAAGAGTTTATCAAACAAGATATCGACTGGTCAAAGGTAGAAATGTTCCACCTCGACGAGTACGTTGGAATTTCCAAAGAACACCCCGCAAGCTTCAACAAGTATCTCACCGAAAGATTTGTTTCTAAGGTTCCCCTAAAGAAAGCAAACCTCATTAACGGCGAGGACAACCCCGAAGAAACCATTGCAAAACTCACCGCACTTCTTTCAGAATGCCCCGTTGACGTTGGTCTTATCGGTATTGGCGAAAACGCACACATCGCGTTCAACGACCCACCCGCAGACTTTGACGACCAAAGATTCTATAAGGTTGTTACCCTTGCTCCCAGATGCTTGCAACAACAAATCGGCGAAGGTTGGTTTAAGTCTGTTGAAGAAACCTATAAACAAGCAATCAGCATGACTTGTTCACGCATCATGGCTTGCAAACACATCATCAGCGTAGTTCCTTATGCAGTTAAGGCTGAAGCAATCTTCAACACCTTAAACAGCGAACTCTCTGTTGACGTTCCCGCAACACTTATGAAACAACACGCAGACTGCACCGTTTATTGTGACCCCGATTCTGCTTCAATGCTCACCAAAGAACTTATCGAAAAATTCGCATAAAAGAATAAAAAACAAAAACACTCTGGTTTTCCAGAGTGTTTTTTTATATCTCTTTTTTTCCAAGTAAAAAGTCTGCCGAAACGTCTAAAACGTCGCAAAGAAGTGCGAAAGTTTCAAGCGAGGGAAGAGCCTTTCCGCTTTTATACATAGACATGGTTGGCTTGGTAATCCCTAGTTTTCTTGCAACTTCCGCGTAGCTTAAAGGTGACATTTCTATTGCTTCTTTTAATTTTTCACTAAAAATTTTTCGCGTTTCCATATCTAATAGTTTAATAAAATCTAACTTTTTTGCTTGACAGTTAGATATAATCTAACTATAATAGAATTATAACCTTAAAGGAGGAGTTTTATGAAAAAAGTTTTAGCATTGTTGATAGCAACCTTTTTGCTGTCTATGGGCGCAGTAATGTTGACTGCTTGTGGTGGCGATGGTTCGATTGGTGGCGGACAAAGCAACGTTGAGGTGCTTGAATATGAATTAAATGCAGACCAAGAATCTTATAGTGTTGTCGATATTGGTTCGGTTACGTCTGGTGATGTGGTTATTCCCGAAACCTACAACGACCTTCCCGTGACAAGTATCAGCGCAAATGCGTTTAAGGAAGAGTCTTCGTTAAAAACCGTTGTAATTCCAAGCAGTGTTACAAACATAGGCGAATATGCTTTTAAGGGTTGTTATAACATGACGAGTGTAATGTTACCAAACGGCTTAACTAGTATTGAGGCGCATGTGTTTGATAATTGCAGTAAGTTAACAAGTATTGAAATACCAGCAAGTGTTACTAGCATAGGTGAATATGCCTTTTATATGGGAATGGAGTTATCTAGCGTAACGTTTGCAGAGAACAGTCTATTGACAACCATTGGTAACAATGCGTTTTCGGGCTGTCGTTGGATAGAAAGCATTGAAATTCCTAGCGGAGTAACTAGCATAGGTAAATATGCGTTTAGCGAATGTCTTTCGTTAACGAATATAGAAATCCCAAGCGGAGTAACTAGTATAGGTGATTATGCGTTTGATAAAACGTTGCAATGCAATGAGAAAAACGGATTAAAGTATCTTGGCAATTCGTCCAACAAATATTTATATTTAATAGGAGTTGTTTCGCAAAACATATCTGAAGTGAAAGTAGATGAAAACTGCAAGTTTATTGGTGCGGGTGTTTTTAGTGCCTGTTATTCACTAGTTAGTGTAGAAATACCTAGTGGTGTAATAAGTATTGGTGCCTCTGCTTTTAAAGGGTGTTCATTACTAAAAAATGTAGTGATTCCAAATACAGTAACAAGGTTGGGTTCGTTTGCTTTTGAGAGCTGTTATGAATTGAAAAGTGTAACCCTGTCTAATAGTTTAATGGCGATAGAAGAAAATACTTTTGATGGATGCTTTTTGCTTGCAGATATAACAATACCTGAAAGTGTAAAGAGTATAGGTGATTATGCGTTTAAAAGTTGTGATGCGCTTACAAGCATAGTGATACCAAAAAGTGTAACCAGTGTTGGATATAGGGTGTTTGAAGCTTGTTATTCTTTAAAAATTTATTGCGAAGCAGAAAGCAAACCTGAAAGTTGGGATGATGCGTGGAATTATTTAAGCAATCGTGGCAATTGTCAAGTAACATGGGGTTACAACGCTTAATAAATAATCAATTAAATTAAAGCAAAATACCGCTCGTGTAAACAAACGAGCGGATATTTTTGTTATCAATTGATAAACTTTAACAATTAACGAAAAATTATAACAAAAATATTTCATTTTTGAAAAATTTTGTTAAAAATTTACAAAAAAATTACAAAATCGCTAGTAAAACGCTTTACAATTTTTGTCGAAAGTAGTATCATATCATTGTCGAAAGGGAAACTGCTCGACGTTATACAAAAGCTCATCATTTTCCCCCTTATCATATATTATTCAAGAAGCATTAAACGGTGTTTAATGCTTTTTGAATTTTTAAAGGGTTATTTGCGTCGCATCTCTGCGTTGCGTTCCGCGTTGCTTGTGTTACGTACAATAAGTACGCGCCACTTCGCAATGCTCACGCGCCTTGACCTGCTTGCAACTAACCCTTTAAGAAAGAACAACAAAACCGACAAGGTTTATCTCATCCAAAACACTTCGCGAGCCTTGTCTTGCTTGATTCTAAAACCTTTAACTTTAAAGGCTCATAAGCATCGCAGGGCATCGTTAACTGATTCGCCAAAACAATCTCAATGAACGGACGTTCTATTTCGTCTGTTTTGGCTCTCGAGCCTCCCCCTGCTTGCTTTTAACCCCTTAAAATGTTCGCGTCTCGCGCCTTGACCTGCTTGCACAAGCCCTCAAAAAAAATTATACCGATAGTCTTGCAAAGAGAGTGTAAATTTCAAAATCGGTATTTACAAATTATAAGTCTTATGTTATAATCAAAAAAACAAAGGAGGGGCTTATGGTAAAAGGTGATTTAGCGAGAGAGAATTTTAAGGCGGGAATGAATTGTGCGCAAGCCGTTCTCTTGGCATTTAAAGATGACCTTAAAATTGACGAGCAAGACTTAAAAAAATTAATCATAGGTTTTGGCGGTGGGTTTGCAAGGCAACGTTACGTATGCGGTGCGGTGTCGGGTATGACTGCCGTTCTGGGAAGCCTTTTATCCGACGGAAAAGATAGGCTTAAAATTTATCAAATCGTTAAAGAGGCGATGGATGAGTTTTCGAAAGAGGCGGGCTCGGTTATTTGTGCAGAGCTTCTCGACGGACAAACACTTCAAGATAAGTCGATAGTACCCGAGGAGAGAACTGAGCAATATTATAAAAAACGCCCCTGTGCTGAACTTTGCGCACTTAGTGGGGATATAGCGGAAAAACTTATAAAAAAGTACAAATAGAAAAAACTAAGTAAGGAGGGAAATTATGGATAATCAAGAAAATAAAGTTTTGGAAGTTACCGAACAAGTGGAAATTACGCCACAAAAGAAAAAGAGAACGTCGCTTATAGTTCTAGGCGCATTGGCGGTATTTTTCTATCTAGCAATAACCATTTTTGGATTTATATTATTGTTTGATGCACTGAATGCTGAATCTGATTTTGCAAGAGGGATAAGCCTTGTGCTTGTGATTATTTTAGTAATCGGCTACGGCACACTTGCTAATATCGTGCCGATAGGCTTGTCAATCGCGGGGTTAATTGTTTCGATAAAGAAGAAAAAGAAATATGGAACAAGCAAACTTTGGGTGGTTGGCTTTGCCATTATGATGGTTCTTCCAATAATCACCGAAGTTTTAATGCTAGTTATTATAAAACTGGTGGCTTAAAAAGTGTAGAGAAAAAACAAAAAAGGCTCTTATCAAAAGAGCCTTTTTTCATTGCAAAACGTTATTAGTTCAACGTGCTTCTCATTTTATCTATTTCTCTATTGAAGTTTTTAGAAGATAGAATAAATATACCAACGGCAATAACCATTGCGATATCGATAAACACGTAGCAGTTATAAACCAAACTATAACTCCAGAAGTTATCAACACCAGCATCTTTAGCATACGCACCGAACGCAAACACGCCCGATAAAACGTGACAGAAAAATCTTAATGAACCCGCAACCGTTGCGCTTAGGGCAAAGTTTAATTGTTTGGGTTTTTTGATAAGGTTAAGGTCGGAGAAAAGTCCGCCGAAGCATACCATTGAAAAGGCGATAGGATAGTCCAAAATGAACTGAGCGGGGTGGATAAGCCAAGGGTCTTGCACCGCTTGAAGCACGCCGTATAAAAGTCCAACTAGAAGACCTTTTTTCATTCCGTAAATGTAAGCAAACAAGGTTACGGGAAGAAGGGATACTAACGTTACCGAACCACCAGTCGGCATATCCCAAAGTTTAATAAAGGAAAGTGCAAAGGATAGAGCAACGCAAATACCTGCGGTAGCAATGCAACGGGTGTCGAAGGGACGCTTGTTTTTTCTGCCCACAACGAATGCAACGATTACGGTGAACACAACCACTAAGCCGGCAAAAAGGTAGAGCATGGCGGGGTTAAGGTTGCCGTATTCGGGGTCGGTGTAATATCCGTCGCCTTGAACGTTATTAGAGTGATAAACACCCATAAGAACGAGGGTAACGATTGTGAAAGCACCTAAAATTGCACCGA
Source organism: Clostridia bacterium (assembly GCA_017397305.1). Classification (GTDB taxonomy): domain Bacteria; phylum Bacillota; class Clostridia; order Christensenellales; family Borkfalkiaceae; genus UBA1259. The sequence continues at coordinate 51,969 of JAFQJB010000011.1, read as the reverse complement.
ACATAATGCCGTATCTTTTAACGGGTATCTTCTTCTTTACAAGGGCAAATAAAACCAATCCACCGCAAAGTGCAACGACCAGCGTGCAAAGAAGGGGGATAAACACGTAAGTTACTACGTTAAGGCTAACCCAGTTGTCCTCAAGATACGCAGTGCTATACTTTTTGCAAATTTCAAGCACGAGCATAAGTATACCAAGCACAAGTGCGTATAGTGCAAAACTGATAAGCCCTGCTTTAGCGAATTTCCCCAAAGACTTTTTGTCAATGAAGACAAGGATAAGTGCGGTTAGAAGAAGTGCCGAAATAAAGCCGACGGTCAGCCACAAGGCAACTGGTTCTAACCTATCCACCGCATAGGTGGATGAGAGTAAATTAGAAAACATAAAACCTCCTTTTATTCGCTTTGATGCAAAAAACGCTCCCGTTTGGGAGCGTTTAAAGACTAATAAAAAGCATTTTCCTTCAAGCATTACCTTGCGGATTCAATGGTATAATCTCAGCCGAAACGGCACCCATAGCGAATAATTTAATTTTGATACTTAAATATTATCACACCAAATCTATTGCGTCAAGCAAAATTATGTGATAGAATATATTTCCCAAAAAATTTTTTCAAGGATAGATAAAAATGTACAAGTTTTTTGCCTTTCTAAACAGAATGAAATATATCAAACGTTGGTCACTTATGCGCTCGGTTAGAGAAGAAAACATCATGGAGCACAGCCAACAAGTTTCGGTTATTGCGCACGCGCTTAGCTTAATAAACAATAAAATATACGGCAAGAACGTGGACGTTGCAAAAGTGGTTATGCTCGCCCAATACCACGAGGTCAGCGAGGTTATAACGGGCGACCTTCCAACGCCTATCAAATACTTTAACCCCGAGATTAAGTCTGCATATAAGGACTTAGAAAAGAATGCATCCGAAAGGCTTATAAACATGCTCCCCGACGACTTAAAGGAAGATTACCGCCAATATATATTGCCAGACACCGATTGTGAAGAATATAAAATCGTCAAGTGTGCGGACAGGCTTGCCGCATACCTAAAATGTGTTGAGGAAGTTAAAGCGGGCAACTCGGAATTTAAGAAGGCGAAGACCTCAATCGGCAACGAATTAAAAAGCCTTAAAAGACAAGACGTTGAGTATTACTTAAAGGAATTTGCACCCGCATTCGATTTGACTTTAGACGAGTTAGATTGATTTTTGTGCACATTGCACAAAAACTATGGGCGAATTTGTTATTAAATCGCTTGTAAAATTTGTTTAAATGGTGTAAAATATAAAGGAAAAATACAGTCGACATCGACTATGGAGGAAAATTATGGCAAGTTTAAACCTTAAAAACATCTACAAGATTTATCCGTCAGGCGTAACTGCTGTTACCGACTTTAATCTTGACATTGAAGACAAAGAATTCGTTGTGTTCGTTGGACCTTCCGGTTGCGGTAAGTCTACCACACTTCGTATGATTGCTGGTCTTGAAGAAATTTCATCCGGTGAACTTTACATCGACGGCGTTTTGGTTAACACCGTTGCTCCTAAAGATAGAGATATCGCAATGGTTTTCCAAAACTACGCACTCTATCCCCACATGACCGTTTACGATAACATGGCGTTCGGTCTTAAACTCCGTAAAGTTCCCAGAGCGGAAATTGACCAAAGAGTTAGAGAAGCTGCAAGAATTCTCGGTATCGAAATGTACCTTTCTAGAAAGCCTAAGGCTTTGTCCGGTGGTCAAAGACAACGTGTTGCACTCGGCCGTGCAATCGTTCGTGAACCTAAGGTATTCCTTCTCGACGAACCGTTATCAAACCTCGACGCAAAACTCCGTACTCAAATGAGAGCTGAAATTACCAAGCTCCACAACAGACTTGCAACTACCTTTATTTACGTTACCCACGACCAAATCGAAGCAATGACCATGGGTACCAGAATCGTAGTTATGAAAGACGGCTTTATGCAACAAGTTGATACCCCGATTAATCTTTACGATTATCCTATCAACCAATTCGTTGCAGGCTTTATTGGAACTCCTCAAATGAACTTCTTTGCCGGCAAACTCGTTGGTGACAAAGACAACATTCGCGTTGAATTCTGTGGTGACTATATCGTTCTCCCCAAGGAAAAGGTTGAACTTATTTGTGATATTGAAAAATACCTCAATACCGATAAAGAAATCGTTTTAGGTATCCGTCCTGAAGATTTCCACGACGAAGAAGAATGGACCAAAGATAATGAAGACGCAGTTATCGAAACTTACGTTGATACAATGGAAAAACTTGGACCTGAAACCATTCTTTACTGCAAGACCAAGTCTGAACTTGGCGGTGACGAAAAGAGTATTTCTGAAGACGTTGCTAACCTTATCGCTAAGGTTGACTCTCGTTCAGAAACTCAAAACAACACCATGATTAAACTTGCTGTTGACGTTAAGCACGTTCACATCTTCGATAAAGAAACAGAAATCACCATTCTTGCTCGTAGCTTGGAAAACAAGGCAGAAATTGAAGCGCTCCACGCAAAACGTGCTGCAGAAGCAGAGGCAAAGGCTGCAGAAGAAGCTGCAAGACTTGCTGAAGAAGAAGCAAAGGCTGCTGTTGAAGCTGAAAAGCTTAGAATTAAGATGGAAAAGAAACTTGCTAAAAAGGCAAGCAAGGCAGAATCTACCGACGATGCTGACGCTGAATAATTCTATCATTTAATTAAAAATTTAAAACCGAGTCCGTATGGGCTCGGTTTTTTTGTGCGAATTTTGCTAAAAATAGGGTGAAAAAGGGGTGGGAGCCTGCCATTATCTATTAAATAGCCAAAAATGGTTGAAAAATTTTTCAAAAAAGGATATAATAGGTTATGTTGGTAGGTATGCCCACGCGGAGAATTATGAAAGAAGAAGTTTTAAGCTTTATAAAAAGTATAGAAGACGGAACGGGGTTAAAACTGAAAATTTACCTCGAAGACGGAAACCCGATTGATAATATCGGGCAACCCCTTTCGCATTTTCCTTTAGGCGCGGTGGAAACCGACGCGCAAAATAATTGCACAATTTTCCCCTTGCAGTACGGCAGTCAAAATTATTACGGTGTACTAGAAGGGGCAAAAAAAGAGCAAACCGTTTACGCAAGTCTTGTAAAAAAACTTGCAGAAAGAACGGAGAAAAAAGAAATTGGGTTATCTAAGGCTGACTTTTTAAGGGCGGTATTGTTTGGTGAGGTTAACCACACCCAAATCGATAGGTACGTAAAAAAATTCCGCATTAAAGACGGGCCCGTTTGCGTAATGATTTTGAGCGGGCAAAAAAGCGATATCGCATTGATAAAAAGCATCCTTATAAACTACTGCTCGTCAAGTAACGATTTTGTTCAAGAGGTCGACGCGTTTAACCTAGCGTTTGTGAAGTTTAGCGACGGAGAGTCGGGCGAATATCAGTCGCCTACCGAGTACGCGGAGTTTTTAAGACAATCGCTCTACGAAGAAACGGGCGTTTTCGTGCGGGTTAGTATAGGAAGTCGAGTAAACGAATTGGCACAAGTGGGCGTTTCTTTTTCTCAAGCACTATCGACCGCAAGAATGAGTGAAAGTTTTTCTTCCCACGGCGAAGTGCACGCGTTTAAAGAATACGTGCTCATAAAGATTATAGAAGATTTACCAAGGCACAAGATAAACGAATACTTGGAAATCTTGAAAGATTCTGGCGCAAAAGAAATTTTTGCCGATAAAGAAATGCTTGAAACGGCTGAGGAGTTTATGGAAAACGGACTCAACGTTAGCGAAACGGCAAGAAAGATGTATTTGCATAGAAACACACTAATGTATAGATTAGATAAAATAGAAAACGCAACCGGGCTTGACATAAGAAAGTTTGCCGATGCGGTTACGTTTAGACTTATTATAATTCTTTCAAAATTATCAAGGTGAAAAGATGGATATTAAAAAGAAAGCCAAACGAATATTATCCGATATACTGATAGTGCTTTTGCTTGTCGGTATGTTTTTCGGTGGATACTTTGTTAGCAGAGCAATGCATAAAAAAGACACGTCTACGGTAGGTGATATTGCACGTATTATGCAAGACGCCGCCTATATTGTCGACCCAATTACTGGTGAAGCAAAAGAAATTACCGAAGACGATATAGCAGACGCAATTGTAAACGGACTTTTAGACGATTATTCGGCATACTACACAAAAGAAGAATACGAACAAATCCTTAAAGAAAGAACGGGCGCACGTGAAGGGGTTGGACTTTCCTTTTATAGAGATGAGGGCGGAAAAGACCTATACCCCGTAGTATTTAAGGTTTACGGCAACTCCCCCGCAGAACGCGCAGGCTTCTTGGCGGGCGACAGAATAACTTATCTACAAATTGAAGGAAAAGAGAGCAAAAAGGTAACCGGCGGTACTGTTATCGAACAAGTGATGGGCGAACTTAAAATGGGACAAAAAATATCCATCACCTTTGAACGAGAGGGCGAACAACACACCTTAGAAGTTGTTAAAGAGCAGTTTGAAACAGCCCAAGTGACCTACTACGACAATCAATGTAAGTTGTATTTTAGTTCTAAAGACAGCGATGAAATTCAAAAGGTTGTGGATAACACTGCTGGAATGACGGAACTTGACGATAAAACTGCATATATTAAGCTTGAAAGTTTTGAAGATAGTGCGGTATGGCAGTTAAAAGAAGCCTTTGCACAAATGCAAGCAAACAACAAAGAAAAACTAATATTCGACCTTCGCGACAACGGTGGCGGAAAACTTAACGTTTTGCTCGAAATCGCATCGTATTTTATCTATAACGAAGGACAAGAGCAATCGCTTGTGGTATATGCACAAAAGAAAAAGGGAACTGAAGAATATTTCACACCAAAGAACAATTTCTTGCCCTTTATAAAAGAGGTGTTTGTGCTTGCAAACGGCAATACTGCTTCGGCATCGGAGGCTTTAATCGGTGCAATGCTCTATTATGGTGAAGACATTAACTTTGACCAAGACCACATTATTATCGAGGGTGCAAAGGATAAGGAAGGCATAGGCTCAACCTTTGGTAAAGGCGTTATGCAAACCACTTACGAACTTGAAAATGGTGGTGCGGTTAAGTTTACTACGGGGAAAATTATGTTCCCCGACAAAAAGACTTGCATAAACAAAGTTGGTATTCGTGCAACCAAAGAAAACTCTGTGGATAAGGACGAGGCGGTAGAACGTGTGATTGAAATAATGACCGCACCTATCGTGCCCGAAGAACCTATCGTGCCTGAAGACCCAGAGGGAACTGAACCAAATGATGCTGGTCAAGAACAAGAATAGAATTTATTTAAGGCATAGATAATTTCCTTATCGGCAATTGATGCGATAGGGTTGAGATGCTCGTTTTGCCCGACGGATTCCGTCGGGCATTTTTCTTTTTGAGAAAACAGCCCGTTGATTAGCGGTGCAAGAGTGGTTAAATCCACGTTTTTCAAAAAGTCGGTTATCGGCTTAGAACCATCGGCATTCATTCCATTTCCTAGTAGTTTGATTAAGGCTTGCAATATTTCCATACTTCCTCCATAACAATATAGTATATGATTTTCATATAATAAAATTGAAAATTTTATGTTTATCAGGAGGGACTATGCAAGATTTTAACGATTACGTTTCAAACTCAAGCAATAATAACGGCGGTGAAGATTGGCAAGGTCAAAACCAAAACCTTATAAACTTAGTAAGCGCGCTTGCTGGCAAGTTTGACGGCAAAAGTCAGCAAGAACTGATAAAAGCCATTTATGAAGAGGCAAGGCGGGGCAAAAAGAACGGCACTCTTACAAATAAGGATATAGATAACTTTGCCACAATGCTATCCCCCGTACTTGACGATAAAAAACGCAAAATGCTTTATAAAATCGTGCAAGAATTAAAACGCATCTAGACTGCTTGAAGTGATTTCACTTACCGCACGGATAAAATGAGCAATCTCGCTAGAACTGTTTTGCACGGCAAGGCTAACGCGCACAAGCCCTTCCTTTTCACTCCCTAAAAATTTGTGGGTTAGGGGTGCGCAGTGAAAACCGCCACGCACAGCCACGTCGTATCTTGACGAAAGGATGTCGGCGACGTCTGTGCTTGAAAGTTGGTCTATTGAAAACGCCACTATTCCGCTTGGGTTTGGGACAGAATAACACTTGACCTTTGGCAGTTTTGATAGGCTTAAAATTAAATGCTCGGTTGCGTTTATAAGGTGCCCCGCAAAACCCGAAAGGTTTTTGTTTACAAACCTTATTCCTTCGTTAAGTGATGCGATTGCGGGAAGGTTCAACGTGCCCGATTCCAGTCGTTCGGGGTAGAAGAGCGGTTGGGAAAGGTTTTGCGATTCAGTGCCCGTTCCGCCGTATAAAAGGGGGTCAATATCAGTTTGTTCGTCGAAAATTAGCACCCCGCTCCCCATAATTCCGTATAACCCCTTGTGTCCAGCAAGAGCAAGGGCGGAAATATTGTTTTTCTTCATATCAAGATTAACGTGCCCACCCGCTTGAGCCCCGTCAACAACGAACAATAGGTTATGCTTTTTTGCGATTTTGCCTATTTCATAAATATCTATCTGTTCGCCCGTAACGTTTGAAACGGCGGTTGCAACAATCATATAGGTGTTAGGGGAAATCTCTTTTTCGATTGCTTGGGAAAGGGTGAGATTGTCGGTGGGAGAGGCGATGGAAAGAGAAATTATACCGCGCTCCTTTAGTGCGAATAAAGGGCGCAAAACCGAGTTGTGCTCAAAAGTGGTGGTTATAACGTGTCCACCTTCTTTTATAGTGCCAAAGATTGCGGTGTTTAGTGCCTCGGTGCAGTTTTTAGTAAATATAACGCGGTCGGCACTAGCGGAAAAGGTGTCGGCAAAAATTTTTCTGCAACTATAAACCATTTCCGCCCCCGTGCTAGAAAGTCGGTGTCCGCTTCTCCCAGGGTTAGCCGATAGGTATCTTATCACCGTTTGAACGGCATCGGTCACCGCCCTCGGCTTAAACCCGCCCGTCGCCGCGTTATCAAAATAAATCATAAATATCTCCTTATCATACTTAACAAAAGTTATAAAAGTTTAATAGTATATTATATAAGGAAAAAAATTCCTTTATGCAAAGGAGAACAAACTATGGAATACGTTGTGGTTGCATTTCGTTCGCGCGCGCATACGGTTGGTTTTTACGAACGAATAAAAAACGCGGGGATAAGGGCGGAAATAGTTAACACCCCTAAAGAAGCGGGGGTGGGGTGCGGACTTTCGGTAAAGGTTGATAGGGGTAGTTTTGCACTTATTAAAAGAGCGGTCGGCATTGCAAGACTTAACTCTTTTGCTGGTTTCTTTTTGGTAAAAGAGGTTGCGGGACGAAGGATAGTTACAACCATTTAGAGCAGTTTATTAAAAATGCTTGATAAAAAGCCGTGAAATGTGGTAAGATATGAGAGGAAATCTTATGAAAAAGAGTACGGCAAAAACAATTGTAGACAAATTGTCATATATCTTCACCGATAAACCCGCATTAAAGTTTGAAACGGAGTATCAACTTTTGGTGGCGGTTATTTTGTCGGCGCAGTGTACTGACGAGCGGGTAAACAAGGTAACCGAGCGGTTGTTTAAGGACTATCCCACCCCAAAAGATATCCTTTCACTTTCAAACGAGCAATTAGAAGGTTACATATTTTCTTGCGGGCTGTATAAGTCCAAAGCCGACCACATCTTGTCGGCAACCAAAGACATTGTGGAAAAATTCGGTGGACAAGTTCCTAGAACGCTTGAAGAACTCCGCACGCTTGCGGGGGTAGGTAGAAAGACGGCAAACGTAGTTTATAGCGTTGCATTTAAGGGACAAGCAATAGCCGTGGATACCCACGTTTTTAGGGTTTCAAATAGAATAGGGCTGGTTAAGGCGGAAAACGTTTTAGCTACTGAAAAAGGGTTAATGGAAATTCTTGACAAAAACGATTGGTCAAGGGCGCACCATTACCTAATATACTTAGGGCGAAGTTTTTGCAAGGCTAAAAACCCCGACTGCGAAAACTGCCCCATAAATATAGAGTGCCAAAAAAGAATTAAAAGGTGAATTATGTTTGTTGATAGAGCGTTTATAACGATAAAAGCGGGCGACGGCGGAAACGGAATGACTTCCTTTATACACTATAAAGGAAAGGTTAGCGGTGGTCCGGACGGCGGTGACGGTGGAAAGGGTGGCGACATTGTTTTTGTTGCCGACCAGCATATGAGCAACCTTTCCGACTATTACTATAAAACTAGATACGTTGCGGAAAACGGTGCTCCCGGCGAGCCCAAAGATTGTTTTGGTAAGTGCGGGAAGGACCTTGTTTTGCGCGTGCCACTAGGTACGGTTATTAAGGATAGAGAGTCGGGCGGTATTATTGCCGATATGTTTACCGACGGGCAAAGAAAGGTTGTTTTGGTCGGTGGTGACGGCGGAAAGGGTAACGCAAAATTTACCAATTCTAGAAGACACGCTCCCCACTTTTCACAAACGGGTGAAAAAACCGAATCTAAAAGAATCGTGCTAGAACTTAAAACTATTGCGGACGTAGGCTTGGTTGGCTTTCCAAACGTTGGAAAATCTACCATTTTATCAAAGATAACCAAAGCGCGTCCCAAGATTGCAAACTATCACTTCACAACCTTGTCGCCAAACCTTGGCGTCGTTGATTATTACGATAATCAGTTTGTCGTTGCCGATATCCCAGGACTTATCGAGGGTGCAAGTGACGGCGCAGGACTCGGTATAGAATTTTTGCGTCATATCGAAAGAACGAGAATGCTCGTTCACGTTATCGACGTTTCAGGTGTAGAGGGTAGAGACCCTTACGATGATTACCTAAAAATCAATGCCGAACTTAAAAATTATAGTCCGCTTCTTGCTAAGTTAAAACAAATCGTTGTTCTAAATAAAACCGATATGTACGGTGCTGAAGAAAACGTTAAGGCAATAAAGGAAAAAATCGGCAGAAAGCACAAAACCATTTGTCTTTCTGCAATCACTGGCGACGGACTTGATAAACTTAAAAAGGCAATCTACGATACGCTTATTAAACTCCCGCCCGTTAAACCTCTAGAGTTTGAAGAATTCGTTTACACCAAACCCGATAGGTTAGAGTACGAAATTTTCAAAGAGGGCGAAACATTTGTTATCGAAGGCACGCTTGTTGAAGTGCTTAGAAGAAACGTTGTTATGGACGATATGAACTCGCTTGCATACTTGCAAAAAGTATTGAAAGATAGGGGCATTATCGACCAACTTCGCAAAATGGGTGCAACCGACAAATCAGTTGTAATCATCGGTGGCGAAGAATTTGAATTTATTGATTAGTCGGCTTTTCCGCAATGCTTAGGTGATTTTTGACGGAAAAATACTTCGTATTGCATCGCGTTTTGCTCGGTTACATACTTTTCAAGTATGCTCCCTTGCAAGAACGCGCGCCCTACTTGTATTTTCCTCGCCAAACCACTTCGTTAATCACCACGCATTGCTCCAAAGCCTTTGGTAAATGGGTTGAGTGTTTGCTTGCGTTTGCCACCTTGCGCTCCAACCATTTTTTGCTCCAAAGCCTCTCGGCAAAGTGTTTTCCTCGTCATAGCGTAAACTAATCAACACGCATTGCTTCAAAGCCTTTCAAAAAAGAGAAAATACTGCAAAAACACTTTTATATCATAAAACAAAAGGAGAAAGAACATGCTAACGTCAAAACAAAGAAGCAACCTTCGTTCGATTGCTTCTAACATAGAACCTATTACACAGGTAGGAAAACTTGGTGTTAACGATAGCCTTATCGAAGGGCTTGATAAAGCCATTGAAAAAAGAGAATTGATAAAGGTTACCGTGCTTGAAAATTCCGACCTTATTCCCAAAGAGGCGGGCTTTGAAATTGCCGAAAAGCTTGGCGCAGAATTTGTGTGCGCAACGGGAAGAAAACTAGTTTTCTATAGGAAAAGCAAGTCGCCAAAAGTTGAACACATAGTTTTCTAATCGATTTTTTCCGCCCTTCCAAAAAGGCGAAGAAAGAGTGCGTATGATAAAAACAAACAACCGCAAACGACGTAGTATAATTTTATCGGCACAAAATAACTCATAAAAAGAAAGATTAAGCCTAAAAACAAAAAGTTTTTGGCTTTTTTCTTTTTAAAAAGATTTAGTAGAGCGACACTACTCGGCTTTTTCTTTATGGAAGAAAACCTTTTTGGCAAAAGTGCGCCGTGCTCTTTTAAGTATTTGTAAACCTCGTCACCGCTAACCAGTACGATTTTACCGCCAAAGCACTTGTTAAACTGTATAATTTCTTTGGAAAATTCGCTGGATAATAGATACCCCGTTTGACTATCTAAAAGGCTGTTAAAAAAATTCACAAGGTCGGTCTTTTCGACTTTTGCAAATCCAAAGCAAAATTTAAGCACGGCGGGGTTATCCTTAAAACAAATATGCTTGCCGTTAAGATAAATTTTATAGCCTTGGTTTTCAAAAAGTGTATAAAAGTGTGACAAAACCGATTTTTGAGGCAAAAAGTTTAGTTCGGTTATAAGGCTTTCTCTCTCTCTTTTTTCCCTTATGCTATTTAGTGCACCCTTTCTTTTATCCAAAAGCCGTTTAAGGATAAGCAAAGAAAAAATAGAGCCCAAAAGGGAAGATAGTATTAAAGCGGGGGTAGATGGCAAAAAATAAGTAAGTAGTATTAGGGATAGAACAAAAACGACAAGTAAAGAAAAAATGGTGTCAATTATCACCGAAAGGTAAGATTTCATAGCCGTACCGCCTTTTTTTATAAAATTATACCCACCGATTTAACCACTTATACTAAATAAAATATTGATTTTATTTTCAAAATGTGCGATAATAAAGTTATGAAGAGAATTGCAATACTAGGCGGAACGTTCAGTCCCGTGCATATCGAACACGTTCTGCTTGCAAAATCGGCGATAAAAGAACTTGCACTCGATAAACTTATCGTGATGCCAACCTTTATATCACCGCATAAAAGCGAAGTTCCACTTTGCTCGTCGCATAGGTTAAACATGTTAAAACTAGCCTTTAAGGACGTTGAAAAAGTGGAAGTTTCCGACTTCGAGATTGAAAAGCAGGGAAAGAGTTATACCTATCAAACGGTAGAGCACTTTAAAAGTAGTGAAGATGCCGAACTTTTCTTTATCGTTGGTGGGGATATGCTTACCGATTTTCCTACTTGGCGATATCCTGAACGCATTCTTTCCGCATGTACGTTAGCGGTGTTTGATAGGGAAGGGTTTTACACCGACTATGATGGTTTAACAAAGTATTTTATGGATACTTTCGGCAAAACTTTTATTAAGCTTAACCACGTAGGAAGGGACGCATCGTCCACAAAAATCCGCATTTATTCGGCACTATCCTTGCCACTAGATAATCTTACCACCAAGGAAGTTGAAGAGTATATAATCAAAAATCGGCTTTATCAAGATTTTGAGTTTGCCGATATCGTAAAAAAAACCTTGCCCGAAAAACGCCTTATTCACACGGCAAACGTGGTCATTTGCGCCTTAAAGAGAGCAAAGGAATTGGGGCTTGAAAATAAAAAAGTGATAACTGCTACCATGCTTCACGATTTTGCAAAGTATATCGACTATAAAACGGTTGAGGGCTTTACTGTTAGCGAAGACGTGCCAGAGCCGGTTATTCACGCATTTTTAGGCGCGTATCTAGCCGAAAAACACCTAAAAATAACCGATAGAGAAGTGCTTGACGCAATCAAGTACCACACGTCCGGAAGACCCAACATGACGACGTTAGAAAAACTTGTTTTCGTTGCCGATATGGTGGAAGACGGAAGGACTTATGACGGGGTGGAAGAACTTCGTAAATCTTATAATGAAGACGATTTTGAAAGGTGCTTTTTTAAGTGCTTAGAAGAAGAGACCGTGCACCTTATAAACAAAAAACAAAAGATATATCACTTAACGCTAGAAGCGTATAACTACTATAAATAAAGGAAGGATAAAAATGAATTCTAAAGAGTTTACAAAAAAGGTATGTGAAATTTTACTTGAAAGAAAGGCTCAAGACGTTTTGAGTATTGACGTCAGCGGAAAGACCGAAGTTGCCGATTATTACGTTGTTGCGGGCGGTCGCTCAATGACGCAAACAAAGGCACTTATCGAACACGTTGAATACGAAATGGAAAAACTTGGCTTTTCACCCATTCGCCGTGAAGGGATAAGGGAAGGTCGCTGGGCAGTGCTTGACTACGGCGACGTTATCGTTCACCTCTTTAACGACGAAACAAGGCTTTTCTATCACTTAGAAAGCCTTTGGGGCAATGAAGAAAACATCGTTAAGTACCAAGACTAAGAGACTTTTTTGACGTAAATCCTGTCCACTTCTTCGGGGTTAATCTCAATGCTTCGAAAGGTTTTGGGTTTGCGTTTAGGTTTGGTGCTTTTAACTGCCGTGGGTTGCTTTATAGGGATTGCGGACGGCGGGGCAAAAATGCTTTTTACGTGAGAGTATATAAGTTTTACGCCCACCACTAAAAGAACGCACAGCGAAAACAACAGACAAACGTAAAATAGACCTAAAAAGAACAAAGAAACAACACTCATTAAATCACCTCGCAAAAATTTTAACTAAAATTTAGCACAATTTGGTGAAAGTATTTGTTGATAAATGATTTTTTTTGAAAAAAGGAAAGATTATGGCGGTAAAATTAAAGAAAAAAGAAAAGACCAAAAAAGTGGACGAAGAAATAGTTGAAACTTTGCCCGCACTTACCGAGGCTGATAGTAAGAGAAAAAAGAGCAACGATTTTTACCAAAACTTTACCTCTTTTTGCTCGCTTCTTAACGACAGTGAAGAGAACGTCAAGCAAGAACTTTATTTATACCTAATAAAGAAGTTTATGGCAAACGTTGGAAAGGCTGTTGTTAGGTTTGGCGACGGCGACAATAAGCTTGAAAAGATTTTTCTAAACTGCATGGCTCAAGGCGTGGGAGGTGTTTACGTTGCCCCCGCACATTTACCCGCAGTAAAAAAGATAATCAACAAGAATGCCGACGTGGATATCGAAGTGGTTGCCGTGGTTGATTTTCCGTTTGGCGAAAGCACCCTAAAGGCAAGACTAAACGAGGTTAAAGATTGCAAAAGGGCAAACATTGACGGCGTTCTTATAACCATGCCCAACGTTTTAACGTTGCCCGACAAAGTAAAAGAGTATAAAAAGCAAGCCAAAAAACTTCTCCGTGCGTTTAACGGCAAAAAGGGGTTTGCCTTTAATGCAGGGGATTTATCCGACCAAGATTTTTCAAGGGTTATAAAGTTTACCGAAAAGAGCAAGGCTGATTACGTTGCCCTTCTTTTTGGTGAAAGTGATTATCAAACGGTTAAAGAAAAAATTGAAAAGGTTCAAACGTTAAGGGCAAAGAAAAAGATTTTCGTGCTTGCAAACGTTGACAAGGAAGAGATTGTTAAAGAACTTATCAAATTGGGTGTGGACAAGGTTTTAACCCCCTTTGCCGACGATATTGGCAAAAACCTTTTTGAAAGATATCAAATAACTTCTATAAAACTTCGCTAAACGCTTTACAAAACTCTAAAATATCATTAAAATATAATTAAACTTAAAAAAATTCTTTGGGGCGGGGTGAAATTCCCCATCGGCAGTAAAGTCTGCGAGCCGAAAGGCTGATTTGGTTAAATTCCAAAACCGACGGTTATAGTCCGGATGGGAAAAGAATTAGGGCAATAGTATATATTTGCCATTATTTTGTTTTGTCGCGCCCCGAAAAGATAGGGGCGCTTGTTTTTGCCCTTAAAAAAGGAGAAACATGAAAAATTTGTTCACAACAAAAAACATTGCGGGAATGGCGGTAATGAGCGCGCTTGCGTTTATCGTTTACTTGATAGAAATGCCGATTTTTGCATCTACGCCCGCAAGCTTTTTAAAACTTGACCTGTCAAACGTATTGGTTATGCTTTCCGGCTTTATGTATGGACCGGTGGGGGCAATTATTGTCACGGTAATAAAGGAAGCAATACATATTCCTATTGGAACAACGGGCGGTGTTGGTGAACTTGCCAACTTGATTATAACAATTTCTTATGCTATTGTTCCTTCAATAATATATTGTTATAAAAAGGGTATAAAAACCGTTGTGATAACTCTTTTTGCTGCTTGTATAATTCAAGTGGGCGTATCTATTTTGATAAATAAATACGTTAACTTTCCTTTCTTTACGGGAAGTGCGCCTTTTGTTCCAACAGAAGTGTCTAACACAATGTTTGATTCGCTTTGGATATACATTTTAATATTCAACGCAATAAAGAGCGTGGCTATTTCTTTATTGACCATTGTTTTATACAAGAAAGTATCTTATCTTTTTAAGAAAATCAAGTTGCAAAATTCCGCAAAGGATGTATAATGTAAGTATGGAAAAAATATCTTTAAGCGCAATGGATACCGAAAAGATTGCTTTTGAGTACGCTTCAACCTTATCTAAGGGTGACGTGGTGCTTTTAGAAGGGGATTTAGGCGCTGGGAAAACTGCATTTACTAAAGGCGTAGCAAAATTCTTTGGTTTAGAAGGGGTAACAAGCCCGACCTACGCTTATCTAAACGTGTACGGCAACCTTCTTTATCATTACGATTGCTACCGTCTATCGTGTGGTGAGGACGCAGAAAGGCTTGGGCTTACCGACTATTTTTGCGGTGATAACATTTGCTTAATAGAGTGGGCGGAAAATATTGAAGACGCACTGCCAGAAAAGGTAAAAAGGGTTAGAATTGAAAAGACGGGCGAGAATACCCGAAAGATTGTTTTATGAATTATTTAGCCATTGACACAAGCGGTAAAAATTTGACCGTTATAATAAAAAAAGAGGAAAAGACGTTTATTTTTCACGACGATAAGTGCGGTGTTTCCCACTCGGTAGAACTTATGCCGAGGGTGGAAGAACTTGCAAAGAGTGCGGACTTTGATTTTAATAGTGCCGACTTTTTTGCTTGCGTTGTCGGGGCTGGCTCGTTCACGGGGATAAGGATAGGCGTTGCAACCGTTAAAGCAATGTGTTTTGCTTTTAATAAACCTTGCTTATCGGTAACTTCGTTCGACACGCTTGCGTATAATGAAGATGGGCAAGTGCTGGCGGTTATCGATGCAAAGCATAACGGCTTTTACGTTTGCGGTTATTTAGATAAAAAAGTTTGTTTTGAGCCTGCATATTTAATGCGTGAGAAAGTTATAGAACTTGCAAAAGATTATAAAATAGTATCCTTTGAAGAAATTGATGGATTTGACGTTAAGGTGGTTTCCATTCCGCAAGGATTAATCAATGCTATAGAGAAAAAGCAAGACGAAATCACGTCAAACCTTGATAGATTAGAGCCTTTATACGTTAGAAAAAGTCAAGCCGAGGAGGGCAGATGATAGTAGAAAAACTTGTAAAAAAAGACGCAAAAGATATTGCCGAGTTTTTCACTCAAAACTTTGCTGACGGCTGGACGGAAGAAATGATAAATTCGGGGTTTAATCTTGAACGGCTAAATGCGTTTGGCGTTAAAGATAACGAGCGAATTATAGGTGTTATAACCTATTCTATCGCAGGGGATACGGCGGATATAGAAGACGTTGTGGTCGATAAAAACTATCGCCGAAAAGGTGTTGCGACAAGCCTTGTTAACGCTGTGATAGAAAGCGTTAAACAAAAAAACGCAACCAAACTTTTTTTGGAAGTTAGGGAGAAAAACCAAGGCGCAATCGCCTTTTATAAAACCCAAAATTTTGTCGAGATAAATAGGCGGAAAAACTATTATCCCGACGGTGAGAATGCAATAGTTATGGTAAAGGAGTTTTGATTGGGAAAAGTTGTCAATCAATTTTCCACCGAAGATAAAAAGGCACTTCTTTTTTTGCACGGCTACCTTGCTGATAGCAATAGTTTTGCCTATCAATATCCCGCCTTTAAGGATAGTTTTGAAATTTTTGCCCTAGACTTAAAAGGCTTTGGCAAAAATACCGATATGACCTATCCTTACTCTCTTGACGATTACGTGGACGACGTTTATTCCTTTATAAAGGAAAAGGGGATACAAAAGCCGTGCGTCATTGCGCACTCGTTCGGGGGAAGGGTGGCAATCAAACTTTTAAGTAGATACCCAGACTTGTTTTCTAAACTTGTGCTCACGGGGAGTGCGGGGTTAAAACCCAAAAAAACCATAAAGAAAACCCTTAAAAAAGCCGTGTTTAACACGCTCAAAGTTTTGGTTAAAAAAGAACGGCTTAAAGGTTTTTATTCAAAAGATTATCAAAATCTATCCCCCGTTATGAAGCAAAGCTTTATAAAGGTGGTAAACGAACATTTAGACGACAGGGCAAAGGACATAAAAATCCCCACCCTTATCATAAACGGAAAGAATGATAAAGAAACCCCGCCCTATATGGCAAAGCGGTTAAATAGGCTTATAGAGGGCTCTAAAATTATTATGCTAGAAGATGCGGGGCACTTTTGTTTCATAGATAAAAAATTCAAATTCAACACGGAGGTAAAGGAGTTTTTACTCTCATAAAAAAATGTTTCCTATAGAAGCTTCAAGTTTTGCAGAGCTATTTGCAAACGGTCAAATTGCAATCTATTTGGGTATAAGCGTTTTCAACGCGATATTGCTCTTTTATGCTTCGTTAAAATTCTTGCTCGTACTTCAACAATGTGGATACAAGGGAAGAAGATACTTTAACTGGCTATATAGTAGAGAAACGCCGTATAGGTCAAGGCTTATGCTATTATGCCTACTTGGGCTATTGTTTTCTATGGTACTAAGCATGTGTTTTTCGGCACTTATCGGTGAAACCTCGGCGCAATACATAGGCTTTGCCTCTCAGCTTTTGTTCACCGTTATGTATATCAAGTCGGAGAGTAGTGTAAACGCAAAAGTCCCCTTAAAGAAGACCAAACGTCTAGTAAGGCTTTGTATTTCATACTTTGCCGTTTTGTTTGCATTTACCTTCGGGGTTATCGTGCTACTAAACTATATCGCGTTTGCGGTAAACTCCCCCGTACTTGCCCTTCTTAGATATTCGGTTTTATGCTTAATACCCATGCTTGCACCATATCTATTGTTCTTGGCGTACGGACTTAACGAGCCGTATGAAGAAATGCGCAAAAAACACTTCTTGCGCCTTGCAAAGACCAAACTTGATAGTCTTGATATCTTAAAGATAGGTATTACTGGAAGTTACGGAAAGACCACTGTAAAAGAAATCTTAAAGACGATTTTATCCACAAAGTATAGGGTTATGGCAACCCCTGAATCATATAATACCCCGCTAGGAATTGCCCTCACGGTAAAAAAACTTGACAGCACGCACGACGTGTTTATTGCCGAAATGGGTGCAAGAAGCAAGGGCGATATTGAGGCGCTTGCAAAACTTGTTAGTCCCCAATATGGCGTTCTAACGGGCGTTAACAATCAGCACTTAGAAACCTTTAAGGATATAGAAACAACAAAGAGCACAAAGTTTGAGTTGTTTGAAAATTTAAGCGGAGAGCAGAAAGCATTCTTTTCAACAGATAACGATGCGTCGGTTGAACTGAGCGCAAAGTACGACGGCGAAAAATATTTTGCTGGACTTTCGGGGGAAGATAACCTTGTTACCGCAACCGATATCGTTATGGACGGAAGGGGTATGACCTTTAAGCTTAAAATTAAAGGTGAAGATGCGGTGGAATGTTCTACCGTGCTTCTTGGAAACCATAGTGTTAAAAATATATGCCTTGCATCAGCGGTTGCATACAAAATCGGTTTAACCGCTAAAGAAATTGCGCTAGGTATTGGCAGAATTCAGTCTATCGGGCATAGATTAGAGTTGGTGCCTAACAATAAAAACATAATAATTATTGACGATAGTTATAACTCTAACGAGGACGGCACTAAGGCTGCAATGCAAGTTTTAGACACCTTTGAGGGTAGAAAAATCGTGCTCACCCCTGGGCTTGTGGAACTTGGCAAAATGGAAAGTGTTATGAATTTAGAGTTTGGGCGTCGCCTTGCAAAGCACGCGGATATAGTTATCGTAATCGGCAATCACAATTCCGAAACCATAATAAACGGACTTATCGACGGCGGTATGGATAGGGAGAATATCAAGTTTGCAAAATCGCTAAACAAAGGCAACGAGATTTTAAGCGAAATCTTAAAAGAGGGCGACGTTGTTCTTTTTGAAAACGATTTGCCCGATAACTACAACTAAAACTTTTAGTAAAGGATAAATAAACAAAACACCAAAGCAAAAAAATATGCGGAGGTGTTTTATTTTTTATGAAAAACGTGGCGGTATTTTTTGGTGGGCAGTCGGTAGAGCACGACGTTTCTATCATAACTGGTGTTTTGACGGCGAATGCAATAGATAAGCAAAAGTACAATGTGTATCCTATTTACGTCGATGAAGGCGGGGTGTGGCGGTATGACCAAAAGGTCAACCTAGACGTCGACGCACTTATAAAAACCGATAAAAACAAACTTAAAAGGGTGACATTTATTGGTGGAAATAACCTTCTTTACGAGGTTAAGGGCAAAAGATTAAAGCCAATCGGTGAAATTGCGGTTGCAATAAATTGTATGCACGGCGGAGAGGGGGAGAACGGGAGTTTAGCGGGACTGCTTAACCTATGTGGTGTTCCGCTGTGCTCGCCAAACGTGCTCGCTTCTTCTGTGTGTATGGATAAACGTTTTACAAAAATTGCACTTAAAGGAATGGGCGTAAAAACCCTTCAGTCACTTGTGGTAAAATCGGTTGAAGAGATTGGTGAGAACATTGAAAAGGTGGTTTTCCCCGCCATAGTAAAACCAAACCTTTTAGGCTCTAGCATAGGTATTGCGGTCGCTAAAGATTTGAGCGAACTTAAAAAGGCG
The DNA here is from genome assembly GCA_017397305.1 of Clostridia bacterium. Classification (GTDB taxonomy): domain Bacteria; phylum Bacillota; class Clostridia; order Christensenellales; family Borkfalkiaceae; genus UBA1259. Next base: position 33,065 of record JAFQJB010000011.1, on the reverse strand, counting down.
GTGGCGGGTGCGCTTAGGTACGGCAGTTGTGTCTTAATAGAGCCTTGCCTTAAAGATTTTATCGAGATTAACTGCTCGTGCTATCTAGACGAGAACGGAAAGGTTGTCGTTTCCGAGTGTGAAAAGCCAGTAGGGAAAGATGCGGTTTTGACCTTTAAGGATAAATATGAAAAGGGGGATAGGGTTTTCCCCGCGGACATAAAGGAAAGCCTTTCAAAAAAGATAAAAAACTTAACGGAGAAAATTTATTTAGAACTTGATGCACGCGGTATAATCAGGATAGACTTTTTTATTTCGGGCGGGGAGGTTTTGGTCAATGAAATAAACACCGTCCCCGGCTCGCTTGCCTATTATTTGCACACAAAAACCATTAAGGAATTTTCCGCCGTGATTGACCGACTGATACTCCTTTGCGAAAGGGAGTTTGCTGAAAAATGTTCGTGTCAAACGGTTTTTAAGTCGGGTATTTTAGCAGGTGTTGGCTCTAAGGGGACAAAACACTTGTAAAATAACGAGAGTTGTGATAAAATACAAGGGAAAATTAAAGGAGAAAAACAAATGGAAAAAATTAAAATGGTAACGCCGTTAGTTGAAATGGACGGCGACGAAATGACAAGAATTTTGTGGCAATGGATAAAGGATATTTTAATTTGCCCGTTCGTAGAGTTGAAAACCGAATATTACGACCTCGGCTTAAAAAACAGAGATTTGACCGACGATAAGGTTACGGTTGATAGTGCGATTGCAACCAAAAAGTACGGCGTTGCAGTTAAGTGTGCAACCATAACCCCCAATGCGCAAAGGGTGGAAGAATATTCGCTTAAAAAGATGTATAAAAGTCCCAACGGAACGATAAGGGCAATGCTTGACGGCACGGTTTTCCGCGCGCCTATTATCGTGGACGGAATAACCCCCTATATTCCCACGTGGAAAAAGCCTATCGTTATTGCAAGACATGCGTACGGCGATATTTACAAGGCTGTTGACGGAAAGGCGGGGGTTGGCAGTGCAACTTTATGCTATACCGATACAAACGGCGAAAAAGTGGAAAAGAAAGTGTTTGACTTTGCTGACGGCGGTGTAGTAATGGCAATGCACAACACCGATAAATCGATTGAAAGTTTTGCACGCGCTTGCTTTAACTATGCGCTAGACATGAAACTTCCACTTTGGTTTTCTACCAAAGACACCATAAGTAAGGTTTACGACGGAAACTTTAAGGCTATTTTTGAACGCGTTTATAATGAAGAGTATAAAGAGAAGTTTGAAAGTGCGGGTATAGAGTATATGTACACACTTATCGACGACGTCGTTGCAAGAATCGTTAGAAGCGAGGGCGGTATCGTTTGGGCATGCAAAAACTATGACGGCGACGTTATGAGCGACATGGTTGCAACCGCATACGGAAGTCTTGCAATGATGACCAGTGTGCTCGTTTCACCCGACGGCGTTTACGAATACGAAGCGGCACACGGCACGGTAACCCGTCACTACTATAAATATATAAAGGGTGAAGAAACTTCAACCAACCCCGTAGCGACTATATTTGCGTGGTCGGGGGCACTTAGAAAACGTGGTGAACTTGACGGTAGCAGTGAACTTATCGACTTTGCAAACCGCCTTGAAAAAGCCACGATTGATACCATTGAGAGCGGTGAAATGACGGGCGACCTCCTTTCAATGTTCAAAAAAGAAGGCGTAAAGGCACAAAAACTTTCTTCTAAAGAGTTTTTGGAAGCCATTGCAAAACGCATATAAAAAGATAATAGGGAAAACGAATGAGAAGGTTTTTATCACTTATAGCAGTAATGCTCAGTGTTTTCTGCTTAACTTTCGCCGTCGCTTGCGGGGGTAATGAGGGCGACAAGCAACCAGTTTGCGCACACGATTATCAATCTACTGGCGAGGTTGGATATTTTGAACAAGATAAAACGGCTTTTTCTAAGGAGAAAAAGTGTACGATTTGTCAACAATATATTGAGGTTCCAAACTCTAAGGTTGTATCGGCAAACGATTGCTACGATGCTATAGCAGGGGCAAAGGATAACGAGTTTTTGTTCTTAAAGAGAAGCGACTATACTGGCGTAACTTTATACACCACGGCAAAAAATCTTTACCTTTGTTTTGAAAAGGGCTCGAAGGTTAGTAGGATAATGTCCACCGCTGGCACGATAGAAAATATTACGATAGACGGACTTTCGTTTGAAGGTAACTTTACAATGCCCGAGCAAGTTAACGGCATAACCATAAAAAACTGCAAGTTTACTGAAAATGCACAAATATCCAACCAAAACGATGCATTGATAAAAGATTTGTCGTTAATAGGCTGTGAATTTATCGGTATTTCATCGGGCGGAAAACTTACGGCGGTAAGGGTAAACCTTTGTGAAAACTTGACCGTTAAAGACTGCATTTTTAACACCATTGAGTACAATGCGTTGCAAATAGGTGGAAATAGGTTGACGGGCACGGTAATTATTACGGGAAATACCTTTAAGGGAACGGGTAGCAGTGTTATCCACCTTGCCAACTGCCACCTAACCGATTGCGACATTTCGGGCAACGTCTTCTATCTAAAAGACACCTTGAGCGGAAGTAATTACCTAAATATACTTGATAATGCGTCGGGTATAGTTAAGTTTGGCGTTAACACTTGGGAAGTTATCCCAGAGGCGAGTGAATTTTATTTTGAAGGAATCTCTTCGGGAAAAGTTGAATATAATATGGACGAACAACTTTTGTTAGGCTAATTAAAAAAATCCGTTGCGAAATGCAACGGATTTTGCTTTTATATAAGTCCTTCAATTAGCGATTTTATTGCAAGTGCTAAAAGGATAACCGCACCCACCCACTCGGCATATTTACCAAAAAGCTTGCCGAGTCGTTTTCCAAAAAAGAGCGAGCATGAAACGAAAACAAATGTTACTGCGGATATGATTAGCACGGCAAAGAACACTGAAAAGGTTAAATCGATTAACGTTACGCCCACCGCAAGTGCGTCAATACTTGTTGCAACCGCTTGCAAAAGAAGAACGCCAATGCTAAACGGCTTTTTAACCTTGCAAGCCGACCTATCCACCTCAACAATCTTTCGCTCGCAAATTTTTTCCTTTACCACGTCAAACACAATTTTTCCCGCAAGCAAAAAGAAAATGCCCGCCGTTATAAACTTGGTTGCCGAGGCGATATAATCTAGGAAAAGATAGCCTACAAAAAAACCTATAAGTGGCATCACCCCTTGAAAGAGGGCAAAGGCAACGGGCATGGACCATTCTTTTTTTGTGCTGAGCCTACCCTTATAGGTGGCGCAGTTTGCAATGGTTATGGCGCATGCGTCGATTGATAGAACGATGCCGATTAAAATTACTTCATAAATCTTCATAAAACCAACTTAAACGTTAATAAAATATGTTTTCAGTGTACAAAATTATATTGCTTTTGTCAACCGAAATATGATACAATAGCGTAAAGGATAAGCGTAAATGATAAAAATTACTGAAGAGTGGGACGAGGTATTAAAGGAAGAATTTTCTTCTAATGAATATCTATCCTTAAGAGAGTTTTTGAAAACCGAATATTTTACTAAAACAATCTATCCCCCAATGCACGACATTTTTAACAGTATGAAAATCACGTCGTTTGAGGGTGTAAAGGTGGTTTTATTAGGCCAAGACCCATACCACAACGAAGGGCAAGCAATGGGGCTTTCCTTTTCGGTGCCCGACGGGGTTGACGTTCCGCCCTCGCTTGTCAATATGTATAAGGAATTGAATGCAGAGCTTGGCGTTCCTATAAGAAAAAGCGGTAACCTTACAGGTTGGGCAAAGCAAGGGGTGTTGCTTCTAAACACTGTGCTTACCGTTAGGGCGCATCAAGCAAATTCCCACAAAGGTAAGGGGTGGGAAAGTTTTACCGACGGAATAATAAAAAAGATTTCCACCTTAAAAGAGAACGTTGTGTTTTTGCTTTGGGGCGCAAACGCACGGAGCAAAAAGGCACTAATTGATACTAACAAACATCTCGTTTTGGAATGTGCACACCCAAGCCCGTTATCCGCATACAACGGCTTTTTTGGGTGCGGACACTTCAAAAAGACCAACGAATATTTAATTTCACACAATAAAACACCTATTGATTGGAGCGCACTATGAAATACGTTGTAATTTTGGGCGATGGTATGGCGGATTTTCACCAACCAAGCCTAAACGATAAAACCCCCCTAATGCTTGCAAATAAGCCTTGTATGGATAGCCTTGCACCAAAAAGCATAGTTGGGCTTGCAAAGACCGTTCCTTGCGGTATGAAACCGGGAAGCGACGTTGCAAACCTTTCGGTTTTAGGCTACGACCCTGAAATAGGATACACTGGTAGGTCACCGCTCGAGGCTGCGTCTATCGGTATCGACCTAAAAGACACCGACGTTACGGTTAGAACTAACCTCGTAACCCTATCTAACGAACAAAAGTTTTGCGATAAAACCATGGTCGATTATAGCGGTGGGGAAATTTCAACGAGGGAAGCAAAAATTCTTATCGAATACTTAAAAGAGCATTTGGATAACGAAGAATACACCTTTTTCGCAGGCATAAGCTATCGTCATTGCTTAGTTATTGAAAACGGCACGATTGCGGGCGATTTTACGCCACCACACGATATAACGGGAAAACCTATAAAAGACTATCTCCCTAAGAGCGAACAAGGCAAAAAACTGCTTGCCCTTATGGAAAAATCACACCAGTTACTTAAAGACCACCCCGTAAACTTAAAGAGGGTAAGGGAGGGCAAGAACCCCGCCAACTCAATTTGGCTTTGGGGGGAAGGCACCAAGCCGTCGCTTGAAGATTTTAAGGTAAAATACGGCGTTAAAGGTGCAATGATTTCAGCGGTCGACCTTCTTAAAGGCATGGGCAAGATTGCAAATATGCAAGTCGTTGAGGTTGAAGGTGCAACTGGTAATTACGATACCAACTTTGAGGGAAAGGCTGAAGCTTGCCTTGAAGCGCTAGATAATGGTTGTGACTTTGTTTACGTGCACGTTGAAGCACCTGACGAGTGCGGACACCACGGCGATGCTAAAAACAAAATTTATTCAATCGAGCAAATCGACCAAAAAATTATTAAAAGGGTAATAGACGGGTTAGAACAAAGGGGAGAAGAGTTTGCCCTTTTGATTGCACCCGACCACCCAACGCCAATATCTACTATGACGCACTGCTCTGACCCCATTCCGTTCATGCTTTATAGGAGCGGAAAGGATATCGGTAACGGCGCAAAATCTTACGATGAGGACCAAGCAAAAAGTACGGGACTTTATATAGAAAAAGGACATACCTTAGTCGGCAAATTGTTAAGTTTATAAAAAACGACAAAACCCACCGCATTTTTAATATTGCGGTGGGCTTTTTTTTGTCATAACGGCAAATTTTTTTTCATATGCTTTTTATGAAATAAGTAAAGGAGAACGGCTATGAACGAAAAATTGCAGTATGCGTCAATGCTAGAAATTCCCGTAAGCACTTGTTCGGTTACGGTAAAGGAAGGCAAAAAACTTTTCAAGCGAAAGAAAAAGGAGGTAAACCCCGACGTTGTAAAGGAAAAATTGATAACCAAGGTCAATTTAAGTCAAGAAAACCAAGAGCCGATTAAAGAGCCTATCGAGAATATTTTAGAGCAACCAACAGAGCAGGTCGATTTTGAACAAAAAGAGACGGTATCGATAGAGAAAAAGGTTAAAAAATCTCGTTCAAAAATATCCATAATTGGCACGCAATTCATCATTATCGGCGTACTTGTTGCGACTATATTTTTGACCAATGCATTCTATCCCGACAGCGGTATAAACGTTTTTATGCGTGAGGTTTTCGGCTCGAATAGTGGGGTGGAACAAGTCGACGAGAGAAGTTACGACCAGTTTGCACCCGTCCTTGCATTAGACGAACAAGTAAGCGTTACTTTAAGTGACGGAGTTATCGGTTTTACTGGTGAGAGCAGTGTGTACGCACCTTGCGACGGAACGGTTGCTTGGGTAAGTTCAAGTGAAGACGGAAGCTTTTCAATGGAAATAACCCACAGCACCAACTTTTCAACCGTAATAAACGGCTTAGAACACGTTTACGTAAGTCAAGGCGACAAGGTTTTCTCTAACGTTCCAGTAGGATATAGTGCTGAGAACGGCGGTAACCTTTGCTTTAAGGACGCTTCGGGCAGTCTTATCAGCGATTATAAGTTGGTTGAGCAGTCTGTCGTATGGGAGGCTTAAGTTTAACCGTTCATCCACTATTTTTTATTTGCGGAATATACTATTCGTTGACGGGCAAACTCTTCGTCTTTCTAATTTGCACGGTCACCGCACTTGCTCACGAACTCGGTCATTCGTTCGTTGCGGGTGGGTGCGGGTATAGACTAAACAAAATCACGCTAATGCCCTTCGGTGCGGTGGTAAAAGGGGACATCGAGGGGCTTAAGTTTTTAGACGAAATGAAAATAGCCATAGCCGGCCCGGTCTTGAATATTTTTATAGGGCTATTTTTCATTGCGTTTTGGTGGATATTTCCCGAAATTTATGCTTATACCGACGTCATCGTTTCCACCTCACTATCAATGGCGCTTGTCAATATGTTGCCCGCCTTTCCGCTAGACGGCGGTAGGGTGCTATCGGCATACCTATCTATGAAGTTTGGAACAAAGGTTGCCGAAAGAACGTGCAAAATCACGGGCTCGGCACTTGCGTTTATTTTGCTTGCGATATTTTTAATCACGGCAATAAAGGGCACCCTAAACGTGTCGCTACTATTTTTTGGACTATTCGTGCTTTTCGGTGCTTTAGGAAGAGCAAGGGAGAATAAATACGTCAAGGTGTATTCAGCGGTAAATAAGGAAAAATTAAAACACGGAATTGCTATTAAACGGCAAGCGGTGGATAAAAGCGTGACCTTAAAAAAACTGCTGAGCATTTTAGACGAGAACGCAATGAACGAGATAGAAGTTTATGACGGCGAGTACAAAAAAGCAGTTTTTACCGACCAAAAGATAAAAAAGCTTCTAGAAAAGGGGGATTTATATTCCCCGATAGAAAAATATATTTAACAAAATCGCCTTTTAATCGCAATATGTTGTGGTTTGGGGGCGATTTTTTTCAAAATGTTGAAAAGTGTGTAAAAATCGATGTTTTTTATTTAAAAACTTTAAAAAAACGTGCAAAAAACTTGACACGATTGCTTTTATTTGGTAAAATAAATCAGCATCCCGTTCGGGGTGTAATTTTTTGATGTTCGGAAGGTGCATTATGGCAGCAAAAGGCGCAAGAGCAAAAATTACTTTGGCATGTACTGAGTGCAAGCAAAGAAATTACGATACTTTTAAAAACAAAAAGAACGATACTGAAAGATTGGAAATGCAAAAATATTGCAAATTCTGCAAAAAGCATACCACTCACAAAGAAGCAAAATAATTTTCGATTATTTATCCGCCCATAGTGGCAAAGTAAAGGGGTAATATGGAAGAAATTAAAAAGGTTGCTAAAAAAGGCGATTTCGTAGATAAGAAAGACGCTAAAAAGCAAAAAGAAACCAAAAAACCGAAAAAGGACAAGCGCCCTAATATCTTCAAGAGATTTGGCGCAAAATGTAAGGACGTTTTCTCGGAGCTTAAAAAGGTTAACTGGCCTACCTTCTCTAAGGTGCTTAAGCAAACGGGTATCGTTCTTGCTGTCGTTGTAATTTTCTTGGTTGTTATCACTGCGTTCGATTACGGCTTGGCATCACTTGTCAGCCTTGTTGGAATTAAGAAGTAAGGAGTGGTTATGGCAGAACAAGCTAGATGGTACGTTATCCACACCTATTCCAGCTATGAAGCAATGGTAAAGGACAGTTTGGAAAAACTCATTGAAAACAACAACTTGCAAGAAAACATTTTCGAAATTAAGATTCCCACCGAGGAAACTTTGGAAGAAAAGGCAAACGGAAAGAAAAAACTTGTTGAAAGAAAGAAATTCCCTTGCTACGTTTTCTTGAAAATGATTTATTCAAACGACATTTGGTATTTGGTTACTAATACTAGGGGTGTAACGGGTTTCGTTGGCCCCCAAGGTAGACCGCTTCCCTTGACCGAAGAAGAAGTTGCAAGAATGGGACTTGAAGAAGTTGCGCTAAGCATTGACTTCACGGTAGGTGATACCGTTCAAGTGGTATCAGGTCCGTTGGAATCGTTCTCGGGCGAAGTAACCTCACTTAACGAAAGCACGCAAAAGGTTATGGTCAACGTTGAAATGTTCGGTAGAAGAACGGACGTTGAACTTGATTTTGTGCAAGTTAAAAAGGTTAATGTAAGTCAAGAAGAATCGGCAGAATAAACATTATATATTTAAAGGCATCATTCGGCAGAGGCCGATTGAAATAACGTGGGAGTTGTGTTAAATTTTTTCACACTGGCACAACGTTATCACCACCAAATGGAGGAAACAATTATGGCAAAGAAAGTTACGGCTATCGTTAAATTGCAATTGCCCGCAGGCAAGGCAACACCCGGTCCGCCCGTAGGTTCAACGTTAGGTCCTCACGGAATCAATATTCCAGGATTTACAAAAGAGTTCAACGCAAAAACGCAAGATCAGGCTGGTCTTATTATCCCGGTTGTAATGACCATTTATCAAGACCGTTCGTTCACCTTTATCTTGAAGACCCCACCGGCACCCGTTCTTATCAAGAAAGCGTGCGGTATTGAAAGTGCTTCTGCAACTCCTAACAAAAATAAGGTTGCAAAGATTACCAAGGCTCAAGTTGAAGAAATTGCAAAACAAAAAATGCCTGACCTTAACGCAAACACTTTGGAAGCAGCTGCAAGCATGATTGCTGGTACTGCAAGAAGTATGGGTGTTGAAGTCGTAGATTAAGAAATATTGAGTGGGAGGGTATACTACCCGAACGTACCACCGGAGGTAAATTAAATGAAACACGGAAAGAAATATATAGATAGTTTTAAGACCATCGAACCCGCTAAACTTTACGAAGTAGACGAGGCTATCGGTTTGGTTCTTGATACCGCAAAAGCAAAATTTGACGAAACGATTGAACTTCACGTTCGTTTGGGTGTAGACCCCAAACAAGCTGACCAACAAGTTAGAGGCGTGCTCGTTCTTCCGAACGGAACTGGTAAAGACGTTAAAGTTTTGGTTCTTGCAAAAGGCGCAAAGGCTGACGAAGCAAAGGCTGCTGGTGCAGACTTCGTTGGCGCAGAAGAAATGATTCAAAAAATCCAAAGCGAAAACTGGTTTGATTACGACGTAATCATCACCACCCCCGACATGATGGGTTTGGTTGGACGTATCGGTAAAGTGCTTGGTCCTAAAGGCTTGATGCCTAACCCGAAATCAGGTACCGTTACCATGGACGTTGCAAAAGCAATCAAAGACACCAAGGCTGGTAAGGTAGAATATAGATTGGATAAAACTGCAATCATTCACTGCCCGATTGGCAAGAAGAGCTTCGGCAACGAAAAAATTAAAGAAAACTACGAAGCACTTATCGAAGCAATCGTTAAGGCAAAACCTGCAGCAGCAAAAGGTCAATACATCAAGAGCGTTGCTTTAGCAAGCACGATGGGACCTGGCGTAAAAATTAACGCTAAAATTTAGTTGACAAACTTTATTTTTAGTGCTATAATCACAAAGTAAATTAAATAGCCTAAGACAGTAGGTGTTAACTTGCCACAAGTGGCAGACCAACCGAGGCGGAAATTTTTAAGCGTGATTTTTCATGCCCTCGTTTTCCGTTTTGGTTTTCGAGGGCTTTTTCATTAAAACAAGGAGGTATCAAAATGTCGGCAAGTAAAGATGCGAGAAAAGAGTTATCCCAAGCTATTAAAGAGAAAATTCAAGAAGCTAAATCGGTTGTATTCGTAAAATTTGACGGACTTACCGTTGCAGAAGACACAGAACTTCGTCGCGAATTTAGAAAGAACAACGTAGAATACAAAGTTTACAAAAACACTTTGATTAGATACGCTTTCCACGATTTAGGAATCAACGATTTTGACGAAGATTTGAACGGCCCTACGGCAGTTGCATTCGGTTCTGATGAAACTGGCGCAGCAAAAGTTATCGTAGAAGCTGCAAAAAAATATCAAGACAAAATCACAGTAAAGAGCGCCTTTGTTGAAGGTGGCAAGGTAGACGCAAACGGCGTCAAAGAACTTGCAGCAATGCCCAGCAAAGAACAACTCGTTGCAAAAATGCTCGGTTCGTTGCAAGCGCCCATTTCCAACTTTGTCGGTGTGCTTTCAGCAATGCCGAGAAGCCTCGTAATTGCGCTTAACGCAGTTGCGGAAAAAAAGGCTCAATAGTTTGAGCAAAAACCAAAAAAATTAAAAAAATTAAATTTAAAAGTTATCAATGGAGGATAGAAAAATGGCAGACATTCAGAAGATGATTGAAGAAGTTAAAGGTATGACAGTTTTGGAACTTAACGAACTCGTTAAGGCTTTGGAAGAAGAATTTGGCGTAAGCGCTGCTGCACCCGTTGCAGTTGCTGCTGCTCCCGCTGCGGCTGCAGATGCTCCCGCTGCTGAAGAAAAGACCGAATTCAAGGTTGTTCTTAAAGCTGTTGGCGCAAACAAAATCGGCGTTATCAAAGTTATCAAAGATATCACTGGTTTGGGTCTTGTTGAATCTAAAGCACTCGCTGAAGATGGCAAGGTAATCAAAGAAAGCGCTACCAAAGAAGAAGCTGACGCTATGATCGCTAAGTTCAAAGAAGCTGGCGCAGAAGTTGTTGCTGAATAATTTCTTTTAAGTAAGCTAGAAAAACCGCATTGCAATCGCGATGCGGTTTTTTATTGGTTATTTACGGCGCATCTCTGCGTTGCGTTCCGCGTTGCTCGTGTTACGTACAAAAAGTACGCGCCACTTCGCAATGCTCGCGCGCCTTGACCTGCTTGCAACTAACCAATAAAAACTTTTTGTATTTTAATTTGGTTATTTACGGCGCATCTCTGCGTAAGTTAACCTTTTAATTGAATTTTCCCTAAAAAGTTTTTAAATTTAACCTAAATAGTCTAATAAACTTTAAATAAACATTGACAATTTAATAAAAAACGGGTAAAATATAAAGGTAATCAAAATTGGCTTACTCTATGGAGATTTAGTATGAAAAAAATGAAGAGAATTTTTACAAGCCTTCTTTTAGTGGTGATGCTCGTTGTTGCGTGCTTCTCGTTTGCGGGCTGTAAAGACGTAAGAGAAATGGAACTTACCGTTTCGGTGTACAATTACGATACTGACGAGTTTGAAGAGGTTACTATAACCGCAGAACTCTACGGTCACCTTGCAAAAGAAACGGTTGATGCAATTGAAGGCTATATTAACGACGGATATTATAACGACGCATTCGTTTATAAGTTTAATAGCGGAAGTTATACCAAACAACTTATGGTTGGCGACTTGAAAATGAATGACGGTGCAGTCGTTCAAAACGCAATTAAACCCGAAATCGACAAAGCAGAATTTACCCGTGGTGGAACTGTTGGTTCCAACCTCAAAAATGAAAAGGGTTCAATCGGTCTTTGGAGAACTTGGTACGCATCAGACAATCAATTCAAAACCAATAGTGACGCGTTGTCATCAGGTAGGTCAACTTGGTATATCCCCACCTCTACGATTAGCGAATACGACGATTGGTTCTGCGTATTTGCAACTATAGACTTTGAAGAAGAGGGTAACGAAGACGCACTTAACAAAATTATCAAAGCATGCGACGATGGTGCGGAGTTCGCTAACTACGTTATTTACTACACTGGCGAATACGACGCTTCTAAACCTAATGAAAACTTTGGCTTGACCTTCCACTGCGAAAAGGAAGAAGATTTCTTGGAGGACGAGGTTGAAAACTTGTTCGAGGCAAAGGAAGACCAATACGTTTGCTTCAACAAAACGCTCATTAAAGTTCCCGTACAAACCACTACCGACACTCCTGCGGTAAGAATTGTATCGGCAAAAATGGTTTAATAAAAACAAAAATTAAAAGTCGGCTACTCAGCCGACTTTTTTATATTGCAAATTTTATTCCCCTCAAACTCAAAGGTAAGATAATCAACTTTATATCCGCAATCGCTTGGTAGAACAATTCCAACCTCTTCTGCGCTTCTAAACACGGGCGGGGGGAACACCCCGATAAAATCGCCCAAATAGTTTTTAAGTTTGTAGGCGTTTTCCTTGACCTTACCGCAGGTAAAATCGGCGACGTTACCTCCCGCCAAAAGTTCTTCTAAAAAAGCGTAGGGCACAAGTTTTTGGGGGAGCACCCCCACGTTTAAGCTTTTTTTCGCACTTACCGACCTATTACTTTCTACAAGTTTTCCGCCGAGGTATTCCCACGTGACGATAACCTTGTGCTTTGCCATATCCAAAAAGTTCTGTTCGGTTTTTAAGAGATTGTTTTCCAAAAACAAAGTAGCGGGAAGAAAAAGCAATTTTTCAATCTTACCGCCGACCTTATACACCGCAGAATAATTATCTTTTCCAAAAAACGTAATGCCCACAAATTGCTCTCCGCTGAGAGAAAAGGTGTAAATCTTTGCACTATCAACGCATAAAGAAAACTGCTCTAAACAAAAGTCCGTGGGGGTTTCTATGGAAATTTTCAGCCCGTTTTCCTTATAGGCTGTAACCAAAAGGTTTTGGGCTTTTTCTTGTGATAAAAGACAAAAGGGCGAGTCGTCTTGTGGGAGAGCAAATTTTATCAAGTACCCACCCCTGAGGTTTACCACCCAAACGTTGTCGGGCGGGTGGGATAAAAAGTCCTGGTCTAATAAAAAGTTTATTTGTCCGCTCTTTGCGTTTAACGGGCACACCTCCACGAAAACGGGGCGGTCGTCTTGCACGTTTATATGTTTTACGTTATCGTGTATTATGCCGTAATATATGCCGTCTAGTTTTATTGCCGATAGAACGGATGCTGAAAAATAAAAATACATATCGATTAATGGTATGTATATTTTTATTTTATTATGTCAATAATCTCACCAAACAATGAAAGGGAGATAGATTTATGGACAAATTATACGGCTACAAGCAAAGCGACGTTATAGGTCTTGCGGAGTTTTTAAAAGAGAGGAAGGGGGAAAGTTTAAGCCAAACCTTTTCGCAATACGCCCTAAAGAGCGGTAAGGCAAAGGGAACGGTTAGAAATCTTTATTACGCGCTAGCGAAACTTAGCAAGGAAAACGAGGAGTTTCGCAATCAGTTTTTGGGAGGGGAGCAAATTTTGGTCAATCAAATAGTAGAGTTTGATAGCGACCAAGAACGTGCGCTAATAAAACAAGTGCTAATTAAAACCAACCAAGGCAAGTCGGTGCGCAGTGCTATAAACGAACTTGCGGAGGGCGACCAAAAGGTTGCACTTAGGTATCAAAACAAATATAGAAGCGCGATTAAAACTAAGCCCCAACTTATAGAAGATATTATTGAAGAAATGAAAAGGGACGGAACAAAAGTCAAAGAGTATAAAAGCGAAAAAGCACTCGTGCCAATAATCAAAGAAGAGCAGTTTTTAAGATTAAAAAGCGAGATTAATAACCTTGTGCTAAGGATATCGCAAAAGGAGAGAAAGGAAAACGAATTTCTAAAAGATAGAATTCGAATTTTAGAACAAGAGAACTTGCGCCTTAAAAACCTCTTATACAAGGACGGAATTAACCCCACCACCCCCAAATTTTTTAGATTCAACAAGGGTGAAGACTTGCCCAATTAAAAAACTTTGCCCGACGCAAAAAAACTTGCCGTCGGGCGTTTAATTTAATTGACAATAGCGCATTATACGTCTATAATATTAATTGCAACCGATTTGGTTGCAATTAGGTGAAAATGAAGTTATCGTCAAGAACAAAATACGGGTTAAAGGCCTGTCATATCTTGGGGCTAAACTATCCCGACAACCTTGTATCCGCAAGCACGCTAGAAAGTTACCTTGCAGTGTCTGGTAAGTATCTAGAAAAGATAATGCGTATGCTATCTGCAAGGCAAATCGTTTCGGCAACGCGCGGTGCAAGTGGTGGATATTATCTAGCCCGCCCCCCCAAAGAAATAACCATTGGGGAAATTGTGCGTGCCTTAGAGGACGATATGGAACTTGTAGAATGCGTAAAAGCCGATGGCAAGTGTAAGTGCTGTCCGTCTAGTGGTGTGTGGAAAAGACTGCACAAGGGCATAAACGAAATATTAGACTCGATGACGATAGAGCAAATGTTAAAAGGCGAACTACAATAAAGGAGGAAGTTATGGAAAGACAAATATATTTTGACCATGCGGCAACAACGCCCTTGTGCAAAGAGGCGCTGGATAAAATGCTTCCCTATTTTACCGACGTGTTCGGTAACCCAAACAGTCAACACGCTTTTGGTAGAGAATCGGTTAAAGCGGTTGACGAGGCGAGAGATATTATAGCAAAGATAATAAACGCAAAACCCAACGAAGTGTATTTTACTTCGGGTGGGACGGAAGGCGACAACTGGGCACTCCGCGGTGTAGCGCACGCGTATAAGGACAAGGGCAACCACATTATCATAAGCCCGATAGAACACGCGGCAATGCTTTCTACCGCAAAGGCACTCGCTAAAGAGGGCTTCAAAATATCCTATATGAAAGTGGATAACGAAGGCGTTGTTGACCTTGACCATTTAAGGAGTATAGCAAAAGAGGGCACAATCTTTATCGGCTGTATGATGGCGAACAACGAAGTGGGAACTATCGAGCCGATTAAAGAGATAGCAAAAATCGCAAAAGATTGCGGGGCGGTGTCCTTTACCGACGCAGTACAAGCGGCTGGCGTGCTTAAAATAGACGTTAAGGAATTGGGCGTTGACCTTATGAGCATGAGCGCGCACAAGATTTACGGACCTAAAGGCGTGGGCGCGCTCTATATAAGAAACGGCGTTAAGGTGCAAAGCATATTGACGGGCGGTCACCAAGAGAGAATGAAACGCGGTGGCACCACCAACGTTGCGGGAATCGTAGGTTTTGCAGAGGCATTCAAGATTGCCGACAGAGATTTAGAAAAGAACTTTAACTACGTAAGCGGTTTAAGAGATAGATTTATCGATAGGGTGCTAGCCGAAGTTCCGTTCGTTAAACTTAACGGACCGAGGGAGAATAGGCTTCCCGCAAACGCAGACTTCTCGTTTGAGTTTATCGAGGGCGAATCAATACTATTCAGTCTAGATTTAGCGGGCATTGCCGTATCTTCGGGTTCGGCTTGTTCGTCTGGCTCGTTAGAGCCTTCACACGTGCTATTAGCATTGGGGCTTCCCGAGGCGCTTGCACACGGCTCTATAAGGTTTTCGTTCGGCAAGCATAACACGATAGAAGAAGTTGATTACGCAGTGGAGAAGATAAAAGAAGCGGTACAAAAGTTAAGGGAAATGTCCCCGCTATTTAAGGCAGAAGGAGAGATTAAGTATGTATAACGAAAAGGTAATGGACGTATTCAAAAATCCCAAGAACGTGGGCGAAATAGAAAATGCGGACGGCGTTGGAACGGTTGGTAACGCATCTTGCGGTGACATAATGCAAATTTCACTAAAGATTGAAAACGACGTTATTGTGGACGCAAAATTCAAAACTTTCGGCTGTGCGGCAGCCATTGCAACAAGTTCAACCGCAACCGAAATGATAAAGGGAATGACCATAAAAGAGGCGCTAGAGGTTACCAACAAAAAGGTTGTAGAGTGCTTGGGCGGACTTCCCGCACAAAAAATTCACTGCTCAGTGCTCGCTGAAGAAGCAATAAAGAAGGCCATCGACGATTACCTAGCAAAGAAAAACGCGTAAAACTTTCAAACGCATAATTCCCCATTTTTCGCACAACCTAATAGGGAAACTTAAAGGGGGGATAATATGAAAGGTAAATTAGTATGTGCCCTTGCACTAGGCATGGTTGGTGGTGCAATTATTGTTGCAAACTCAAAAAAGCTTCGCCAAGCAATAATTAAAGGGCAAGACAAGGCAAAAGAAATGCTAAAACAAAAAAAGTGTTGCTTATGCGACTAAAAGAAAAAATCGGTGTTAAAAGCGCCGATTTTTTTGTATTTTAAATGCTTTACACAAGAAAAAAATATTTTCTCAAAAAAAGCATTGACATCGTGTGGCGATAGAGGTATAATCTAAGAAATTATTACATAATTTACGGGGTGCACCCCGTTTGCGTATTTGCATACGCAAACGTTGTGCTTAATTAGCAAAAAAGAACAATTTGCACGTTGGATTATTACCCCGAAACTTAGGGGTGATTTTTTATCCCGAAAGAAAGAGGCATTATCTTTGCTGTAGATATGCAAGGAAGAAATAAAAATTTTTTTAAGGAGATTTTTTTATGAGAATTAAAAGAACAGCAATCGTATCATTTTTAATTTGTGCCATCATGGCAATTGGTATCGGTTTTGCAGCAATCAGCAAAAACGTTGAAATTACCGGTACTGCAAACCTTGGTTTAGACGCATCAAACTTCAAAGTTGAACTTGTTCAAGATGGGTGTTCTGCCAACGACAAAGTTGGTACTGAAGCAACTGGTGTTATCACCGTTTCTACTGCTGACGCTTCACAAGCAACCTTTGTTGTAAGTGGTCTTAAGAATGCAGGTGACAAAGTTACCGGCACCTTCACCGTTAAAAACGCCTCTACTCAAGCTTATGACGCAGTGTTGGCTGCTCCCCGCATTCAAATGGGTAGCGAAACTGAAAACCATTACGTTGCACACATCAGCGTAACCACCACTGGTCCCCAAGAGACCACTTTGGCTCAAGGTGAATCAACCACTTTCACCGTAACAGTTGAACTTACCAGTGTTATCAACGACAACTCTGCACAAGTATCATTCATGGTGCTTATGAGTGCAACCTCTGCAGTTGACTAATTTTCAAACGAAATAGTTTAGCAGAAATTAATTAAAACATTAGGAAGGGAGACAGGGTATGCCAAAGAGCATTAACAGCGATAAAAAAAGATTATATCTTGCATGTTTTATCCTTGTATGCTGTCTCCCGACCGCATTGTTTTTACCATATGGTCGTTTTTTAAGCGCAATATTCTTGGGCGTTTTCGCGCTTTTTGTTGCCTTTCTTTTTAGGAAGAGAGAGGCTTTAGCCGTTAACAAAAGGCAGGTGTTATTGCTTGTTGCGGTAACCAGCGTATTGCTTTTGACAATTTACTATTTGCTCGGTTTGGCGTTTGGTTTTAACGCAAGGCCCAAAATGGCAAAATATTATTTTTTCACAGGCATTATCCCTTTTATTGCGATAATTATTGCGACCGAAATTATAAGAAACGTCTTCCTTTCTCAAAACAGCAAAATTGCATACGTGACCATGCTTGCGGTTGGCATAGTTACGGACTTGATAATGCAAACCGCATCATTTTCGGCTATAACCGAAAACGTTATTTACGTTGTGGGTATGATTGTTCTTCCCGCAGTAACAACAAACGTGTTTTTAAACTACGTTACAAAAAGGTACGGGGTGTTGCCCGCGATAGTGTATAAACTTGTTATGTCGCTCTACATATACGCTATCCCCGTTATCCCAAACGTGCAGAACGCATTGAACGCATTTTTGAAAATCATTGCTCCGCTTGTTTGTATGTACCTTCTTCACCTCCTTTTTGATAACAAAAGAAGGTTTCAAAAACACAAAAAGAAAAAGTGGAAATCAATTTCCGCAATAGTGCTTGTTGCCATTATGTCGGCAAGCATAATGTTGGTTTCTGGTCAGTTTAAGTATGGTGTAATCGTTATTGCAACCGAATCAATGACTGGCGAAATCAATAAAGGTGACCTAGTGCTTTATGAAAGATACGAAGGTCAAGATATTGTCGAAGGGCAAGTTATAATCTTCGACAAAAATGGTGGCAACGTTGTTCACAGGGTCGTTGAAATTAAAAACGAAAACGGCATCGTTATGTATTTTACAAAAGGTGATGCAAACGAGGATAGGGACGACGGGTTTGTCACAAAAAGCCAAATTGTAGGTTTAACAAAGGCAAGAGTGCCGTTTATAGGATACCCGACAGTGTGGCTAAACAGTATTTTCAGTTAGTAACGTAGGAGTGCTCTATGTCAGAAAGCGAAAAGAAAAAACGATTAGAGTATAGAAAGAGAAGAAAAACACGCATAGCGATACAAGTGGTTGTTGCCATTATGTTTATCGTTGCGTTTATTCCGCTTGCGCTCATTTCCAGGGAAAAGGCTAAAGACGTTGAAATAGGCTATACCGAAACGGGTACGGTTGATTATAAGGTTTACCTTAAACAAAACGATTTTTACGAGGAAGAATTCCTCGGTAAAGATAAAGAATACGTTGCCTCACTTATAGACGATATCGTTATAGACTTTGACTATAAGTTTGCGCTAGATAAAGACAGCCTAAATAACGATAGGGTTGACTTATCTAACAAAATGTATTCGGTAACCTATCAACTTTACGGCGAACTTATTATCAGTAAGGAACAAACGGGCAACGCAATGTTTACGAAGAAGTATCCGCTCGTTGACGAATACACCGTGCATACAATCGTTGACCAACCTACCAAAATAAGCCATACCGCAACAATCGATTATGCGGAGTATAACAGCCTTGCAAATGCTTTTATAAACACCTATAACCTTGAAAATCAAGGGGTGGAAAGCACCCTAAAACTATTTATGAGTGCAAAAGTAGGCGGTATATGCGAGGGGACGGTTTCCCACTTTGAAACTTTGTCTATCCCTTTGACCGAAGAGACGGTGGATATTAACTTCACCTCCTCAGTTCCAACCAATAACAACAAAATTTTGGTGTGCGACAAAGGTGACGGACAGCCGTTTGGATACCTTTCGCTTATATCTTTAGGGCTTGGCATAATTGTTCTACTCGTTATGGGCATTTATGCGGTACTTACTAGAAATTACGATATTGAATACGATATTAAGGTTAAAAGACTGGTAGTTCAATACAAGTCTTACGTTCAAAAGATAAAGAACAACTTCTGTGCAGATGGTTATCAAGTGCTTAAAGTTGGCACGTTTAAGGAAATGCTGGATATTAGGGATACAACCCAATCACCTATCCTAATGCACGAAAATCAAGACAGAACGATGACCCAATTTATGATACCCACCCAAAATAGCCTCCTTTACCTCTTTGAAATAAAAGTAGAGGACTATGATGAGATTTATGGGTTTAGCGGTGCGGTAAATAAAGAGGTTACGGCAACCGAACTTCCCAAAGAAGAAAAGGCGGTAGAAGAAGTAAAAGAAGCGGTTATCGAGCAAGAAAACGAACAAACCGAACAAGCGGAAGTTGAAAACGAGCACGGATATAGGTCTAATATCAGTTACGATTACAGTTTTGTGGCTAAACTTCATATGTCCGCAAAGGAGACCAAAGAATACTATAAAGACATAATCTCATTTATCCAATCATACGGCGTAAACGTTACGAGAACGTGGGATAAGGAAAAGGTTTGTGTTGGTAGAAACGTGCTTGCAGTTATATCCTTTAAGGGTATGAAACTCTCGACAGCGTTCAAACTCGACCCCAAAGAATACGAAAATAGCAAGTATAAACTAGTTGATATGTCGACTATCAAGAGATTCGAAAAGACGCCTGCGTTTATGAAGGTTACTTCGGATAGAAAGACCAGATGGGCTATCGAATTGTTGCAAATCGTGTTTGAGAAAGAGGGGCTTGTTAATAAGAACTTAACGGTAAAGGTTAAGAACATCCCCACCAAGTCGAGAAATGCACTTGTCAAGGAAAACTTGATTAGAATTAAAGAAAAGAAATCTAAATAATAAAAATATCAAAACCGCGGTTAAGGAGGAAGAATGAAAGCATTTCATAAAGTATTGATTGCTATCGTTATTTCGCTCTCCGCGGTTTTTTGTGGCATAGGGTTTGCTAACGCTTCAATCGACACAAAGGTTATGGGCAGTGCAAACCTTATTCCGCCAAGTGCGGTATATATAACGTCGGTCACGGTCAAGTCTACTTCGGGCACTGCCTCGGTAGATTCGGGCACACACCTAATGACCGCGCACACTTCAAATATTAACCTAGGCACTAATAAAAACTCCACCGTTACGTTTACCATTACGGTCTACAACAATGCGGGCGAAACTTATGCGTATAACGCGGCAAAATATATTCAAGACGCATATAGCAATTCAAACGTAATTTTCTCGCTGACCAATCAAGATGGTACGACGTTTAAGCACGGCACGGAGATTGCTGCGGGTAGTTCGCTCACCTTTGACGTGACCTTTTCATACGACAACAAAAACTCCATTTCTAACACTGCATTGTCGTCTACCATAAACTACGAATTCTTGCCCTTAGACGAACTTCCAGAAGAAGAGGAAATAGCGGTTAGTGGCGCGTTAGAGCAGTTTAGGAAGATTATAAACGACCTTGTGTTCGACGGCTCTTACGACGACTTGATTGCACAAATGGATAAAGCAGCGGAGAACGATAGGCACAATTCAAGTTACATAGGCAACGTTTCTGGCGCAAGTCCTGACGACTCTGCACTTTTGAACGACTTGTTCCAAGGTCAGTTGATATTAAACATTGACGGAAAAGACCAATCAGTGACCATTCTTATCAAACGTGAAAATTTGGACGGAAACGTTAACACGGGCGACGAGAACGGCAACGAAATGACAATCTATATGACCACCGACGGCTTGCAATGGAGTTGGTCGCATAGAGAAGCGGTGGTTTACGCGGCGGTATATACTTCTACCGACGACGGAAAAACCTGGTCGATTTTTGGCGAAATGTACGAGGGAACGGCACCCATAAAGACGTATAGCGGTTGGATAGGAAGCGGTTCGTTCGACACTGACCTTTGGGAATCTACCGACGGAAAGACAATCGAACAAAAAATAGCAAGTGCAAAATAGCAGTCTAAAGGTATTAAACCCCCGCAATTTTGTAAATCTTATCAATTATTTTCATAACTTTATCGGCATAACACTTGACATACCGAAAAAATTGTTATAAAATTAATGATGATATTAAAGATTAAGGAGAAAAATAATGGCTTCTAAGATAAATTTAAATAAGGACGCAAGTAATAAAAAAGCAATCATCGTTGCTTCGTTGAGTTTTATTGCATTGGTTTGTAGCATCGTTGCATTTGCTATTGGTGTAGATTATGAAATTGATGATAAAGGAGCGACGCTTGCTGGTTCCGCGGTTGGAATTATATTGGACTTGTTTGTGGCATGGCCTTTTTCATTGCTTAGCCTAGCGCCTGCATTTAAGATGATAAAGGCTGCTAATCACGAAGCAAAAGAAGGCAGAGAAAGACCCAAGCTTGCCTACATTTTAGGTATTGTGGCAGTCGTTTGCATAGCACTTGCGCTTACTCTTTTAATTATCAACCTCGCAAGTAGCTGTAATTAAAATAAACGTGAAGATTAAAAAGGCGGAATTATCCGCCTTTTTGTGTTTTTTAAGTTAAAAGGTTACTTTGTTCAATAAAACCTTGTAAAAAAACTTTTTTTGTGGTAAACTATAATCGTGGAAAGATATTTGTGCTTAGACATTGGCGACAAAAGAATAGGCATTGCCGTTTCCGACCCATTCAACTCTTATTCTTTGCCGGTTGAAACGTATTCAAGAAAAAACTTGAAAACCGACCTTGCAAAGATAAAAAGTTACGTTGAAGACAAGGGGGCGACTGCTCTAGTGTGCGGGCTTCCCGTAAACTTTGACGGAACGCCTTCCATTCAAACGCAAAAGGCAGAGTTTTTTATTCAAAAACTTACCGAGATTTTGAGCGTTGAAATTTTTAGGGTTGACGAGCGGTGTTCGACGTGTGAAGCCGAAGCCGTGCTTATAGAACAAGGTAAGAGTAGGGAAGAGCGAAAGCTTTTTGTTGATAGCCTTGCCGCCGCCACTATTTTACAAAGCTTTTTGAACGAGAAAAATAAAAACCAAAAATAAAGGAGAATATTATGAGCGAAAAAGAAAAGAAATGCACTTGCGGTTGCGACGAACACGAATGCGACTGCTGTGACCAATCATTTGACGAGCCCATCGAACTTATCACCGATGACGGAAAGAAACTTAAATTCTATTTTGTAGGAACTATTGAGTATAAGGGCAAAAACTATTCTGCATTCGAGCCTGCCGAAGAAATCGACGGCATTGAAGACGACGACCTTGTTATCTTTGAACTTGCTGGCGACGACGAAGAAACCGCAGACCTTCTCCCGATAGAAGACGAAGCACTTCTTGACGAAGTGTTTGAAGAATTCTGCAGAGTTTTGGAAGAAGACGAACTTGCTGAAGAAGCAGAATCTTTGGAAAAATAATCAAAAGAACAAGAAAAAGAAAACGCTCATTTGGTGGGCGTTTTTTTATTTTGCACAAGATGTGCTAATTTTAAAAAATCTATTAAAAAAAGGTCAAATTATATTTAAAAACCGCTTAAAATCGTTTGCTTTACGTAGTAAAGTGTGGTAGAATATACAAGCAAAAATTCGCACTCGTTTCTTTTGTGGAAATTCGTGTTCCTAAAAAAACATCTATCTTGGGAATGTATTCCGCTATAAAAGGAAGGGACGAGGAGGCAGAACGGAGGTAAAAATTATGGCAGTTATCACAATGAAACAACTCCTTGAAACTGGAGTTCACTTCGGCCACCAAACAAGACGTTGGAACCCGAAAATGAAAAAGTACATCTACGGCGAAAGAAACGGTATTCATATCGTTAACCTAGAACAAACCGTAGACCTTATCGAAAACGACGTATATCCTTTCGTTGTTGAAACGGTTAAAAAGGGTAAGAGCGTACTTTTCGTAGGAACAAAGAAACAAGCTCAAGATGCTATCAAAGAAGAAGCTGAAAGATGCGGTCAATACTACGTTAACTCAAGATGGCTCGGCGGTACTCTTACCAACTTCAAAACCATTAGGTCCAGAGTTGAAAGACTTAACAAACTCGACAACATGGAAAAAATGGGCGAATTCGACCTTCTTCCCAAAAAAGAAGTTAGCCAATTGAAGATTGAAAGAGAAAAGCTTCAAACCAACCTCGGCGGTATTAGAGAAATGAGAACTCTTCCCGGTCTTATGTTTATCGTAGACCCCTCACAAGAAGACATCGCTGTATTGGAAGCAAGAAAGCTTAACATTCCTATCGTTGCTATCACCGATACCAACTGTGACCCCGACCTTATCGACCACGTTATCCCTGGTAACGACGACGCTATTAGAGCAGTTAAACTTATCGCATCAGTTATAGCAGACGCAGTTATCGAAGCAAACCAAGGCGAACAAGTAACCGCTGAAACCGCTCAAGCTGAAGAAGCAAAAGTAGAAGAATAATCATAGGGGGAAAGATATATGTTCACAAGTAAAGACGTAATGGAACTCCGTAAGAAGACGGGTGCTGGCGTTGCAGATTGCCAAAAGGCATTGAAAGAAACCGACGGCAACATGGACAAGGCTGTAGACTTTTTGAGAGAAAAAGGTATGGCTACCGCTGCTAAAAAGGCTTCAAGAATCGCTGCAGAAGGTATCGTTGCTGCTAAAATCGTTGGTAACACTGGCGTATTGGTAGAAGTAAACTGCGAAACCGACTTCGTTGCAAAGGGCGACCAATACAAAGCATTCGTTGATGGTGTTGCTGAATACGTTGCAACAAACGAAGTTGCTGATATCGACGCACTCGTTGCTGCAAAATCTGAAGATACTATCGCTGCAACTGCAAAAATCGGCGAAAAGATTGCTATCCGTCGTTTTGTTAAATACACCGCTGAAGCTGGTATCGTAGAAAGCTACATCCACATGGGTGGTAAGGTAGGCGTTCTCGTAGAAGTTGAAGGTTGCACTTGCGACGGCGCAAAAGAACTTGCACACGACGTTGCACTTCAAATCGCAGCGGCTAAACCCTTGTATCTTAACGCAGCAGAAGTTCCTGCAGAAGTTTTGGAACACGAAAAGGAAATTTTGAAGGCTCAAGCATTAAACGAAGGCAAACCCGCTGCTATCGTTGATAGAATGGTTGAAGGTAGAGTTAAGAAGTATTACGACGAATTCTGTCTTTTGAACCAAGCATTCGTTAAAGACCCCTCTATCACTATCGAAAAGCTCGTTAAGGCTTGTGGCGACAAGATGGGCAAAACTCTTTCTATTAAACGTTTCACCAGATTTGAAATGGGTGAAGGCTTAGAAAAGAGAAACGATGACTTCGCTGCTGAAGTTGAAGCACAAATGAAGAAATAATTTTTCTTAAAAATTTATGTGCGTACCTATTGGTACGCACATTTTTTTGTAATTTAATGGCAATTTTTTGTTTGTTTGTTGCCTTTTGATATTTACAAATTAAGGAAAATAGTATATAATATTAAAGATATAATTTACTAAATAAAACCAATCGTGGTTTTAAGGAGTTTTAAATGAGCAAAGCAGCATATAAGAGAGTTATTATCAAACTTTCGGGCGAGGCGTTGTCGGGTGAAAAGGGCAACGGTCTTGACGAAAAGATTTTGGACCAAATTACCGACCAAATCAAAGCGGTAAAAGAACTTGGCGTTGAAATAGGTATAATCGTCGGTGGCGGTAACTTCTGGCGCGGAAGACAAGGCAAGGAAATGGATAGGACGACAGCCGACCATATGGGTATGCTCGCTACCATTATCAACGCACTTGCACTTCAAGACGCCCTAGAGAGAAAGGACGTTCAAACCCGCGTTCAAACGGCGCTTACTATCACTAGAGTTGCAGAGCCTTATATTTTAAGAAAGGCAATGTCACACCTCGGCAAAGGTAGGGTAGTTATCTTTGCTTGTGGAACTGGTAACCCCTATTTTACAACCGATACCGCAGCGGCTCTACGTGCGGCTGAAATCGGTGCAGAAGTGTTGCTCCTTGCTAAAAACGTGGACGGCATTTACGATTCCGACCCAAAAACCAACCCCAATGCTAAAAAACTTGACAAAATCTCTTATGCCGACTATATGATTAAAGGACTTAAAGCGATGGATATGACTGCAATAACCATTTGTCAAGAAAACAATATTCACGTTCTATCCTTCGGCTTATTCGAAGACAACGCACTTATGCGTGCAGTTACCGGCGAAACAATCGGCACGTTGATTAGTTAAGACTTTTCCGCTCAAAAAGGTTGATGCGCAAAGCGTGAAACACTGCACAATACTCTCGTTACACCCTAGACAAGATGTATACTCTTGCCGTCGGGCATAACAA
This sequence comes from Clostridia bacterium, assembly GCA_017397305.1. Lineage (GTDB taxonomy): Bacteria > Bacillota > Clostridia > Christensenellales > Borkfalkiaceae > UBA1259. The sequence continues at coordinate 7,826 of JAFQJB010000011.1, read as the reverse complement.
AAGTCTTGTTTGTGTTTGCCACTTCGCGCTATATCAACGTTTTTCGCTTCAAAGCCTTTTGAGAAAAATTTTCCTCACCAAAACGCTAGGCTAATCAAATCGTATTGCTCCAAAGCCTTTTGAGAAAAAGCAAAACACCCCTTTTACTTTAAAGCCTTTTGGGGCAAGAACTTAAAAACATTAAAATAGACAAACAATAAAGGAGAACTTATTATGGCAATCCAAAATGAACAATATGAAATGATTATGATGGAGACTATGGATAGAACGGAAAAAACCGTATCCGTTCTTAACGGCGAATACGTTACTATCCGTGCGGGCAGAGCAAATCCGCATATTCTCGACAAGGTGCTTGTAGATTATTACGGAAGCCCCACGCCTATCAACCAAGTAGGCAACCTTTCGGTTACCGAAGGTAGATGCTTAGTAATCGCTCCGTGGGATGCAAGCATGCTTAAAGTTATCGAGAAACAACTTCTTGCTGAAAACCTTGGTATTACCCCCGTTAACGACGGTAAGGTTATCCGCCTTGTTTTCCCAGCACTCACCGAAGAGAGAAGAAAGGAACTTGTTAAGCAAGTTAAGAAGATGGCAGAAGACAGCAAGGTTGCGGTTAGAAACGTTCGTCGTGACGCAATGGACGGCATCAAGAAGATGAAAAACAATAAAGAACTTTCTGAAGACGAACATGCAGTTTGCGAAAAGGAAATCGATAAACTAATTGCCGAAACTATCGAAAAGATAGAAAAGCTTTGTGCTGAAAAAGAAAAGGACGTTCTTTCCGTTTAATATGGAAAAATCAAAATTGCCCAGTCACGTTGGGATAATTATGGACGGGAACGGCAGGTGGGCAACTGCACGTGGAAAAAACCGTTCGTTCGGGCATAGAGCGGGCTCTGCAAACGTGGATAGAATCGTTTCGCACGCCTTTTCAAAAGGTGTCAAATCGCTTACCCTATACGCATTTTCTTCTGAAAATTGGGCACGTCCCAAGGAAGAAGTGGACGAACTTATGAAACTTCTTAAAACCTACTTTAAAAAGTTCATTAAAAAGGTGGTTAAAAGTGACGTTCGTCTTGTGGTAGTGGGGGGTAGAGAACAACTTTCCGCCGACTTAAAAAAGGTTATTGAGGACGGCGAAAAGCAGAGCGAGAAAAACACCGCTCATTACCTTAACATTGCAATAAATTATGGCGGAAGGCAAGAGATTGTTTCAGCCGTAAAAAAAGTTTTAAGTAAGGGTGAAGAGGTTACCGAACAATCGATTTCAGCTAACCTTTACACCGCGCAATCGGGGGACCCCGACCTTATAATAAGGACGGGTGGAGAACTTAGACTTTCCAACTTCCTCTTGTATCAAGGCGCGTATAGTGAACTATATTTTACCGACGTTTTGTGGCCGGACTTTGACGAAAAGGAATTCGACAAGGCATTGGAAGAATTTTCGGGTAGGAAACGTCGTTTTGGGAAGATTTAATATGTTGACAAGAATTATTACGGGTGCAGGATACGTTGCGGTAATGCTCGGCTTCTTTTTGATGCGTGAGCTTGTAGACGCACGAATCTTTCACCTTTTAACTTATTTTTTAATAGCATGGGCAACCTTTGAAGTTGCTCGCATGGTAAAAGAGAAAGCACTTAAAGGCGTTTATCCGCTAGGTGTTACATTCGGTATCTTATTTCCGCTCGTTTATCTTTTAAGCGAGTGGCTAATCGGTGGTGGTTGGGGTTGGCTTGTTTCAATCGACCTCGTTGCTCTTATCCTTATCGTGTATTGCATTTACGCAATCTTTTGGAAAAAGACGAGCGCACAATTTTTCTATAGCATAATACCCTTTATTTACCCCGCAGTACCGCTTATGTTTATGCTTATGGCAAACAGTGTGGCGAACGGCTTTATAATACTCTTGCTATCCTTTGTCATCTCTCCGTTTGCGGATACTTTTGCATACTTTACGGGAAGACTCATCGGCGGACCTAAACTTTGCCCAAAGGTAAGCCCCAAAAAGACTTGGTCGGGTGCTATCGGTGGGGTAGTTGGCGGAATAGTCGGCGCGATAATCGTTTACTTTATATTTAAGCCGACCATAAATTTCTTCTCGCCCGTATTCTTCTTTGCGCTAGTGGGCTTAGTTGCAAGCGTTATAAACACTTTTGGCGACCTTTTAGAAAGTTTGCTTAAAAGAAAGGTGGGGGTAAAAGACTCTGGAAAACTTCTCCCCGGTCACGGCGGTGTGCTAGATAGAATTGACGGCACGCAGTTCGTAGTGTTATTCCTTTATTTAATTTTCCTTTTGGTTTAATATGAAAAAAATTGCACTTATAGGTAGCACGGGGTCAATCGGTAAGCAAACGCTATCCGTTGTCCGTAAGCACCCCGACAAATTTAAGATAGTATCGCTCTCGGCGGGCAACAACGCGCAAGAATTCTCATCGCAAGTAAAAGAATTTATGCCAAAGGTTGCAACCCTATCTTGCGCCCTTCCAGATTCCGTTCGTGAGGTAAAGGGTGTAGAGTTTTTCTCTGGCGAGGATAGTTTTAAAAACGCAATCATAAAGGAAGCCGACGTTGTGGTCGTTGCATTGGTTGGCTTTAAGGGGATAGTTGCCGTTTTAGACGCTATAGAAAAGGGCAAAAACGTTGCGCTTGCAAACAAGGAAAGCTTGGTTGTGGGCGGAAGTTTAGTAATGCAAAGGGCAAAGGAAAAAGGGGTTAAAATTCTTCCAATCGACAGCGAACATTCAGCCGTATGGCAAGCCCTTTCTTTCGACTTTGAAAAGCCGTTTAATAAAATAATACTGACGTGCAGTGGCGGTGCGTTTAGAGATTTAAGTAAAGAGCAATTACGTTCTGTCACCGCAAAAGACGCACTAAAGCACCCCAACTGGAATATGGGGGCTAAGATTACCATAGATTGCGCAACGCTTGTTAACAAAGCCTTTGAGGTTATCGAGGCAAAATGGCTATATAACACTTCTTTCGACAAAATAGACGTTATAATTCATAGGGAAAGTATCATACACTCTATGGTAGAGTACGTTGACCGTTCGGTGATGGCGCAAATGAGTTATCCCACCATGGAATTGCCAATTGCCTTAGCGCTTTCCTATCCAGAACGGCTTAATATCGGGCTTAAAAGCCTAGATTTTGCCGAACTTAAAACCCTTTCGTTTGAAAATGTTGACCACGATAGATTCCCTTGCTTTAACCTTGTTCTAGAAGGCGCAAAGGAAGGCGGAACATATCCCGCAGTGGTAAACGGTGCTAACGAAATGGCGGTTAAGTTGTTTTTAGAAGGCAAAATTGGGTATAATGACATTTATAAAGCCATATACGGCGCAATGCAATCGTTTGACGGCGGTCACCACGTTGAAGAGGACCACTTGGTAGAAGCCGACGCGTTTGCAAGGCGGTACGTGGCGCAGTTGTTTGGAGTGTAATGAATTATTTATTTCTCGCTTCCTTTGGTAGCGTAATGACTTACGTCGGTTATATCTTGCTTGCTATTTTGGTGCTATTGGTTATGATTACCGTGCACGAATTCGGGCATTATATAACGGGCAGAATATTTGGGTTTGGAATTGAAGAATTTGCAATAGGCTTTGGGCCAAGGCTGTTTTCCAAAACCAAAAAGAACGGAGAAAAATTCTCTATCCGCTTATTTCCAATAGGCGGTTTTTGTTCTTTCCGTGGTGAAGACGACGACAGCACCGACCCCACCGCATTTAACAACAAAAAGCCGTGGCAAAGACTGATTGTGCTGGTATCCGGTGCACTTATGAACTATATCTTTGCCGTGATTGTTATAATAATAATGTTCTCGGTGTACGGACATAGTGCACTTATGACCTACGATTTAACCCCAGACCCCTCCGTGCCGATAGAGTATAGTTTTCAAAGCCAAGACGTCATCGTTGAGGCGGACGGAAAGAATATCTATTTAGTCACCGACCTTATGGATGCGGTTGAAGGTAGGGAAAAGGGCGAACTTGTGGAGTTTACCGTTATTCGTGACGGTAAGGTGCAAGATATCTCCATAATGCTCCGCGAAGACACCCATTTTAAAAACGTTGAAGATATGAAAAAACTTTACTCGGCACTCGGCGTCTACTATGCAGTGGACGACAACGGGGAGTTTGCGGGCGGTGGAATTTATTCGACAGGCATAAAACTTGGACCGCTGAGAACTGTTGGTAGAAGTTTTGAGTATTCGTTTAAGACGGCGGGCACGATATTTACCGTGCTAAGACAATTATTTACTGGGTCACTCGGCATAAGCTCGCTCGGTGGAACGGTAACAACAATCACCGTAACTGCCGATGCAATACGGCTGGGTGGATTTCAGTATTTATTGAACATGACCGCCTTTATCGGTGTAAACCTTGCCGTGTTTAACCTTCTTCCTATCCCCGCACTAGACGGCTCGCGTGCGGTGTTCACCACAATCGAATGGATACGCAAAAAACCCCTAAAACGCAGGGTAGAGGCTATTATTCACGGCATAGGCTTTGTGCTGATACTGCTCTTTGCAATCTTTGTCGACGTCCAGCAATGCTTTTAATAGATGTCACTTACACAATCCACCATTGATTTTTGACGGAAAAACACTGCAAATTACTTTGCGTTTTGTTCGGTTACAGACCGCAAGGGTATGCGCCCTCACAAGAACGCTCGTCCTTTTTGCGTTTTCCTCGTCAAATCGCAAAATTACTAATCAATGCTTTATTGTTCTAGTGACGAAAGAAAGTATAAATAAAAATAATAGACTATATTTGAAAAAACGTATTAAAAATTGTATACATTTTTTTAAAAAAGTGATATAATTTCGTTAAAATTAAACGGAAATTAATTCGGAGGATAAACAAAATGGCTATCAAGAACGCATATTTACTTGACCTTTTGGAAAGAACAAAAAAAAGAAACCCCGGTGAACCGGAATTTATTCAAGCGGTAACCGAAGTTTTAGCATCACTCGAACCTGTTATTGAACAAAGACAAGACCTCGTTGACGCAGGCGTGTTAGAGAGAATCGTTGAACCCGAAAGACAAATTATCTTTAGAGTTCCTTGGGTAGACGACAACGGCAAGCCCCAAGTAAACAGAGGTTTTAGAGTTCAATTCAACTCTGCAATTGGACCATATAAGGGCGGTATTAGACTTCACCCTTCAGTAAACCTCGGCATTATCAAATTCTTGGGTTTTGAACAAACCTTCAAAAACAGCCTTACCACACTTCCTATGGGCGGTGGTAAAGGTGGTTCGGACTTTGACCCCAAGGGCAAGTCTGATAACGAAATTATGAACTTCTGCCAAAGCTTTATGACCGAACTTTATCGCCATATCGGTGCTGACCTCGACGTTCCCGCTGGCGACATCGGTACCGGTGCAAGAGAAATCGGTTATATGTTTGGTCAATATAAGAGAATTAGAAACGAATACGTTGGCGTTTTGACCGGTAAAGGCTTGACCTACGGCGGTTCACTTGCAAGAAAGCAAGCAACTGGCTATGGACTTTGCTATTTTACCAACGAAATGCTCAAGGCTAACGGAATGAGCTTTGAAGGTAAAACCGTTCTCGTTTCAGGTTCTGGTAACGTTGCAATCTACGCTTGCGAAAAGGCAACCACCTACGGCGCAAAAGTTGTTGCAATGTCTGATAGCAACGGCTATATCTATGATAAAAACGGTATCGACCTCGATGCTGTTAAGCAAATCAAGGAAGTTGAAAGAAAGAGAATTAAAGAATATCTCACCTATCACCCCAATGCAGAATATCACGAAGGTTGCTCTGGAATTTGGACCATTCCTTGCGATATCGCTCTTCCTTGCGCAACCCAAAACGAAATCAACGGCGAAAGTGCAAAAATCCTCGTTAAAAACGGCTGTAAAGTTGTTTCCGAAGGTGCAAACATGCCCTCAACTCCCGAAGCAATCGATACCTACCTCGCAAACGGACTTCTCTATGGTCCCGCAAAAGCAGCAAACGCAGGTGGCGTAGCAACCTCAGGCTTAGAAATGAGCCAAAACAGCCTAAGACTTTCTTGGTCTTTTGAAGAAGTTGACGAAAGATTGCATAACATTATGATTAGCATCTTCAAAGCGTGTGATGAGGCTTCCAAGACCTACGGTATGCCCGGTAACTACATGGCTGGTGCAAACATTGCAGGTTTCATTAAGGTTGCAGAGTCTATGAAGGCACAAGGCAACGTTTAAGCGGTTATAAACTTCGTGTGGCGTCGTTAACTGATTCGCCAAAACAACCTCGATGAACGGACGTTCTATCTCGTCTGTTTTGGCTCTCGAGCCTAGCCACACTCGTTTCTAACCACTTAAAAAAGAAAAACACAAACAAAGTCCCAATAGTTACGTACAGACGTACGCGCCTATCGGGGCTTTTTGTTTTCCTCCTTTTTTCTGTATCTTTGACTTAAAAATCATACTATAAAAGGGTTTGTCTTACCCCAAACCCTTCGCGAGCCTTGTCTTGCTTGCATCTAACCACTTAAAAACACTATACAAACAACAATCAAAGCCACTGAAATTTCAGTGGCTTTTTTAGTTTTATTTTTACGCGCATATGTTTGGTTAGAAACAATTTTTTATATATCCTTGCGTTTATAGATAAAAAGTGGTAAAATCTTTACATAAATCTTTTAGGAGAAAGGTTATGAAAAAACTTTTGTCAGTTCTAATTTCAGTTTTCTTACTTGCTATGGGTGGGCTTGCTCTCACTGCGTGCGGTGGAAAAGATGGCGGTGGAGAAGGAGATAAACCACACGAGCACTCTTACTCTAACGAGTGGAGTTTTGACACGGAAAAGCATTATAAAAAAGCAAATTGTGGATGTGACCTTAAAATAGATGAAGGTGCACACTCATTTGTAAATGGAAAATGTTCAGTTTGCGGTGCTTCAACAAAAGGAACTGATGGCTTGGTGTTTGATTTAGTTGATAATGAATACCAAGTAATAGACTATACGGGCACGGCAACCGAAGTTTATATTCCATCAAGCTATAAAGGCAAATTAGTAACAAGTGTAGGTGAAGATGCGTTCCGTGGTTGCAGTTCATTAACAAGCGTGGTAATAGGAGATAGCGTAACAAGTATAGGTGAATGGGCGTTCTCTGGTTGCGATTCTCTTGCAAGCATAGTAATAGGAGATAGCGTAACAAGTATAGGTGATTATACGTTCCGTAATTGCAGTTCATTAACAAGTATAGAAATCCCCGATAGTGTAACAAGTATAGGTGATTCTGCGTTCTATAGATGCAGTTCATTAACAAGTATAGTAATACCCAATAGCGTAACAAGTATAGGTGAATGGGCGTTCTATTATTGCAGTTCATTAACAAGCATAGAAATACCAGATAGTGTAACAAGTATAGGTGATTATGCGTTCTATTATTGCAGTTCATTAACAAGCATAGAAATATCAGATAGCATAACAAGTATAGGTGATTCTGCGTTCTATAGATGCAGTTCATTAACAAGTATAGTAATACCAGATAGCGTAACAAGTATAGGTGATTTTGCGTTCTGTGATTGCAGTAAATTAACAAGTATAGAAATACCAGATAGCGTAACAAGTATAGGTTTTGGTGCGTTCTCTATTTGCAGTTCATTAACAAGCGTAGTAATAGGAGATAGCGTAACAAGTATATATGAGTCTGCGTTCGAGGGTTGCAGTTCTCTTGCAAGTGTAGTAATAGGAGATAGCGTAACAAGTATAGGTGATGAAGCGTTCTATGGTTGCAGTTCATTAACAAGCATAGAAATACCAGATAGCGTAACAAGTATGGGTGAAAGGGCGTTCTATAGATGCAGT
>JAFQJB010000010.1 GCA_017397305.1 Clostridia bacterium | reverse complement strand
GGGTTTCAGATTTCACCGCAAGAAAAACTTTAGGGTTAAGCGAAGAAGAATTTTGGGATATAAAGAAAGTAGTTGACAAAAAACTTGAGAATAGACAATACGTTGGTTCGTTGGAAAAGTTTGTAGAAGAGGAAGACTATCGAAGAAACTATAGTTTAGATGACACTAGAAAAAGACTTAAAATCATTGAAGAAAATTCTAAAAATTAAATAACACACCAAATCAAGTACACTCCGTTTGATATACTTTTTATAGAAAAAGAAACGGAGTGTATTTTTATTTATGGATGAAAGAATTTTAGAACAATTAGAAAACGTGCCATCAAACGCAGAAGATGCTTATTTAGAATTAAAAGAACTTTGCGATTCGTTTGCAAAACTTAATGGTATAAGCGAAGAAGAAAGCAAGCGATTAAACTATGAACTTGAGCTAATAAAAAAATGGGGGATAGCAAGGATATATCTCTTTGGATATGCTTTGTGCATAAACGACGGGTTTGGAACGACTTATGGTGTGGAAGGAAATTCTTACGTAAACTATTTGCTTGGGGCTTCAACTGTAAACCCTGTTAAGTATAATTTGCCTTTTGAAAGACTTTTTACGAGCATAGAATGTTTTTGCCGACCTATAATCTTTGCGTAGAGAAGGGAAGAAAGGGATTTTTGTTAAAATCTTTATACGAAAAATTTGGGAAAAGTAAAATCATAAAAACTAAAGAGGATAACGACAATTATTTCGTATCAAATAAACCAATTAATCCAGAATTAGTAAGTGAAACTAGAATTGTAGCAAAAGAAAATGAAGAAGCTTATGAAGAAAACATTTCTATTTTAACAAGTAAAGAACTATCTAAACTTGGATTTTATAGTTTTACAATCAATGAAGTAGAAGAAATTAAACATCCAGAGAGAAAATGTTTTTTGGAAGAAGAGATTTATAAAAAGGCAAAAAAAGATTTTTCTTACTCAGTGAATGAGGCTACGCCGTTTACCGATATTGAAGAAGTGAAAGAAATTCTAGTTAATACCGAATATAAACTTATCTATCAAGAACAGCTTATGGAAATATTACATAAACTTTGTGGCTTTGATATGGCAAAAGCAGATTTTATTAGGCGAGAAATTGCAAGAGTAAAAAAAGATAATTTAGAGGAAGTTAAAAAAATTCTGCTTGAAAAATACGGCGAAAACGGTCGAAGACTTTTTGATTATCTTTATAAGACAGGAAGGTATACCGTCTCAAAAGCATACGTTATCGCGTCATTATGCGTTGTGGTGGAATATTAATTAGTTTTTATGAAAGATTTAATTAAAAATAAAAAGATAGTAATTATTGACGTTGAAACGAGTGGGCTTTATTGTGGAGAAAATGGCAAAAAGCCTGCCCGAATTTTAAGGGTTGATGCAACAAAGATAGAAAACGGAAAGATTGGCGAAAGTTTTTCTTCACTTGTTGCTTGTGGTAAATACATAAACAAAAACGTTAGAGATTTAACGGGAATAAGCAATAAAACCCTAAAAGGTGCACCAAGAATAAAAGCCGTATTAAAGAAATTAAAAGAGTTTACTTTTGGATACGAAGTTTATGCAAGAAATAGCGAGTTTATAAATAAGTTCCTATCCTATTACGGAAATAAAAACGACGTACAAATTGACTTGGCAAAGGCAGATGATTATGATGAAATTAGCAAGTTTTTGCGCTATGACGAAGGTGTAAAAGAACATCTGCAAAAAGCAATCGAGCCCGACCCGCTTGTTCTTGCTAAAGCATTGGCAAATTTTAGCAAATTCTAGTTGGATAAGTTAACCCCCTATAAACACAAGCCGTTTAATTTGAGCCGTAAAACATGGCAAAATTTAGACGGCTTTTTTGTCGCTTGAAATTGTATAGGAAAGGTGATATAATGTTATAAAAATTAGCGATTTAGTTATAGCGAGGGTAACAATGGAGTTTGATAGAGTAATTACCGAAAGATATTCGGTAAGAAAGTTTAACGGCGAACAATTAAAACAAAGCGATATAGACGAGATTATTAAAGCAGGGCACAAAGCACCTACGGGGTGCAATTATCAACCGCAAAGAATACTTGTTCTTAACAGCCAAGAATCAATAGAAAAACTTCGCAAGTGCACTAGAAGTCATTTTAATGCACCAACGGCAATGCTCGTGTGTCACAATAAAGACGAAAGTTGGGTAAGACCTTACGACAAGGCATTGTCTTCACCCGTGGATGCGGTTATTGTGGCAACACATATGATGCTTAAAGCCTATGATATCGGGGTTGGGTGTTGCTGGGTAATGCACTTTAACCCCACGGCAATGACTGAAACTTTTAATATTCCGGAAAACGTAATTCCCGTTGCTCTACTAGTTATGGGATATCCTGCAAAAGATTCCGCCCCAATAGAGCTTCATTCGAAATTTAGAAGTTTAGATGAGGTCGTTTATTACGATAGCTTTTAGATAAAGTATATTTTCACTCGATTTTTGATAAAACGCGAAATTTGGTATTGTTCCGCAATGCATACAAAAATATTCCGCAAAGCCATTGACATTGTTCCGCAAATCGAGTATAATGTTCCGTATAAGGAGTTTTATTATGGCGATGAATGTAAAACAGGCATCTGAAAAGTGGAATATTTCTGATAGGCGTGTTAGAACGTTGTGTGTTAATGGTCAAATTGACGGGGCATATCGCATTGGTAAAATTTGGTATATTCCTGATGGGGCAGAGAAGCCAAAAGATGGGAGAATTAAGGCTAAAGAAAGTTTGATTTCGCTAATAGAAAAAAAGAAGGCTGAACTTGATTCTCGTAGACCTTTAACTGAAGGCGAAGTTCAAAGACTCTATGAAGATTTTATGATAGAGTACACGTATAACTCTAATGCTATCGAGGGGAATACTCTTACTTTGCGTGAAACGGATATGGTCTTGCGTGGACTTACCATTGACCAAAAACCACTAAAAGACCATATGGAAGCTGTTGGTCATAAAGACGCTTTCTATTTTATGGCCCAACTTGTAAAAGAAAATGCACAACTAACCGAATACGTAATCAAACAAATTCATTCGCTTGTCCTTGTCGATAAACCTATGGATAAAGGAACGTATAGAAAAGTTCCCGTTAGAATCTTGGGCGCGCATAACGAACCTTCAGAGCCCTATCTAATCGAAACAAAAATGAACGAACTTTTGCTTGATTATAAGAGTGATGATAGAAACATCGTGGAAAAACTTGCACTCTTCCATATTAGGTTTGAAGGGATACACCCCTTTATTGACGGAAACGGCAGAACGGGTAGACTTCTAGTTAATTTAGAACTTATGAAAGCAGGGTATCCTCCTATTGATATAAAGTTTACCGATAGAAAAAGATATTACGATGCGTTTGACGCTTATTACGTTAAAAAAGACTTATCAGCAATGACCAAACTTTTTGCAGAATACCTAAACGCAAGACTAGACGAATATTTGAAGATTTTGGAAGCATAAAGGAGAAAATGGGTTTTGAAAGTTAACAAATTAATTTTTATTACATCAATTATTGTTTCGTTGTTTTCGATAGGCTGTTATTTGTTTTTTGTATTTTATTTTGAAAATCCTATAGTGATGGGCAAGGAAATAGCGATGGCTATATTTGGCAGTTCGTTTTTTGTTATAATGACAGCAATAATAGGTTATTTTACTGAGAAAAACAAATTAAAAGAGAATATATTATCAAATTCTGATTTTTATATAGGATTGTATTTACTAGAAGAAATAGATTGTAATAATGCAATTAATAGACAGTCTTTTGCAAAGATGATATCAGCTTCTAGAAATAAGATATTATTATTAAAAAAATTTTTGGTAGAATATTATCATGGATGTTTTTTTAAGTGTACACAAAACAATAAAATTTTACTAAAAATAATAAATATTAGTTCTCAAGAATATTATAAGAATTTAGTTAAATTTGAGATGTATTTAGGCAGTCCTAAGCCAAACTTTGAAATTTTGAAACAAAAATTCTTCAATCTAATTGAACAAGGCAAAAAACTAGATGAAGAGTTAGGCTCTTGGATGCGAAAGATAAAAGTTAACTTGGGTGATGAATTTGATTTTGGAGAAGATTTCATAACTAATTACGAGGAGGATGAGCAATTATGACATATAAAGATGGTGTTGTTGAAGCGTTAAAGCGATTGAATGGGCATGCATATTTAAAAGATATTTATATTGTATTTGAAGAAATTTTTGATAAACCTCTTGTGTTGAGTTGGAAAGCTGTAGTTAGGGCAACGTTAGAACGTAGTAGTTCTGATTCAAATGTTTATGAGGGTGTTGATGACTTGTTTTATTCGGTTGATGGAATCGGAAATGGACATTGGGGATTAAGAAATTTTAATCACTCAACTGTTATAGAATTAACACAAGAAGATGATGAATTTTCAGAAGGCAAAGTTTTGTTAAAAACTCATTTAACAAGAGAAAGAAACAATGTGCTGATAAACAAAGCAAAAAGGTTGTTTTTGGAGAAACATGGCAAACTTTATTGTGAAGTATGTGGATTTAATTTCGAAGAAAAATATGGAGAACTTGGAAAAGATTTTATAGAAGCTCATCACATAAAAGCTGTTTCTTCCATGCAAGAAGATGAGAAAACAAAAATTGAAGACTTAGTTATGGTTTGTTCTAATTGCCATAGTATGATTCATAGAAAGAAGCCGTGGCTAAATAAAAATCAATTAAAGAAATTATTACGATAGGGGCAAAGGGTTAGTAAAACATCAAAGGAGAAAACATGAACGACTATTTAGAAATTTTACATGAATATAAAGAAGATAAGGATATAGATGATTTAATTAGCGATGTTCAGAAACTTCGTTATTATTATTCAACACAACAATACGATTTGATGATTCAACACATAAATAATTTAATGATAAAGCATCTAACTGAAACTTTAGCATGGAATAGTGTTAACAAAATACAACCTGTTAATTATGACCAATCCTATCAAAATGCAGAAGATTTTTTACAAGCAAAAGGCTTTGTTATATTACTTAAAAAAGGGTATGATTTATCAAAACATTTAAAGCAAGAAGAAATTAATTTTATTAAACAAATGATTAAACCTATGGAGTAAAAAATGAGTAATATTACAACCAAAAAAATGCAAGCATTAGAGGCTTGTGAAAAAGTAATTAATGGTATTGAAGACGGAGTTCTTTCCGTTTCATCCGCACTCCTATTATGTAAAAAAATAGCACGCCTTGTTAATGACGAAGAAGGTCAAGAATGGTTGGGTTATGAGTATGGAGGATATCCTAGGGGTGACAATGGTTATATTTTACATAATGCGTGGCAAACTGCTGCTAGACATGGTAGGTCTTATCAGTCAGAGGATAAAGACGGAAAAAAACAAGAAGTTATTTTTACAGAACTTTGTGGAGAAATTGAGGCAAGCATTGAAAGTGATAAAAAAGCAATAAATAATTATACAACACAGGGTTATTCTGCTTCTGGTGATTATGCCCATTGGGCAACTAATAACATGGCAAATGCTGTTTTTAGGGGAACAAACGATTTACGTAAAAACATTAAGACATCAGAAAGGCGCTTATCTATCCTTAAGGCTCAATATTATGATTATGCCGTTAGATGGCAAATTGAACTTCAGTTTGGAAATACTGCACAATCTGTATTTGAAGAATATCAAGAGAAAGTTGATAGTTATTTCACTTCTATGCCAACGTCAACCCTTCAAAAACTTAATGCGATTGAAGATTTAATGGAAGATGGAAACCCTGAACGCTACGCACAAGTTTTAACATCCTGTCGTAGGCTTTGGACGGAAACAGCAAAAAAACTTTTTGAAGAAGTGTTACCAAATTATACCGAAAAGACTTTTAAAACTAAGTTAGGAAAAGATATTGATGTTTCAGGAGACCACGATAATAATAAGTTATCAGCAGTTATTGAAACACTTCAATCAAAAGCGGCAAAAAATACTCTTGTGGGTAGCGAAACGATATATTTAATTGATTGGATGGAGCAAATTAATAGCAGACAAAGCGTAGGTGTCCACTCGGAGGTTACAAGAGAAGAGGCTATGCAATGTATTATTCATACCTACATAACTTTAGGAGATATACTTTCGCTAAAAGCTGCGGTTAAAGAATAATTGAAAAAAACAAGTAGAATAATAGAGGGTGTTTTATGAAATTTAATCTAAAAAGAGCAGTAGAAACTTTAGCAAAAAAAGATTTAAAGTTTATACAACCAATGTATGAGGCCATAACAAACTCTCTGGAGGCTGGTGCCACGGAAATACTCATAGATATTAACACTGAAAACCTACTTGATGGCGAGCAATTAAAACCTAAAGTTACAGGCTTTTCTATTAGTGATAACGGGGTAGGCTTTACTGAAGAAAATAGAAACTCGTTTTTGGAACTTTGGTCTGAAACAAAACTGTCCCTTGGTTGCAAGGGAAGTGGTCGGTTCACTTGGTTAAATGTATTTGAGAATATTTTTATTGAAAGTGAGGTTGCTTCTGAAGGATGTCTTGTTAAAATTCCTTTTAACATTAAGTACAATGATGAAATGGATATATCTAAACAAACCTTTACTAAAAATAATACCATTATTACCTTTTCAACAGTAACAGATAGATATTATAATCCAAATTTCCATATAGACAATAGAATTTTAGCGGATATCGATGTGATTATAGCCAATATTACGCAAAATTTGTTGATTAAGTTGTTTCTTCTTAAACGTGATGGACGTAAATTTTCTATTAAAATACGAGTTAATCAAGATGAAAGACAAATAACGGAGCAAACAATCCCTGATTTAAATTCGAAAGAGTTTCAAATAACAAGTGATATCACAAAAGAAGAATATTTATTTACTTTGTACTATCATTTTATAGATAATCAAAAAAACAGTAAAAAAATTTATTATTGTGCTCACGATAGAACAGTTAAAGAAGAAGATGACGACGCATTAAATTTTTCTTGTGAATTACCAAATAAAACATCATTTAACATGTTACTTTGTTCTAAATACTTAGATGATATGGTTAATGATAGTCGAGATGATTTTCCCGCAATGTCAAACAAAAGACAAGCTAATTATGGTTGCCCGCTTTTATATAGAGATATAAAACCAGAGCTTTTAAGAGAAATGCACCGAATTTTGCTGGAGAAATTTCCTGAATTGGAGACCTTAAACAAGGAGGAAGAACTAAAAGCGATTAACGCCGCTCCGTTTTTAACAAAATATATTAAAGAAAATACCGATATCGTAAAAACTCAAAAATCTTTAACCATAAAGGCTTTGGATACTTTTAACAAGAAAAAAGTTTCGGTTAAAAATAAATTTGAAAAATTACTAGAAGATAAAAGCATATCACCTGAAGCGTTTAATACAGCGGTAACAGAGTTGAGCGAGGTGGCCGTGGCAGAGTTGGGAGAATATATTCTATACCGTGAAAACATTATTAAGGCCTTAAATGATTCTATTATGGATGAAGAAAAGAAAGAAAAATTTATTCACGATATATTTATGCCACAGAGAACGATTGTAGATAATACAAAGGAGGCTTCAGATTACTCAATGACAAATCTTTGGCTTTTAGATGATAAATTTATGACTTTTTCAAATGCTTTCAGTGATGCGACAATCAAAAACATCATTGAAGCCATATTTAAGAACACATCCATAACGGCAGATGAAATCGGGATGAACTCTAAAAAACCTGACTTAGCAGTATTTTACAATAAAGAGATAAGCAGAGATGCATTGGTTGTAGAATTTAAGGGATGTAATGCCTCATTGGGCGAAAAAGAGAAAGCGATAGCTGAAATTAGCAGAAATTGCTATATATTAAAAGAAAAAGTGAAAGAAATCAATAATGTTTGGGCATATATTATAACAAGTGTTGATGATGAATTTGAGATTAGCCTTAAAGCAAGTGGATACAAGGAGAGATATACGAATGCTTCAGACGGGAAAATTCTTTACTTTTATAATGAGGGGGTTGCTCATATTTATGCTCTAGACATCAAAGCGGTGACCGCAGATGCTTTTGCAAGAAATAAAACATTCTTAGACATTTTAAAGAATAATTAAAATTTGCAAAAGCGGTCAGATGTATATTTCTAAACCATATCGGGAGGGTTGTAGAGACCTAAAAGGTTTAATCTTTTGGGTGGGCTAAATTGCTTCACTTTTCTATAGTTTTACGAACTACACACTCAACCAAAAAAAACATCAACCAAACGGTTGGTGTTTTTTGCTGTTTTGCGGGGGCGACTTGTTTAATGATTGCGATATAAGTGCACTTTTAGACCATCGATAAGGGTATTTTAATTAAAATGGTTGTAATATACAATTTTTTATGGTAAAATAGGTGCAAATATAAAGGAGAAAACCTACTATGAAAATCACGAAAATAGAGCCGATACTTGCAGGGAATAGACATTTGTTTGTAAAAGTTCACACTGATGAAGGGATTGTCGGGCTTGGAGAATCTGGTTTATGGGCAATGAGAGAGGGGGTTGTTGGGACCCTTAAATGTTTAGAGCCTGTAATAGTTGGGGAAGACGTAAACAGAATAAATTTTATCAACGAAAGATTGTATGAAGAGCATCAATTTAAGGGCATGAACATACAAAGCGCTATATCAGCGATAGACCTTGCACTTTGGGATATAAAGGGCAAGGTTTTAGGTGTTCCAGTATACGATTTATTCGGTGGAAAGTATAGGGATAAGATTCGTGTATGGCGACATATCACCCCAAATAACGATATGGGGCTATTTAAGGCGCTTCTACTTGAGGCTAAAGAAGAAGGCTTTACCGCCGTGCGCATTAACCCGTGCAGAGACATGGAAGGCTGGGCAACGTCAAAACGTTTAGCCACCATGTACAACAGAATTGCATTTGCAAGGGAAGTGCTTGGCGACCAAATGGATATCGCCATAGAAATTCATAGAGAACTTAACGGCGACGAGTCGTTGATGCTTTGCAAAATGCTTGAAAACCTAAACATATTGTTCTTTGAAGACCCCATTCGCTCGGAAAACGTGGAAACGCTTAAAGACTTCACGGCAAAGACCGTTGTGCCGATTGCAGCGGGTGAGAGGTGCATAAGCATACAAGAGTTTGAAATGATGCTTAATGCGGGAATGAGAATTGCAAGACCCGACGTTTGCACGTTAGGTGGTTTTACTGGCAGTATGAAGGTTTGCGCCCTTGCAGAAGCACACCACGCGTATATCGTACCCCACGTTCCCGTGAGTGTAATCAACATTGCGGCAAGCTTGCACATGGCTGCGGTAATTCCTAACTTCTTGATTATGGAAACCTTCCCGCCAAAGACCTTTAAGCAGGCTTTAGATTGTATGGGTGAGTATAAGTTTAAGTTAAAAGACGGCTACATGGAAATACCCGACGGACCTGGCTGGGGTGTTGAACTAGCCGACGATATTGCCGAAAAGACCCCTTACGTTACTATACCTTGGAGGCTTGACCAACACAATTGTTACGGCGGTGCGGACACCACCGACAAAGTAACCGCAAAATAAATCAAAAGTGGTTTAATAAAACACAAAAACACCGACCAAACAAGTCGGTGTTTTTTTATTTTTCAATTAAAGTAAGAATTTTAATTTTTCTTCTAAAGTTTTATAGTCTAAAATTTCCACGTAGTCCATACCGAAAATTCTAACGTGGCTATCACCACCACCTTCGGCAAAATCGTCGCCCACGTATAAAATTTCGTCTAGCGTATAGCCATTTTCTTTTGCATAGGTCATAATGGCGTCGTACTTGTTATATTGCTTTTCGGAGAAATCAAAAGAAGACGAACCACCGATATAAACGGCATAGTTTGGGAACAACTCTAAAATTTCGGGATAGAGAACACGCCTTTTTTCACGGGTGGGGTCAAAGGTAAGTTTGTCTTGAATATCGGCTTTTGTGCCGAGCAGGGGGAAGGTTATCATGCCGGTAGCGTGAAATTCCACGCTATCGCCCTTAAATTCAGTGTAACCGTATTTTTTGCGAAGGTAATCGGCTTTTTCTAAAAAATATTCTTTATCGGGAAAAGAAGTTTGCTGTTTAACAATGGTGAACTTTCCGTCGATAATCTTGCTTTCTTGCATACCGTAATTACCAATGATATCAACGGGGTAATTATCCATTTGTTTGTAAATACGCTCGCACCCACCGGCACCAACCATTATAACCTTATATTTTTTAGAAAGGTCGTTCAAAACCTTTTTGTTTTGTTCTTCAAGTGGGGAACGGTGTTGTGTAAGTGTTCCGTCAAGGTCAAAGCAGATAAGTTTTTTCATTAGTAAAATTTCTCCATAAGAATAGGCTTAACTTTTTCGGTCAAACCAAGCTCGTTAATAAGTGTTAAAACGGTGTATCTATCACGAACGGTGTGTGCCTTTTCAATAGCACCTTCCATAACTTCACGTCTAACGCCAATTTGAGAAAAACGGATAGGGGAACCCATACCCACAAGCATACTTTCAATCTCTTTGACAGTGGGGAGTTTTTCTACAAGGTTATAAACCTTTTCACAACCGTTAAATTGAATTTTGTTATCTTTTAAGTAGTTATAAAGTTCAATAGAAATAAGCGTGCCAATAGCAACTTTTACACCGTGAAGTGGCACTTTTTCACCACGTTTAACAAAGTCCATTTCCAAATAGTGAGATATATGGTGTTCGCTTCCACTTGCTGGGCGAGAGTTGCCACATTCTGCCATAGCAAGCCCTGCCATAATAAGTGCGTCCATAAGTTTAGCAACGGCATCAGGGTCGTACTTGGTTAGGTCTTGGTAAGCATTTAAGCAATCTGCACGGGCTTGTTCCATCATTTTAAAAGCCTTTTGGTTAATTTTTTCGCCCTTAACAACGTTTGCCATTTCCCAATCGGTAAGGCAGGTGTATTTCCCAACGATATCGCCAAAGCCAGAAGCAGTCATTTGCTTGGGTGCGTTTCTTATAATTTCTAAGTCTATAAGAACGTCTTTAGGTGTGTTTACGTCTTTTGTAACCTTAACACCGTCAAACATAAGGGCAGCCCCCTTAGAGCAATATCCGTCCATACTTGCAGCAGTTGCTAAAACGCCACAGGGGATAGATAGACGTGTTGAAACGTATTTACCCATATCGTTTAGCGTGCCACTTCCAACGGCAAGCAAATAATCACAACCGTTTGCAAGGTTATACGCCAAATCACAATTTTCGCCTGTTGGGATAAGTTCTTCTGCCGGGAAAAAGATTTCTACCGTCATACTGCCGTTATCTTTTAACTCTTTTATTATTGGCAAAGCAAAAGGTTTGGTGTTAAGGTCAAACATAACTGCAACACGTTTATTTTTAACCGATAAAAAGAAGTTTTCAAAATTATTTTTGTGGCGATATTCAACGTTCAAAATCATAGTTTTACCCCCGAATTTTAAAACCGTGTAGTTTTTATTATATTATAATACTTTAGTTAAAACGGGCATAATGATATTGCCTTATTGACCGTTTGACAAGCAATTTTGAAAAATGAGCAACAATTATGCACGTGCACTTATATTTTAAGTGCCAGATTAGAAAAAGCATTTTTTACATTATAGCACAGTAAAAAAAATATGCAAAGAGTTTTAGTTTTGAAATAAAATTTTGTAGAAAATATCCAGTCCAATGAAAAAATTGCAGATTTCTATTAAGCGAGTTAAACACCGAAGAAATTGACCTAGAATACAAGCACGTGCGCACGGCTGGATTTGGGAAGGGGCTAATAAAAAACGACGAGTTTATAAATATAGGGCTTCGCCCAGAAGTGTTCAGCAAATAAAAAGTTTAATAGACGTAAAAAACACCGACTATTCCGTCGGTGTTTTCTATTGCAAAAAAGGGAATGGAGTGATATAATATTTAAGATTAAGGTTATCGCTCAAACAAATTGTTTTTTTGGATAAAATAGCGCAATGAAACTTGTTAAAAAACTTACAATACTAATATTAGTTTTGGTTTGCTTTGCTTCAACCGTTGCTTGCGGTGAAAGTGGGGAACAAGAGGTTAACGAACTAGGGTGTCCTTCCTCACAAAGATTTGAGGCTGGGGAACTTTCACGTTGCGTTTGGGATATGAAGTTGTGGGACGGCGTTCTTTACATAGGCGGGGGAGATTACGATAAGAATACTGGCCCCGTTTCCCTTTGGGCATATAACGTAAAGGAAAAACAATGGGATTGTAGTGCAAGTCTTCCCGATGAGGCGATTACTCGATTTTTAGTGTTGAACGGACAACTTGTTGCCCCGGGAATAGACCCAACTGAAAGTTGGGAACTAGGTAATTATTACAAATTAGAAAATGACGAGTGGAAGGTGCATAGGGTTCTTCCCAACGCAGTACACACCTTTGATGCTGTTCAACATAACGGCATTGTTATTGTCGGCATAGGAACTGACGGTAAAACTTTCCCCGCCCTAATTTCTTATGATGACGGAACAACTTTTAGCGCAATACCTTTTTATAAGAACGGGGTACTTTTTGAACTTTCAGCATACGAATATTCTAGGACGTACGAATTGTTTGTGTTTAATGATAGGGTGTATGCGCTTGTTTATAATAAGCAGTTTGACGGCGAATATAACGTGGAAATGTACGTTTTCGACGGCGGTGCTTTTAATTTTGTTAAGGGCGTTGATAATTTTTGTAAGTTTGGTAATATTTCGGTAAATATGCTCAACGCGAAAGGGCAGTTTAAGGATAGTTTTTTTATTTCGTCCGATTATTTATACGTCAGTGACAACCTAAACCAATTCGACAAGGTTAAACTTCCCCAAGACGAAAACGCAAGTCAGTTTAGGGTGATAGACGGCAAACTTTACGTTTTAAGCTATAAACCGCACGAAAAGGAAGAGGATAAGTATAAGATAAGAATGTACGTAAGCGACAGCGGGGTTGACAATTTTAAGCAAGTTTTCAGTTTTGATTACGACGTGCACCCCTTATGTTTTGAAAAGGACGGCGACGTTTTTTACGTGGGTATGGGAACAAAAACAATTACGCACCAAAACAACGGTATGGTTTTGGAAGTGCGTTTGTAATAATTAACGAGGAAAAAAATGATAGAGATTAAAAGATTAGACAAAAGCAATCAACAAGATTTTATAGAGTTTAATAGGGTGATTGCAAACAACTTACAAAACTCCAAGTGGTTTATCCCTTTTTCTCAAGAGAACTTGCTTCACACTTTTGATGAGGGCAGTTCATTGGTGGTTTATGGCGCGTTTGTTGACGGGGTGCTTGCGTGCATATCCCTTTTTGATACGAATTGGGCGGAGTTTGAAGAGGTTGCCCTTGCCGTTGGCGAAACGATTAAGCAAAAGAAGGGGGCGGAACTTGGCGGTTGTATGGTATTGCCATCTTTCCGCGGAAAAAACTTGATGTTAGAGGTTAATAAAGCGCTTATTTCGGTTGCAAAAGAAATGGGGATAGAGTATTTTGTGGCGACCGCACACCCCGATAACGTTGCGTCAAACCGCTCGCTTCAAAAACTTGGTATGGAACAAAAAAAGACCATTATAAGAAGTGGCGAATATTTGAGAAACGTTTATTTTTTAGAACTTTAAGGAGAAAACAAAATGCAAGACCTTGCGTTAAAAAGAAATAGACTTGGCGGAATAGCAAGCATTATAGGCATAGTTGCTAACGTTATTATAGCCGTGTTTAAGATTGTTATAGGTGCGCTATTCGGCGTTCTATCCGTGCTTGCAGACGGACTAAACAACCTTACCGACTGCGGAAATAGTATAATATCGGCGATATCGTTTAAGTTGTCTTCCCGCCCTGCAGATAAAGAGCACCCCTACGGGCACGAGCGCATAGAATACGTTTGTTCGCTTGCCGTTGCCTTTTTGATTTTGCTTGTTGCCTTTGATATGGTGAGGGAGAGCATTGGCAAAATAATCTCGCCAAGCGAAATTATATTTTCCTTTTGGATAATCTTAGCCCTCGGTTTTTCTATCGTTGTAAAAACAGCATTGTTCTTTTATTATAGGTGGGTGGCAAAGAAAATCAACTCGTCAATCTTAAAAGCCAGCGCCGTTGACTGTCTTACCGACTGCATATCAACCACCGTGGTCGCAATCTCAGTTATAATATATAAGGCTTTAGGTGTAGACGTGGATGGTTATGCGGGGATTGTGGTTGCAATCTTTATTGCTTGGTCGTCCTTTGGCATACTTAAAGAAATTTTCTCTAAACTTATCGGTCAAGCACCAGATGGGCAAATGATTGACGATATAAAAAATAAAATCAAAGCATACGACGGAGTGCTAGACGTTCACGACCTTTCGGTTTATAGTTACGGACCGAACAAGTATTTTGCTAGCGTTCATATAGAGGTGGATGCAAACGTAGACGTACTTTCTTCGCACGAACTTATAGACCACATAGAAAAAGATTTTTACCAAAAGAACAACATAATCTTAACCGGGCACCTAGACCCGATAGTGACCGATAACGAGGAGGTAAATAGGCTAAAAGAGAGAGTGGAGAGAGCGGTTAAAGAACTTGACGAGCAGTTTTCTATCCACGATTTTAGGGTGGTTTTTGGGCAAAATAACACAAACGTTTTGTTTGACGTGGCAATTCCGTTTGATGCAAAGATGACAAAAGAAGAAATTTCGATAGCGGTTAAAAAAGCCGTAAAAGAAATAGACCAAAAATACACCGCCGTTATCACTGTAGAGCATTGTATGTAAGGTTAAATTTGATAGTTAACCCCGAGATTTATCTCGGGGTTTTATCTTTTAAAAAATATTTTTCAACAAAATGCGACAAATTTTGATTTTGCTATTGAAATGCTTTAGCATTTGTGTTAAAATAGAACCATAATTTTTGTGCTTAAAAGCACTTTAGGAGGTTTGTATGAGTAAGTTTGGCAAAGCCTTGGGTTTTGACCCCGTGGCTAAAAAGACTTCCGTTAAAACCGAGCTCATTGCGGGTGTTGTTACCTTCCTTGCAATGGCTTACATTTTAACGGTTAACCCCACCCAAATATTCGGTGCGGGCAGTGATTATTGGGCATCGGCATTTATAGCAACCGCTCTCGGTGCAATAATTGGTACGCTACTTATGGCGTTCCTTGCAAAAATGCCACTAGCACAAGCATCAGGTATGGGACTTAACTCCATGCTCGGCGGTATTATCGGTGGTTATGGTGGATACGGCGCTGGCTGGACACCTGGTCAAGGCTTTATGCTCGTTTTGATTTCAGGTTTATTGTTCCTCGCACTTAGCCTTGTTAAGATTAAAGGCAAAACTTTCCGTGAACTTGTGTTCGACGGCATGCCCGTTTCGGTTAGAAGCGCAATTTCAGTTGGTATCGGCTTATTTATCGCATATATCGGTATGCAAAATGCTGGTATTATCGTTACTAACGATTACACTCAAGTTGGTCTTGTAAACTTTACTAACTGGGGCGAACAAGTAGTTAATAAAGGTGTTCCCGCTTCATTCGCGGCTAAAACTGCAATCGTTGCGCTTTCTGGTGTGTTCATTATTGCTATACTCGACAAACTTAAAGTTAAAGGCTCTATTATAATCGGTCTTTTGGCTGCAACTGTTATCGGTATTCCTCTTGGCGTTACCGACGTTGCTATCCTTGCAGGCGAAGGTCAAACCACTTGGAAATTCTGGGAAAGCTTTGGCGAATACTTTGGTGGAGATAATAGTGTATTCGTTTCATTTGCAAGCGTATTTAAGGATGGTCTTGCCCCTGCGAGTGTTGGCGTGTTTACGGTTATTATGATTGTCATTACCATGTGTATGATAGACATGTTCGACACTATGGGAACTATCGTTGGTTGCTGTGGCGGTAACAGAATTCTTTCTGACGAAAACAACAAACCCCACAACTACGGCAAGATTATGATTTGCGACTCTATCGCAACTTGCACAGGCGCAATGCTCGGTACCTCTACCGTTACAACTTTCGTTGAATCAGGCTCTGGCGTATCTGCTGGTGGTAGAACAGGTTTGACCGCTCTTACTGTTGCAGGCTTGTTCTTTGTTGCAATGTTTGCAGCACCTTTGTTTGAGTTCATTCCTTCGGCAGCTGCAGCTTCTGCACTTATCTACGTTGGCGTTCTCATGATGAAGAACAACGTTAAGTCAATCGACTTCAGTTCTGCTATCGGTGCAGTTTCTGCATTCCTTACCGTTATCATAATGGTTCTCTCATACTCAATCACCAAGGGTATTGGTATCGGTCTTGTTTCTTACACCATTATGTCTATCATTGCTTATCTTATTGAACTTATCAAGTATGCAATCACCAAGAAAGAAAAACCCGTTTGGAACGTATCTATTATTTCAATCATCGTTTCAGCACTGTTCTTGGTATACTTCTTCGTCCCCGCGATGTAGAAAAAACTAAAAATAAAACCCCAGTCAAAATATTTGGCTGGGGTTTTTTATATACTTTAAATGTGCTATCGACAAAATTTGACAATTATATAAATTACTTGCGTTTTTTCTACATAAATGTTATAATACCTTTGTCTATTTATTTTTAGAATAAATAGAGTTTAGAAACGATTTAATGAGGAAAAAGTGAAACTTAACAACATTGGTAATTTTTCCACTATCAACGCGTTCGTGGAAAATAAAATTTCGGCTTTCGAGGGGAAAGAAAAAAACTTTGAGAATTTGTTTTATCAAATGTTTTCCGAAAGCAAAAATATTATGGCGGAAACCTCCGACGGCTTTAGGATAAAAAAGGTTACCTATGGGGAGTGTAAGGGGCAGGTTTACCGTCTTGCAAACAGCCTAGAAAAGTTCACAGACGGGATAGAAAAAGGCTCTATGCTAGGACTTTACGTGTCCAATAGTTTGGAGTGGATTGAACTTTTTTGGGCAATTTTAATGTGTGGGTATAACCCCTTGCTTATGAACTCCCGCTTGCCCGATGCCGAACTTGAAAAAATTCTCGTTTCGCACGACGTAAAAGCGGTTATCTCCGAGGGGAAGACCTTTATGGGCAAAACAATTATGGTAGAGGATATTGTTAAGGCGGAAGAGGGCGAGACGTTTAAGCCTTCTTGTTGGGGAGAAAAGGTGTTCTTTTGCTCGTCGGGAACAACTGATAACGTTAAACTTTGCGCCTACACTGCTGAAAATTTCTTTTACCAAATAAAAGACAGTTTCAACATTATTCAAAACTGCCCGCAAATAAGCAAGCATTACGAGGGGGAACTTAAAATTTTAGTCCTCCTTCCATTGTATCACGTTTTTGGGTTTATCGCAGTTTATCTTTGGTTCGGCTTTTTTTCAAGGACGTTCGTGTTCGTTAAAGATTTGTCGGCTCAAACGGTGCTAAACACGGTTAAAAAACATAAAGTAACGCATATATTCTTGGTGCCTTTGGTGTGGGAAAAGATTTATATAGAGGCGCTTAAAGGCATAAAGGCACGTGGCGAAAAGACTTTTAATAAGTTTAGTAGAGCACTAGCATTCGTCCTTAAACACGAAAAGATGGGCACAATACTTCAAAAGAAAGCCTTTAAGGAAATCAGAGAAAAACTCTTTGGCGAAAGCATTAAGTTTTTAATCTCTGGTGGAAGCGGTATTGACCCCGAAGTTATAAGGTTCTTTAACGGCATAGGCTATCATATGGCTAACGGTTACGGCATGACAGAGGTCGGCATTACCTCACTCGAAACGTCAATGAAAAGAAAGGTGCGTTGTCTATCTTCGGTCGGTGCACCGTTTAGTCAAACGCAATACAGTGTAAAAGACGGTCAGTTGCTAATCAAGGGAAAAACAAGGGCAAGTCAAATTATTCAAGGTGATAAAGTCACCGATACCGACTTTGAAAAGTGGTTTGAAACGGGCGACCTTGTTGAAGAAAAAGAGGGTAAATATTTCATTTTGGGTCGTCGTGACGATTTGGTTATCGGTGCTTCTGGTGAAAACCTTAATCCCGAAATTATAGAAAAACAACTTGCTATTAGCGAGGCGGAAAACCTTTGTTTAATCGCTGGAAAGGGCGGTCAACCCACGCTTATCGTTGAGATAAAAGCGTACCTTAGCGGAAAGCAAGAACAAATTCGAGAAAAGCTAACTTTAGCATTAAAGAGCGCAAACGTTATCGACCAAATAAATTCGGTTGTTTTGACGGCGGATAGATTGCTTCTTGACGGCGAGATAAAGGTGAGCAGAAAGAAGATTGCAAAAAGGTACTTAGCGGGCGAGATAACGCAAATTTCCTCGTCTAAAACAAAAGAAGGGGAGATTACCCCGCTTCAACAACAATTATTAAGTGCTTTTTCTATCGCCCTTCAAAAAGAAGATGCTGATTTTTCTATTGATGCGGACTTCTTTACCGACCTTGGCGGTACGAGTTTGGATTATTTTGCACTTATTGACGAACTTAGCACGCGCTTTGATATTGACCAAGCGGTGATTCGTGCGTGGGGGCAAACGACGGTTAGCGGTTTTGCCCAAAAAATTGATGGTTTAGCGCAATAACTTATTGTGAAACTTATAAACGAAAAAGAGGAAAAAGTTTATGGTTAGGTCACTTGACAAAAAATGGAAGGAATTTTTATTTGCCTTCTCGGGCTTTGGCCCAAACTTTATGATGGTTTTGATGGGCGCGTATTTTTCGGACGCCATTAATCCCGCAGCACTAACTAGCGGAAGTTATCAAGCCATTATGAGCGGTGTGTGCTTTATTTTGCCCGCACTATTCCCAATTCTATACGCAATCGCAAAGGTGTTTGACGGAATTATAGATATCCCGCTTGCACACGTTACCGACTCGCTTTCAACAAAGTGGGGTAAAAGACGTCCTGCAATCTTGGTGTGCTCTATCCCGATGATTATATCCTTTGCAATGCTATGGTGGCCGATATTCGGTGCAGAGGGGCAACTTCTAAACACCATTTGGATAATCTTTTGGGCGTTGGTGTTCTTTGCAACCTACACTATGTGCCTAATTGCATTCTACGGCTCACTATCCAACGTTTGTGAAAACGAACCGCAAAGATTAAGGGTGTCGTCGTATAAGTCTTTCTTCGACACTATTTCTTACTGTTTGGTATACGCGCTTATCCCCGTTATCTTGGACGGCGCAAAAATACATATCGATAAGTTTGTGTTCATATGTATGCCTATAATGCTCACAATCGTTATTCCCTTGTTTATGATAAAAGAGGGTGAAAAATATGGCTACCCCGAAAAACAAGGCTTTCAGGAAGAAAAGGTTTCTATTAAAGAAAGTATTCGCTTGACCTTTAAGAACAAAATTTTCTGGCGCTGGTTATTAGTTAACAGTTGTACCTTTATCGGTCTTCAAATGTTCCTCGTTGCAATGAACGCAATGATTATCGGCGGTATGGGTATGAACGGGTTAGAGATGGCAATTTTGAACACGTGCGCTTTTGCACCCGTTCCAGTAATGCTATATCTATTTAACAAAATGAAAGCCAAAAAGGGTATAAGGCTTACCTATCAAACGTGCCTAATATCCTTTGCAGTGTCTATTATGTCATTCTTTTTAGGCTCAAAGTTCATTATCCCCAACAACAAAGCCTTGCAAATGGTAATAGGTTGCGTTGGCGGTGTTATGGGAAGCTGGGCAATCGGCGCATTCTTTATGATGCCCTATCACGTTACCGCACAAGTTTCCAGTGTGGAAGAAAAATTGACAAAGAAAAATCACTCGGCAATGTATTTTGCGGCAAATGCGGTAGTAACCTCTATTGTCGGTGCAATCTCAGGTTCACTTATCTACGAACTTATAAAAATGCTCTTTATCAACAAGAAGACGGGCTCTATCGTTTGGGCGGAAAGTTTTGAAAACGCTGCACAAATTATGGGTGCGGACGTATCGAACGTGTTTAACTTTGGCACTATGCTCGTTCCGTTTATCGTTGCAATCTTTTGTATTCTCGGTGCAATTATTGCAAGAAAGATGCCCAAAGACTACACTCCCGCGGCAGTTGGCAAAGAACTTAAAAAGCAATATCCCGACCTCGATATTTCAAGTGTGGAAAATGATGAAGAATTTAGTAAAGAAGAAAAGGGCGAAACACTTTTCGTTCAAATCGGTTTAAGCA
Organism: Clostridia bacterium; assembly: GCA_017397305.1. Lineage (GTDB taxonomy): Bacteria > Bacillota > Clostridia > Christensenellales > Borkfalkiaceae > UBA1259. The sequence continues at coordinate 6,458 of JAFQJB010000010.1, read as the reverse complement.
TTTTATCGGGCTTTATTTTCGGCTTTATTTGGACTGCGTTCTTATTTAGAGAAGTAAAAGCCATCGCAAAGCAAAAGGTTATTACGCCTCTTTGGTGGGCACTATCTTGCCTTATTCCGTTTGTAAGTATTGTGTTTATACTTAAAGCCGACAAGATTATTGCCGAAAAAACGGGCAAAAAGCCAATGTCAATCGCATATATCATTTTGGGCGTTTTATTCCCGCTATTGCCGTTAAACTTTATCGGGCTCTCCATTTTGCAAAAGCGTCTAAATGGCGTTTACGCACCCGAACAATCGGCACAACTTGAAAAAAAGGTAGAAGCCGTTTAGTATGTGGTGGCTAATTCGGTGGTTTATAAAAATTACGGGGTGGATAGCCCACGTGTTTTATTTCCGCAAAAAAGTTTATTACGAAGATAGAAAGGTGCAGGGCAGAAGAATAAAGGGCAAGGCGATTGTAATGAGCAATCACCACGCCATTATGGACTTTGCACTATCTATGTATCTTTTCCCGTTTAGGTCGCTTCGCTGTCAAGTGGCGGAGGTACTTTATGAAAAGAATTTCATGATGACCTTTATGCTAAAAGTTATGGGGTGCATAAAGGTGGATAGAAACGCGCACGATTTTTCCTTTTTGGAAAGCAGTAAAAAGGTGCTGGATAAAGGCGGTGTCATTCAAATATTCCCAGAGGCGCGGTTGCCGAAAAAGGAAGAACAAAAACCTTTGCCGTTTAAGCCCAGTATTTCATACTTAGCGCTTGATACGGGTGTTAAAATTATTCCAGTCTACACCAATGGTAAATACGGCAAAAGGGAACGTTGTAGGGTTATTATAGGTAAACCTATTTACGTTAGGGACTGGTATGACCAAGCCAAAACTGAAAGGGAAAATTTGGCGATTATTACCGAAAAATTGAGAGAAAAGGTGGTTAGCTTAGCTCATGAGCTCGAAAGTAAAAAAGAAAAGAAAAATAGGCAGTAATTTTGCATATGATTTTGTTAAAGTGACGGGTGCAATCCCCGCATTGTTGTGGTTTAGGGTTAAAACCATTCGCGCAAACGAAAACGTGCCTAAAAGATATAAAAAGGGCGTTGTGTTTGCGGTAAACCACACAAGCTTTTTAGACCCGATTATCGTGCACTGCGTTTTATGGTATAGAAGATTAAACTTTTTAGCGACTAAAGAGTTATTTAAGACCGAAAGAAAGTTGAAGTTCTTTCAGCGTATGCATTGTATTCCTATTGACAAACAAAACTTTAACATAAGCGCCGTACATGCCGTTCGTGACAGGTTAAAGGAAGAAAAGGCAATCGTTATCTTCCCAGAAGGGACGGTAAATAGGGAAGAAGGGACGTTAGAAAACTATAAGTCGGGTGCGGTGTTTATGGCGCATATGGCAAAAAAACCGCTCGTTCCCGTCTATATCGTAAAGGGCAAGAAGTGGTACAACAGAACGGTTGCCGTTATTGGCGAGCCTATCGATACCACAACTATTTGCGGAAAAGTTCCCAAAATGGCTGACCTAGATAATGCAAGTGAATACTTGAAACAAAAAGAAGAAGAACTTAGAGAGATTTACAATCAAAGATATAAAAACAAAAAGAAGAAAGACTGATATGACTAGAGAAGAGATTACTGTAAAACTTAAAGACTTATTCGATTTGGTGTTAAAGGACGACGATTCACCCGATTTAGAACTTACCGAGGACACCAATTTAGTTACCGATATGGGACTAAGCTCGGTTGGTGTGTTATATGCGGTGGTTGCCGTTGAAGAGTTCTTTAATATAAGGTTTGACGACGTTGGATTCAGTGACTTTTCCACCGTCAAAGACGTTATTGACTACATAGAAAAGAAGGTTAACGCGTGAAGTGGAGTTTTGACCAACCAAAGTTTGGCGATATGATTCGCGTAAACTTTAACGGGCTGTACCATTACGGCATTTTTATAGACGAAGATAAAATCGTTCAGTTTGGACTTGCACCCGTTGCAAGAAGACTGCTCAAAGACAGCGAGGTTGAAGTTTTGACCTCAAACGTAGAGCAGTTTTTATGCGGTGGCTTTTTAGAGGTGGGGATACCCGAAAAAAAGGACGGAAAGAGACGCCCCCCAAAAAAGATTGTGGAATATGCCCTTTCAAAGCTTGGGCAAAGGGGTTATAGCATTTTATACAACAACTGCGAACACTTTGCTTACGAGTGCACTTTCGGGCAAAAGAGGTGCACCCAAGCCGACGACGTTAGGGAAATGTTCCGTTCTATGCCTATTTTAGACGTGTATACGGCAAAAATTCCCGATACCGACTTTGATATCGATACCATTATTCCCGAAGAGAGAAGGGAAGAGATTTTAAGTTGTGGGAGCGACAAGGTAAAAAGAGAAAAGTTCTATGCGTGGGCACTGCTTAAATACGCACTATCCCGCACCTTTAACTATAAAATGGAAGACCTTGTTTTTGAAAGAGCAGAAACTGGCAAATGGAATCTTCCAAACTGCTTCTTTTCAATCTCTCACTCTAACGATATGGTGGCAGTTGCAGTGTCAAGGAACGCGGTAGGCGTCGATATAGAGGCGGTTAATCCAAAAAAATGTTCGGCTATTGAAAAGGTTTTAACTAAAAAAGAGAAAAAACTTTTTGCGGGGGTTTGCGAGGAGGAAAGGTCAACCTTTTTAACGCAAAAGTGGACGGAAAAAGAGAGCATCTTTAAGGCGGGGAAAAACGGCAAATTCCGCCCTGCAAAACTTGAAACCGCTATTGAAGGGCTAAATACTAAAAGTGTTGTTTACGACGGGGTAGAATACGTTTTAACCGTTTATTCTGCAAAAACTTCGCCCATTAGATATCGCGAGCAAATCAAACTTGATTGATATGAGTAAAGAAATTAAAATAGCAGACAATAAAGGGTATGAACACAAGCATACCCAAAAAAATAAGGCGAGAAGGTTGGCTAGCCACCTAATATCCATTGCGCTCGGCGTAAGTTCATTTACGGTTGCATCGGCTATTCTTGTCTACGACGCTTTTTTTATGCGGTATTCCCGCCCCGATTACACCTTGTATCCGGGCGAATACGTGTTCGAGCGGTTGGAAGGGAAATTAAAACGTGAAGAGTTTTATTTTTCTGCGGGGAAAAGCCAACTAAAAGGCTATTATTATCCGTCAACAGAAGGCAAGGCTTTGGTTGTAATCGTGCACGGCTTTCACGCAGGGGCGGACGACTTCTTGCCCGTCGCAAAAAGCTTTGTGGAAAGGGGATATAACGTCTTTTCCTATGACGCTACGGGCGTTTACGATTCTTTTGGCGATAGCAGTAGGGGTATGTGCCAAGCGCTTGTCGACTTAGATAACGTTTTAACCTATATAAGTAAAACCCAGCCTTATAGCAACCAAAAGGTGTGCTTGTTTGGACATAGCTGGGGTGGTTACGCGGTGACAAGCGTGCTCGAACTTCATAGGGAAGTCAGCGCTTGCGTTGCGGTTGCACCCATGAACAACGGCTACACAATTATGGTGGAAAAGGGCGTTCAGTACGCGGGCGGAGTTGCAAAAATTTCCAAGCCCATTTTTGACGAGTATCAAAAATATTTGTTCAAAGACTACGTTAAATATAACGGGTTGAGGGGTGTAAACAGCACCGATATCCCCGTTTTAATCGCCCACGGCAAAAACGACGAGGTTATTCTTTTTGATAAGCAGTCGGTAATTTCTTATCGAAATCAAATCACAAATCCTAACGTTGACTATTACGTTACAGAGGGGCTTAACGGCTCGCACAACGGCATACTGCTCTCTAAAGAGGCGTTAAAGTACCGCGAAAGTATCGACGCCCAACTTGAAAACCTTGCAAGCCTTAAAGGTAAAAAGTTAACTAAAGCCGAAAAGAGAAATTTTTATTTAACCGTTGACCACGCGTTATATAGCGAGGTTAATGCTGAACTTATTGATAAAGCAATAAAGACGTTTGAAAAAGCGTAATAAATAGGAGGTACATATAAATGTATTGTAAGTATTGTGGCAAGTTTATTGAGACGGAAGCTGACGTTTGTCCCGAATGCTTAGCGCAAAGGGAACAAGCCTCTGCACCCGCAGAAGTTAAGGCAGAACCCACTCCAGTACAAGCAGTGGAAGAACCCGCACCCGCAACTGTGGAAGTTAAGGCAGAACAACCCGCACCCGCTCCGGTGCAAGCAGTTCCTACACCTACTCCCGTTCCCCAACAAAATAGTGCAACCGTTGGTTTAGGCAAAGCTATTACAGGTGCAGCATTAGGTTTTGCAGGATTTATCTTTGCTATCGTTGGAATGGAACTTAGCATTCTTCCTCCCGCAGGACTTATCCTCAATTTGCTCTTCGCATTACCTATGTCCATTATCGGTTTAGTATTTGGCGTTCAAAGCATCAAGACTTTTAAACAAGTATGTAAAGAAGGTGGCAGAAAACCCATCGCTACCCTTATTTGTGGCATAGCAGGCGTTGTATTTAGTGGTAACGCATTGCTTTTCGTGTTGATTGGACTTATCGTTAGTTGCACCGTTTGTTCTGGGATAGGTTACTACAATTCTGGCTACTATTATTAATATCTAGCAAGAGCAAAACGTCTTTCTTTTTTGGAGGGACGTTTTTTTGCTTATATTTATCTTGCAATTTGTATAAAAAAATGTTAAAATCGATACATAAAGGCTTTTGGAGGAGTGATGAGCAAGCTTAAAACCTTTGGTAGAGTGCTTTTACTTATACTTGAATGCATAGGTTATTTATTTTTTGTCATTTCGTTTATGTGGATATTCTTTGATATTTTTGACGGCAAAAAAGGAAAATTATGATGCAAACTTTTATAAAAAAATTCGACCAATTAACCAATATTGAACTTTATAAACTTCTTCAACTTCGTTCAACCGTTTTCGTGGTTGAGCAAGACTGCGTTTACCTTGACCAAGACGGCATCGATTTAGATGCCGTGCACGTTTTTATTATGGACGGGGAAAATATGGTGGCGTGCCTTAGGGTAATTGATAAAGGCAACCGATTGGACGAAGTGTCTATCGGCAGGGTTGTCACCGCGCCTTCGCATAGAAAAACGGGAATTGGCGCCGTTATAATGAAGACGGGATTAGAGGTTGCAAAGTTATATTTTAACGCAACGAAAGTAAAAATAGGCGCGCAAAAACAAGCGCAAGGCTTTTATGAAAAACTTGGGTTTAAGGCGATTGAAGGAAGTGATTATCTAGAAGATAATCAACCGCACATCTACATGATAAACGAATATTAAACAATTTAAAAGAAAAAAATTTATAAAAAAGCACCGCGGTGGCGGTGCTTTTTTGGGTTTTTTAAGTGAAAAAATACAAAATATCACAAAAAATTTCATTAAAAACTAGAAAGAATGGGCAAATTTTCATTTTGCTATTGCAATTTGGTTATTTAAAGTGTATAATTATTTAAATAATTATATAAGGGGAATTTTGCGCTTTTTTTAAGCCCCAAAAGGACAGATTATGAAACTACAACCATTTAAGAGCAAGGTTTGGCTATCTTCACCGACAATGCACGGAGAAGAGATTGAATACGTTAAGGAAGCCTACGACACCAACTGGATGTCGACGGTTGGAAAAAACATCAACGAAGTTGAACGTTTGACGTGCGAAAAGGTTGGATGTAAATATGCCGTTGCACTTTCGTGTGGGACGGCGGCTTTGCATTTAGCCATAAAACTTGCGGGTGTTAAACCGGGGGATAAGGTTTTTTGCACGGACGTAACATTTGACGCCAGTGTGAACCCGATTATGTACGAGGGTGGCACACCAATTTTTATCGATACCGAATACGACACGTGGAACATGGACCCCGAGGCGCTTGAAAAGGCGTTCGAGATATATCCCGACGTAAAAGTGGTTGTTGTCGTTAACCTTTACGGCACTCCCGCAAAAATGGACGAAATTACCGCTATATGCAAAAAGCACGGCGCTATTATTGTTGAGGACGCGGCGGAATCGCTAGGCGCAACGTATAAGGGCAAGCAAACGGGCACGTTTGGTACATTTAACGCAATATCGTTTAATGGTAACAAGATTATCACAGGGTCATCTGGCGGTATGCTTTTGACCGATAGTTTAGAGGACGCAAACAAGGCTAGAAAGTGGTCGACCCAAAGTCGTGAAGACGCGCCTTGGTATCAGCACGAAGAGGTTGGTTACAATTATCGTATGAGTAACGTGATTGCAGGTGTCGTTCGTGGTCAGTATAACTATTTGGACGAGCATATTGCACAAAAGAAAGCAATTTATATGCGTTATAAAGAGGGCTTTAAGGACTTGCCCGTGACAATGAACCCTTACGATGAAAAAAACACCGAGCCTAATTTTTGGTTATCTTGCATGCTTATTGATAAAGATGCGATGTGCAAGCAAGTTCGTAGCGACAACGAGGCGTGCTACGTAAAGGAAAAAGGTAAGT
>JAFQJB010000009.1 GCA_017397305.1 Clostridia bacterium | reverse complement strand
TTTTTGAGCATTCGTTTTTGTTGAAAAAATACCCAAGTCAAAATTTCCACCATTGTTTTCTTTTTGGTATGTCACTTTATAAAAGAATTTGCGCACTATTTACTCCTATTATTTAAATCCTAGACAACGAATTAACCATTTTATTATTTTACTATATTCCGACCCTGGTCCTTTTCCCCAATTTCCTGGCCCCCATTTAATATCAAGCAACCTTTTTGCATTTTGCTTTGCGCTTTTCCCCTCATCTAGCATCCCTCTATTCACCCAAGAAGGCTTGTCTGTGGAACGATCCTTGTCTGAGCTCCTAGAATTTTTTGCAAACAAAATTCCCAAGCCAACAAGTGCCTCTAGCACTTTAGAAGATACTGCCGTAGAGGTTGTTCCACCGCCAGCAAGAGCCAAGGTGCTTCCTGCTCCAGCACCGCTATGTGCCGAACCTATGGCTGAACTAATATATGGGTAAGCATAGCCTACAGCTGCTCCTATTAGACCACCAAGTACTGCCGCTCCAAGATAGTTATACCACTTAACACTTCCGTTAAAAAGCTCTCCATCATCACAATGGTCTACAACGCCTGCCACAAAAAGTCCTGCAGCAACACCGATAATAGCAAGCACAATTATTGCTGTCAATGATGTGCCAGTCGGGTCAATATTCATTACGGGGTTGTTACCGCAATATGCATATAAATTAAAACCATTTATATATTCTATGCTGTGTATATTTTACCACAAGCAAAATTGCTTGTCAATACATATAAAAAAGAGGCTTGACTAAGCCTCTTTTTTGTTGTTTTCTTTTGGTTTCTTTTTTCTTGCAAATAAAGACAAATCTTCTTCTATCATTTTATCATAGTTTAAGTTTAGCCCCGTCTTTGTGCTTATTATCCTTATCATTTCGCGTCTTTGCCTTTTTGAAAAATACGTTATACACAGCCACTTCTTTTTGCCGTTTTTTAACACAAATTCAAAATATGCGTATGCCCGTATAGCATTTGTACTAAAAGTGTGCCTAGTTCTTTTTCTAGAGTTTTTATTGCTAGAAATACGGTTTATTTTTTCTATTTCTGAAAAATAAATTTCCTCCGCGAACTGTATCCTATAAAGTTTACTTCCCTTGTGTCCTGTGATAAAAAATCTATCTTCATAAAACAATACTTTGTTGCAAATATATGCATATAACAAATAAATAAAATAAATCAATACTACAAAGCCAAGAATAATGCAAATTATACTATAATCGCCATACACCCACATAAATCCAAAAACAATCAAGCCTATCATTGAACAAATCCCCAAAACTTGTAGGAACAAACCGAACCAAAAGACAGCACTATTTTGATAAAATGTTTTTTTCACTGATACTCCTTAATTGCCCTTCATTAAACTCGTCATAAAATCTGCTGACCAATTAGACCAAGCAGCGCTCATAAACATTTTTCCAAATGTTTTTAGCGAAATTCTTCGAATTATATCGTGCTTAAACTTTGTATAAATTTGCTTACTTATAGCAGAATAACTTCCAGCCCCACTACTTATTGTTGGAATTTTTATTGAACCAATCATTCCTGCTGTTATTGCAGATAAACCTGCGGAAAACAAGGTGCTTTGCACAATTTCTGAAACGCTATAATCTTTATCGCCAGAAATATTTTCTCCAAGCATTGTACTAAGTTGCATTATACCACCAGCAATTGCCCCTGCAAGAGCAGGCGCAATTTCTGGCGCCGCATAAAAAATCATGCCGCACAACGCACCGCCAATCATGGAACCAAAGAAACCACCCCATGACCATTCAAAATCGCCCGTTGCAGAATATTCTGCCAACTGTCCTACCGCATATGAACCTGCACCAACGAGCGCTCCTATAAGTGCCGCTATTCCAAGGCCTATCAAGAACGAAATAATCGCATGCCCATCAGGGTCTACGTTCATTACGGGGTTATTACCGCAATATGCATAGAGGTTCAAACCATTTATAGATTCCGGGTCAATATATTCTATGCTGTCTATGGTAATAAATCTACCAACTTGTGGGTCGTAGTAACGAGTTTTAAGGAAATACAAGCCTGTTTCGGTATCAAAATAATATCCACGGTATCTAAACGGGTTGAGGTTGCCGATATGCGTTTGGTCGGTAATTTCTACCCCCGCATTATCCACAACTTTGTGGTTACCCCACGCGTCGTAAACGTATCTTGCAAGTATTGTGCCGTTTATATCAAGCACTGCAATAATATTGCCTTGGATATCCTTGCGATAGAAATATCTGTCATACCCTATCGCAAAGCCAAACACTCCCGTATGGTCATAACCAAACGTTAAGCCATTGCTTTGGCTATGCAATCTACCCTTTCTATCGTAAGTAAAGGATAGGGTATCCTTTGTTGTTCTTCTTCCAAACCCGTCGTATGTAAAGGTGTGTCCGTCAAAGGCGGTCATATTTCTGCCGTTTGACCACGTTGCAGTTTTACCCCTATACGTTGTCGGGTTGCCAATCGCGTCATATACGCAAGCCTCTCCATTAAAGGATAACATTTTATCCCCATCGTAAGAGTATGCTTTTTCCGTATATGGCATTTCTTCAAGAGCAAGCGATTTCTTAAAGGTAAAGGCATATTGCTTTTGTCTTAAAATATTGCCGTTGTTATCGTATTGATATACTATGGTTTTATTTAGGGGTTTATTATCTTCCCTAACTAGTCTACCTAGTTTATCGTATTTATAACGGATAGACAATGCGCCGTTTAAATATACCTTTTCAATATTGCCAAGTTTATCGTAAGTGTAGGAAATGTTGTCACTTTCGTTTAAGGTGTTTTCCCCAACCCTTTCGCCAAAGACAATAGAACTCGGCATATTTGTTGCGTGGTCACCGACCTTTCTATACGAGATTTTTTCGCTTGCGAGTTTACCCTCGGTTAGCCCTGAAATTACTCTGCCTTTATTCCTTCCTAGCATATCATATTTAGGGTCACTTGTCAAGTTGAAATTTTCTGTTTGCATCAATCGTTTTTTGCTATCACTAGAATAAGTAAGCAAGGAATAATCGGTAGCACTCCTTGTAACGTATATACAATTATTATCGTTATACTCTATGCTTTCGCTAAACTTTGTTTCTTCCCCCTCCGTTTCAGTGTAGCCTACAACTCTATCTAGGTCATCGTATTGATAAGTTATTGTGCGCAAGGTTTTTATCCTTTGCTTTTCAACAATACTAGTAAGTCGATCCTTTTGGTCATAGGTGTAAATAAGTTTAATATATTGTGGCTTTTCCACCTGCAAAACTTTACCCTTTTTATCCACGTATTTTGTGATAGTTTCGCCCTTTGCGTTGGTGATAACAACCTTATCCACGGTAACACCATTTAAGGTAGTATCATCGGTATAGGTTTTTTGGATATAGTTTGTGTTGCCGTTAAGCCCTATTTTTGTTACCCTTCTCTTGCCGTCATAGGTATAGGTTGCGGTGGTATTTGCACTCTTCACCTCTACAAGTTCACCATAATTATAAGTTTTTTGCGTGCTATTTTCCTCGCCCTCTTCGGTGCTTTGAGAGATTGCAGTAACTCTTCCTTCTTTATCATATCCGTATGCAAACTTGCTGCCGTTGGGCAATTTTTCTTCCAGAACTTCGCCAGTGTTTTCGTTTATATTATACTCTGTTTTATTTTCACCCGTGCTGTCGATATCTGCCGTTAAAGTGCCTTTTTCGTCGTATACTCTTTCGGTATAAAGTTTTGAAGATGCGTCCAATGAATTATACCTAAACGCTTTTACCACGTTGCCGTTTTTATCGTAAATTTGCTCTTCAATATCCTTGCCGTTAGTAAATTCTTCACCCTCAACGTAGCTTATCTTTTTTATAAGTTCGCCCTTTTCGTTATAAGTATACGTTTTATGCGTTACAAAGGTCTGTCCCAAGCTGTTTTCGATAATTTCTTCTTTTACAACTCTTTGCTCGTCGTCGTATTCGTAATTGGTGGTTATTGTTTTGGTATCGCCGTTTGCATTCACAACTATTCCGCTTGTCGTTGTTGTTATTGGTTTATCGAATTGGTTAAGCGTGCTTGTGGTTAGCTCACTCGCATAAAAGACGTAATTGTCAAGCCCAACCAAATGAAGCGAGCTTTTGCTTGCTTTTTTTATGGTTTCAGCTGGGGTTTCCTGTTTTACGCCATTTATATAATACGGGGTGAAAGAATATTCTTCTGCATACACCACAACATCGCCCTCTTCTTTTAAGTATAACGAGAGTTGATTGTTGTTGATATAGTAACGCTCCTTTACTATATTATTGCAATCTTCAACATATTCGCCATAAGTTGCGTGTGCTCCGTAAGTTAAAATAATGTCGCTTATTAACCCTGCTATCGTCGTGTTTTCCTCCTCTCTTTTTACGCCTTTAGAAACTGCGTCGATATAAGAATAAGTTTTAACTTCAGTTATTCTTTGTTGTTCGTCAAATGTAAGCAAACTACTTAATTTTTGCTTTTTATCGTCAATTAAAACCCCGTTTGTATAACCAAACGCCAGTTCTCCGCTCGTTAATATTACAGTAGTTAATTCGCCCGTTTCGCTATATCCGAACGTACTCATTTTACCCTTTGCGTCAGTAATTGAAATAAGTTTGCCGTCGGTATTATACTCAAACTTAACCTCTTTGCCGTTATTGTCTACAATTCTATTAAGTCTATTTTCGACAAATTTATCATATTCAAGAACAGCATAATTTTCATACTTGTCGTATACGGCAACTAGTTTTCCGTCTTCTGCATAGGCTTTGGCAATCTTTCCGTCGGACAAGAAGTTTTTGGGCAAGTCTTTTTTGGCTTTTTCAAGCTCCTTACTCTTGTTGTAATACTCTTTATAATATCTTTCAATTTGCTCTACGTAGTTTGACTTTTTATTTTCCAAAATAGTAATTTGGTTTTGAGTAACTTCCTTATACGTTTCTTTATCATCGTGTTGTTTTTCTTCTTGTGAAACCAAAAGATTTCTTCTTCTAAAATATTGTTTTACTTGAGCAGCTGAAATATATTGATTTGTTGCTATGGCATAGGAATAGCCTTCTCTAAACAACGCTTCATACTCGCTGTCAGGAATTATAACGTCGTCATCGTCTATCTTGTCTCTCCATTCCAATCTCTCTGATTCAACCAACCCCAATCTCTCAATACAATCTTTGAGCATTGTTCTAACTTCTTCTTTACTAGTTGTTGTGTTTGCGAGCATATCCTCAATATAACGGTGTTGTTTTGTATAAGCGTCTCCGCTATAAACTTTTGTATATCCAAAATATTGTCTTTTAAGTGATTGATATTGTGCCTGCTCCCCTGCTGTCAAAACTATATTTCCCACGCTCTTAGCCGTGTTTATAAATACATTAAAATCTTCATTGTTTGATAATTTTTCTTCCAATTTCATTTGAATTGAACAATCTTCTTTTTTTACCACTACGTATTCTTGCAAATGCTTTTTATAAGAATCTACTTGTTCTTCAAGTTGTTTTAATTCGTCGCTTCTCTCTTCGTACATTGCATAGTTTTTGTATTCGTCGAGTTCTGTAACCGCTTTAAGCCCAAGTTGTGACCTATACTCTGCAAAAACTTCTTGCCCGTCGTAAGTTAAACTTCCGTCCGTTTCAACCGTAACGTTCGCGTCTTCTACGTCGATATAAACTTTTTTGCCGTTTTCTTTCTTGTAATGATATTTGATAAATTTATGTTTATCGCCTTTATCATCAGTATAAATATACGTACCTGTGGAATCTTTAACGAATTTTTCGTTTAGGTTTAAGCGAAAGTTTTCTCCCACGTTAAAATCTTCCGCGTTCTTTTTATAGGTATGCGCAATACCTATGCCCATTACAGAGTCTTCGGGTGCAACGTCTAAAAAAGAAAACGACGTAGTTTTGTCTACTAAGTCGAACTCCGCTGTTACCCCTCCGACAAGGTTAAACTCCTTCTCGGCAAATCTTTTCTCTTCGCTTGACACAAATTCGGTGTTTGTTGTTGTGTTTGTTTCTTCCATAAAATTCTCCTTATAATATATATTTTGTTCGTAGCATTTCCCTTTATCAATTCCCTTGCGCCCCGTTGCGCCTTCTACTTATGCTTTTGAACTTGCACTAACACTTTACACCACAATTTTTTATTTTCAAGGCTTATATGACACAAAAAAAAGAACTTGCTGAAAATTTTTTCAACAAGTCCTTAATTATTATATCAACATCTGGCCACCGAGAGAATCAATTACCATAAACATTTCTATCTGCTTGCCTGTTTGTGCATCGATATAAATATAGTAGGTGTTGGAATCTGCTTTACCGTAAAATTCGTAGGCAAGGCGTTCGGTATTCATTCCTATGGGAACGAGTGCCATTTGAACGTTTTCTATCTCTATACTTTGCGAAAGGTTTTGCCTTGCAACCGCTTCGCTAATAGTGGGCGAGGGGATTTGCCTTTCGGTATGATTGGTATAATACCCTCTTGCTTCCATACCGATAACCATTTCGGTTTCGGCACAAACCCTGACTTTGATTAGGTCGTTATAAACGATAACGTTGTCCTTTTCGTAAGCAAAATTTATGGTATACACGTTGTTAGCAAGGTTTATCCACACTGGTGTCATATCCTTAATTTCAAGCGAGGTTAAAAACTCTTGCGCTCTTTCCACCGCCCTATCACGAGTGATATTTACGTCCTTACAACTGCCAGCATAGTCGAACATTATCATTTTTCCGCCTTTTTTGCTTATTTGCGCAAAGATTTGCTCGTCCTTTATTTTGCCTTGAACGTTGAAGCACTCTATCACCCCAGATGCCGTGCCAACGCTTTGTACGTCGGTTATATTATACTTTGCAAACGCCTTTTTGAAGATTTCTTCGGCACGCATTTTATCCACGTCTTCACCGCTAAGCCCCTTTATTTCCCTTTTGTTTTGTCCGTCCGAAAAAGGCCCGTCGTAGATTAGTTCGGGGTATTCTACCGAAAGGTTTTGAAGCTGGTTGAAGTTGTTGATAATCAGGTTTCCGTCACCGCCGTCAATCATTGTGGAAAAAGAATAGTCTTCTCCCATTTCGTTATACATTTTGTGCAAGGCTTCTCTAAAGGTTTTGTTCTCTTTATAAAGCCCTTGCAAAGCCAAAATATCTTGTTCACTTATTGTTTCGCCATTTATTAGTTTGTTGTTTAGATACTTTGCATAGTCGCCTATTTGGTTGACTAGTTTGGTGGTGTAAAACTTGCTTTGGTCTTGAAGAGGCAGTTGCTGAAGGTCGCTTTCGGCAAGTTCACTATTGATTGCAACGTTTACTAGATACTTTTGAAGTGCGCTCTCATCCTTGGTGGAAAGTGCCTTTGCTAAGTTTAAGTCAATGTTATCCACCTGCTCTACTGTATCGTAAAAGGCTCTATTGTAGGCTTGTTCAAGCATGCCGTCCGCCTTGCTTGGCGTGAGCAAGGTGACCATTAGTGCCGAAGATAAAACCACGGTTGCAATCCCCAGCGATATAACCGCGGCAATAAGCCCCTTCTTCTTTCCGCCACCGCTGTTTTGGGTTTTACCGTGCCTTTCGTTTCGCTCGGCTTTAAGTTTTGCCTTTCGCTCTTTCATCTCTGCACGTTCTTTCATTTTTTCTTGCAAGAACACGGCTTTAGCGCGTTTTTTTAATGCGCTCTTTTGCTCTTTTTCGCGAATGGTTTCTATCTTTTTTTCTTGCTCAACGCGTTGAGTTTCTCGCTCTAACAATATTTCTAATGGTTTTTTTCCGTCTTGACTATCGGTCATTGCACTCTCAGCCTTTTCTACAGCGTTATTCTTTTCAAATTCTTCCATATTCCCCCCCTTAAATTGCAAACACGTGATTACCTATGGTAACCGTGGTCTGTCTTGAAAATATCCAACTGCTTGTTGCCGTTGCGGGATTATAATAATACAGCGCGCCGTACGAAGGGTCCCAGCCGTTTATTGCGTCAAGCGCCGCCTTTTTTGCAGTGGCATTTGGCGTTAGGTTTATTTGTCCGTCGGCTACCGCTGTGAATGCGTAACTTTGATAAATTACCCCCGACATGCTGTTTGGAAAGGACGGGCTTTTAATTCTATTAAGAACAACCGCCCCCACGGCAACTTGCCCGACGTAACTCTCCCCCCTTGCCTCGCCGTAAATTAATCTTGCAAGCAATGCTATATCCGCATCACTATATCCACTCGTTGCTTGAGAAGAAGATGAAGAAGTGCTCATACCCAGTGCGGAAAGGGTTTTATTTCCCACGATTCCGTCCACTTTAAGCCCGTTCTTCCTTTGAAAATATTTTACGGCATCTTTAGTTTTACTGCCGAAAATTCCGTCAACCGAGCCAGTATAATACCCCCAATTTTTAAGTTTTCGCTGTATAGTTTTTACCGTCGTTCCCCTACTGCCTTGCTTGTAAACCGCCGCATAAGCCGTTTGGGTTTGCTTTAACGGAAGGGCTTGCACAGCGCAGAACCCAAGCGTGAAGACAAGCATAAAAAACGCAACTATCTTTACAGTTTTTCTCATTGATTTTTCTCCTTATTATAAAAGCCGTCTATTATTTGCTTAATCTTGCTTTTATATACGTAGCCCTCCCCTTCACCGACAAAGCATAGGGGTGGATACACAACGCACCACCAGTTATCCCCCTCACCGCTTCCAAGTTCTATGATAAGCGCTTGATAAAACCCTTTTTCAAGTTCTAAGTCGCCATACACCCTTGTTGGAAACTCTTCGGTTTTAACCTTTACCGAGGCGGTGTAGCTAAATCCGTTTTGCTTTAAGGTGTCGTCGCACACCTTTTTTATGTTTTCAAGATGACTAATTAGCATATTTTCCGCCTTTTGTTTAGTATCGCACTCGGCAATAAACGGGGTTAAGTATTGTACGACGTTATCCTTGACCTTGTACTTTACCGCCTGTGCATTCTCTAAATTTGAGTCGGCACGAATGTGTATTCTTAAATATTCTTCGTTTACTTTCTCTTGTGGCAAAGTTATGCCAATAATAGACAAGATTATTATGGCGACAATAAAAAAACTTATGCAAAACTTTTTCATTTCACCCTCCTAAATTAAGTGACGTTTGCATAAGTTATTAACAAATGTTTTAATTTTTATACCTTAATTAAAAAAACCCTTGCTAAGCCGAGTCCCTACAAGGGATTCGGCAACTAAATAAATCCGCAAGCGAATTTGTGATATTTGTCTAACGACAAGTTATATTGCTACGCAGTTATATTTGCCTTACGGCAAGTTAAGGATTTATTTAATATAACTTTGGCTTTGCCAAAATATCACGCCAACTGCATATCACTTTTAGCCACAAGGCTAAAAATATAACTAATAATATTTAATTTTTTGTGGATAAGAAAAGCACACTACGTTTCACTTTTAGTGAAGTATAGTGTGCTATGCTTTTATTTTGGATAAAAATTCCCTAATAGGAACTCCCTAAACGCAAAGGTTTTTGTTTTTAGTTGTTCACCGTTTCTATCTTTAATATTTTCTTTTCGAATAGGGGGGAAAGTTTTGCGAATGCCTTGTTTCTCTCCGCCTTGCCCTTAAACACGCCGATTGCGGTAGGTCCGCTTCCCGAAACGAAAGAGGTGATTGCCCCCGCTTTTTTGAGTGCGGTTAAATTAAAGTCGATTTCTGGTGCAAGTTTTTTTGAGGCAGGCTCTAAATCGTTTTTGATAAGTTTGTAGAATAATTCCATATCCTTATTTATAAACGCCTTAACCGCGTGCTTTGTGGTTGCAACGGGGTGCTTTTTTTGGTTGTCGTACTTTTTATAGCAGTCCTTTGCACAAACCTTTTGCTCGCTTAATATCGCTAGCATATAAATCTTTTCATTTCCGTCGATTTTCTTTATCTTTTCACCCTTACCGCGCATAACCGCGTAACCACCACTTAACATATACGTCGCGTCGCTACCGAGTTTTTCGGCAAGAGTTTTCATGTCGGCACTGATAGAAAAAAGTTCTTTCATTGCAAGAAGAACGCCTGCAATATCGGCTGAAGAACCGCCCAGCCCCGCACCAACGGGAATGCCTTTATTTATGGTTATATTTACACCTAAAGTGTCAAAACGTTGCATAAAAAGGCTTGCCGTCTTAAACGCATTGTTCTCGCTTGGCGGACAGTCAACGGGAATGCCTTTATTTGTTATGGTTATCTTTTTGTCGTTTCTTTTTGATACCGTAACCACGTCGAATAGATTGACCGACGCAACCAAAGATTCTATGTTATGAAATTTTCCCTCTACACCCAAAACGTCAAGCGTAAAGTTTGTTTTTGCGGGTATACTTTTGCTAACTTTCTTCATAAGTATCCTCTAAAATTATTTTTGTCTATAAATAACTATCCTCTCCTTTCCTGAAAGGGGGAAGTTTAAGTCCTTATTGGTCTCTATCAGTTTTTCGGGGCTTACGTTAAGGCGCTTTGCAAGTGACCAAAGTTCCTCGCCCTCTCTTGCAATGTAAACGCTTATTGCACTTTGGCAAACTCTCTTTTGGTCGAGCACCCTTACCTCTTTAATTGTTTGAGCCGTATAGTTTTTACTTGTCTTTACACAGGCTTTAATCTCTGCCTCTAAGTCGATTTCGGTAAGCGAGATTATCCTTGCCCTGCCCTTATCCGCAATTAGCGACACCTTTGTTTGAAGGTCGTTTGCGTTATCCAGTAATTCTTTAATTTCAAAGGGGGTTTGTGCGCTTCTAGAAAAATACCCGCTCTCCCCGTCAAAGAATATCGCGTTTGCAGTGAGTATTCCTGTAACTTTAATATATTCGCCCTCGCACTGCTTTTCAACAACTTCGGCGCGCTCGTCACAAACGGCAAGCAGGGTTGCACCCACCGGCAATTCTTCCACGAACGCCCTTCCGCCAACGTTAAAGGAAAAACACCTTTGTTCTAGTTGAACGGTATAGGGAAGGCTTTGCTTTTCTATCTCTACTTCAGTGTCGGTGCAAAAGCAATCGTCCACTACCGAGATTTGCGTGGTGGAAAACGCCTCGCCACTAAACTGAAGTTGTGCACTTATCGACACAGTGCTTTGCCCCGTTTGAGCATCGACCGAAACGTCGGTTTTAAGCGAACGTTCTTTTACCGTTGCCGTTGCCGTCATGTTGGGCATTGCCTCTTCACAATCTATTTCCATTCTAAACGGAATGGCTCTATTTTCTTTTATTATACCGCTTTTAGACGAGTTTTGCAACATTATAATGGATAAAAGTGCTTCGCCGTCCACTATAATACTACCCACCCCGCACTGAACGGCAGTAATTACCGCCTTAATTCTTTGGGAAAGAACTTCCTTTACTTGATAAGATAGGTCGAACTGTTCTACTAAAGGATACACACCTTGCCTAATCCCTAGACTTTTAGGACAGCTGAGTTCTTGGCTCTTTGATATTACCCCTTCACCGCCAACCAAAGCGGAAAGCTGATTGCAATGGGTGATTTCAGCACTTATGGTAACGATTGCGTTTACGCAAAGTTTTACGCCCGATAACGTCCATTCAACCTTGTCGAGAATGGTGTCAAGTTCTAAAGCACACCCCTCTTTTATTTGTTGGTTTTGGATAACCCCGCGAAGTTCCGCTCCGCACTCTACCTTTTTGATTTGCCCCTCTTGGTCGACGTAACTTATAAAAAAGGTTACCGCGCCGTTATATTCGGCTTTTCCATTTGCCGTTTGGCAATCTCCCATAGCGATAAACGCGTTGACACTTAAAACCTTTTGCACCTCTTCGCTTAAAACGTCCGTTCGTGCCTCCACCTTTATTTGTTCTTTTACGTTACCTTGCTCTAAATTATAGTTTATTTGTTCATACACAGGTTCAAACGCCATAAAACCCTCCCTTTTTTTCCATAATTCCATAATTAAATATATGAGTGTTATGGCTTTTTAGAACAAAAAATGCGCAAGTTAATCCTTGCGCAAATTTTACTCCGCCGTGCTTTGAGGTCTAGATAGTTTAACCCGTCCGCACATATATTCCGAATATGAATAGGAAGTTTTACCCTTAAACTCTTTATCGAAAGGAAGAACTGTAAACAGTGCGGGGTAAACTTCTTTTACCACCCCTAAAAAACTGATGAACTTGTTTCTTCCAAGATTTAAGGTGACTTCCACGTTTTCGTTTTGAAGACTTTTGATTTTTTGTTTAATCTCGGTAATTGACCCGTTACTTTTTATCATACGTCAATTATTGCCGATTTCATAACGGTTATACCTATTAAATTAAAAATCGTCTTCGTCCTCTTCCTCTTCTTCCTCGTCTTCGTCGGTATCTTCAAAGTCAGCTTCGTCGACTTCGGGAATGTCGAAATCATCTTCCTCTTCTTCCTCTTCAATGATTTCTTCTTCCTCTTCTTCTATGAAGTCGCCTTCCTCTTTTGCGAGTTTGTCGAGAGAAAGCATTTCTTCATCTTGCTCTTCCTCTTCTTCCTCGTCGTCAAGATACTCCTTCCAAGATTCGTCGTCAAGGTCTTCCCTGCTATTTTGGTAATCCCTTTCTTCTGCACATTTTGCGCACATGGTTTCACCTAACTTTATATAATTGTGGTGGCAAATTGGGCAAAGTTCCATACCCTCGGTTTCGTCTTCGTCGTCAACGGCGAAAATCAACTGCGGGCCCTTTTTAAGTTCGGCTTTGCATACCGCACAATATTCTTCACCCTTTCTAATGTAATTGAGGTCACATCTAGGGCATTTAATCCAATCACCTGGCATATTTATCTCTCCATATATATCATATATATTTTAGGCACAGCCTTCAAAGTGCTTACAAGTATATTATATAATCTAAAATTTGTAAACTATTTTTTTGCAATTTTTTAAAATTTTAATCAAAATATTCATCTATAAGAAATTTTAATACCCATAACCGTAAAATTTATTACTTTTTTTTAAAATTTATGGTATTATTTATATGAAGTTTGATTTTGCTTTTTTGCAAAATCTTTTTAAGGAGATTATTATGAGTCGTTCGTTCGGCACAATTTCAAGGGGTGTTAGAGCACCTATCATCAAAAATGGTGACGATATCGTTAAAATCGTTACCGATTCTGTTTTAGAAGCAAGCAAGGCTGAAGGCGTTAGCTTTCACGATAAAGACGTCGTTGCAATGACCGAAGCTATCGTTGCAAGAGCACAAGGTAACTATGCTTCTATCGACGATATTGCTTTTGACGTAAAGACTAAGTTTGGCGGAGAGACCTTGGGTGTTATTTTCCCCATTCTTTCAAGAAACCGCTTTTCAGTTTGCCTAAAAGGTATCGCTAAGGGTGCAAAGAAAATCATTTTGATGCTATCTTACCCCTCCGACGAAGTTGGTAACCACCTCGTTAGCCTAGATATGCTTGACGAAAAGGGCGTTAATCCTTATACCGACGTTCTCACCGAACAAAAATATCGTGACCTTTTTGGCGCGGCAAAGCACACCTTCACCGGTGTTGACTACGTTGAATACTATAAAGAACTCGTTACCGGTATGGGTGCAGAGTGTGAAATTATTTTTGCAAACAATGCTAAAGCAATTCTCCCCTACACCAAAAACGTTCTTTGCTGTGATATCCACACAAGAGAAAGAACAAAACGCATCTTGAAAAAGGAAGGCGCAACCGTGTATGGCTTGGATGAAATTTTAAGCACTTCCATAAATGGTAGCGGTTATAACGAAGCTTACGGCTTACTTGGTTCTAACAAGTCTACTGAAGACAGCGTTAAGCTTTTCCCAAGAAATTGCCAACCTATCGTTGACGCTATCCAAGAAAACCTTTATAAAGCAACGGGCAAAAAGGTGGAAGTTATGGTTTATGGCGACGGTGCGTTCAAAGACCCCGTTGGAAAGATTTGGGAACTTGCTGACCCCGTTGTTTCCCCCGCTTACACAAGTGGCTTAGAGGGAACGCCTAACGAACTTAAACTTAAATACCTTGCCGATAACGACTTTAAGGACTTGAAAGGTGAAGAGTTAAAGCAAGCAATCAAAAACGAAATTGCTAAGAAGGACTCTACCGTTGTTGGTCAAATGGGCACAACCCCCCGCCGTCTTACCGACCTTATCGGTTCGCTTTGCGACCTAACTTCTGGCTCTGGCGACAAGGGAACTCCTATCATTTGGATACAAGGTTACTTTGATAACTATACTACTGAAGATTAATAACTAAAGATAAAAGCGGGCACTTTTCGTGTCCGCTTTTTTGTTTTGCTTTTCCTTTTAATTGGTTATTTCTTCTTAATAAATGTTATTCAATTTCAATAAATATTGCTTGCCCTAAACCTAGTTTTTCTTTTAAGATAGTGCCATTAAGTTCTCTTTCCACCCTCTTTCCTTTATAGTAGAATTTAGCCTTATCCGCAAGCTCGCCAAGTTCAACTTCAATGGTGGTCACCCTCTTGTTATAAAGAGTTTCTTCAATAGGGTTTCCAACGTTTTGAACCATATACATTCTAGAAGAACCCTTTTTCATTTCGGTAACGTAAATAGGATATTTAGGTGTTTTAACTGAAATAGGAATGTTTTTTACGTCCGAAAGTATTGCCTCTTTAGTAGAATCAAAATCCGTCTTTTCTTTTCCTTCTGGGAAGAAGAAATATCCGTTGTCATATTGATAATCAATAATAACAGGCTCAAATTCTTTAAATTCTTTTATAATCTTTTTGGTTATAAACCAAAGCTTTGTTCTGGTTCCGTCAAGGTTAACTAATGCACCGCCGTCAACTCCGTCACTACCAGACCTTTTGCCTATAAATTTCTTTCTTGCCTTTGTGAAGTAGGTAAAGTAAGAAAACTCTTTGCAACCACAGCCTAATGCTAGGTTCATTTGCCAGTACATTTCCTTTTCGTTTATTCTTCTCCAAGCAACGCCACCATCAAGTTCATCTGGTTTTTGTGGGTTTATTACACATGCCTCTTGACAGAAAGACTGCAATACCATGCGCATTTCTTTGCCCGTTTCCCTGCAAACGTTGGCAAACACTTGGAAAGTTGGAATTGAAAAACGGCTTATAACGTTTTTGCGTTGGAAAGCGTATTCATCAGTCATAAGATAGTCTATATCGCTTTCTTTTGCAAAATAACGCAAATAAGAAGCAAGGTCTTCTGCCCTAGTTTGCAAATTTTCTGGGTCTGGTGCAATGTGTGAGTGCAAAACCATGTTCAAAAGATTGCATTGAAGCACCATGTTTGGAAACATTTTCTTAAACTTTCTATAAACTATGGCATAATTTTTTAGATTTTTAAATGCAGGTTCGTCTTGAAGTTGAATTGCATAGAAAGCGGGGTGATTTCTATAAACTTTTGTTGCGTTATCAATAAATTCCTCAAATTCTTCTTCGGTCTTAAATCTACCGTTTTCACCGACCAATATTTCTTCCTTGGGCAAGTCTTTGACAACCTTATCCTCTAAAATAACTTTTAAGCCAACCTTAGCACAAATATCCATAACTTTTTTAGCAGAAGATTTTTCCCAAGGCTCGCCGTTATATGCATTATCGTGTTGCAAAAGCGCGATATTAAAACCTATATCTTTATACTCTTTATATCTTTTTACCGACCTAAAATCTTCGCCAAGAAAATAAACTTCTCCATCAACGTAATATTTTCCACAAGTTGGTGCGTTATAACCATAAAAATCAAAATGCTTTCTCATGTCTTTCCTCTTTTTCTTTATTTTTTATTTAATTATAGCACGCGGAGATTAAATTTGCAATGTACAAAACGACTTTCAAATTGTGTTTTTCATGCTTTTTTAAATCTCTTCTACCATTTGTTCTCTTACAACAAATCTTAAACTCTTCGATTTGCCACGTTAAATCTCTTTCTCTAATGCTTTCCATAAAAAAATCTCCTTAAGTTTTATTCTTAAAGAGAGTTTTTTTAGCCTATTTCATAGGGCAATAAATTATTAAACTTTATCGGTCAAAATAAAAATATATAGGTTATTTACCGCTTTTTTGTTTTGCTTTTTCTTATCTTACGTCCTTTTCTAGTAACATTTTATCGGCAACGAGTGCTATAAATTCGCCGTTCGTCGGTTTTTCTGCGCCGATATACGCGCGCACGCCTAAAATATTGTTTATACTCTCTATTCTCCCTCTGTTCCAAGCAACCTCTATTGCGTGGCGAATTGCACGTTCAACCTTGCTCGGTGTGGTGTTATATTTTTCGCCAATCGAGGGATAAAGTTTTTTGGTAATGTTATTTATAATCTCAGGGTCGTTGACCGCCATTTTCACACCCTCTCTTAAAAAGGAATATCCCTTGATGTGCGGTGGAATACCAACGTTTATAAATATCTTGCTTATCTTTTCGTCAAGCGACACTTGATGGAATCCCGCTTGAGAATTTTGCATTTGAACTTGCGGTTCTACTCGTTCGTTAACTATATCCTCAAGCCGTTCTCTTAGCGCACTAAACTCGATTGGTTTTGCGATAAAGTAATCAGCACCAGCCCCTAGTGCACGGGATAAAATTTCGTCACTACAAAATGCGGTAAGTATAATTATTTTGGTGTTAAGTTTCATTTCCTTAACCCTTCTCACCACCGAAAGCCCGTCGTAGCCCGACACCACAAGTTCAGTAATCAATATAGAAGGCTTTTTGTCGGCAATGGCGGATATTGCCGAAATGCCGTCCGTGGTCATCCCCACTATTTCAAAATCCGTCTGTTCGTTAAACTGCTTTGCCAATTGCTCGTTTGCTTCCTTTGTTGGTTGCAATAAAAATATTGTTCTTTTCTGCATATAAAGCTCCTTTCTTTTAGATATCTACATTTTACTACTTTATAAAACAGATTTCAAGCATTTTTAACCATTTTTGGAAAAATATTGTCGATTATTGTTCATAATTATAGAATATCAGTATTTTTCTTGTTTTTTCGATATTTTTTTACATATTTTTCCATAAGTCTTTTACGCGAAACCAGTCAACAAACAAAAAAAGGGCAACCTTGCGGTTGCCCATAAAATTTTGGTTTTGTAGATTATTTATCGAATTCCTTATGCGCAGCGGAGAAATACCACTCAACGTTATTGTCGATAAGTTTTGAAACGTCATTATAATCTTCGCTCTTCATAAATTCTATAACAGCATCTTTAATTTCAAAATAGGTTGTTCTAAGTTTGGTTTGTTCGTTGAGGTCCCTATTTTCGTATCCGTACATACCCGAAAGCTTGTTAAATTCGTTTGCCATTTGGATAGCCTTTTCGTATTTTTCAAGCGTTTTAAGGGTTTCTTCAGTATAGCTTTCTTTGTCGCTATCCGTAAGTTCGTTATATGCCTTTCTTGCATCGATTACTTCTTGGTTAAAGAACTTGCCGTTCTCATCCGTTTCCATGGGAAGAACACCAACGGTCAAGGAGTTTTCGATAACCGCAACTTTTGCGGTTGCAATAGCAACTCTATCAGTTTGAGAAAGTTTACCGAGGAATACTCTATTTAATAGTGAGAACTTATCTTCTTCGCCGTCGTCATCAGTGTCTTCACCGGTAACTTCACCAGCAAGGTCAACGTATTTGGTGTAGCCTGCGCCGAAAGTTGAACTATCATTATAGAATAAATAGGTCTTTCCTTCAATAGTAATAAATTCGGGTGCGTACCAACTAGTTGCAATCAAGTCGCTAGTAACGTATTCTTTGTTAGCATCTTCGTTATTCATTTCTATTCTAACGATTTCGGTTGCTTTGGTTTGATAGTAAATGTCATTGCCGATAACGTTAATAATTTCCGAAACGTCGTCCGCCAAAGCAACTGCTTTCTTGGTAAGTTTGTCGTCACCAGTCAAAGAAACTTTATATATCTTAGAATTTTCTGTTACGTATGCCTCGTCAAAGTCTGCAATGAAAGCGGTGTCGCTTACGTAAGAATTGTTTTTGATTTCCTTAATTGCGCCGTCATTCAAAATCTCACTTGTTTTTGCGAGGTAATATTTAACGTTACCACGAATATCGGTTGAAGATGCGAGCAAGTATTTACCATAAACGTTGGTGAGCGTAAAGGTTTCACGTTTTTGTTCGTCTTGACCTAACACAACCTTTCCTGCAACACCTCTACCATCGATAGCGTCGCCAGCCGAGTAAACGTATACGTAGTTATAAAGTTCGGTAAGTCTTTGATAATCGTCCTTATCCTTTTCTTCAATATAAGGTTCTGCATAAACGGTAAGAGTGAACACAACTGCAACACTGCCCATTCCCGTTTCTACAAACTTATATTCTTTAAGCGAATAGTTGGTGCTTGATTTTGCGTCTTGCTTAGCAACGACGATTTCTTCCTTAGTAGAAGTATTAAAACTCTTAATAGCACTATCGTCATCATCATAGTAAACGATATAAACGGTGTCGCCACCCTTTACGATTCTATACTCTACGTCAAGGTCGCCCACGTTCAAAAGAATTTCCGGCTCACCACCGCCAAGTTTCACCTTTGAAAATACAAGTTCTCTATTTGCAACGTCGCCACTAGAGTTCTTTTCGGTGTTGGACGTTCCGTAATAAGCATAGCCGTTGTCAATAAACACACCTGCGCCGTAATCGGTTGCCGTGTACATTTGCGGAACAACGATTTTGGTGTCGCTTAAATCTTTTTTGTTAGCAGCCATAAGCGTGCCCTTAACGGGGTTGCCGTATTCGTTATTGTTTTCAGGGTCGGCAATGCCGTTGATATAGTAGATATAGTTTTCGGTTGAAGCAACAAAACCGCCGACCGATTCAACCGCTCCTCCATCAGTAAAGCCCGCGCCGTCCCATTCGCCACCCTTGTCCTTACAGCCGACAAGTCCGGTGCAAACTATTCCTAGTGCAAGCGCACAGCCCATAATTCTAGTTAAAAATTTCTTCATATTATCTCCAAGTCCTTTTGGTAAACTTTTTAATAGTCCCCGAATATAATCAGTAATATAGTTATTATATACTAAGTAAAAAATAATTGCAATGATTTTTTTGTTTTTTTATGGTTTTTTCTGCCATCAAAGGAGATAAAAATGGATAAATTTGGAATTTTTAATCTTATCAGCTCGCTCGTTAACCAAAATTCTACCCTTAAAAACCCTTTAGAGCAACAACAAAAGGGCGACCCCACTCCGCTCGGCGACCTTCTTAATTCTCTAATAAACACGAACTCCACCCCGACAAAAAACAAAACTTCGCCCGAAAGCCCTAAAAATAAGCCCTATCTTTCCCCACCCCTATCCTCGCAAATGTTATCCACCATGACTAGTCACGACCAATTTATAAACAGAGTAAAATCTCGCCACAAAAAAACCTAAATCTTGTAAAATTTTTTGGGTTTTATCATTGACAACGGGCGACGAACTTGTTATAATTTAGAAAAATGCAAACGTTTGCAAGGACAAATTATGAAGAGTGACACCACCTTAAAATCTATCGCAAAAGAGCTTGGCGTTTCGGTATCCACCATTTCACGCGCGCTCAACAATAAAAGCGTTGTAAACGAAAAAACACGCGAAAAAGTGGTTGAACTTGCAAAAAAATACGGCTACGTTCCAAACGAGATTGCACGTTCTTTGCAAAAATGCTCTTCTCATACAATCGCAGTTGTTTTGCCCGACATTTCCGAAGTGTTTTTTGGAAAGATAGTAAAGCAAATCAGCGCCGTTGTTTCCGCCCATGGATACACCTTGCTTTTGGCGGATACTGGCGAGAATAAAGAACAAGAACGCAAACATTTGCAATCACTTTATCAACATAGGGTAGACGCGTTGGTTTTGGCATCGGTAGACGATGAAGAAAAACACGCTAAATCTTTTGCGGACAACTCTATCCCTGTTATATACATCGACAACGTGCCCGAAGGTACCGACCTTTCAGCCGTTACCGTGGACAACTTTTCAGCGGGAAAACTTGGGTTTAACCGCCTTTACGATGCAGGGCACCGCTCTATCGCGACCATAATGGGTCTTCAAAACGAAATTTCAGCATCTCTCCGCCTAAAAGGGTTTTTGTCGGGCGCAGAGGAAGTTAACCTACCTATCAACCCCGACCTTATAAAGATTGGCGACTATAAACGTCAATCGGGTTACGATGCGATGTGTGAACTACTTGATAATCGTGACAAGTCCCCTTTCACCGCCGTTTACGTTGCGTCCGAAAAAATGACGTACGGTGCAAAAAAAGCAATAAACGAACGCGGTCTAAAAGTGCCTGAAGATATTTCTATTTTGGGCTTTGACGTGCATAACGACGATTACGGCGGAAGCCAAAACATAACCTCAATAAAGCAACCAGAAGAACAAATCGGCAAAAAAGTCGGTGAACTTTTAATCGACGCGTTGGTCAATAAAATCAACGCAAGTAGCCAAAAAATTCTTCTTTCTCCCCTCGTTGAAGAGGGCGATACGGTGAGCGACCTAAACTAGTTTAATTAAGCCAAAACACAACCGTTTTGGTTTAATGTTTTTGATTTTTTGCAAACGTTTGCAATATAGGAGAATCCTTATGAAAATTGCTATTGGTTCAATGCAGTGTGAGGGCAACAGCCTCACCCCTATCCCCACTTATAGACAAGACTTTGACTATGCTAAAGGAAAGGATATGTATGCAAAAATTAAGGTGGCTGACTACCTTGAAAAAGAGGGTGTGGAAATCGTGCCGACTATCTATGCACACGCACTCCCCGGCGGTGCGGTTGCCTTTGACGATTTTATGTCGCTTGCAACCGAACTTGTATCCGCTATTCCCAATGACGTGGACGGAGTGTGGCTATACCTTCACGGCTCTATGTACGTTGAAAAAATTGGGTCGGGCGACGAATATCTTGTTCAAATGGTAAGGGAAAAAGTTGGTAAAGATATCCCCATATCTTTGGCACTTGACTTTCACGCAAACAATACCGATAAATTGGTTTCAATGGTCAACTTTATCACGGGCTTTAGAACAGCCCCCCACCGCGACCACACGGCAACACAACTCCGTGCGGCAGAGAAATTATTATATTGTTTAAGAAAAGGGATAATGCCCACCCCTGTTATAGAAAGGGCGAACGTGGTTATTTGCGGTGATGCCGTTCAAACCGATTTGGAGCCGCTAAAGAGCGTTATGGAAATGGCGGAGGAATTGGAAAAATCAACCGCGGGTATTCTTGGTGTTCAAGTTTTCAACGGTCAGCCGTGGATAGACGAAGATTATATGGGTCCAAACTTTGTTGTTACCCACGAAAGCGACACGGAAATTGCAAGGGAAATTGCCAAAAAACTTGCCGACAAGTATTACGAAATTCGCCACGACTTTAAGTTTTTGGTTGAAGCGGTTGCCCCCGATGAAGCGATTGAAAGAGCAATGGCGGATAAAGGCGGCGGGGTTTTCCTTTCCGACTCTGGCGACAACACCACCGCTGGTGCTGCGGGCGACAACGCGTTTATGTTAAACCGCATAATAAAAGCGGGCGCAAAAAACGTGCTGATTGCAGGCATTGCCGATAGAGAGGCTTGCGAAAAGTGTTATAAGGCAAATATAGGCGACATATTAACCCTAAAGGTTGGTGGAAGCCTTGATAAAAATAGCGAAAGCGCAACCATAACCGGCAAACTTATCCACAAGGGCAACATTTTATCCTATACGGGTGGTGACGCGGGCGAGTCGGCAACCCTCGACTGCGGTAATATAACCGTGGTTATAACCAAAAACCGCGCGTCAATGTGCCGTCCCGATATATTCGAGTCGATTGACCTAGATTTTACTACCTTCGATATCGTTGTGGTTAAACTAGGCTATCTCTTCCCCGAACTTGCAAAGGTCGCAAGGCGTGCGATTTTGGCATTCACCCCAGGAAGTTCAACCGAAAGGCTTGAAGATATGCACATGAAAAAAATCCGCCGTCCAATGTTTCCGTTAGACGACGATTTTAGATAAATTTGAAAATATTTTAAGGAGGCTTTATTATGGCTTACTACAACATGCAAGAAACAGAAAAAAGAATCAAACAAGTCAAAGAAATTTTGAGAGCAAAAGGTCTTGACGCTGCGCTCGTTTACTTTGACGAACTTAACGTTGCAAACGGCTGGTATCTCACCGGTTGGTGCGGTCAGTTCGAAAAGGGCTCTGTATTAATCCCAGTTGAAGGCGAACCCGTTCTTCTCGGTGGTCCCGAATCCGAACCCTTTGCAAAAATGAACTCTGCAATCACCAAGGTTAGATGCTTCCCCGTATTTATGGTTCCCGATGAGGAATATCCCAACGCAACCATAATGAACTTTAAGCAACTTGACGAAGAGTTAAAGAGAGAAGGCACGGTATTAAAGAAAATCGGCTTTGTTGGAACGGCAACTATCCCCCACCAAGTTTACAACGATTTCGTTGCGGGCTTTGAAGGTGTTGAAATGGTTGATATCACCGACGAATACGAAAAACTCCGTGCATATAAGAGCATTTGGGAAGTTGACCAAATTCAACAAGCGACCGTTCTTTGCGATATGGCGTATGATAAAATGCTTGCAGCAATCAAACCGAACGCATTCGAATTTGAAGTTGCAGCCGCTGGTGAAGCAATCTGCCGTGCAAACGGTGCAACGAGTTTTGCTTACTCAACAATCGTTGGTTCTGGCGAACGTGCAAAAGCAGTTGTTCCCACCGCTACCAATAAGGCTATGGTGGACGGCGAACTCGTTATGATTGGTATCGCACCTAGATTTAACGGCTATGCGGGCACTTTTGGTGACACTATCCCCGTTAACGGCGTTTATACCCAAAAGCAAAAAGACCTTCTAAACCATATGAGAGAAACCATGCGCCTTACTAAAGCCATGTTAAAGCCCGGTATGACCGGTAGAGAAATCGACGTCCCTGGCAGGCTTTATTACGAAAAACACGGACTAAAAGATTATCTCGTTTGTCCGTTTGCTCACTCAATCGGTCTTATGGAAGCAGAAGCGCCCTTCTTTGGACCTAACGGCGACTTCGTTCTCGTTCCTGGTATGACCGTTATGGTTGACGTAAGCTTCTTCGGTCACCCCGACCTACACGGCGGACGTATCGAAACGGGTTACGTTATCACCGAAACTGGTTGCAGACCGCTTTCTAAGAAGATGGACGACTACTTTATGAAAGACCTTTAATATGTAAATAAGGAGAAAAGAAAATGAGCGAAAAAATCGGTTACAAACATTATATGTTTATAGACGGCGACCTTCCAGGAAACGGCGACGACCCCAACCTTCCCGGTCACGAAGCGATGATGATAACAAACAACCAACCAGTTGACGCACACGTTATCGTAAACATCTATTTTTCGGATAAAGCACCTATAAAGAATTTGCACCTTACCGTTCCCGCTGAAAGAGTTATTTGCGTTAGAATGGACCTTCCTATCTGTGAAGAAAACTATCAAATTCCTTTCGGTCAATACTCTGTTGAACTCGTTAGCGACATTGAGATTTGTGCAAGCTACGGCAGACTTGACCGCCGTCAAAACCTAGGTTATTATTCTACGGGTTACTGCGCTAAATAGTAAAATGAAAAGAATTATAATGTATTCCGAACTAAAAGCGGAAAAGGTAGAAGATTATATCAAACTTCACGAAAATCCGTGGCCAGAATTAATAGAGGTTTTGGACAAGCACCATATCCACAATTATTCAATCTCTATGCTAGGCAATAAAGTTTTCACTTTTTACGAGTATACGGGAAAAGATTATAGTGCGGATATGGCTGACCTTGATAATTCCCCAGTAATGCACCGCTGGTGGATATATTCAAAGCCCTGCTTTTTACACCACGAAGAAGGTAAGTATTACGACGATTTAACCGAAGTTTTTTATAAAGAGTAAAGAAAAAAAGTCATCACAAAAAGTGATGACTTTTTTATCATTTTATCAATTCGTCGATAGAAACATCAAATATTTCCGCAAGTTTTCTCAACATATCAACGTTTGGCTCAGTTCTTCCCTGCTCCCAGTTAGCATAGCAACTTTCTACCACGCCAAGTTTTTCTGCAACTTGCTTTTGGGTAAGCCCTACACCCTTTCTTGCACCCTTTAAGTTTTCACAAAATTTCTTATCCATAATTATATTATATAAAATACTAATTGATTTGTCTAGTCGCCTTGCAAACATATTTAATTTTAAAAATACTTGATAAAAATTTTTTGATATGCTATACTATCCGTGTCACACAAACTTTATATTTAGAAGTAAAGTGGTTTCTCTTTTAATAGAGGGATAATTTTGCCTTTTTTTCACATTCTAGCTCTTGTGTTTTGTTAAAAACGCAAATTCCTGCAGTTAGAATGTGGAAACTTCTTTCTCTTCTAATTAAGTTTGTGTGACAACAATCGGAGTTTGCGTTTTGGGTGCGCTAGCTTCGGTTGGCGCACTTTTTATTTTGAGGAGAAATTATGGATATACGCACTAAGATAAAAGAAAAACTTATCGACTACTTAAAAAACAATAATTTGGAATCTTCAGTTTTTGCCAACCTTCCAAAAGAAGCACAATCCCTTTTGTTTGAAGACGACTATCTTTTCAATTTGTTTTTATCAACATTTTTGAACGAAGATAAAGAAATTATTGTTTCGGTTATTGGTGAAGATTTATTTTTTAGCGAAGATTATCTTAAACTTAAATTTCAATTATTATCTTTTGATGATATAAACAGTTAAAAGCAAGGAATTTCCTTGCTTTTTTGTTTTTTAAGTTTCAACCTTTAGATGCGAGTTTGGGAAGGCTCGACCTTTTTCTTTCTCGGAGGTTAGACACAAGCAAGACACAAAACCCGTTTCAACCTTTAGATGCTAGTTTGGGAAGGCTCGACCGAGCAAAAAGATGAGATAGAACGTCCGTTCATCGAAGTTTTTTGCGAAGGGCAGTAAACGAACCCAAACGACGCATATAAAGGAAAAGAAAAAGCGTTGGAATTGTCCAACGCTTTTGATTTGTTTGAAACAGTTTCAAGCATTAGATACAAGCAAGACAAGGCTCGCTTATCCTTTTATCATTCTCGGTGGTTAGACGCGAGCAAGATGAGGAAAAAGAAAAACGCCGATGGGCGCGTACTTGTTGTACGTAACCATTGGCGTTTTGAATTTTGACATAATATTGCGAAGTGTATAACCTTCGAGATTATCTCTTTGAGAATTGCGGAGCACGACGTGCCTTCTTCAAGCCGTACTTCTTTCTTTCCTTCATTCTGGAATCTCTGGTTAAGAAGCCTGCTTTCTTAAGAGCTGCTCTGGTTTCGGGTTCAGCTTGCAAAAGAGCACGAGCGATACCGTGTCTAATTGCGCCTGCTTGACCGGTGAAACCACCACCACATACGTTAACTGCTACGTCATACTTTGCAACTGCGTCAACGAGAACGAGGGGTTGGCGAACGATAAATTTCAAGGTGTCAAGACCAAAGTATTGGTCAAGGCTCTTTCCATTGATGGTGATAGTGCCATCACCTGCGGGGATAAGACGAACACGAGCGATTGCTTTCTTTCTTCTACCAGTTCCCCAGTATTGAACTTTTTTCTTACTTGTTGCTTTTGCCATAATTACACCTCATTACACCAATTTGATAGCTTCGGGTTTTTGAGCTTGATGATTGTGTTCAGCACCTCTATAAACCTTAAGCTTGGTGAGCATTTGACGACCTAAGCTGTTCTTGGGAAGCATTCCTTTAACTGCTTCGTATACAGCAACGTCTGCCTTGTTTTCCATAAGGGTCTTGTATTGGATAGATTTAAGTCCACCAATGTGACCAGTGTGATATCTGTAATATTTCTTTTCGAGTTTTTTACCCGTCAAAACTACCTTGTCGCAGTTGACGATGATAACGAAATCGCCCGTATCAACGTTGGGGGTGAAGGTGGGCTTATTCTTACCGCGAAGAATTGCAGCTACTTTAGAAGCGAGTCTACCTAAAACAACGCCTTCAGCATCTACAACGTACCACTTTCTGTCCACGTTGTTTGCGTGAGCCATATAAGTTTTCATTGTGAAATCTCCTTAATTTTTTAATTTAGTAAAGGGCAATTTGTCCGTCACCCTAACACGATTTCAGGTGAAAATGAGAGGGCTAATCCCATAAAGCACGAACTTTGCCTTATAAATGCCTAATTATATTAAACAATTTTGCCCTTTAAGTCAAGCATTTTTCAGCCATTTTCGGCTGTTTTTTAATATTTTTCTCGTTTTTTCCCACAAAAAAATCGGCAAACACAACATATTGTGTCCACCGAAAATTTTTTAACTATTTTAATACTATATCATTCTTTAAATGTATCCTTTATGGAAAGCTACTTTTTAAGCAACTCTTCAACAATTCCCAAAACTGCATCCTGCTGACTCTCATTTAATGCAGAAAAACCCTTGCTCCATCTCTTTTCTTTTTCTGGAACTTCTTTCTTTTCTGCACCATCATAAGACAGCAACTCATCAACCGACACGTTGAATGCCTTTGCTAGCTTTACTACACACCCCGCCGTCGGTTCGTTTATGCCGTTTTCCCAAAAATAAATCGCCCCTTGACTGACCCCCACTAATTTTGCCAGTTCCATTTGCGACATTCCTCTTTCTATTCTAAATTCTCTAATATTTTCACTTAACATACTTGTATTCAACCTTTCGTTTAATTATTATACTAGTTTTCTTTTTTTAATTTGTTGCAAAATAGAATTCTATTTGTTATAATCTATTTATACAAGTATTCTTGTTGATTTTTTGAGAAAAAAACACAAATTCAACTATTTTTACCACAAAACAACCAATAGTTGCGCAAAAACAGTTCACAACCAGCGGTTAAATTCTTTATAATATAGTTGTGCAAAGGTTAACCGCATTAAAACTTAAGGAGATTTTTTATTATGAACTACGGACAAAAAATTGCCGAGCTTAGAAAGGGTAAAGGTTTAACCCAATCGGAGTTGGGCGCTCACTTGAACATATCCGCACAAGCTGTGTCAAAGTGGGAAAACGATTTAAGCGAACCAGACCTCGACTCTATTAAAAAATTGTGTGAACTTTTTGGTGTTTCGGTCGACGTTTTTTTGGGGATAACGCCAAACGAAAGCAAACCACAAGAAACGGCTGTCGCTACTGAAACAATTAAGATAATAAACGGCTATTGTGAAAAATGCAAAAAACCCGTTGGTCCCGACGAATACGAGCTTTCAAACTTGACCTACAACGACTCGCGTTTATTATATAAGATTGAAGAAAGCAACACGCAACACGTTTTTTGCAACGATTGCTTTAAGTATATTAAAGAGTTAAAAGCAAAAGAGGACGCAAAAAAGAAACTTGAAAAAAAGATTGCCCTACAAAAACAAGAAAAAGCTAGATTCAAGAAAGGACTGATTTGGGGTCCCATAGTTTCGGTTGTGGTTTTTGTTTTAATCTTCCTTTTCGCAAAACAGAACTGGAACGGCCTGTCCATCGGCCTCCTTGTTGGCTTAACTATCGGCGGCTTTACCGTGACAAGCCAAATCTTTTGGGGAGAATTTATAGGCGACGTGTTTTCTTTCTTTTGTCGCTCGTTTAAGGCCCCGTTTGGCTTGATTTTTGAACTAAGTCTTGACGGCATACTTTGGCTTTTAACGGTTAAGTTCTTCCTTTGGGTTTTCTTTGGCCTTTTGTCAATTGCTTGGTTTATTTTGGGAATATTTGTTACTTCGTTTATATCCTATTTCACCTTCCCATTCCAACTTGCTAGTAAAATAAAAAAAGTTAAAACAATTTAAATAAATATCAAAAACATAAAGGAGAATAAAAATGTATTTTGTTACTACTTTTGCTACAAAAACCAATATTTTCGGCTCCACAAACACACAAAAAGCCGATAATGAACTAACCGCTTTTATAAATGGTGTAACAAAAGATGGTTGGTCTTTAGTTACCATGACACAAATTGATACAAGCGGAAGAGCATTTTGCTATAAACTTGTATTCAAAAAATAAATTTTAGGAGAAATATATGAAAAAGAAACTTTTGGCGATTTTAACAACTATTCTTTTGGTTTGTTCAGCCTGCACCCTTTTGTTTGGTTGCGGCGACAATTCCGCAGGCGACACAACAAATGGAGGCGGTGGCACATCACAAACCCCTCCTCCCGCACAAGCAGAGCTGAAGGAAATAACTGGCATTTCCTTTTCGTCTAAAGAATACGTTTTCGATGCAAATGAAAAAGTTTTGTTGGTTGAGGGCTCAATCCCTACTGGTGTTTCGGTTTCATACAAAGATAACAAAGGCACCAACGCAGGCACATACAACGCAACAGCCACCCTCAGTGGTGAGGGATACAAGACCCTTACTCTTTCTGCTACTCTTATTATAAACAAAGCCGACATTACAAACTTATCCGTTGAGGAAACGCAGACTGTTATCGAAGACGGAAAGACTCATTTACCCAAGATTGTAGGAAATCTTCCTAACGGAGTAACCGTAAAATATTACGTTGGCGAAAATGAAAGCACAGGAGTTAGCTCTGTGGGAACTCACGTTTTCCGTATCGTAATAAGCGGTCAAAACTACAACACCCTTACTTTTGATTGTTCTCTAAAAATCAAACTCGACTTATCAAACCTTGCTTCTAACGTTTTTGCAGCATTTGGCAAAACACCCGACCCTTGGTCTTTTTTGCCTGAATGTTTTTCCCCAGAAAACAAATCCTTGAACCAAACTCCCGATTACACAAACTTTTATTCGGTTTCAAACATTCCCAAAAACGGAATCGGCAAGCAATTGAACGTTGCTTATGGTCTACTAAACAAAACTTCTACTGCTCTTTCTTTTGTTCGCCCTATTTATACCGCTTTCAACGCAATGCAAGCTGTTTATACAACCTTCTTGTCTTCTTCCCCCGATGATTATACTTATTATGAAAACGAGGTTGCTGGTATAAACTTCAAAATTTACATAACTGATACGCAATACGTACTCTCTGCTTCTGTGAAGAGTGTTCAAGTCGTAATTTTTAGCGATTTAGCAACAAAAACTTATGGCGCAAAAATCCAACTTACTGAAACTTCTATTCTTAAGTATACCGTTTCGGAAAACAGTCTTCTTGTAGCAATGGACATTCTAGACCACTCCGCAACACAACTTGAGTTTGTTAGAAACAACAAAGAAGTATTAGGATATATGTATGAGTTTATTTGTGCTAATGATAAAACTCTTGTTTCAACAAGCACCCTAATAGACATCAATGAAGACTACACAACTCTTATAGGAACAAAAGGCGACTTTATACCCACTGCTGTTAGCAGAAATTGCGAAGTTTATTCTTCTAAAACGGGCAACCTTGTGGGAACGGAGGTTAGAGAAGAACTTACCATAGGTGGACAAACCGCAACTTATAACACTCTTTGGTACACCCTTGACGATGTTTTAGGCATTGACTCTATTAAAAAAGTAGATGAACAAAACTTCTCCAACCCCGACACTATATATATAAACAATGCAAACGATTCGATACATTCTAAAAATGTCGGCGGATTCCCCTCAAAAAACAACCCTAAAGCTTTGTCTAGACGTTTTGATATAGAGTTCAAAACCATGTATTTTTACACTTACAACCAAGAAAAACAAGAATACGAAACAACCTCTTGCGAAATCCCAATGTTGTTTGTCCAAGAAGAATACGTTGATTCTTTCGCAGTCGATTTTGTTGCCGAAAACAGCGATTACTTGAATAGCAGTGTTACTATCTTAACCTCTTCACAAGACAAAACTGCCGTTAATTATGGCTATTATACTTTACTTACCGCCTACGATTTGATTAAAGAATTAGTTACCTTTGATAAAATCGTTGCATACTGCAAAGCATAATTCATAAATTCTCAACCAAAAAAGCGGGTGGATATTTCCACTCGCTTTTTTCTTTTGTTTAATACTCAACGTTTATTAGGCAAAGGCCTTTTGCGGGAAGGGTTTTTCCTCCTTTTTTGCGGTTACCTGTGTTTAGCATTTCTTTTACGTCGTTTTCGGTAAGTTTGCCGTATCCCACGTCTAAA
Source organism: Clostridia bacterium (assembly GCA_017397305.1). Classification (GTDB taxonomy): domain Bacteria; phylum Bacillota; class Clostridia; order Christensenellales; family Borkfalkiaceae; genus UBA1259. The sequence goes on along the minus strand of JAFQJB010000009.1, from coordinate 98,840 downwards.
AGCGTACCGACCATTATTCTTACCATATTATATAAAAAGCCGTTACCTGTAACGCAAAACAATATATCGTTTTGCTTTTGTTCTATTGCTATTTTATAAACCGTTCTAACGGTTGTTTTCGCACCGCTACCCGACGCACAAAACGCCTTAAAATCGTGCTCGCCCTCTAGCGTAGAGGCAACCTTTTGCACAAGTGAAAGGTCGGGCAATTTGTCTATTTTTACCGCATACCTATCCTTTAATGGAAGGTCGACGTCGCTTAAATAAAGCGCATAGCGATAGGTCTTTTTCTTTGCCTTATTGCAAGCATGAAAATCGTCAGTTACCGCCTCGCTTTTCAATATTTTCACGTCGGCTGGTAAATGCACGTTTATCGCCTTATAAAATTTATCGGCGGGGACTGAACTTTCGGTATCGAAATGGGCGACCTGCCCCTCTGCGTGAACACCCGAATCGGTTCTTCCGCTTCCCGTTACTCTCACCCTTTCGCCCGTCGCTTTTTCTATTGCCTTTTCCACCACTTCTTGAACGCTTACGCCGTTTGGTTGAACTTGCCAACCGCAATAAGCCGTTCCGTCATATGATAGCGTCAACTTTATCCTCATAACACCACCGCCAAAAAGCCTGTAATATTGAGGAAAACCACGCCCGTAATAAGCCCACCGACAACCAAGGTTGCTATTGCATCGCGCCAAGTGAGGCGCATTTTTTTGTATTTGGTACGATTTTTACTGCCCGAATAACACCTTGCGTCCATTGCGTCGGCAAGTTCTTCAGCACGTCTAAACGCAGAGATTAAAAGTGGTATAAGCACGGGCACAAGTGCTTTTGCGCGCTTAAACACGTTTCCGCTTTCAAAGTTTGCGCCCCTTGCCTTTTGCGCCTTGATAATTCTATCCGTTTCGTCAAGCAAGGTCGGGATAAAGCGGAGGGCAATACTCATTATAAGTGCAAACTCGTGCACGGGGAATTTTATCCATTTAAGTGGATACATAAGGCTTTCAATTCCGTCCGCAATATCCACGGGGGAAGTGGTAAGCGTCAGTAGTGACGCGCCAAGCACCACCAAGGTGATTTTGCAAATGATAAAGCCAGCGTTTAGAAGACCTTTATCGGTTATGGTTATAAATTTCCAATGCCAAAGCGTCGTTCCGTTTTTATTGAAAAGCAGTTGCAACACTGCCGAAAAAACTATAAAGAAAAGTATTCCCTTTATGCTCCTTAACACCTTTCCAAAGGGCACTTTTGCTAGGGCGGTTACCACCAACACGAAAAGAAGGCAAGCAACAAAGCCCATAAATTGAAAGGCTTGCACCATAAACACCGCCACCATAAAGGCAATGGATAAAAGTATTTTTATTCTTGCGTCAAGTTTATGCACGAACGATTGTGCGGGGAAAAACTGACCGAAAGTTACGTCTTTCATTGCTTCCCTCCCACAATTGCCTTGGCGGTTTTATCGGCAAAATCGCTCTCGGTTAAATCGCTATCCACGTCGATACCCAACTTTTTAAGTTCGCGTTCTAAATATGCGGTCACGGGGATATCAAGACCTAGTTCGATTAATTGTTCATAATTTGAAAATATTTCTTTTGGCGAACCAACCGAATGAATTTTTCCGTGCGAAAAGATTGCACATCTAGTGCAGTTTTCACTCACGACGTTCATATCGTGCGTTACCAAAATAATTGTTTTTACAAAAGAAGCGTGCAAGCGGTGGAGAAGTTTCATAAAATCTCTTTTCCCCACGGGGTCAAGCCCCGCAACAGGCTCGTCTAAAACGAGCACTTCGGGCTCGGTCACGATAACGCCCGCAATTGCTACCCTACGTTTTTGACCGCCAGAAAGTTCGAACGGGGACTTGTCCTTTATTTCTTCATAGTTAAGCCCCACCGTTTCGATTGCTAACTTAACACGTCTTTCCTCTTCTTCTAAGGAAAGTTCTTTCTTAAAATTCCTAAGCCCAAAAGCCACGTCGTCTTTAACCGTTTCAGCAAAGAGTTGATATTCGGGATATTGAAAAACCATACCCACCCTAGAGCGAAGTGCTTTTAGGTCGCACTTTTTAGCCGTTAAATCAAATTCGCCAACCGATAAACTTCCGCTATCCTTTTGAACCCTAATAAGTCCGTTAAGGTGCTGAACGAAAGTGGTTTTACCACTACCCGTTTGACCGATTATACCAAAAAATTCCCCTTCTTCAATGCATAGGGAAACGTTTTCTAACGCACGGTTTGATATCGCTTTGGACTTTTTGCTGTAAGTGAAAGTTAAATCTTTTGCTTCAATACGCATAATTCCTCCGCGAGTTGCTCTTTGGTCAAAATTCCGTCGGGAAGGTTAACCCCAAGCTCAATCAATTTTTGTGCTATCTTTGACGAAACGGGAAGTTCAAGCCCGCATTCTTCAAGCAGTTCTCTTTTAGCAAAAATCTCTTTCGGGGTACCCGAAAGTACGATTTCGCCGTCGTTTACAACGTAAACTTTATCCGCACGCACAACTTCGTCCATATAGTGCGTTATGTTTATAAGCGTGGTTTTTTGTTCTTTATTTAACCTTTCCACAACTTCCAAAACTTCTTTTCTTCCTTGTGGGTCAAGCATAGCCGTCGACTCGTCAAGCACCAAGATTTTAGGTTTAATCGCCAAAACCCCCGCGATTGCTATCCTTTGTTTTTGACCGCCAGAAAGCCTTGCTGGTGAAGATTTCCTAAATTCTTCCATACCAACGGAGGCAAGTGCAAACTGGATGCGCTCACCTATTTCTTCCCTTTTTACGCCAAGATTTTCAGGGCCGAAAGCAATGTCGTCTTCCACGATGGAAGCAACCATTTGGTTGTCGGGATTTTGGAAGACAACGCCTACTCTTTTTCTAATTTCAAAGAGTGACTTTTTGTCCTTACAAGAAAACCCGTCGACGACCACTTCGCCACTGTCGGGTTTACAAAGCCCGTTAAACAACTTTGCAAGCGTACTCTTACCGCTTCCGTTGTGCCCGATAATAGCAACGTATTCCCCCTCGTCAACGGTGAGGGAGACGTTTTTTACGGCGTCTATTTTTTTGTCGTAGGAAAAGCTTACCTTTTCCATAGAAAGAAGTGCCATCTAAAACTCCACAAAAAGTTATGTGCTTTTCTAAAGCCTTTTTATTATAGCAAAAAGCAAAATTTTTTACAAGCAAACTGCGGTATAAAGTTTTTTACCATAAATTTATATAAATTTACCCTTAAAAATTTTTAATTTTGCGTTGACTATTCGCCTTTAAATATGTATAATACTTGTGTTAACTATATTATAGTAAATCTAACACGGAGGAATAATATATGAAAAAAATGACAATCGACGGCAATACCGCCGCCAGTCACGTAGCGTATGCCTTTTCAGAAGTAGCGGCAATCTACCCGATTACCCCCTCTTCTCCTATGGCAGAAGTTGCTGACGAATGGTCAGCTGCGGGCAGAGTTAACATGTTTGGTCAAACTCTCCGCCTTGCTGAAATGCAGTCGGAAGCAGGTGCTGCTGGTGCAGTTCACGGCTCTCTTACCGCAGGTGCACTTACCACCACTTACACCGCAAGCCAAGGCTTGCTTTTGATGATTCCTAACATGTACAAAATCGCGGGCGAACTTCTCCCCACCGTTTTCCACGTTAGTGCAAGAGCGCTTGCTGCACACTCACTCAACATTTTCGGTGACCATGCGGACGTTATGGCTTGTCGTCAAACTGGTTTTGCAATGATTGCAAGTAACTCTGTTCAAGAAGTTATGGACCTTGCACTCGTTTCACACCTTTCAACCTTAAAGACAAAAGTTCCCTTCCTTCACTTCTTCGACGGTTTTAGAACCAGTCACGAAGTAAGCAAGATTGACGCTATCGAATACGACGAAATGAAAGCGCTTGTGGACATGAAAGACATTGAAGATTTCCGTGCACGCGCTCTCAACCCCGAACACCCCGTTCAAAAGGGTACTGCACAAAACTCTGATATTTATTTCCAAAACAGAGAAACTGCAAACAAGTATTACGAGGCAACCCCCGCAATCGTTCAAGAGGTTATGGATAAGGTTTCTGCCCTCACCGGTAGAAGTTATCACCTTTTCGACTACGTTGGTGCACCCGATGCTGAAAACGTTATCGTTATGATGGGTAGCGGTGCTGACGCAGTTGAAGAAACCATTAACAAGATGAACGCGGAAGGTCATAAAGTTGGTCTACTAAAAGTTAGACTCTATCGTCCGTTTGCAATCGATTACTTTGTAAACGCGCTTCCTAAAACCGTTAAAAAACTTGCTGTTCTCGACAGAACCAAAGAAGCTGGTTCACTCGGCGAACCCTTGTACTTGGACGTTTGCTCTGCACTTCTTGAAAAAGGCATGTCCAATATTAAAGTTGTTGGCGGTAGATACGGTCTTGGTAGCAAGGAATTCAATCCTTCAATGATTTTCTCAGTTTACAAGAACTTGGAACTCGCTGAACCTAAGAACCACTTCACCGTTGGTATTTACGACGATATCACCAACACTTCACTTGATTTTTCTACCAAATACGACGCAGCACCCGCTGGCACCATTTCTTGTAAGTTCTGGGGTCTCGGTTCTGACGGTACTGTTGGTGCAAACAAGAACTCAATCAAAATCATCGGTGACCACACCGACAAATACGTTCAAGGTTACTTCTTCTACGATAGTAAGAAGTCTGGCGGTATAACCGTTTCACACCTCCGCTTCGGCGATACCCCCATTCAATCGGCATACCTTATCGACGCGGCTGACTTTGTTCAATGCTCTAACCCCTCTTATATCACCCGTTACAACATGACCGGCGATATTAAAGAAAACGGTACCTTCCTTTTCAACACTTCGGCTAAAACCGCTGCTGAACTTGAAGACGTTCTCCCCGCATTCGTAAAACGCGATATCGCAAACAAGAACATCAACCTTTACGTTATCGACGCTATTAAGATTGCTGCTGAACTTGGTCTTCGTGGAAGAACCAACACTATTTTGCAATCTGCTTTCTTTAAGGTTGCTAACATTATTCCTTACGCACAAGCAGTTGACTACATGAAGAAAATGGCTTACAAATCCTTTGCTAAAAAAGGCGACGCCGTTGTTCAAATGAACTACAATGCAATCGACTCTGCTGAAGCAAACCTCGTTAAAATCGACGTTCCTGCAAGCTGGAAGACGGCTGAAACTGGCGCTCCCATGGCTGCAGTTGCTGATAACAAATACTTTAAGGATATCGTTCACCCCATTCTCGTTTTGGAAGGTGACAAGCTCCCCTCTTCTGCATTCAACGCAGACGGCTCCGTTCCCACTGGCACAACCAAGTTTGAAAAACGTGGCGTTGCTGTTAACGTTCCTAAGTGGGATGCTTCAAAATGTATCCAATGTAACCAATGTTCGTTCGTATGCCCGCACGCATGTATTAGACCTGCAATCGTGAAAGAAGGCGAAGATAAACCCGCTTCATTTATCACCAAGGCTATGATTGGTAACAAGGGCTTCGAATTTAGAATGCAAGTTTCTCCCCTAGATTGTATGGGTTGCGGTGTTTGTGCAGATATTTGCCCCGCAAAAGAAAAAGCACTTACTATGGTTCCGTTCGGTAGCGTTGTTGCTGAAGAAACGGTTAACTACGAATATAGCGAAACTCTTCCTGAAGTTAACGTATCCGCTTGTCCTGGTTGCAAGCCCACCACCGTTAAGGGTAGCCAATTCAACAAACCCTTGTTCGAGTTCTCCGGTGCTTGTGCTGGTTGTGGTGAAACACCTTACGTTAAACTTGTTACCCAACTTTTCGGTGACAGAATGATTGTTGCAAACGCAACGGGTTGTTCATCAATCTACGGCGGTTCTGCCCCCACTTGTCCTTACACCAAGAACAAAGAAGGCAAAGGTCCTGCTTGGGCAAACAGCCTCTTTGAAGATAACGCAGAATTCGGTTATGGTATGAACCTTGCTATGAAGGCTCGTCGTGCTAAAATCGAAGAAGATATGAACGCAACTATGGACGCAGTTTCTGAACAAACCAAAACTGCTTTCACCGCATGGCTAGCTGATAAAGAAGATGCTGAAAAGAGCAAGGTTGCTGCTGAACTTGTTAAGAGTGCAATCGCAAACGAAACGGCTGCTGGTCTTGACTACATCAAGGGCAACCTCGACTGTCTTGTTAAACCGTCTATCTGGATTTTCGGTGGTGACGGCTGGGCATACGATATCGGTTACGGCGGACTTGACCACGTTCTTGCTTCTGGCGAAAACGTTAACGTTCTCGTTCTCGATACCGAAGTTTACTCCAACACTGGTGGACAAGCAAGTAAGTCTACTCCTACCGGTTCAGTTGCTAAGTTTGCCGCTGCTGGTAAGAGAGTTAAGAAAAAAGACCTCGGCATGATGGCTATGAGCTATGGTTACGTTTACGTTGCTCAATGCTCTATGGGTTCTAACAAGCAACAACTTATGAACGCGCTTGTTGAAGCAGAAAAATACGACGGACCGTCACTTATTATCTGCTACGCACCCTGTATCAACCACGGTATCAACATGATGAAGTCTCAAGACGAAGAGAAGAAGGCTGTTGATTGCGGTTATTGGCAACTTTACCGCTACAACCCCGAAGCTATCGACGAAGGAAAGAATCCTTTCACTCTCGATTCCAAAGAGCCGACGGGCGACTATAAGTCATTCTTGCTTGGCGAAACGAGATACGCTTCACTTATGAAAGCGCGTCCCGAACTTGCTGAACAACTTTTCGAAAAGACCGAAAAGGACAGCAAAGCACGTATTGAAACTTATAAAAACCTTGCTGGTAAATAATAAAACTATAAAGATTAAACGCCACTTTTTAGTGGCGTTTTTCTTATTTCTCGCGTGCGCGTGCGTGCGTGAACACGCGTGCGCGTTTAATTTATTGTTTGATTTTTCATAAGCCGTTTTTAATTTTTCATTGATTTTAAGGGTGCATTATTATATACTCTTTTTGTTCTTTGATAAAATCTTTTTATTTGACTTGCAAATACTGATAAAATGTGGTATTATATTCTAGTAAAAAATTTTTAGGAGAAAATGAAAATGAAGAAATTTTTAACACTTATTTGTGCGTTCGTTATTTCTCTTACCGCTTGCATGGGCTTAGTTGCTTGTGGCGGTAATGGTGGCGGCGAAGGCGACAAACCCACTCCTCCCGCACCCGCAAAAACCGAACTTACCTATTCGGCAATGAACACTCAATACGATGCTATCGACCAAGTTGTTGGCGAGGCTGCTGACATTGCTGTTGTTGAAAAAGCGGTATTTAGAAACTACTATAAGAGAACTTATGACGATTCTATTATGTTTATTTCTGGCGACCAATTTGCTTTCAACACCGAAGAATACGTTATGGCTACCAAAAAAGGTACTGACGTTGCTGACTTTATAAACGCAGCGCTCTATCACTTCCAAAACGAAGAGATTACCGTTAACTACACCAATAGCCTTGGCGATATCGATTGCAAACTCGTTGACGTTGCTGACTCTTTCGGTTTAGCTTCCGACCTTATCACAATCAAACAACCTTCAATTTCTATTGAAGACGTTCCTGAAAGTGGTTCGGAATTTGAAAGAATTTTGGTAGACAATTTCAAAATCGGCTTTGTTACCGACGTTAATAAGAGAGAACTTAACAACATGCCTTTTGCCGGCAACAGCCACTTTGCTGGTGACGACGGATTTGAAGTATTGCTTATGAGAGCAGTTGCAAAAGCTTACGGCTTGACCGTTGCAACCACAAACACCAACTTTGTTACCTATGCAAACCGTGAACAAGCGCTTGCTTCTGGCGAAGTAGACGTTCTTATCGGCGGTTTCTCAAGAGAAGGTTGGAATGGCGACTTTAACTTTACCGTTCCCTATCTTACTAACAGCCAAGTGCTTGTTATTAGAAAGGCAGATGCAAGCAAATATGCAACCTTTGCTGGTATGAAAGATGCAAGCTTTACCGCAGCTAGCGGTACTGTTGGTGAAACCCTTATTAAAACGGGCGCTATCAAAACTGCTGTTTTAGGTTAATTTTTAACAAAAACTAATGCTCGGTCAAATCGGCCGAGCATTTTTTTAAGAGGCATTATGAAAAGAAAAATTTTTAAGGCTATATCTTTAATTTTATCGGTGCTTTGCTGTCTTTCCCTTTTTGCTTGTGGTGGTAATGGTGAAAACGGTAAAAACCCCGACGATAAACCCACTAAAGATTCTCTTTCCTATAATTTAACTGCAAACCAAATGGATGCGGTTTTCGACCTATCTTTTGACCTTGTTGACGTTGCCGTTGTGGATAGGTACGAGGCTGATTACCTTATTTCTTGCGTAAGCGGTTTGCAAGATTTAACCGTTATCGACGTTAATGGTATAGAATTTAGCAAGGAAAATTTTTGTTTTATCACCCGCAAAAACTCTAACCTTGACGAGTATATCAATGCGGCGATGTATAATATTCAAGAGTTCCCTATCGACGTAAACTTTTCCAACAACAAAACGGGAGTTATGCACTACGATATGGACCTTTATAAAATCGCCGAGCTTTGCGGTCTTCAAAATTTAGTGCTCTCTATCCCCGACCCCGAGGTTTACCTTACCGATACGCCGACGGGCGAATGGCAAACGGTTTGCCAAAGGGGTATGTTTAATATCGGCTGGACTCTTCCCCCCGATTCAAAAGGGTTTAACCGCCTTGACTCGCTTGTATATCGTCACGACAACGGGCACTCGGACGGCGTGGAAATAAACATTCTTAAAACTGTTGCGACGGCGATGGGCTTTTTTACCGAGTCGGGCGATTATTACGTTCAACCTATCGAATGGAAAGATATTGAAACCAAATTAAACGACGGCACTGTGGACGTTATTATGGGTGCAATCGTAGATACCCCAGCTTTAAGGGAAAAGTTTGACGTTACTTCCCCGCACATGCAAAATAGTTACTGCTTGGTTGTAAGAAAGCAAGATGCCGAAAAATATTCTTCCCTAACAGAGCTTAAAAATGCACGTTTTTGTGCGGCTTCTGGCTCCGAAGGGGAAAGCCTTATTAAAGGGTATTTGACCGATATTTTATTAAAATAAGCAATTTTTAAATAAATTTATCAAATTTAGGGCAAAACGCTTTACTTAATTGAAAAATATTAGTATAATATGTTTACTGAAACGCTTTAGCGCGATAAAGTGATAAAGCAAAGCAGTAAACATATTTTTTTAGGAGTTATATTATGAAAAAACTTATCACTACAATCGTTGCAATGCTTCTTGCATGCGTAACCTGCTTTGGTATTGTTGGCTGTGGTAACAAAGGCGAAAAAGAAAAGCTTGTTATCGGCTACACCATTTATCCCCCGATGAACTATTTCGATGAAGCTGATTCATCAAAATTAGTTGGTTTCGACACCGAACTTGCAATCGCTGTTTGCGAAATTATGGACGTTGACTATGAATTTAAAGAAATTGTTTGGAAAAACAAAGTTATGTCACTTAACTCATACGAAATCGACGTTGTTTGGAACGGCATGACCATTACCGACGAACTTAAAGAAGCAATGTGCATCACCGACCCTTATCTTGAAAACAAACAAGTTATCGTTTGCAAAACGGCTGATGCTGCTAAATTCTCTGCCACTGCTGACAAAAAAGGTCTAACTGGTTTTGAAGTATACGTTGAAACTGGTTCTGCTGGCGAATCAACCGCAAAAGGTCTTGGCATTACCCCCATGGGCGCTTCTGCTCAAAAGAACACTCTTTTAGAAGTTAAGGCTGGTACCAATAGGGTTGCTATTATCGACAAACTTATGGCTGACGTTTTGGTTGGACCTAACAGTGCAAACCCCGACCTTACCTACGTTGACGTTGACTTCCCCATCGAATACTTTGGTATCGGTTGCAGAAAGGATGACCAAAAAACTTGTGATGCTATTGAAGAGGCTATCGCTCAATTAAAAGCTGACGGAACTTTCAATAAACTTTTGGCTAAATACTTTGGCTAATATATAGGAATTATATGGACTTTACAACAATAACCTTAAAACTTTTAGAAGGGTTTTTGACAACTTGTGAAATCTTTGCATTAACATTAGTCTCGGCGTTACCGCTGGGACTTTTGATTGCATTCGGTTCGATGTCAAAATTTAAGCCTCTAAAAATACTCGTTCGCGGAATCGTTTGGATTATAAGGGGAACACCTCTTATGCTCCAAATAATTGTAATTTATTACGTTCCTGGCCTTGTTTTCCACATAGGCCTTCTTCCGCGTTTAATCGCCGTTTTAGTTGCGTTCACCATAAACTACGCTTGTTATTTTTCGGAAATTTACCGCGCGGGAATAGAAAGTATTTCCTCTGGTCAATACGAGGCTGGTAAAGTTCTCGGTATGACCAAATCTCAAGTGTTCTTTAAGGTCGTTTTCGTGCAAGTTATTAAACGCATTATTCCGCCTATGAGCAATGAAATTATCACTCTTGTTAAAGACACCTCTCTTGCAAGGGTTATTCTCGTTGCAGAAATTTTGAAAAATGCAGAGGACTTCGTTGCTTGGGGTTTGGTTTACCCGCTATTTTATACCGGTGTTTTCTATCTCCTTTTCGTTGGTCTTCTCACAATTATTTTTGGAAAATTGGAAAAGAGATTTGCGTTCGTTACTGAAGGTTCAAGTGCAATTAAGGTAAGAAGAAAACTTTCCCTAAAAACAAAGATTAGCACGTTTATCGGCTCTATTATGATTGTTAGTGCAGTTGCTATCGCCGTTATTATCGGTTTGATTTGCATTTGCTTATAAGGTGAAATTATGGCGTATCTTGAAATTAAAAATTTTTATAAAAGCTTTGGGCAAACCAAGGTGTTAAAGGGTATCGACCTATCCTTAGAAAAGGGCGAAGTTGTTTCTATTATCGGCTCTTCCGGTAGCGGTAAAACCACCCTTCTTCGTTGCATTAACTTTTTGGAAACACCAAACGAAGGAACGATGACCTTAGATGGTGAACTTCTTTTTGACGGAAGTGTAAAGAAGGCGGAAAAAGAAAAGTTTTTGCGTGAAAAACGCCTTAATTTTGGACTTGTTTTCCAATCTTTCCACTTATTTCCGCAGTATACCGTTCTAAAAAATATAACGCTTGCCCCCACCCTTTTACTTAAAAAGAAGGTAAAAGACTATAAAAAGCAATTAAAAAACAAGGCAAAACTTGACAACTCTTTAACAAAAAAGCAAATTGCTGAAATGGTTTCGATATTTAAAAAGGAAAACCTTGAAGAGATTAAAAGTGATAGTCTTGCTCTCATTAAAAAAATAGGGCTAGAAGAAAAAATCAATAGTTTCCCTTGTGAACTTTCCGGCGGGCAATGTCAACGTGTGGCTATTGCAAGGGCGCTTGCGTTAAAGCCTAAAATCTTGTGTTTTGACGAGCCTACCTCTGCGCTCGACCCCGAACTTACGGGCGAGGTGTTAAAGGTTATCCGCTCACTTAAAGACGAGGATAGAACGATGATTATCGTTACACACGAAATGGGCTTTGCTAAAAACGTTTCGGATAAAATCGTGTTTATGGCGGACGGTGTTGTTGAAGAATGCGGTGACCCGCAAACCGTTTTAACCAACCCAAAATCTAAAAAACTTATCCACTTTTTATCGAGTGTTACTAACAAAGACGGTGAATAAAAATTATCCCCGAAAGAAAAATTTCTTTCGGGGTTTTTTTTTGTTTTTTTATAATTTTATTATCATTACTTGTTTTTTAACCGCGTACTTTACGGTATTTGCCGTTCCGCTTTTTTCTTGCCTTAAAAAAGATACGAGAACCGAGCAGTTATCGACCATATATTCGTTGCGTTTTTGCATGCACGTTGCGGTATATTCTTTACTTATATATACCCGCTCGTCAGCGGAATCTATCATTCTTTGCCACTCTTTTTTGTTTTTAAGAGAAAACCTATCCGCCTGACTTTCACACGGGATGCAAGCAATTATTTTTATTTCCTTTTTCTCTCTTATCCCTTCTAAAACCTTAAAACATTCAGTATCAAAACCGAGTGCCATACCCACCAAGAAGGTGTTAAAACCGCCTTCTATAAGCCTTTCTATCGTTTGCTTTAATTTATCTATAGAAAAGTCTTCTGTAAGCTTTCTATGGCCTGTAAACGCACACGCACGCGCCCTATTTATAAAAAGTTCACTCACAATGGGTTCTTGCGCTCCTTTCCCTGTCCTCTTGGATATTTTTTATCCGTTTGCTTAATTTTCTCTATCACTACAAGCGTTCTTTTAGCATCTTCAAGTAAATATTCTTTTCTTTCAATAATTTTTCCACCCAATATTTTGATTGCGTTTTCAGCCTCTATTACTTCTTCCACCGCATCGCCCTTAAAAGCGACCATTTTTCCGCCAAGTTTTACAAAGGGCATACAATACTCTAAAAGGGTATTAAGCCTTGCAACCGCACGTGCTGAACAATAATCAAACTTTTCTCTATATTCTTCATTTTTTGCCAAAAGTTCCGCCCTATCGTTTACAACGCGGATATTTTTTAAGCCGAGTTCATTTATAACTACTTTCAAAAATTCACATTTTTTTCCCGTCGCTTCTAAAAGAGTTACGTCTAAGTTATCGTTCATAATTTTTATAGGAATGGCTGGAAAACCACCGCCAGAACCTACGTCTATCAACTTACCAACTTTAAACTTATCCACACCCAAAACGCTGTCTATAAAGTGTTTTTTATAAACTTCCTCTTTTTCGGTGATTGCGGTTATATTAAATCTTTGATTATACTCAATCAATAATTGATAGTATTTTTCAAACTTTTTCTCTTGCTCGCTCGATAACTCTATATTAAATTTATTAAACATTTCTTTCATAATTTTATTATACCATATATTGAATTTTCTTTCAATTATTTTTTTATCAACTTTTATTTATAAATAAACGTAGATAACTTTTTTTATCTAAAATTTTCTATTTTTTTGCATTTTTTCTCTTATTTTTCCCTTCTTTTTTGCTTTATAATTTTTTAGTTACCCACTTTTATTAACTTATTACTTTTCTATTAAATTTCTATGCACTTTTTATCAAGTCGTTTTTCATTATATAAATACTATCATTTTAATGCTTATCCACTTTTCAACACGACCTAATATTAATAATACGGATTTTAAATATTTAAATAAAAAAATATACATACATAAAAATTTCGCACTAAAAAATTAATCAAATCAAATTAAACAAAATAAAGCCAAAAAGCCTTGATTTTTTGGGGCACGTAGTATATAATATAAATATATTATATACTTTGAATATTTTGTTTTACGGAGAAAATTATGAAAATTATTTGTGACGGTCTTGACCTTTCTGATGCAGTGTTAAAAGTTTCAAAGGCACTTTCTGTTAAAGCGTCAAACCCCGTTTTAGAAGGCATAAAAATTACCGCTAAAGGAGATAGTTTAACTCTTCTTGCAACCGATACCGAACTTACCATTGAAAGAAAGATTAAAGCAGACGTTTTAATGGAAGGTGAAACGGTTGTTGTAGGTAAATATTTTGTCGATTTTGCTAAAAAACTTGAAAAGGAACAAGTGGAATTATCTCGCCTTTTCGATGGTCAATTGCAAATCAAATATTCCGATTCCGAAAGTGAACTTCAAGTTTTCCCCGCAGAAAGCTTTCCAAAGATAGAAAAGGAAGAAGATTGTGCTTTCTTTGAAATTTCACAAAAAGATTTTAAAGAAGTTGTGGAAAAGACTGCGTTTGCTTGCTCTACCGACGATAGTAGACCAATTCTTAAAGGTTGCCTTTTTGAAATTGAGAACAATCTTTTAACCGGCGTTGCTCTTGACGGATTTAGAATGGCGGTTATAAAAAAGGAAGTTAAAGCAAGTGGGGACACAAAAGCAGTTATCCCTGCAAGAGCACTTAATGAAATAACCAGACTTTTAGATAACGACGAAGAAGAAATAAAGGTATACTTACAAAAAAATTCACTTTACGTTCAAGTTCAAAACACCACGTTTATATCAAGACTTATTGAGGGTGAATTCGTTAAATATAACCATATCCTCCCCACTTCTTTTGAAAATATCGTTACGGTAAATCGCACTGCCCTCCTTACAAGTATTGAAAGAGCGGCAATCGTTGCAAGAAACGATAGATATAACGTTATTAAGTTTGATATAAAAGAAGAAGGAATGGGTATACAAGCAAAGAGCGAAGTTGGAACGGTTAACGAAAATATTCCTGTAAACCTTCAAGGCAAAGATTTGGTTATTGCTTTTAATGGAAAATACATAGCCGAATATCTTAAAATCGTGGATGAAGATTTTATTAATCTCAACCTCAACACCGCAATTGACCCCTGTATAATTACATCTACAAGAAGCCAATCATTCTTATATTTAGTGCTTCCTGTAAGAATAAACGCGTAAAACAATTGACAAAAATTAAAATTCTCTATACAATAGTATAGCAAAAGTAAAAAAAGATAAGAAATATAGGAGAAATACAAAATGAAACAAACTTATCAGCCCAAGAAAAGACAAAGAAGCAAAGTACACGGTTTTAGAAAGAGAATGAAGACTCGTTCGGGCAAAAACGTTTTGAAGAGAAGACGTAATAAGGGTCGTCATAAACTTTCTGCATAAGAAAAAAATGACCTTTGATTATAGGTTAAAAAAAGAAAAAGATTTCAATCTTGTTTTTAAGGAAGGGAAAAGAGTGTTTTCTTCTTCCCTTACCTTAGTTTACTTTCCGTCAAAGGAAATAAAGGCAGGCTTTGCCGTGAGTAAAAAGCACGGCGGAAGCGTTAAAAGAAACAGGATAAAAAGACTTTTGAGGGAATCTTTTAGAAGTTTTTTGCCGGTGTTAGGAAAAAACTTCTTTTTTGTTTTTATACCAAAAGTTAAAGAAGAATATACACTGCAAAAGATTAAGAAAGACATGGAATATATTTTTAAAAAGGGTGGATTTTTAGGATAATATGCTTAAAAGATTGGGTGTTTTTCTTATAAAGTTTTATCAAAAACATATCTCTAAAGGGGCCTGTCCGTTTATTCCGTCATGTTCGCAATATACGATAGAGGCTATCTTAAAACACGGCTTTTTTAAGGGCTGTTTTTTAGGTATGAAGAGAATTTTAAGGTGTAATCCCTTCTCAAAAGGTGGGTTCGATAAAGTTCCCGATAAAAAAAGCGTTATTAAGTGGGTTTATTAAATGGAATTAACAATTATTCAGTTTGCTCAACCTGAAGCAAGCGCAATAGCAAATATTATTTTATGGCTTGTTAAGTCAACGTCGGTTATCGCGGGTATTATACTATTTACCCTTGCGTTAAAGGTAATTACATTACCGTTTGACTATATGTCTAAAAGGTCTATGCGTAAAAACTCTCTTTTAATGGAGGAAATGAGACCTGACCTTGAAAAATTGCAAAAACAATACGCAGATAACAAGCAATTATACCAACAAAAAATGATGGCACTATACAAAAAGAACGGATATTCTATGTTCGGTTCTTGTTTGCCAACCATTTTAACTCTCGTTATCTTTATTATCGCCTTGAATGGTTTTTCAGCATACTCTAGATATCAAAACAAAGAGTATATTTACCATATGTCAAACTCTTTCAACAGCATCGTTTACGATGGTTTTGAAGCGGACGGCGAATATATTATTGAAGACGAAAACGGAAAAATAACTATAAAGAACGAAAAATTCTTTAATGCTGACGTTTCTTCCCCTATCCAAATCAAAAACGATAAGGGTGAAGACATATACAAAATTTACTTTACTGACACTCTTTATAGTGAAGGTGTGGATAGTAAAGGTGAAGTTCGTAATAATGCAAGCAACGATTATTTAGAAAATAAAATAAAAGTTGGTCAAAACAGAACTCTTACCGTTTGGACGGAAGGTGGATACGTAAAGTATCAAAACGACTATATTTTAATGAACGCATTAAAGGATGGTAAAGTTGACCGTCGTTTTGAAAACATCCCCTCCTACCATTTAATTGACGAAAACGTAAACTTTAAGTTGAACATCAAGGGTATAGATTACACCTACGAAGAATACGTTGCAAATGTAAATAAAGACGCAACAAAGTTTAATTTTGTTAACGAAGCGCAAAAGACAGCGTCAGCAGATACTTTTAGGGCAGAAAACCCCAAATTCCTTTGGGTTAAAAACGTTTGGGTATCGGATAGTCCTTTAAAGCACCCAGTAGAAACAAGTTGGGAAAAGTTTGCAAAAACCAACCAATACGGCGGTGCGGATATGACCAACGAATACGCACAACTTATCGACCACTTAGACAAAGAAAAGTCGCAAGTAAACGGATATTTTATTCTCGTTGTTTTGACGGCGGGTGTTTCACTACTTACCCAAATCATAATGAACAAAACCCAAAAGGCGCAAATGGAACTTCAAACGGTTGACGGACAAGGCGCGCAAACGGGTAAAATGATGAAATGGATGATGCCTATTATGATGGCTGTGTTTGCATTTATGTATACCGCGGCATTCTCTATCTACATCATTTTAAGCTCGCTTATAAGTTTAGGTTCGACCTTTGCTATTAACTATATAGTTGATAGAAAGTATAAAAAGAAAAAAGGTGACGACACTACTATTAGAGGCCGTATTCACGTAGAAGAAGAACCTACTGAAGAAAAGAAGGAAGAAAAGAAACCCGAAAAGAAGAATAAGAACGACAAGTTCGCACACGAAAAAGGCGGAGATTTTCTATCCGATAACAAAAGTAGCAAAAGTCACATCCGTGGAAGACTTAAATAAGGGCGCAAAATAGGCGCGGAGGTATATATGGAATTTACAGGTAAGACGGTTGAAGAAGCAAAGGCACTAGGACTTGAAAAGCTTGGTATAACTGAAGAAAAGGCAGAGATAACCGTTATTGAAGAGCCGGTGAAGGGGCTTTTTGGAAGATTGAAAGGTAAGGCTGTGGTATCCGTTAAGAGAAAGGAAACGGACGGCGAAAGAGCGGTTAATTTTGTTCAAGGCGTTTTAGAATATATGGAAATAGACGCGCTTGCAAGCTTAAAAAGTGAGGGCGACAACACCGTTATCGTGCTCGATTCACAAGATTCTTCTTCGGTAATAGGATATCGTGGTGAAGTTTTGGACGCTATCCAAACACTCGCTGGTGCGGTACTAAACATCGGCAAAAAAGATTACAAAAAAGTAGTTGTAGACTGCGAAAACTATCGCGACAAGAGAGAAGAAACGCTTATTAAACTTGCTAAAAGACTTGAAGAAAAGGCAACCGAAATGAGACGTGAGGTTATTTTGGAACCGATGAGTCCTTATGAAAGAAGGATTATCCACACCACCCTCTCTCAAAGCCAAACGGTTACCACAAGAAGCGACGGAAAAGAACCCAACAGATACGTTGTGATTGTTCCTAACGATAAGGACGAGTTTGCAAAGCCTTATAATGCAGGCAGAAACAACAACGATAGAAATCGCCGTGACAACCGCGGTGGAAAAAGGTTTGATAAAGGCGGAAAAGGTGGCAAATTTTCTAGAGGCGGTCGTGGTGGAAGTAAACCCGCTGGCGAAAAGAAAAAATCTACTATCAGCTTTGGAACCTATCTCGGTAACAGCCTAAAGGATAACTAGTATGAAAGTAACGTTAAATAGCGACAAAGAAGTTGTAAAACTTATTCAAGAAGGGTTAGAGCGAACGGGCGGATACTGCCCTTGCCGAATTAAACGCACAGAGGAATATAAGTGTATGTGCGAGGAATTTAAGGCACAAATCAAAGACCCCGAATTTGAAGGTTATTGTCATTGTAGACTGTATTATAAGTCTAAATAGGGAGGATATATGAAAGAGATTATTTTGACAAAGGAAAACTTTAAGAGTGAAGTTCTAGACAGCACCACCCCCGTTATCGTCGATTTTTGGGCGACTTGGTGTGGACCGTGCAAAATGCTCTCCCCCGTTATCGACCAAATTGCCGACGAGTATTACGGAAAGGTAAAGGTTGGCAAGGTTAACGTTGACGACGAGATGAGTTTAGCGGTGGAATATAAAATTGAAGTTATCCCCACACTAATATTTTTCAAGAACGGAAAGATAGAAAAACAAACGGTTGGCGTTTTGGATAAAACCGAAATCGAAAATATTATAAAAACCTTATAATAAAAAAAGCCCCTCGTGGAAAACTGCAATAGACATAGGGATTTTTATGTACTAGTAAAGAGTAGCAAAATTTTTGCTACTCTTCTCTTTTCGTATAACGAAACACACAACTTAACTTTGTTAAGTATAGTGTGCTACACTTAACCTCGTTGAGCCGTAATAACATAAGCGTTATCTATTTCTTTTATTTTGAGTTTAATAAACCCTAAAGTCGTCAATGTTTTACAAATAAAGATAGGATTGTCTGGATAAACTTCAATTCTGCTGTATCCCGTATCAATAAAATTTTGTTGATTTTTGTCTATTGATAAAATAAATTCACCTTTATTTTTTAATAAGTTGAAAGCATTGTTTAACGCCTTTTTTTTGTCTTTGATATGCATAAAGGTTAACGTGGAAAAAATTACGTCATACTTTTCAGTATCTTTGTATTTAAGAAAATCTTCATTAATAAAAAAAGCATTATTAAAATCCTTAAAATGATTTTTTGCTACATCTACTGTTTTTGAAGAAATATCTATTCCCACGTATTTTTTACATTGTTTAATAATTTTTTTAGCAATCCTTCCAGTACCACAACCTATTTCTAATACCGTTTTATAGGCATCTAGATTAAGTAGATTTATAAACTCTTTTCCATCCCACTTATCCATATAATCCGCCAACTCTTTACAATCTAAAACGGGGTCGTTGCCATTTTCAATTAACAAATCGTAATGTTTAGAAATATTATCCATTTTTTGCCTTTAACGTTTTACATGAGGAAATTAGCATTTTCCGTATGGTTCCACAATCATTATTAAGTTTTTTATATTGATTTTCTTCTAAATAACCTGTTTCAAAAAGCAATTCTAACCAATATTCACTTTCAAAACACTCTTTTAACGCTATTTCAAGTTTAGAAATAAAATCAGCCGTTCCTTGTGCATATTGTGCTTCGTGGATATTTGCGCCAATACTTGTTCCCGAACGTAAAAGTTGATTAGTTAAAACACTTTCTTTATTGTTGGCTTTAATTTCTCTTGTAATGAATACAATGTTTTTAGCAAATTCCTTTGCTTTTTCTCTTAAAATGCTTTCACTCATAAATTTATTATATCATACTGCAAATTTTAAGTAAAGTGATATTGTTTGCTGTGCAAACAGTTATATTTTTAGAGTAATTCTAAAAGTTATATTTTGACTTGCAGTCAAAGTTATATTATATTTGCCACAACTCGCCAAAGGCGAATACAACTTGGCGTAGCAAAATATCACGCCGTTAGGCATATCACTTGCCGTAAGGCAAATATAGTTGTGGCGTAGTGATAAATCCCTATCACTACGCCACTAAATCCACGAGGGGTTTTTTATAACGTAAATTAGTTTTGAGTTTCCGCTTTTTCTTTTTTGAGTTTGCGGAAGATAGAATAGTAATAATTTCCGTAAAGAATAGTCGATAGTGCAACTGCAATAAAGCACGTACTAAATAAAATGGCAACGATTTTTTCGGGCATGAACGGGAAGATAAACAGCGAGAACATCGATGCGTAAACAATTACCGTGCTTGCCTTTCCGTACCAGCACGAACAAGAAACGCGGTCTTGCTTTCTAAACAGCATAAGTCCCCAAAGGAACAAAAGGATTTCCCTTGTAAGCATACAAACGAGCAAGAAGCACACCCACCAATTTATCATGGAAGCGCAAAAGACCATTGCGCACTGGGTTATTTTATCGGCAACGGGGTCGATAAATTTACCAAAGTCGGTCACCATATTAAACTTTCTTGCAATAAAGCCGTCGGCAACGTCGGTTATAGCCGAGAAAACGATTAAACCCGCCGACCAGTAATAAAGCCCGTAAACACAATATAAAACGATAATTGCGGGTACGAGAAGAATCCTAATATAACTTAAAATATTAGGAATGGAAAAAATTTGTTTTTTAGTTAAACGTTTTTTAAATTGCTCTTTCATTATAGCCCCTTAAAACAAAATTCTCCCAGCAAACTTTTTCAATATATAAACAATATCACAAAAGAGAATACTTGTCAAATCACCAAAAAAATTTTTGACATATACCTCTTGCTTTTTATAAAAAGGGTGATAAACTTTCCAATAGAAACGCTTATTTGTTTTCTAAAGGTGTGGAAAATTTCTTATTAGATTTTACCTTTCCGTTCTCGATTACAATTTTTGTAAAAGATTTATCGCGGAAAATCGTTCTGTCAAAGGCGGTCGCGGTAAATATGGTTTGAAGATGTTCAACGGCGCCCACCAATTTTCTCTGTCTTTTTTTGTCAAGCTCTGATAGAACGTCGTCCAAAATGAGAATGGGGTATTCATTAAACCGATTGTAGAAAATTTCCGTTTCGGCAAGTTTTAGAGATAGGGCAACCGTTCGTTGCTGTCCTTGCGAACCATACACCCTAACGTCCATGTCGTTAAGCATAAATTTTATATCGTCCCTATGCGGACCGATGGACGTAAATCCCAGCCTTATATCGCGCTCTAGCGCGGTTTTAAGGTCGGAAAACAATGCGAAAGCAATGTCTTCTTCACTGCCGTAATAACCGCTTTCAGTCTTCATTTTAAGCGTTTCTTTCCCGCCCGATAAAAGTGCGTGTTTCTCTTCAGCAATGGGGGAAAGTTCTAAAAGAAAATCGTTTCTTGCCTTTATTATTTTGCCCGCTTCTTTTGATAGTTGTTCGTCCCAAATGGGAAGGGTATCTTTAATAAGCGAAACGTCGGGGTCTTTCAAAAGGTTATTTCTTTGCGCCAAAATCTTGTTGTAGCGAAGGAGTGCGTAAAAATAACTCTTGGACATTTGAGATAGTGAAACGTTCAAAAACCGCCTGCGGTCCTCGGGGCTCTCTTGCACGAGTTTTAGTTCAGACGGATTAAAGAACACGCTGTTGATATTACCTAAAAGTTCCCCAATTTTTAGAACTTGCATACCATTGATAAAAATATTTTTCTTGTCCGCCTTATTAAACTTAATTTTAACCGACACGTCGCCGTAAGAAGAGGTTGCTTGGGCAGAAATTTCCGCTTGCTCTTCCCCACTCTTTATAAGCAACCTATCTTTGTTTGCGCGAGGAGAGTATCCCGTGCAAAGAAAAAATATCGCTTCAGCGGCGTTGGTTTTGCCCTGTGCGTTTTCACCCGTTAAAATATTGATTCCTTCCGAAAAAGAAATTTCTTCTTCACGGTAATTGCGGAAATTTTTAAGAAAAAGTGATTTTATATGCATAGTTATTAAAAAAAATTATTTTTCTTGCTCGAATGACTTTATTTTAATTTAAAAATATTATATAATAAATTCTACCCAAAAAGCAACCAATATAGAGGAAAGTTATTATGGAAAAGGAAAATTACGAAATAATATGGGAGCAAAAGATACTGCCCGAACTTGAAAAAACCATAAGTTCCATATCTTTTACCACCCACGTTTCGCAAATCAAACCGGTGGATATTAAAGGGAACAAGATTATCTTTTGTACCAAAAGTAAATTGTTTGCGGACACCATCACCAATCAAGAAACAAGCGGTATCGGCGGAAAAATTAGGGACGCACTCTTAAAGTGCACCGATTTTATCACCGATTTTTCGGTCGTTATTGCAAAAAACAGAGAGGACTATCTCGCTCAACTTGATGAGGCTGAAAAAGAAATTATCGAAAATCAAGGCAGTCCGGTTAACCCCAAATTCACTTTTGACTCGTTTGTAGTAGGTTCTTCTAACGAGTTCATTTATGCTGCCGCAAAAGCGGTTGCAGAAAACCCCGGTGATTCATATAACCCCCTCTTTATTCACGGCGGAACAGGGCTTGGTAAAACGCATATCCTTATGGCTATTGCAAACTATCTTAAACTCCACAGCCCCCGTCTAAACGTTTTATACGCAACTTGCGAGCAGTTTACCAACCAACTTATCGAAAGCATAAGCAAGGGCAAAGGCTCGGGTGCGGGCACTGATTTTAGAAAGAAATATAGAAACGTAGACGTTCTTTTAATCGACGACGTTCAGTTCTTGGCTAAAAAGCAAGGTATACAAACGGAGTTTTTCCACACTTTTAACGAACTTGTCATGCAAAACAAGCAAGTGGTATTGACCTCCGACCGCCCACCAAAAGAAATCGAGGTGTTAGAAGAAAGACTTCGCACACGTTTTGAGGGCGGACTTCTTGCCGACGTTCAACCCCCGGATATCGAAACGAGGATTGCAATCTTAAAAAGAAAAGCCGAAGAAAAGAAGTGCGTTGTGGACATGAAAGTTCTTACCTACATCGCAGAAATGAACGACTGTGATATCCGTTCGCTTATAGGAAAATTAACAAAGGTTGTGTTTGCTTCAAAACTTCACGAAAAACCAATTACTATTGACCTTGTTAACGAAGCCCTAAAAGAATCGGCAAGTGAAAAACAAGAGGCACTTCAAGCTGAAGATATTATCAACTGCGTTTGCGGGTTTTATAAAATCACAAAGGCTGATATGATGAGCAAGAAAAAGAATAAGGAATACGCTTTCCCCCGTCAAATCAGCATGTATCTCATTTTAGAAATGATGAATCTTCCCAAAGTTACGGTTGCAAACATCTTTAAACGCGACCACGCAACCGTTATTTATGCGGGCGAAAAGATTGCCGAACAAATTAAAACCGACAACAAACTTGCGGTGGAAATTAACGATATTAGAAAGAAACTTCTTAAACAATAACCTCAATTATAAAAAAGACGTATGAATAGATTTGTTGAAGGACAATTTGATGCGGTTGTAATCGGTGCGGGACACGCCGGTTGCGAATCCGCCCTTGCACTTGCAAGGACAGGCTTTAATACGGCGATGCTGACACTTAACCTTGACAGCATTGCTTTTATGGCGTGCAATCCTTCAATTGGTGGAACGGCAAAGGGACAAATCGTTAGGGAAATCGATGCGCTCGGCGGTGAAATGGGCATTAATGCAGACAAGGCGCTTTTGCAGATAAGAATGCTTAACCGCGGTAAAGGTTCTGCCGTTCAATCACTTCGCGGTCAAGAGGATAAAAACGTTTACCATCGGGTGATGAAAACCATCCTAGAAAACACCGCCAACCTAAAAATCGTTCAAGGCGAAGCGGTGGAAATTTTAACCGACGAGCAAGGCAAAAAGGTCACGGGTGTTTTGACCTCTTTTGGCGGAATTTTGGAGTGCAAGGCGGTCATCGTCGCCACGGGCGTATACTTAAACGGAAGCATTATTGCGGGCGAATGGCGTCAAAACAGCGGGCCAAACGGCTTTCAGTCGGCAGCCAACGGACTTACCGAAAACCTTATTAAACTTGGCTTTAACGTTAGAAGGTTTAAGACGGGAACACCTGCGAGGGTGGACGCACGCACCATCGATTTTGATAAGCTTGAAATTCAAGACGGAGAAAGGGATATTTATCCGTTCAGTTTGCTAACAGAACGCCTGCCCGAAAAACAACGTCCTTGCTACCTAACATATACAAACGAAAAAACACACGAAATTATAAGGGCAAATTTGCACCGCTCCCCCCTTTACGGCGGACTTATCAAGGGAACGGGACCGAGATATTGCCCCTCTATTGAAGATAAGGTTGTGCGCTTTGCCGACAAGGAAAGGCACCAACTCTTTTTAGAGCCCGAGGGTGCAGACACCAACGAAATTTACGTTCAAGGTATGTCAACCTCTCTCCCCCACGACGTGCAAAAGGCAATGTACCGCACGGTAAAGGGGTTAGAGCACTGCGAGATTATGCGTTATGCATACGCTATAGAATACGATTGTATAGATTCGCTCGACCTATACCCCACCCTAGAGTACAAGCGCATAGAAGGGCTTTACACGGCTGGGCAAATCAACGGAACGAGCGGTTATGAAGAGGCTGCTGCGCAAGGTCTTATTGCGGGTATAAACGCATCACTTAAAATGCGTGGAATGGAACCTTTGATATTAGGCCGTGACGACGGGTATATCGGCGTTTTAATTGACGACCTTGTAACCAAGGGAACTAACGAGCCGTATAGAATGATGACCTCTCGTGCCGAGTACAGAATTTTGTTGCGTCAAGACAACCCCGACTTCCGCTTGACCGAAAAAGGAAGGGCGACGGGACTTGTTGACGATGCTAGATATAATAGATATTTAGAACGCAAAAACGCATACGAAAAAGCACAAAGCCTAATGGACCAAATCATTAAACCAAAGGATGCTGAGGGACTACTTAAAAAGTACGGTTATCAAAGCGCAAACAGTGGTTTAACGCGTGGGGACCTTGTAAGAAGGGGAATTCCCCTTTTGGAAATCAGCGAGGTTTTCGGCGGGTTTGAGGGCGTTAGTAAGGAAGTTTTAGATATGGTAGAAACGGATGCAAAATACCAAGGGTATTTGCAAAAAGGTTTGGACCAAATCGAAAAAGCAAAAAAACTGGAAGAAAAAGTTTTGCCCGAAGACATAGATTATATGGCAATAACGGGACTTAGGATTGAAGCAAGGCAAAAGCTTGATAAAATTCGCCCCCACTCGCTTGGACAAGCGGGAAGAATTTCCGGCGTATCCCCTGCTGATATTGCAGTATTAATGGTGTACTTAAAAAAATAAAAAAATCTCTCGTTGTCGAGAGATTTTTTGTTTGCATTAAATTTATAACGTACCTAAAGAGTCGAGAGCAAGAGAGCAACCAATTGCACAACCTATGCAAAAGAAAATGAAGCCAATTAGCACGGCAACGCCACCGATGATAATTCCCGCAAGACCGAATCCGCGCCAATTTTCATTGCGTTTTTTTGCTTGCACCAAACCGATAATCGATAAAATAAGACCAGCCAACGAGAAAATGCACAGTTCGTTAAATGCGAATAGATAGCTAACGAACGAGAGGATAAACCCAATCAAACAGCACACGTTGTTTTTCTTTTTTCCTTCTTGAACGGGTGCTTGAGAGTATTGGCAAGTGCACACGGGTTGTACCGTTTCCGTTGGGGTGGGTGTAACTTGCTCTATCGCGGGAGAGTCTACCGCGCTTCCGCAAGCGTGACAAAATTTAGAGTCGTCTGATAATTGTTTTCCGCAGTATCTACAATACATAATCATACCTCCCAAAAGTTAATTTCATTATATAGTATATACAAAGATTTGTCAAGAGATACAAAAAGCACCCTTAAAGGTATTACCGTTAAGGGTGCATAAAAAACTTTAAGTCGGTCTGTAAGCCGAGTTCTGTCGTGTACGGTCATTTATCTACGAATAACGTCTCCGTTATCCCCCAGCGATATTTGTTAAACCGCTTCTTAAGAAGCAATTGAGCGAAACGGTTTGTCAATCTTGCTACGGGTGGGGTTTACAGTTGCCCCTCGCGTTACCGCAAGGGCGGTGCGCTCTTACCGCACCTTTTCATCCTTACCAAAATTTTGGCGGTTGTTTTCTGTTGCACTTTCCTTAAAGTCACCTTCACCGGGATTTCTCCGGCACCCTGCTTCTTGTAGCTCGGACTTTCCTCATTGACAGGCTCTCCCTGCCCCCGCGACCGTATAACCGACTTAAAAGCAAGTTGATTATACACGAACAACTTCGAGTTGTCAACAAAAATTCGCCTTTTAAAAAAGCAAAAAGACAATCAAAATTGCTTTTAATCGTCTTTTTACCCTTTGCTTTTTATTAAAGCTGTGTTTTTTTAAGGTTCTTCCTTACAAGTGTTAAGTTTTTTTACAGATCGTCAGCATCTTGTATGGGAACTTCATACTTATCAAAAGAATCTACTCCCGTATAAGAACCTTGCAAATCAAAACTAGAAGAAAAATTGTTATTTACAATTCTTAGTGTCTTGGGTCTTAGTTGCCTTTGACTTGTTTTGAGTTTGCGATTGACTTTTGTCTTGGCTTTTGCCAGTCGTTCTGTTACTTTTCTTATCTCTCATAACTTCCCCCTTGGTAGTATTGTGTGCGGGAAATGAAAAGTTATGCAAACAAAACAAAAAAATAAAAAACGCGGTCTTTTGACCGCGTTTAACTTTTATTTATTTTATCTAACCCCTATTCTAGTTGCTTTTGCATTGCCACAAAGGATATCTTTAATGGGGTGTTTTGCCGAAGCGATTATAACTTCGGTGCCGATTTTTACCGCTTCTTTTACGTATTCTAGTTTAGCCTTTGCTCCGTTTGCCCCCACACGAGAAGCACCGTTGCAATAATTTTCACATTCGGTAATATTGTCAAGCACTTCGTAAACGTCTTTACCGCCAATCTCTTCAATCAAGGTGTCGGGGTTGGTGCTGTCACGGTAAATGCCGTCCGCACTGGTTAGGATAAGCAAGGTCTTTGCTTTAAGAAGGCATGCGATTTGGCTTGCCGTCTCGTCGTTATCCACGCACTCCACAACCTTTTTATTCTCTTCCTTTAAGGACTGAATTTCAAACTTACGGCTCTCTTCGGTGCTTATTGCATCGTTATAGTTAATAATCGGGATTGCGTTTTGCTCGATTGAACGAAGGAGCATTGCCTTTAGGTGTTCCCTTTTTTGTTCGTCGTTAAAGTGTTGGTGCTCAACGAGAACTTGCCTTACCGAATAGTTAGGGTCTATAAACTGACGGTATGTGGACATAAGGATAGATTGACCTTGTGCCGAATAGTCGGTCTTAACGTCTTCGGGGGAGCCGGAGAGTTCTTTGCCGTTGCGGTTAATATAGTCGAGTCTTCCCGTTTCGGTCGCACCAGAAGTAACCCAAACGTAGCCGGGCTTTAATTCCGAACAAATCCTTGCTATCAAGGTGTAGTCTAGAATATTACTCTTTTTGTCGATAAGCGCCATCGAACCGATTTTGCCAACCAGTTGTACGTCAAATTTCATACGTATACCTACTTTTTTCTCTCTTTATGGTTATTATATATTAAAAAGTAAAAATTTTCAACTTATTTTAATGCAAGATTGAATATTGCTTGTTTATAAATCTCGTAACTCTTTTCTAAGTCTAAAAGCGACACGCACTCGTTTTTGTCGTGTATGTTATACTCTTTATCGGGGAATTCTGGTCCAAAAGCAACGCCCTTATCAAAAGCACGCGCAAAAGTGCTTCCGCCAAGGCTGATTGGTTGTGCTTCACCCCCCATTACGCTGTTGTAGGCGGATAGAAGAGCACTTACGAGCCAGCCGTCCTTTTCAGTCATTACGGGCGGGTGCTTTTCAATTGCCGTGTAACTTATACCGAACGAGTCGAATATTGGCTTTAAGTCTAAAGTAGTCGCGGGTGCGGGGATACGGCAGTCGCAAACGAGTTTTATTCCCTCGCTATCCTCAATAAGAAGGTCGGGAGAGAGGGTGGTCACACCTTGTTCGTTTTGTACTAAACCCACCCCACTCCTATCGTTAAAGAGGTAATCTATAACGGGGGCAACGTTTTCGCCCATATCTAAAAAGTAATCGAAAAGCGGTTTTATCGCATTCTTCCCAAGGTGCGGGGCTGAGCCGTGAGAGGCTTTACCACGGCTTACTATAACGCCGTCTTCAAGCGACAAGCCGTGCTTTTTTATAAGTGCTAAATCAATTCCGTCTTTTGTCGGGGTTGCGGTTGCGTAGTCGCAAACTGCGTTAACCACCGTTCCGCCTTTAAGCGAGTGGAAATTTTTAAGAAGAGGAATAGAAAACGTTACAACGGTAATACCCTTTTCGGCATAGCTTAGGGGGAAGTTGCCGTCGGGCGAAAAGCCGTATTTTGGGAAGGTGGTTTTGCCTTTCATATAATCGATATCCCGCCAACCGCTCTCCTCGTCACAACCGACGAACAGCCTAATTTTGCGTTTTGGGGTTTTTCCGCTATCCTTTAATTCTTTAAGTGCATAAAGGCATTGTAGGGGGGCGGTCT
Organism: Clostridia bacterium; assembly: GCA_017397305.1. Taxonomy (GTDB): domain Bacteria; phylum Bacillota; class Clostridia; order Christensenellales; family Borkfalkiaceae; genus UBA1259. Next base: position 70,834 of record JAFQJB010000009.1, on the reverse strand, counting down.
TATCGTCCACTATTCCACGCGCATATAAAACGCCGTTCTTTTCGGTGAGGGTAAAGGGGTCGTTTTCCCAACCGATACCCGTGGGAACGACGTCAAGGTGACCTATAATACCAACCTCTTCCCCATCGCCAAAGGTTATTTCACCGCCATAGCCGTCGTAATCGGTTGTGGCAAAGCCCATATCTTTTGCAATGGAAAGAAAGTGGGATAGTGCCAAGCGGTTTTGCTCGCCAAACGGAGCGGTGTCGGTTTTTTCACCAAGAGTGGTTTTATAGCCGATTAAGGTTTTAAGGTCGGATAAAAAACGGTCAAAGTCGTGCATTTAATCTCTCCTAGAAGGTTTTTCCTCTATCAGTATACTACATTTTAAATTTAAATGTATAGATTTGGTAAAAATAAATTATTTATTTTGCTTTTTTGTAAAATTATGTTACAATTACTATATGGATACAAAAGAAAACGTGCATCAAGGGCATCGGGCAAGAATGATTGCTAAAACACTTGCAAACGCTTCCGCCCTTCTTGACCACGAAAAACTTGAAGTGCTTTTGTTTTACGCCTTGCCAAGAAAGGACACTAACCCACTTGCACACAAAATTCTAAAAAGGTTTGGAACGCTTGACGGTGTGTTTAACGCGTCGGCGGAAGACTTAAAGATGGTGGAAGGTGTTGGCGATAGCGTTGCCGGGTATTTGGTAACTGTCGGCTCTATCATGAGGGCTATGCTAAAACAAGAAGAAGCGGACGTTTATCTTAAAAAGTTTGACCAAAGCAAAGTTCTTGCGGAAAAACTATTTAAAGGTAGTATGGCAGAGCGGTTTTTCTTGTTGCTCTTAAATAAAAACAAAAAGGTCATCGCGAGAATTCAGTTTGACGACGACAACAAAAACACGGTCAGTGCGGATATTCCAGATATATCAAGGGCACTATATTTACACAAGCCCGATTTTGCGATTATTATGCACAACCACCCAAGCGGAGTGGCTATCCCAAGCCGTGAGGACGATTTATCCACCAAGAAAATTAACTTACTTTGTGAACTTGTTGGTACCAACCTTATCGACCATATTGTTTATGCCGATGGCGAAATGTATTCTTACTGGCAAAACGGTCGAATGAGCGAGATTAAACGCTCGGCTGACGTCAACAAGGTTTTGAATTCTGTTAAAGGAGATATGTAATGAAAGAAAAAATAAGAACTAGGTTTGCACCTAGTCCGACGGGGTATTTGCATATTGGAGGGCTTCGTACGGCACTCTACGGCTTCTTGTTTGCTAAAAAGGGTGGCGGGGACTTCGTTTTGAGAATCGAAGATACCGACACCGCAAGATACGTTGATGGTTCGGTAGAAATTATTTACGATACCATGCGTGACTCTGGTATTATGTACGATGAAGGTCCTGACGTTGGCGGTGATTACGGCCCCTACGTTCAAAGCCAAAGAAAACAAATATATATTGATTATGCAAAAAAGTTGGTTGAATTGGGCGGTGCTTATTACTGTTTTTGTAGTCAAGAAAGAATAGAGTCGTTAAAAGACGATACGGGCAACATTCGTTACGATAAACATTGTCTAAATCTTTCCAAAGAAGAAATTGAAAAAAGGATTGCTTCGGGCGAGAAATACGTTATCCGCCAAAACGTGCCAACTACGGGTACTGGCTCGTATCACGACCTAGTGTACGGCGATATCAGTGTTGATTATAAGGATATTGAAGACGGTATTTTATTGAAGAGCGACGGCATGCCCACCTATAACTTCGCTAACGTTATCGACGATCACCTTATGGGTATAACGCACGTTATAAGGGGTACGGAATATCTTTCGTCCACGCCTAAATACAACCTTATGTACGACGCTTTTGGTTGGGAAAGACCGACCTATATTCACCTCCCTCCCATTATGAAAGATGCGCAACACAAACTTTCAAAGAGAAATGGAGATGCAAGCTACGAAGACTTTGTAAATAAGGGTTACGTTAAGGAAGCAATCGTAAACTACATTGCTCTTTTAGGTTGGAGTCCCAAGGGTAACCAAGAAAAAATGAGTTTGGCTGAGCTTATTGAGAACTTCTCGCTTGACGGAATCGGCAAATCGTCTGCTATATTTGACGAGGCTAAAATGAAGTGGTTGTCTGGCGAATACATCAAGGCAATGACTGATGAAGAGTTGGTTGAAAAGGCTGATGCATTCTTTAAGCAAAGCAAGGTTTATGGAAAGTACGACCTTAAAAAGATTGCAAACCTACTAAAGACCAGAATAGAAATCTTCAGTGAAATTCCCGAAAAAATCAACTTCCTAGAAGAGTTTGGCGAGTTTGATTCGGCACTTTACTATCACAAGAAGATGAAGACCGACGTAGAAATTGCAAAAATGGTTTTACCTAAGGCGCGTGAAGTGCTTGCGGGAATAAACGACTTTAACTACGATACTATACACGACGAACTAATGGCACTTGTTAGTGAACTTGGTGTTAAAAACGGTCAAGTGTTCTGGTGTGTTCGTGTGGCTATCACTGGTAAAGAATCAACGGCTGGTGGCGTTATGGAAATTGCTGAACTTCTCGGCAAAGAAGAAACGCTAAGAAGACTTGATTTTTCAATCGCAATGCTTAATAAATAATAAAAAACTATTAAAAAAGCCCGAGAAATCTCGGGCTTTTAATTATTTTGTGCGGAAGAGGCGGGGTTTGAATCAAAAAAGTTTTTTATTCCATCCGCAATAACTTCTGACATTTTGTATATGAGATTAAGCCTTGTCAGGTTAAAAAGGTCATAATTTTGTGCGGATTTTCCCGCAACCACGCCGATAATACTGATATCCCCTACCGCACCCAACTTTTTTTGTACACCAAGCCCAGGTTTTAGACTGGAATTTACTACCTTTATAAGCCCAACGTCTTCACTATCCCCAACGGCAGCATCAATTGCGACGCAAAGGCAATCGGGGTGAAATCTTTTTAGGTGTGACTGAACATAGGGAATTTCCTTTGCAGTTATAGGAAAGTTTAACGTTCCATACACAAAAGAGCCAATTTCCTTGTTTTTAATAAAAGTGCCCGATAGTGGACCTAGGCTATCCCCTAAAACCAAATCGCTACCGATACACACGAAAACAAGCCGTTTTCCACTTTTATTAAAATTTTTTATCGCTTCGCCTATTCCAAGCGGGGCGTATTTATTAAATGTATTAAAAGAAAAACTATCCATAAAATCATTCTCCAAAATGCTACGTGGATTATTGCCAAAAATAAAAATTTTAATCAGTTATAAAAAAACATTGATAAAAATTGGAAACTATGGTAACATAATAATATATAAAAAACCACATTAATAAATAAAAATTGCGAACGTTTGTTCGTATTAGGACAAAAAATGACAAATCTTTTATTAGTGTCGGGCGGTAGCGCAATAGTTGACCTTGTTGCGCTTGCAATAATAATATTGTTTGCGGTAAGAGGACTTGTTAAAGGTTTTGCAAAAACCTTTGTTTCAGTTTTCGGCACGATTTTAAGCTTTCTATTTGCCGTTCTTTTAAGTTCGGCGGTTGCTGGCTTTTTAGAGAGCGAGTTTTCATTGGTGACAAAACTTGCTGGGCGGGTGTCTACCTCACTAGACAAATTGTTTGGTGAAAACGTTATGGGGCTCACCCTTGCTGAAGCTTCGGCTGGTGGATTAAGAGATGCGGGTGTCGGCGGTTGGATGGTTTCTTTAATCCTAACATTCAAGTCGGATGGAGGCATTCCACCTACTACGCCACTAAGAGACCTTATAAGCCCAACGTTTGCTTATTATATTGCAATCGCTATTGCTGTCGCTGGACTATTCATTCTATTTAAAATATTATTCTTTTTGCTCGGTGAACTTGTTAAAAAGCTATACGCAATAAAACTTATTGAAAAAGTCGACAAGACGCTAGGTTTTTTTGCGGGACTAATCAGCGGGATAGTGCATCTAGAATTCTTAATCTTGCTCATAAGTTTTATACCTATTCCGTTCGTGCAAAGACTGTACGCATTAATTCAAGAGTCGGTTATTGCAAATTTTGTTGACAATATCAACCTTTTTGCTAGACTCTTAAGTGTGATTTCAATAAAAGACGTCGTTGGTTTTGTAAAATCTATAATATAATCAAAAAATCACAACGCAAACTTAAATGCGTATCGGCAAATCGCCAACAAGCCCACTTAAAAACTGCGAAAACTCAATATTTTACACAAAAAGGCATCATTTTGATGCCTTTTTCTTTATTTATTAAGTTGAACGCATTAAAGCACCATAATCACGCAAAAGAAACATTTTTATTGCCTTCAACAGCAAACCACGAAAAATTATTATAAAAAACACAAAACAATACTTCTAAAAGTTAAAAACTACACAAAAAATTTGTAAAAAACGTCTAAGATCACCTTAAAACCCCGACCGCAAGCAAGAAAATGGCAAAATTTCAACCCAAAGCACGTTAAAAAGTAACCAATTTCCCTACAAAACCACATAAAAATCAATTATAATTAAGCAAAATATCAAGCAAAAATCTTAAAAACATATGTTTCACGTGAAACACGAAAAATTACACCCTTGAAAATGTGATGTTTCACGTGGAACAAGCGGTGGCAATATGGTAGGAATATTTACTTGTTTTGTTTAAAAAATTAGCAAAAAACCGACCTTCTCACATAGAATAGCGAAAAAAATTCCCGCCAAAAAAATTTGTCCATTCTACGTGAGAGCGTTAAAATGACAATTTTTTATAAGCAAATTTCTTTGTTTTTTGGGGTTGGTGGGGTGGAATAGCGGTATTGGTTTCTCCATTGTGTGACATTTGTGTGAAGCGGGGGACGTGTTCTCTGTGGCGGTAATTATGTATGCTGGTTGTCGTGGTGTGTGGGTTGGCTGTTATCCGTTGTTTGTGGATTGGTTGACGGTAGGATAGTTGTGTTTTATATGTGCTGGTGTTAGTTTTTGTTATTTATTAGATTATGATTTTAATTTACGCAATTCGCAACGTTCTTTCGGTTGTTTATTACTGGTTCTTGAATGTTTCATGTGAAACAAAAGTTTTGCGTTTAGATTTATAAAATTATAAGTGCAAAAAAATAATTTTGCGTCGTCAACTATATTTATGCTTGCGCTAAAAAATTTTCTAAATTAGCGCAAAAATACAAATCTATGCGCCACCGCTAAAAATTGGGCGCAAAAAATTTGCGTAAAATTTTTGCTTATCTATTGTATTTTTTTATATATTGTAGTATAATATCTATATAAAATGCTGATATTATAAAAAGCATTTTTGTAAGGCAAATTCAAGGTTTTTTTAACTTTGGAATGCTAAAATGGTTTTATAGACAATTAAAGAGAGGAGTACAATTTGAAAAAGAGTTCTAAAATATTTTGGATAGTTATTGCGGCTATAGTGGCTCTTATTGCGATTTTTTCCATAACCAAATGTGCTGGTGGCGGAAAAGAAGTTGATTATTCAGAGTTTAAGGCTGTCGTGAACAATCTTAGCAATGGCGCGGCAATGGAACCTAGAAATAGTACCATTGATATGGATGAGGCTGATTGGGAGAAGGCTAAAAACATAAAGAGCAAGATTGGTTCTTATGAAAAGGCTACGCTTACCTACGTTTATATCGACGATTACGTTGTGGAATTTAAGATTTCTACCGAAACGTTAGACAGGAACGGCAGGACGGTTACAAACAAGTTTACGTTCAACACGGTGTTTGCTCGTGGTGATACGGTGACTGAGCTTGAAGAAACACTTGCTAGTCACGGTGTTCAATTCACGTACAAAAACCCAAATAGCGGTTCGTTCTGGTCGTCACTTATTCCTATTTTTGGTGCGGCACTAATTATGATAGTGTTCTTAATCATAATGTCGCAAAGCCAAGGCGGAACAAAGAGCGCAATGAACTTTGCAAAGACAAACGCGAGACTAAACCACAACCTAAAAGTGCGTTTTAGTGACGTTGCGGGTGCTGAAGAAGAAAAGCACGAGCTTCAAGAAGTGGTTGACTTTTTGAAAAACCCCAAAAAATTCTCCGACCTCGGTGCGAGGATACCTAAGGGTGTGCTCCTTGTAGGGCCTCCCGGAACGGGTAAAACCTTGTTTGCAAAGGCAGTTGCGGGCGAGGCGGGTGTTCCCTTCTTCTCGATTAGTGGTTCGGACTTTGTTGAAATGTTTGTAGGTGTCGGTGCAAGTAGGGTTAGAGACCTTTTCGACGTGGCTAAAAAGAATATGCCGTGTATCGTGTTCATTGACGAAATCGACGCAGTAGGCCGTCAAAGAGGCACTGGTATGGGTGGCGGACACGACGAGAGAGAGCAAACGCTTAATCAATTGCTAGTTCAAATGGACGGCTTTGAATCAAACGACGGAATTATTATAATGGCTGCGACCAACCGTGCGGACATCTTAGACCCCGCACTGCTTCGTCCGGGACGTTTTGATAGACAAATTTACGTTAACGTACCCGACGTTAGAGGTAGGGAAGCCATACTAAAAGTACACGCAAGAAATAAGCCCTTGGCACCCGACGTTAACTTTAAGACGGTTGCAAGAATGACCAGTGGTTTCTCTGGTGCCGACCTTGAAAACCTTCTAAACGAAGCGGCTATACTCGCTGCAAGGGCAAATAGAAAAGCTATAAACAACAAAGACCTTTACGAAGGTATAAATAAAGTTCTTATCGGACCGCAAAAGAAGAGTAGGCTTGTTACCGAAACGGATAAGAGGATTACAGCTTATCACGAGGCGGGTCACGCAATACTTGCAAAACTTCTTCCCAACTGCGACCCCGTGCATGAAGTTTCTATCATTCCTAGAGGTCAAGCGGCGGGCTATACTATGACTCGTCCCGATAGTGACGATAACCACTTAACCAAGGCAAAACTGCTTGACGATATCGTTATGACGCTCGGTGGTAGGGTTGCTGAAGAACTTATCATTAAAGATATATCCGCGGGTGCGTCCGGCGACATACAGGCGGTTACCAAACGCGCAAGGCTTATGGTTACCGAGTGGGGTATGAGCGAAAAGGTTGGGCCAATCTCATACGGCTCCGACAAGGAAGTATTTATCGGTAGGGATATGGCTTCACACGTTTCATACAGCGAAGAAACTGCGGGCATAATCGACCAAGAAATTAGACGTATTATTGACGAGAGCTTGCAAAAGGCAAGAAAACTTTTGGCTGATAATAAGCATCTTTTAGACAATATGGCAAGGCTTTTGGTGGAAAGAGAAACCATCTTTGCTGAAGAAGTTGAAATGCTTATGGAAGGCAAGAGTGTTGAAGAAATTATGGCTTTTATGGACGAGAACGAAAGAACTCTTTCGGAAAACCCGTTCACTAGAAAGGCAAACAAAACTATAATTCCCGAAGAGAAAAAAGATTCTAACGAGGAAACAGAACAAAAAGAAAACGAACAAGACCAAAAACCGCAAGAGTAGAAAACTCTAAAAGAGCAATTTATCGGTACAAGAGGAGAAGATTATGGGAAAAATTATTGCTTTTTCAAACCAAAAAGGTGGTGTTGGCAAAACAACGACGTGTGTTAACATGTCGGCATATCTGGCAAGCAAGGGCTATAAATGTTTGGTGGTAGACCTTGACCCGCAAGGCAATGCAACGAGCGGGCTTGGGTTTGCTAAAAGCGAGGTTAAAAATTCCGTCTATAACGTTATGATAGACGAAATGGCAATCGAGGACGCAGTGGTAAAGACCTGTGTCGACAACCTCGACATTCTTCCGTCAAACATCGACCTAGCGGGTGCGGAAGTGGAATTAGTTTACATTAAGGATAGGGAACACGTTCTAAAAAGAGTGCTCGAAAAAGCCAAAAAGAGTTACGATTTCGTCACCATAGACTGCCCCCCGTCGCTTGGGCTTCTTACCATAAACGCGCTTGCGGCAGCGGACACGGTGATTATCCCCATACAGAGCGAATACTACGCGCTAGAGGGACTTAGTCAGCTTATGAACACTATTAAACTTGTTGTTAAGCACCTTAACCCGTCGCTTAAAATCGAGGGTGTTATCCTTACAATGAGTGATAACCGTGCGATAATTTCCCGCCAAATTTCCGCCGAGATAAGAAAGTTCTTTGGTAAGAGGGTTTACGACACGGCAATTCCGCGTAACATTCGCTTGGCTGAGGCGCCAAGTCACGGCGTACCCATTATGCTACACGATACTAGATGTTCGGGCGCAAAAGCATACCTTGCGTTAACCGAAGAATTTCTTTCGCGTCAACCCGCAAAGAAATCAGCAGAAAAATAAACGATTGGAGAAAGTTATTTTATGAAACCAACGAGAGGATTAGGAAAAGGATTATCCGCGCTTTTTTCGGAGACCGAGGAAGATTACGGCAAGAGCTTGCTGTTTGACGAAGAACCGAGAGCAAAGGGAGAGGGGGTTACAGAGATAGAGATTAGTTCGGTATTCGCAAACCCCAACCAGCCCCGTAAAGTTTTCGACGAAACGGCACTTAACGAACTTGCCGATTCAATCAAAAAGCACGGCGTAATTATGCCAATTATCGTCAACAAGAGTGGCGATAGGTTTATGATTATTGCGGGTGAACGCCGTTTCCGTGCAAGTAAGATTGCGGGACTAAATAAAATTCCCGTTATCGTTAAAAATTACGACGAAAAGCAAATCAAAGAAATTTCGCTTATCGAGAACTTGCAAAGAGAGGACTTAAACCCCATAGAAGCCGCTACGGCGATGCGTTCGCTTATGAACGACTATGGAATGACGCAAGAAGATTTGGCGGATAGAATCGGCAAATCTCGTCCTGCAATAGCAAACACTCTCCGCCTATTAACCCTTTCGCAAGAAGTTATTAAAATGGTTGCAAACGGCACTCTATCGGCAGGTCATGCTAGGGCGCTTATATCCATTCCTCAATACGACCAAGTGAAGATTGCTGAAGAGGTTGTAAAGGGCGGTCTCTCGGTAAGGGACGTGGAAAAGAAGGTAAAGGAATACTTTGCACCCCCCGAAGAAAAGGTTAAGAAAAAGGTTAAGATGGAACTTTCAGCCGAACTTAAAGAACTTATTTCGGATATGCAAAGGGTGTTCGGCACCAAGGTTAATGCAATCGGAAATGACAAAAAGGGTAGAATATATATCGATTATTATACCCGTGACGACCTTGATAGGCTTAGCGAACTTTTAGAAGTGCTTAAAAGCACCAACAAATAAAAAAGGATAAAGGGGCGATTGCGCCCCTTTTGTTTTATAAATGGAAAAAATTTTTGACAAAATCACCCCGCCAATAAAAATTAAAACCCCTAGACTAATTATAGACGATATTACCGAAAAGGATAAACAAGCCTATTTCGACCTTTACACCGACGAGCAGTTAAATCGGTGGTGGGGGTACGATTATAGGGAAGATTTAGGGGAAAATGCACCCACCCCCGAGTATTTTTATTGCTTTATGCAATCTTTGAAAGAAAAAAAGGAAGAATATTCGTTTGCAATAAGACATGACGGGAAAATGATAGGCGAACTTGTGCTTTATAACTTTAATGAAGACCAAAGCGCTGAAATGGGTTTTCGACTAAGTAAAGACTATCAAGGGCAAGGCTTTGCGTATGAAGGAGCGAACGCACTTAAAGATTATGCTTTTAACCAACTAAAAGTAAAAGCGCTCAAAACCAAGTGTTTTAAGCAAAACATTCCGTCTAAACGGCTTATAGAAAAGTTGGGATTTAGTAAATTTGAGGAAAGCGACACGCATTTTTATTTTTTACTTAAAAATAGTACAACTTTTACCGAATAGTTATAAAAAATTTTCTAACAATTTGAAGTAAATGTGATATAATAAACGAGAAGAAAAGTAAGGAGAAAACCATGAGTAAATTCTTTGATAAATACGAGCTTAAAATTAGCGAAGAAATGGAATCGCCCTTTATGAATAAAGTCGGTGTTTTCCAAGACGGCACCACGCCTATGTACCGCGACGTAGACGGTAAACTTTGGGCAATGAGCGGACACTCGCATATGGGACACATCGGTATGTTTTCGGGTACTTGCCTTGACGATATGAAAGAGGCTTGGCCTATCAATACAAACTTCTGTGTTGGCCATGCTGAACACGCGTACGATGGCGTAAGATACCCCGAAGGAATTTTACCAAGAGGTAGTATTTGGCCGTTCGGTCTTTATATTTGCCCCAATACGCATAGGTTCTTCTGCTGGTTCCACAACGAAACGGGTTGGAACGGCAAGGGCACGGCTTATGATGCGTACGGGCTATGCAACACCCCAAAACTTGACTCCGATTTCCGCCACGTTGGACTTATGCACTCGGATGACGAGGGTAAAAACTGGTTCTTCGACCGCTGGGTTTTGACGGGGGAAGAGGTTGCTTTGACCGAACTTTATAATCCCGGCGCGGGCAACGTTATCGGGCAAAAGAACGGAGTTATCAAGCTTGGTAGCGGTGACTTCTGTATGTTTATCGAACCCGACGGTGAATATATTTACTTGCTTTACGATATTATCACACTCGATATGACAAAAACCACGTTTAAGGAAGCATGGATTTCTTGCGACGCACACATTGCGCGTTGCCGTAAACGTACGGATGGCGTTATGGGCGACTTTGTTAAGTATTATAACGGCAAGTGGGAAGAAGCGGGCAATCTCGGTAAAGAGTCGGTAATTTTGAAAGACTGCTGGCACCCGAGAGTTGTTTATAGCGAAGTGGAAAAGATGTATATTATGACTTCTAAGCCCATTGCAAAATGTATGCAAGAGCAAATCCCAGGTCTTGACCGTAAAGGCAAGGTAATGCAAATTTCAACCTCAAAAGACCTTGTAAATTGGTCAGAGCCCGAAATTTGTTACGTAGACGGCAAGCCTTGGGGCAACCACTATAACGCGATTATCCCAGAAGATACCGAAAAACAACCCAACATTTTATCTTCAAACAAGTTCTCTATCCTCAACTGCCATAACGGTACCGACGTTATGAGATACAAGGCAGAACTTATAAAAAAATAATACTATGAAAGTACTGTTTTTAGGCGACAGCATAACTGCAGGTGTCGGGGCAAGTGTTCCACATAACAAATACGTTGAGATAGTTAAAGCAAGGCTAAACGCAGTTGCAAGAAACTATGGTATTAGTGGTAGTAGAATAGCAAGGCAAAGGCTTGGCGACAATGTTGCCACTAATGATTGGGACTTTCAACAACGTGCAATCGTTATGGATAAGATAGCCGATTACGTTTTTGTTTTTGGTGGAACAAACGATTTGGGGCACGGCAATGCAGAGTTTGGCGAGAAAGGAAGCACCGACCCTTATACCTTCTGGGGAGCAATGGAGAATTTAACCGAATATCTAATTGATACCTACGGCAAAGAAAAGTTGTGTTTTTTATTGCCCTTGCATCGTGCAGAAGAAAACAAGGCAAACGGAGCAACGCTTGCTGATTACGTTAACGTAATGAAAGAACTTTTGACCGAAAAGGGAATTGACTTTTTGGACTTTTACAATAACGGACCCAAAAAACCCTTGTCAAAAGAACCGAACGAATTCTTTCTTGACGGCTTGCATCCTAACGATAAAGGACACGCTTGGATAGCCGAACAAGTGATAAACTACATAAAAACAAGATAATAAAAAAGCGAACTCAAAAGAGTTCGCTTTTTCATTTTACTAGGTCGGTAATTTTTTCTTTTAACTGTTCTTTTGTGCCGTTATTTTCAATCACGATATAGTTTGAAAGGTCGGCATTCTCATAGTCGAATTGGGAGTTTATCCTTGCCAAAATTTGTTCTTTTGATAATTTAGAACGCCTTTTAACGCTCTCTATCCGCCCCTCTAGGTCTCTAACCACGACAAAAACCTTATCGAAGTGTTTTTCAAAGCCACATTCGAAAAGCAGTGGAACTTCGGCAAACACCGAGCAAGTCGCTTTTTTATAACGACGTAAAATTTCATTTAAGACAAGCGGGGTAATAAGGTCGGTTAAGGCCTTTAATTGCGTGGGGTTGTTAAAAACAAGCCTAGATATTTCCGCTCTATCAATATTAAGTTTGATTTTACCCGTCACGGCGGTGGGGAATAGCGATTTTAGGAGTTTTTTTACCGAACGTTTTTCATAAAGCTCGCTAACGATTTTATCCGAAGACAAGGTTTTGTATCCAAGCCCCTCTAAAACGTCCATAACGGTACTTTTACCGCTACCTATCCCGCCCGTTACGGCGATAAGTTTTTTATCCATTTATTTTGCCTCTAACCAGTTTTTGCCAGAGCCCACCCCCACGGTTAGTTTAACCGCAAGGCTGACTGCGTTTTCCATTTCTTCTACTAAAATAGTACTAACTTTTTCCTCTTCGTCCTTAAAGGTGTCGATTATAAGTTCGTCATGTACTTGCAAGATAAGTTGGCTTTTTAGGTTTTCTTGTCTCAATCTTTTAGAAACGCCAAGCATTGCGAGTTTTATTATATCAGCACTACTGCCTTGCAAGGGCATATTCATGGCAACGCGTTCGCCAAACTGACGGACGTTGCCGTTTGAGGAAGATAATTCCCTTATATAACGGCGTCTACCAAGCAAGGTGATAGCATAACCGTTTTCCTTTGCAAAAGCAACGTTTTTATCCATATATTCTTTCACTTCGGGGTATTCTTTAAAGTAAGTGGATATATAGTTGCGCGCCTCAGCATTAGAAACCTTAATACTCTTTGCAAGTCCAAATTCACTCATGCCGTAAATGATGCCAAAGTTAACGGCTTTTGCACTGCTACGCATTTTGGGTGTAACCTCGTCTAAAGGCACGTTAAACACCTTGGAGGCTGTTGCCGAGTGAACGTCTTTTCCTTCCTTAAATGCGTTTATAAGGGGGGTGCACCCCGAAAAAGCGGCAAGCAAACGCAATTCTATTTGCGAATAGTCGGCGCTTATCAAAATTCTATCGTCGCCCTTTGGAACGAAAAGTCTTCTAATTTCTTTGCTCTCGTCGTCACGAACGGGAATGTTTTGAAGGTTGGGTTCTTTGCTCGATAGTCTACCCGTTGCCGTAACCGTTTGATTAAACGAGGTGTGTATAAGTCCCGTGCGTTTGTCGACTAGCGGTTTAAACCCTTCAATATAGGTTGAATAAATCTTTTGAAGTTGGCGGTGCTTTAGAATGAGCGGAACAATTGGGTGGGCACTCTCAAGCGATTCCAAAATTTCCGCCGTGGTAGAGTAGCCCGTCTTGGTTTTTTTGCCCTTGCCTATCTTCAACTTTTCAAATAATAAGTCGCCGAGTTGTTTGGGGGAGTTTACGTTAAGCGTTTGGTCTTCAGCAAGGGTGCGTATTTGTTCCTCAAGCCCCGACAAAGTTACTTTATAGGTCTCGCCCGCCTTGGATAACGCATCGTAATCAATCTTAAAGCCCGCAACTTCCATGTCAAATAGAACGTCGGATAGGGGAAGTTCCACCTCTTTATAAAGCGCTTGCATTTTTTGACTTTCAAGCTTATCTAAAAGCATATCATAAAGGTCAAGCAATGCGTGTGCGGGTGCATTAAGGGGCATATCGTACTCAGTTAAAACCTCGGTTAGCGATTCGTCACGTCCCGAAAAGTCGGCAAGATATTTCATAAGTGAGATATCGTCGGCGGGGGCGGTCAAATCAAATCCGCCGTTTTTAACGATAAAGTGCCTAAAATCTTTTTTTCCGTAAACGATTAGCGGGGCGGTGCCCGTAACAAGCGGGCGAATTAGAGCGAGCGCATTAGATAACGAAAGACCTTGGTCAAGGAGTGTTTGTTGAATGGGGATAATCACTTCTCTATCCTTGTCGGCAACGTTAAAGGAGGTGCCCGATAGGGTTATTGCTAGGGGTGGGGTAAGGCTTTTAAGGTCAAACGAAACATCTTTCGATAGGTCGATTAACTCTAGGGGTGTATCGGTTTTAACTGAAAGGCTAGGCGATTGTTCCTTTTCAAACAATTGCTCTTTGTTGTATAGTGCCTTAAACTCTAACTCAATAAATTTCTTTTTCACGTCTTGCGGGAAGGGTAAGGATACGGTCATTTTGCTGACGTCGGTATCCACACCGCAGTCGCAGTCGATAGTGGCGAGCGTCTTTGACAAAAAGCATAAATCTTTCCCTTGCTCGATTTTTTCTTTCAATTTGCCCGAAAGTTCGTCCACGTGTGCGTAAAGGTTTTCCACGTCGTGATAGGTGGAAAGAAGGTTTAAGGCGGTCTTTTCGCCTATACCTTTAACACCTGGGATATTGTCACTTGAATCGCCCATAAGCGCTTTAAGTTCTATGATTTGTAAGGGGGTGATACCCGTCTTTTCAGTAAAGTTTTGGTCGGTGTAAATATCGGTGTCGGTAATACCGCGCTTTGTAAAGTGCACTTCGGTCTCCTCATCAACCAGTTGAAAGGAGTCCTTGTCACCAGTGAAGATTAGCGTTTTAATAGAAGTGTGCTTTGCAATCGTGCCGATAATATCGTCAGCCTCCGAACCAGGTTTTTCAATAACGGTGATACCCATAAGGGTAAGCACTTCTTTTAAGAGCGGAATTTGCGGACGAAGTTCGTCGGGCATAGGCTTTCTAGTGCCCTTATAGTCGGCAAAAAGCCCGTGGCGGAAGGTGGGGGCCTTAACGTCAAAAGCCACCGCCATATAGGTGGGTTTAATATCGGTTAAAATCCTAACCAGCATATTGGTAAACCCAAAAACAGCGTTGGTGGGTGTGCCGTCTTTGGTGTAAAGAACGGGCATTGCGTAAAAGGCGCGGTTTATTAAACTGTTTCCGTCAATTAATACTAACTTTTCCATAAAAAATCCTTAAATCTGCTTGCCAAACGAAAATTTTTGTGGTATTATCAATAGGCAAGTTTGTTCGGGGGCAATTCTTAATAAGAATATTACCCTATAATTTTACCAAAAAACCAACAATAATGCAACAAATAATTTAATATTTTGCCGCTGTGGTGAAATTGGCAGACGCGCTGGACTCAAAATCCAGTGGGCTAATACCCCGTGCCGGTTCGACTCCGGCCAGCGGCACCAACAAAAAGAGAAGCTGACAACAGTCAACTTCTCTTTTTGCGTTACTGACGTAACGAGAGTCAAACCTCCGGTTCGATTCCCTAGCGGGAGACCGCAACCCTTTTGTCCTACGGACATTTCCCCTAGAAGGGGAATTCCCGGCCAGCGGCACCAAATCGGTCTGAGCCGAACCAGAAATGGTTTTGCTAGGGTCGATTTTTTATTTTCACAAGAGATTATTTCGGCTTAATTGTTAAGTTAAAATAGTCAAAAATTCAATGATAAAAGCCGAAGTTAGCCTTCGGCTTTTTCCTTTATATTGATGTGAAATATTAAAAGAAACACTATATGCTGTAGTATTAGATTGACTTTACAATATAAAATGAGTATAATTATTGTAATACCATTTACGGAGAAACATAAAATGAAAAACACAAAAGATATTGTTTCTACATATCTTAAGAAACTTTACGCAAGTACTACTTGGACACATAAAATACAAGAGAAGGAAAGCGACCGCTTAAGAAATATAGATATTTTCTTGAAAGCGTGTAGCATTATCACTTTAGCATTATCTGCTTCAGGGCTTTTTTCAATAATTTTTGTTACCAATACTTCCCTTACTATTGCAACAACTATTATTTCGTTTGTTGGTTTGATTGTTAATCTTATCACAATGAGTTGTGATTTTAAAAGTTTAAGCAATGAACATAAACAATCAGCGTTAACTTTTTTGTCATTAAGAAACAAGTTGGAAGCAACATTAACCGATATTGATTATGGTAGATTTCCTGAAGAAGAAATGATAGAAAAAAAAGACTTTTTCGAACAAGAATATACAAAATGCTGTCAATCATCTTTAAGCGCATCAAAAACGGCTGTTCAACGGGCAAGAAAAGCTCTTTACAATGATAAGGACAACACTTATACCGCAGAAGAATTAAATGCTCTATTACCAACGCATTTAAGGAGTACAGATGAAGATTGAAGAATCATTTAGCAATTTTTACAATGAAATACATTTAGAAGATACTTCCACATTTGATAGTGCAATAAAATCAATCACAAAAAAATTAAACGAAAAATATTACTCAGCAGACGATATTGACTTTGAAACAGCGAATAGCGTTATAGTTGGCTCAATAGGACGTGGTACAGCAATTAAGAATACAAGCGATGTTGATATGTTGTTTATTCTTCCGTGGAGTGTATATTATCGTTTTGATGCATATACATCCAATGGACAATCTGCGCTATTGCAAGAAATAAAGTCCGAAATCAGCGAAAGATATCCAAGAACAGATATTAAAGGCGATGGACAAGCTGTCGTAATTGAATTTGAAAAATTTTCTATAGATTTAGTTCCCGCTTTTAAAAATATTGACGACTCTTTTGAGTATCCAGATAGTAATAATGGTGGGAGTTGGAAAAACACCAACCCTGTACCTGAACAAAATAAAAGCTCGAGCATTAATATTTCTACAAACAATAATTTTGTATCTCTTGCAAATATTTTGCGCTGTTGGAAAGATAATGTTGGCTTTATTTTTGGGGGTCTGTTAATAGATTCTTTAGTATGTGAATTTTTAAACTTAAACGCAAAATATTGGAACTCTGGTTTTGATGAATATGTAGATATAATTAAAGAACTGCTCAAATTTTTAAGCGAAAAAAATGAAAACTCTATAATATACGCTTTAGGTAGTGGTCAAATCGTTGAGGATAAAGGTAAAGGTAAATATATTAAAAAGGCTAAAGACTACTATGATAAAATAAACGACAGCAAAACCTCGATTGATGTTGAATATATTTTTATTGAAATGTTTGGGAACAGATTTAAGAAAAATATAGTTGATAGCGTTTCAAACTATTTATTTAAGTGTCTTACGAAACAATATAATTATGTTGATACAGAAGAGTTTATTGAAGACATATTTCCTATAAATATAAAGTACAACCTTAATTTAAATTGCAATGTGACAACAAAAGGCTGGCGAGTAAAACAATTAAGAGATATAAAAATTATACCTTTTAAGCGAAATTTAGAATTTTATATCGAAAGCACCAATGCGCCTAAACCATATAAAATTTATTGGAAAGTAAGAAATATGGGAGATGAAGCGTATAAACGTAATCAAATTCGTGGGCAAATAATTAAAGGTGAAAAGACTAAAAAAGAAAAATCATCTTTTAATGGTCCGCACTATGTAGAGTGTTATTTGATAAAAAATGAAGTTTGCGTTGCTCGAGATATTATTACAGTAAATATTCAAGCAGGAGCAATAGACGGATTAGAAGTTGTATAAAATATTAAAAGCCGAGAAAATTCTCGGCTTTTTGCTTACTTAAATACTTCTCTTAAAATTTTCCAATCGTCAGAGTGTATATCTTCGTTGTAATTGTCGGTGCAGATACAAAGTTCTTCGCTTTGCTTATCGTAGCGGACGAAACCGCCTTTAAGCCCGTGCTTTATAAGATAGGTCTTCAATACGTCGAACTTCTTCGGCGAGAAAATATCAATGTCTTCGCTTGCGCCCGTCTTGTCAAAACCGCCTTTTGTTTCGATAATCCAAACTTCGCCTTTTACCGATACAATATAGTCGGGATAAAAAAGTTTTTGACGGTTAGCGTTATCAAGATAAACGATAGAAAAATATTCGTCGCCTTTATCGCCGTTTTTATATATCCAATCGACAGCGGAACAACTTTCGCAAAACTTTTCAAACTTCTTTTCTGACGAAGAACGTGGCTCGGCTGACATTAAATATTCGCAATAAACATTCTTTTCGCTGATTGTTTGAACTTTGCTTTGTAAATCGTATGTAAACAACGTTGACTGCGGAATTGTAAACGACTTTTCCGACACCATATCAAGTGTAAGGAATAATTGACTTAATTGCACTGCCATTGCTTCACGGCAGATACGACGTAAATAGTCGAAGTTGTTGATTACAAAAGCGTATAATTCTCTCGGCGCAAGTACAAGCACCTTTTCACGATAATCGAACTTTTCGCCGAACAGCTTGCCGATAATGGTATTCATATAGTTATACGGCATACCAATTTCCAAGCCGATACGACCTACACGGTTATGATATTCACGTCCGTGCGTCGTGGTAGATATAGGCTCAGTAATTTTTATAGCGTTTAACTTGTCCTTTTCAGAAAGTTCCGCAAAAACGACTACGCTACCCGAAAGGGTGTATCTTACAATATTTTCAGAAAATTCAAAACCTTTACTTTCTAAACGAGTTTTATTTTCTTTCTTGTTACCCGTGAGCGCAAATTCTTTTTTAATATACTGTGCAATAGCAGTCAACGCTTTGCGCGGATCACGCAAATCGGTAACGGACGTGCGTTGTTCCTTTGTAATAGTAAACGTCTTATATTCGTTTTTCAAGAACAACGTTTTAGCTTCCAATGCTGATTTACCAAGACTTTGCTTAACGCCTTGCGTAAACTTGCCGTCAAACGTATAGAGATAACAACTATCAAGCAAATCGTTTTCGTAGTGTTTTGCTTCGGGCATACGGCGAATACGACCAATCGTTTGAACTTCAAACGTTTCGTCCATATTTTCACGTAATTTCACAAGAATATGCGCACGTGGGCAATCCCAACCTGTTGCAACTGCTTGTTTCATAATAACGGCAACGCTCTCGGCGTTATTGTTAGAAATTCCGTCAACGTTTTCGTGCCTACCCGAAAGCCATATAGCAAGCGTTTCCGCTTCAACCGTTACACCTTTACTTTCAAACCATTTTTCAACCGTTTCACAAAGGCTGTCAGAATTGTTCGGCAACTGCACAACAATTAAAGGATTTATATTAAGTCCACGCTGTAAGAAAAGGGAGCGCAATTCTTGTTGCTTTGCATACGCCTTTTCTAAAAGATAATGCGTTTGATTTTCCGCTTTAATTACTTGAGGGAAGTTCTCGTTGATTACAAGCAGTTTTTTAATAAGACCTTCTGCAATAACGTCTTCTTCGCTAACTTCGATAAGTTTTGCCGTTTTAGTTACAATTGGCGTAGCCGAACAGCGTATAATTTTATCCGTTTTAAAAAGTTGTATAATCGCATCAGATTTTTCCGTAAAGTTTTGGTGGCTTTCGTCAATGATAATCTTAAAAGTAATTCCATTATTAAAAGCCTTGTCTATCCACTCTAAAAAATTGGTGCGTTCGCTATCTTTTAAGGCGTTGTTGCCTTTTTTGGTGAGTTTTTCCCAATTTATAAAACAGCAGTCGTTTTCTTGAAAACCACTCGTCATAACGTCGGCAAGTAATTTTGTTTGCGCATTATGGATATATTTATCCATTTTTGCCTTGCTTTGTTCTTCCAAATTGCCCTTGCCTGGCGTAAGCCAAACAAAAACCGTTTTAGCGTGTCCTTTTATGTATTCGTCCATAAAATGCGTAAGGATAATAGTTTTACCGCTTCCCGTAGGACTTTTGAGGACAATTTCTCGGTAAGGCTCGTCCATACTTTCTAATAGACTTTTTATAGCGTTTAATTGAAAGTTTGCTAAATTTATCGTCATTGTTAAGCCTCCAAATCCCTGTAATAATAATCGGGAATAACGTTTATCGTGATACCGTTTTTCTTGAAAATCTTTTCTTGCGTTTCACTCGGCAAAACGTCGTGTCCTAAATATACCGTTTTGCAAGTTTCGGGAATAGCGTTTGCAAAGCCATCAAGTTCTTCTTCGGTAAGAATAATTGCAATTTTATCGTTGCTGTTAAAATTGATAGCGTTTTCAAGTTCCACAAGTTCTTTTACGTGCTTCAAAAGTTCGTCGGCGTATTCGTAGTAGAGTTTATCCGAAATAGGTACGAAATCCACCTTGAAATATTTAAGGCTTGCCTTATAATCTTCTTTGTAAATTACACGCTTTATGCGTTCATAGGTTACTTCACGACAAATATTATTTTCATTGTTGGTGCAAAGGATAAATTTGCGTTCACCACCGTCTTCCGCATTAAGTTCCATAACAGCGTGCCCCGTAGTTCCGCTACCAGCAAAAAAGTCAAGAATATTTGCTTTTTTATTTTCTGATATTACAGCATATAAGCAATCGTATACGTTCCAAAGCGATTTAGGGAAATCAAAAGGACAATCGGGTATTAAAGAATTTATTATTTTTTTACCATATTCGTTTGCATCATATTTTGCGTCAATCCATACTGTTCGATATGTTCCATAAGGTTTACCTAATTCAATTTCATATCTATCCTTGACTTTTTTAATACGCAATAATTGTTTAATTTTATCAACGCTTTGTCGAGCATAACGCCATTTTCGTTCTATGCCCTTAATATCAATAGGATAAATATAATATAAGCCGTCTTTTATTTCACACTGCCTTGGATGAATAGAATCGTCAAAAACAACATCACCAAAGCCAATAATGTTTTCGCCGTCAGTAATTATGGGATAAAAACAATTTCGAGCATCAGTTCGTAAAGATTCGCCACCATTATCCCTTAAATTGCGCCAATCTATTTCTGATTCGGGGATTTTTCTACCGCCTATTATTTTATCTCCTTTGGGAATAACAAAATAAGCAAACTCGTTAGTATATGAAAAATTCTTACCCTGTATACCACGTGGGTTATGGACAATAGTCACACAGACATATTCGTATCCCACGCCAAAAATTTCTTCTAATAGTAGTTTTAATGTTGCTGCTTCATTTTCATCTATTGCACATATTAAAACACCCTTTTCTGTAAGAAGTTTTTTAGCAATTATCAGCCTTTCATTCATCATACTAAGCCATTTACTATGACGATAAAGGTCGTTAGAATCAACATAGTCATTATTGTATTTCCAATTTTTTGCCCCTGTATTATACGGTGGATCTATATAGATTAAGTCAATTTTACCTTTATGTGTTTTTTCTATCATTTTAAGGCTTGACAAATTGTCGCCTTCTATAAGAAAGTTCATTTGTCCGCCGTTATCAATAAAAAGGCTTTCATCTTCAACCAAAACAGGAATATTGTTTTCTAAGGTTTCGTCAATGCTTTCACGGTGTTCTTCAAAAACGAGTCCGTATTTTTTGCCTTTAATATCTTTTTCAATTTCAGCAATATACGTAAGTAATTGTGCCGTATTTTCGTCCTGCTCGGCAGTAGCAATATACGTTTTAATAGCCTTAATCTTTTCAACGAGTTTTTCACGCTTTTCTTTTGACACGTTTGTTGACATATTTAATCACCTTTTAGTCTTATATGTTTAATATTATAGCATTATAAGACTAATAAAACAACCTTAAAAGACTAATACTTTAAAAAATTATGGTTTAAAATATTCTTATAAGACTAAAAAGGTGTATTATGAATATCGGGGAAAGAATTAGAATTTTAAGAGAAAAAAGTGGATATACTCAAAATTCGCTCGCAGATAAGGCGGGGGTTTCTCAAACACATTTACGCCGTGTTGAACTTGGGCAAGCCGACATTACTGTCGGTCATTTACAGCTTGTGTGTGATGCTTTAGATATTTCGGTTAGAGATTTTTTCAACATTAATGAAGAAGCTGAGGAACTATCAATCGCAATGGCTAACCTTACGCCAAAACAAAAAAGACTTTTAATAGAGTTTTTAAAAAGCATTTAAAAGTAAAAAGCAGTCCGCATCTCACGAACTGCTTATTTTTATATAAGCCAAAACAATCGGGCGGGTATTCTCGTCCTATAGGACATAATCTTTGGGTGGGAAATTTTGGCTTTTGAAATAAAATTCGAACATCTTCCCGAGCTTTCCGCCAAGGGAAAAGGACTATCGTTTGATAGTCCTTTTTTCTTGCTTAGAACTAGTAGAGGAATTTGAATTAGGAGCCAGCAAACTTGTTTGCGTGTTTGCAGTTTGGTTTATTCGTTTAAATTAGTTGACAGATAAACAAGCATTGATATATAATGAGAAAAATTTTTGCAGAGCGAGCGTATAAATGAAATCTTCTACCACAAAAAAACTTGTTTTAACCGCGCTTTTGATGGCGCTTACTATCGTAGCAACGATGTTTATAAGAATACCCTTACCCATGGGGTACGTTAATCTTGGAGACGCGTTTGTATTACTTTCAGTGTTCATCTTGGGGCCCGTTTATGGCACAATCGCTGGCGGGGTAGGGTCTGCACTTGCCGACCTTTTTGGATATCCAACTTATGCACCAGGGACGCTAATTATTAAAACTGTTATGGCACTAGTTGCTTTTGTTATATATAAACTTTTGTTAAAGGCGACTGGCAAATCAATAGTCGGTGAAATAGTTGGCGGAATTGCGGGTGCAATTATAATGGCGTTTGGTTATTTCTTTTACGAAACGTTGTTTTTTGAGTCAGCGGGGGTTGCAATAATGAACGTTCCGTGGAATCTAATTCAAGGTGCAATCGGTGTGATTATAGCAACCGCAATTATGAGAATACTTATCGCAACAAAAATTTTAGATGTGTTTCAAAAATAAACTAAAATCGCCCTGATAAGGGGTGATGTCCTTAGCGGAGAATTTACACTTTCGCAAAAGTGCAAGCATCGCATTTGACAGGTCAAACGCAAATATGGGATAAGCCCAAACCCTTATAACAACAGAAAGAGATAACAAATCGGTTCGTAGCCGAAATGTTATCTCTTTTTCTGTCGTTATAAAGTGATATTCTTTGCTGACGCAAAGAGTGATATTGTCGCACAGCGACAGTGATATTGAAGCCTTGCGGCTTCAGTGATATTCTATTCGCCCTAAACTTGCGCAGCAAATATCACTCGGCGTAAGCCGAATATCACTGCGTAGCAATAGAACTCGCCGAAGGCGAATAGAGTTAGCGCGATACTCCGTTAAGAGTATCACGCTAAATTGGGGCGGTTTTTTATTTTAAACAATATCCCAATAGTTGTTGACAAATGATTGTACGTGTTATATATTAGGTTTATACAAAGGAGAAAGATATGAGAGAGTTTTTTGGAATAGGCGGGTATAAACGAGAGGCGGAAGGGGCTTGGTCGTGGCAACACATATTGCAATTTTCCATTTTTATGATTGCAATGGTTGGGCTTGCTATATTTTTGGGACTAAGGAACAAAAACAAAGACCTAAAAACAAAAAACAAGGTTTTGATTTGGTCGGCATTTTTAATCGACGGATTTGAAATCTTAAAGTTTATAATAATCGCCATAGAAGACGTTAGTGGGCTTCTTCACGTATTGCCATTATTTTTGTGCAGTATCCAGCTTATCACAATACCGCTTGCAGCGTTCACAAAGGGCAGAATAAAAGAAATTTGCTTGGACTTCGTGCTTGTTTTCGGTATCTTAGGTGCGGTTGCGGGCACAATCGGTGCAACGCAAAACTACAACGCATACCCAGTGCTAAGTTTTACCAACATTGTGTCGGGCATAACCCACTCCATATCCGGTTTTGCATCGCTTTACATTATAATTTCAAGAATGCAATCAATGAAAATGATAAACGCAGTTTGGGTTTTCGTTATAATGATTGCGTTTGCAATAATGGCTTACGTTGCCAACGTTTTAATCGATTATAACTATATGTTCTTAATGAGCGGTGACGGAACGCCCTACGATATAGTTTTCAATATGGTAAACGGCAACAAAGTGTTGTATCCCTTGTTGGTTGTTATGCTCTTTGCGGTATACATTGCGATTTTCTACGGGGTGTATTACCTAATAGCAAACCGCAAAAAGATTTTTAGCAAAAAAGCAAAATAAAAAGAATATATAAAAAATAAAAAGGAACGGATTTTTAGTGAACACCAATTAGTTCAAATTCCGTTCCTTTTTTATTAATTATTAAAGTGTTTATTCTTAGTTTTCGTTAGATATTTCGTTGAGAGTTTTGGTAAGGGCTTTCATTACGGGGCGTTCTAGTGCAAGGTTCGTTGCAATGTCAACAATTATAACAACAACGGTCAACACGATTGATACAATAAAGCCTGTAGCGACTGGCCCGCCTACAGAAACTAAAAGAAGAATATGATAAATAAGAAAACTATAAACAATGCCTCCAAGGAAGCCTATTATTGTTGATAGAACACTTTTTAAAACGAGGTTTCTTTTTACGTTCAGTTCAGGGTGCATAATATCAACAACAGCAAAGGTAATAAAGCGGTCGTTTATTGTTTTTTTATAAAGGAATTTTTCGTTTGTGATACCAAGTGTTTTATTTTCTTCAAGTTTTTCTTTTAACCATTCTTTGCCCATAAACCCTATTTCTTTTGCCTTTTTTATGGCGGCGGTGGTTTTTAATAGGTTTACAAGCGGTGTCCAAGCAGATGATAAAACCAAACCAAACAAGGTTAACCATTTTAAGCCTTGAGTGTTCCAAGCATTGTTAAAGCTGGCAATTATATAACTTTTCCAAAATATATCTTTTGAAGACGCTCCGTATATGGTGTTTGCCTTATTTCTTAGTTCTATAATTGTTCCAAGGCAACCGATTACCGCAAAGGCTACAATTGCACCAAACAATAGTTTAATGCAAACGGCAAGTGCTCCCGTTTTTTTCATTTGGGCATCCAAAGCACTCTTTTGATTGGTGAGTTTTTCCTTTTCTTTCAAAACCTTTTCGGCTTTTTGCTGTTCTTCTTTAAGCCTTTCAGCCTCTTTTTCTTGCTCCACTAGTTTTTTTGACAATTCTAGGTCGTTTTGGAAACCACAAGCCGAGCAAAGTAATTGTTCTTCACTAATGGGAGCGCCACATTTTATACATTTTAACTGCATAAACGTTCTCCTTTGTATATTTTTGTAACAAGATTATAACACATATGTATAACAAAGTCAACGGAATTGGGTTTTATTTATTGTTCAAATGTATAGTATTATTGATACATAGGTGTATTATGGATGTATTAAAGAAGATTGAACAATTAAAAGAACAAAAGGGCTGGTCTATTTATAAGCTTTCTATTGAGGCGGGGCTTACAACGTCTACGCTTACCAATATGTTTACAAGAAAGACGTTGCCGTCTATCACTACGTTGTCTGCAATTTGTGATGCGTTCGGTATAACGCTAGCGCAATTTTTTGCGGAGGATAATAATGGCGAAATTTTGTCTGGTGAAGAAAAAGAACTTATACAAAGCTTTAGAAGGTTATCCTCAAACAATAAAGAGGCTGTTATAGGGCTGTGTAAAAAATTAAACTAACATGCAAAAATTGATAATTATGTAAAAAATAAAAAGGGCAGGTAAAAAACCTGCTCTTTTTGGCTTTTTATTAATATTTTCTTTGATAAAGTTCGCCTGCAATTTTATAAAACGCGTCTCTTTTTTGGCAAAGGTCAGCATATAGCGTGCGCTGTTCGTCGTTAAAAGTGCTTGCTAAATCATTTTCGGCTAGCATCATTTGTCCATAAGCTATTCTTAAATCTAAATCCATTTCGTCGCGAATTTGTTCTGCTAGTTTGCCGATGTATTGTCCTATTTCTTCATTGGTAATTTTTTTCTTCATAAATGTTCCTCCAAATAAAAAAAGTGCGCCCATAAAGAGACGCACCAAAAACGCATCTCTCAATGTTGCAACACATTTTTCCTAAAACCAGGCGAGAGCATACGTTTTTAACGAAAGTATGCCCTGATTTTAGGATATCAAAATGTGTTGCAAGGTTAGTATATCACAATTTTTTTATTTTTACAAGTCGTTTTTTGGGCAAAATAAAACTCGACTGAAAAAAGCCGAGTTTTATACATTTAATTTTTATTTTATTCCTTAAAGTAATCGTAGTAGAGTTGGTTAACTGCTAAGCGGTATTGCTCTGCAATCTCGTCACGATTAAGACCTTGTTTAACAAAATCTTGAACGTATAAGGGTTTTCCTACAATAATTTTCTTTTTCTTTTTGCCGTAATACATCGGGAAGATTGGTAAATCTACACCCGTCTTTTTAAAGTATTGTTCAGAAAGCATTACAAAGCCCGAGAAGAAATGGGTCATTTCGTCAAAGTAGCCTTGATTAGAGTCTTCTGGATAAAGTGATACGGGTATGTTGTTTTCCAAACATTCCATACTATAGTTTAAGGTCTTTCTAAAGCGTGCGTCGGGGAAGGACGGGATAATTTTCATTCCGCGGTAAATAAAGAGCGAAAAGAGTGCTTCAAACATAGCCTTAAAAGTTGCTTTGCCCTTTTTCATACCGTTCTTTTGAATGTAAAGAACGTTGCGAAGGTATCTAAATCTCATTTTATATGAGCCGAGCATATTGTACGCACCCCAAGATGCGTGTTTAATCGGCAAACTCAATTCGTATACCATGGGACCTTTCTTGTTGCAGTGATTGGAAATAATGATGCATTTCTCAGGAAATTTTTCATCCAAAAATTCTACGTCTTTAACGTGGAAGAATGGCTTGAAAAAAATCTTGAAAAAGCCCCAAACGGGTTGCCGTTTTTTTGGGCATTTCCATTTAATTTTCTCATTCATATAAAAACCTCCTATTTTGCCTTGGAGTCAAATGTTACTTCCTTTCCAAAGAAATATACACCAAACATTCCAGGGCCAACTGATGCGCCGATAGCGGCGTTAATGTTGCCAATGTGAATTTGTTCGGGCTTAATATTAACCCTATTTAAAATTTCTTGCTTAACGATTTCAGCGTCTTCTGCACAATCGGTGTGGTGAATAAAGATGTCGGCAAGTTGCGTGCCAGTGTAGTTCATTGCAACGCGTTCAGCCGTTCTTATATAAGAATTTTTTCTACCCTTAACCTTTTCTAACGCAACGTTATAGCCGTGCACGTCCGAAATGATGAGCGGTTTAATGGATAAAAGTCCGCCGAAGAACGCGCTCATCGCTGAAACTCTGCCCGCAGCTTTTAAGTACGAAAGTTTGTCTACCGAGCCTTCTTGGTTGGCAAACTTTTTGTTTTCTTCCACCCATTTTGCGACTTCTTCAATGCTTTTACCTTCTTCTCGAAGCATTGCCGCCTTAATGCAAATAAGACCTAACCCAGCACTAGAAATAGTTGAGTCGATACAAATGATTTGGCGGTCGGGGTATAGGGGAGAAAGTTCCTCTTTAATACGTCTACAAACGTTTACCGTGCTACTTAAAGCACCCGTACAAGAAATTGAAAGTATATCGTAACCTTCTTTAAGGTTCTTTTCAAACGTTTCTTTGCAGTCGTTAGTGGATATTTGAGAAGTGGCTATTCTATTCCCCGCCCTCAAATAATCGTAAAAATCTTTGATGGGATAAGCCGTCCAGTCGGGGTCGGCAGCATATTCCTTACAATCAATAAAAAAGCGAATAGGTATACAATCGATATCGTATTTATCCCTAAACTCTTTTATAAGGTCGCTACTTGAATCGGTTATAATAGCAAACTTTTTCATCATCATTTCCCCTTGTAATAAAATTACCTTACACATTATATCAGCAAAGCAAAAAAAATGCAACTCTTTGTCTAACCTTTACGAAAAGAAGTTGAAAAATCAACAAGCGCGCCCCAAAAGATATGGAAAATATGATTTTTTGCTTGTAAAAAAGGACAAAAAAATCCAAAGGTATTGACAAAAAGGTATATTGGTGCTACAATCGTTCATATTTTTATAGGGGTTTTTGTGCGGGTGCACCAAAAACCTAGAAAGGAAAGGTGGCAAAATGCCAGTGGAAGTAATTTGTATTTTACGTATGGCGCTAGCCTTGGGGTTAGGGTTTGCAATAGGGTTTGAAAGAAAACTTCGCTTTAAGGAAGCGGGGGTAAGGACTCACACTATCGTGTGCGTTGGTTCTTGCTTATTTATGATTATATCTATATTCGGTTTTAACGGTGCCGACACCGCAAGGGTTGCCGCGCAAATCGTTTCGGGTATAGGTTTTATCGGTGCGGGCATGATATTCTATCATAGGGAAGCCGTTCACGGCTTGACCACCGCTGCGGGTATTTGGGCAACGGCTGCTATCGGTATGGCTGCGGGTGCTGGTATGTATATTATAAGCGCCTCTGCAACCGCACTTATTATCCTTGTTCAATGCATTATGCACCTAAACCTAAAAGTGTTTAAGCAAAAGAGATACTTAAAGTTCAAAATCGTTTTCGTTTGCAAAACTGGTGACGAAAAGGACTTAATTGCTCAAATGTTTAACGTTAAAAGGTTCTCTAAGGTAAGTGCAAAAAAAGAGGGTGACGAAATCGTTTACAGCGCGGTCATCACTTCCGAAAAAGACCTAAGCGGTCAAGACCTTTTCCTTGCCCTAAAAGCAAACGACTTTATCCGCTCCATTGAACGTGATGAACTAGAATTTTAGGCTGGAGTCTTTTCCGCAATGCTTAGGTGATTTTTGACGGAAAAATACCGCGTATTACTTCGTGTTTTTTTGGCGAACAGACCGCTATGGGTATGCTCCCCAAAAAGAACACTCGTCCTACTTGTATTTTCCTCGTCAAACCGCTTGTCGCTAATAACCACGCATTGCTTCAAAGCCTCTTGGGGAGGGTGCAGTGGTTTGCTCGCGTTTGACAATTCGTGCTCCCAACCATTTTTGCTCCAAAGCCTCTAGGCAAAGAGTTGCGGGAAAGCACTTGTCCTACTTGTATTTTCCTCGTCAAACCGCTTGTCGCTAATAACCACGCATTGCTTCAAAGCCTCTTGGGGAGGGTGCAGTGGTTTGCTCGCGTTTGACAATTCGTGCTCCCAACCATTTTTGCTCCAAAGCCTCTGGGTAGGATGTTGCAAGGAAGAGGGGTGCATTAAACAGTGTATAAAAAATAAATAATAAAACCGCCACGGCTTTTTGCCGTGGCGGTTTATTGTTTATAAAAATTTTACTCTGCAGTTTTAGAGAGTTTCTTTTCCTTAAAGTATTCGGTGGAAGCCGCATTCTTGTTGATATCTTCGGGCTCGTAGAAGGTGGGCACGGTTTGTTTTATTGCCTCTTTTACGATGTTAGAGTTAACCAAGAATTTTGATTGTTCAACCGCTGAAAGAAGAATAGCGAGTTTTTCTTTTATTTGCTCTCTAGTATAGGGGTTATCCTTTTCGATAAAAATCATTTTGTTGTCGGTCTTAACAAGCGTTTCGTTTTTCATAAGCAGTTCTTCGTAAAGCTTTTCACCGGGGCGGAGACCGATTTCTTTAATTTCGATATCCTTTTCGGGTGTAAGCCCCATAAGTTTTATCATGTTGACTGCCAAATCGTAAATCTTTACGGGTTGTCCCATATCGAGAACGAAAAGTTCGCCCTTTCTTGCTTTTGCGCCCGCAAGCATAACCAATTGGCTTGCCTCGGGGATAGTCATAAAGTATCTTATAATGCGTTTATCGGTAATGGTTATAGGTCCGCCGTTTGCGATTTGCCTTTTAAATAATGGAATAACGCTTCCGTTAGAGCCCAAAACGTTGCCAAATCTTACGGCAGCAAAGTTTGTGTTGCTGTCCGTTCTACATTGAACGACCATTTCGCAAAGACGTTTTGATGCGCCCATAACGTTAGTGGGGTTAACGGCTTTATCGGTAGAGATAAGGATAAACTTTTCAGTGCCGTACTTTTCTGCGCTGTTAGCCACGTTAAAGGTGCCCATAACGTTGTTCTTTATAACTTCGCAAGAACTATGTTCCATAAGCGGAACGTGTTTGTGTGCTGCCGCGTGGAAAACGATTTGCGGTTTGTAATTTAAGAACACGCTTTCAACCCTATCGACGTCCCTAACCGAGCCTATTTCAACCTCAAGGTTAAGAGAATCGCCATATTTTCTTATTAATTCTTGTTGAATATCGTATGCGTTATTCTCGTAAATATCAAAGATGATTAGTTGTTTTGGCGAGCATTTTGCGAGTTGGCGACAAAGTTCGCTACCAATCGAACCGCCACCGCCCGTAACCAAAATGGTTTTGCCTTTATAATAATCGAACTCTGTTTGCTTGTTTATGTCGAGCGGGGCACGGAAGAGAAGGTCCTCAATCGAAAAGTCCCTAAGCGACGGCTTTGCGTTGCCCTCTTCATTATCAAGAGGAAGGGCATAGGTCTTGATTTTGCAACCTATTGCCGAATATCTCTTCCAAAGTTCTTCCGCCTTTTGACTGGGAAGATGTGCTATTGCCAAAATAACCGTTTCAATTTGGTTTTTCTTTATAACAGTTTGTGCTTGTTCTTCGTTGTAAATGGTAAGGTTTGCAATGCTTTTACCAACCTTTGCTCTATCGACGTCTATAAAGAACAACGGGTCGAAAGGTGAGTCGGGGTTGTTTTTCAGTTCGGAAACAAGGTATGCGCCAAGTTGACCAGCCCCGATAATACCCACCGGCTTTTTGCCCGCGTTTGATAGGCTTGAATTGTAACGTTTATATAAAAGCCTATAAGTAAACCTAGAAAGAAGGGTGATAAGAGAGGTTACCGCACCAACCGCAACTGCGTGCAAAATACCCGAGTAAAAACCTTTTACTCCCAGCGAGATTAAAAAGCAAGTAAGGGAAGCAAGTATGCACGCCCCCACGTCCGCAATCACGGTGAATAGGTAAGCCCTAGTGTTAGAATATCTCCACACGTTGTTATAAATTCTAAGCAACAGACGAGCGATTGTAATAAAACACAAAAGACAAAGCGAATTATACAAAAAGTAAGTCCCTACGAGGTAGGATTTATTGAGCAAGAAAAAGATTAGGTTGATAACTGCAAAAATCAAAGTATCGATTGTAAGCAGTTTTATCCTCCTAAACTTTCCCCCAAAAATTAAACCGTTTAACTTTTTCATTATTTTCTCCCCAAAAACGCGTGATATCACGTTTTGCGCTCATATATTATAGTACAAATAAACAAATAGGTCAACCCCAAAACCCGAAAAAGCCCTTACAAATTTTGTAAACTAGATAAAACAACGCAAAAAAACCGCCTTTTGTGGCGGTTTTTAATGTAAAAATTAGTGATTTAAGCGAAAATCAACGAGTGTATTGAGCTTAAAATCAAGCATATCCAAAAACTCTTCTCTATAAAGGTCTTTAATGAATTCTACGTTGCCGTTGGGCTCGAAAACGATGTCGGTTTTTCCTGGCGCGTCCGTCACGTTTACTTTAACGGTGGCGGGTTCTGTGATAAATAGTCCTGGATAAACGAGTGCAAACAACGCGCAAGTATCGTTTGTGGTAATGCGTTTTGTGGGGTAGTTGGGTTCCCAATAGGTCGAATACATTTGGTACAAGAAGTTGCCCACGTCACCCTTAGTTTTAAGCGACAAAACGAAATCTTCTTCTAGGTGTGCCTTTATTCTACCCATATGAGAGGGGCACATAAGAACGGGAATACCTGTATCTAGCACGACCTTGAACGCATCGGGGTCGGTTGAAAGGTTAAACGAGATATGGTTTGGATAGTCCTTATGTCCAAACGGAGAACCGCCCATAACCACAACTTTGGGTATTTTTTTAATGACGTCGGGGTGGGTTGTAATAAGGTTAGCAAGGTTGGTTTGTGGCCCTAGCATAACGGGAACGACGTCCCCGTCACCTTCCATAATCACGCGGTACATCGCACTAACGGCATCTTCGCCTATAATCGTCCTTTTTGCTTGCTTTGGCGGTGCGTAACCACCAAGTCCCTCTACGCCGTGCATGTGTTCTGCCGTTGGGCTTATGCGGTTAAGCGCCCTGTCGGCGCCTTTTGCCACTGGATAATCTCTATCAAAAAGGTCGAGAAGGTGCAAAAGGTTGCGCGTTGCTATTCCTAGCGGAATATTGCCTGCAACAGTTGTGAAAAGTTTTATATCAATGTTTTTATCGTGCATTGCGTAAATTATGCACGCGCTGTCGTCGACACCGGGGTCGGTGTCGATAATCACTTTGACTTTTCTATTATTAAGTTTATCTACGTCGGGATTAAAAAGTTTTTTCATACCATTATTATATAATATTTTGATTGATTTTTTGCGTTTTACTTTAAGTTTTTTAAGTATATCATAAATATTTTGGTTTTTCAATAGGGAAGAGGCGAAAATATTTATTGATAAAAGTTAAAAACAAAGTTCTTTTTTATAAAAATTTTATTTGCAACAAGTTTTTTATTTATGTTATCATAATGGCATGCGGAGGATAAAATGTACGATTTTTCTAGTATTGTAAAAAAATTTCAAATAGACGGTCAGTTTGTGTCTTGCGTTCGCTATGGCGAGGGGCATATAAACCAAACCTTTTTGCTCACCATGGACGAGGGAGAAAAGAGGAAAGATTATATCTTGCAAAGAATAAACGACAAACTTTTTACCGACGTTGAAAGGCTTATGAACAACATAAAGCTTGTCACCGAGTATAACCGCAAGCAAATTGCTTCTCGCGGGGGGAATCCTGATAGAGAAAGTTTGTCGCTAGTATACGCCACCGACCAAAAACCCTATGCGTTCGTTGAGGGGGCGGGGTATTTTAGAGTGTATAAGTTTATAACGGACGCCATTGCATACCAAAACGTAGAAAAACCCGAGCACTTTTATCAAAGCGCCATTGCATTTGGAAATTTTGCCTCACTTCTTAGCAATTTTGACGCAAGTACGCTTTACGAGAGTATTCCCGACTTTCACAACACCGAAAAACGTTACCAAAACTTTTTGCGTGCGGTAGAAGAGGATAGGGCGGGAAGAAAGAGCCTTGTCCAAAAAGAGATTGAGTTTGTAAAGGCTAGAAAAGATTATTGCTCACGCATAGTGGGACTTTTAGAGAGTGGAAATATGCCTAAAAGAGTGACCCACAACGATACAAAACTTAACAACGTCATGCTAGATAGCGTTACTGGTGAACCAGTTGCCGTTATCGACCTTGATACCATTATGGAAGGAAGCCTTTGCTATGATTTTGGAGATAGCATAAGGTTTGGCTGTAACCACGCGGACGAGGGCGAACCCGATTTAAGCAAAGTAAACTTTGATATAGACCTATTTAGGCAATACACAAAAGGATACTTAAAAGCGGTGGGGGATAGTATTACAAAGGTAGAAAAAGATAACCTTGCATTCGGTGCGATTTTGATGACGTACGAATGCGGAATGCGTTTTTTGACCGACTATCTAGAGGGTGATACCTATTTTAGAATAAAGCACCAAAAACACAACATAGACCGCACTAGAATGCAGTTTAAGTTGGTTACCGATATGGAAAAAGTTCTTCCCGAAATGGAAAAAATCGTTAACGAATATTAAAAGAAATTAAAAAGCCACCGCAAAAGTGCGTGTCCCATAGGGATTTTTTAAACATTATAAAAGAGTAGCAAATTTCTGCTACTCTTTTCATTTTTTTCTTTGCAAATCACACGACTTTGCTTGCAAAGTATAGTGTGCTACACTTTTGAAATTATTTACCAAAAAAATTAACAACTAGATAAATTGGAATTTAGCGATTAGTGGATTGGGTTAAAATAAATATACTATCTTTTGTATTGTCGCATTCAGATTTAATAATAACGTGATTATCTGCAATTATTATTACGGGCATATATTGCTCACTTAAATGAGCAACGGCTTGTTTATATGAACAAATTTCACCACCGATTTTGTATAGAGAAACAACGTACACATCCCCAAATAAATCTAAAAACTGATTTATGTTATCAATATTACATCTACATTTAATAAATTTATCATTAACAATACTTTCTATGTTATGAGAAAATCTTAATAGGGCATTTTCTCTTTTTTTAGGATTTGAAAACTCATAAATTAGGCGGTCTTTCTTTTCTTTAACTACATAGGTATTAATAAAATCTAATTCTAGTGTATTATTCATATAATTATCAATTCATTGAAACAAATTCTTATTTATAGGTAAGTTTATTATATCAAAAAAGCCCATTTAATTCAAGCAGTTTCTTGTGCTAAAAAGAAAATTCGGCCTATACAAAGTCGAGTTTGAATTATTTTTTCTCTTTAAGTGTTTTACACGAAGAAATTAACATTTTTCGTATTGCACCACAGTCATTATTAAGTTTTTTATATTGATTTTCTTCTAAATAGCCTGTTTCAAAAAGTAATTCTAACCAATATTCGCTTTCAAAGCACTCTTTTAACGCTATTTCAAGTTTAGAAATAAAATCAGCCGTTCCTTGTGCATATTGTGCTTCGTGGATATTTGCACCAATACTTGTTCCAGAACGTAAAAGTTGATTAGTTAATACACTTTCTTTTTTGTTAGACTTAATTTCTTTTGTAATAAAAACAATATTTTTAGCAAATTCCTTTGCTTTTTCTCTTAAAATGCTTTCACTCATAAGTTAATTATAGCATAAATCAAGTTTTAAGTAAAGTGATATTGTTTGCATAGCAAACAGTTATATTTTTAGAGTAAATCTAAAAGTTATATTTTGACTTGCAGTCAAAGTTATATTATATTTGCCACAACTTACCCTATGGGTAAATATAACTTTGCGTAGCAAAATATAACTGCTTTAAGCAATATAACTTGCCGATAGGCAAATATAACTAGTGCGTCAGTAATAATCCCTATTACTGACGCACTAAAGCGGTGGCTTTTATTTTTTTCTAAGTTTACTTAACGTGATAACGCCAGCAAAGGTTTAAGGTGTAGTTCCATGCGTCGACACGAGAAGAAATTGCGGGTTCGTTTTTGCCCACGATTCTAGACGACATCTCGTACATATCCCTTCTCTCTTCACCGCGAGCACGTCTTGCAAAGAGCATAGAAAGAGCGATTATTTGGTCGGCGTGGATAGCAAGCACCTTCCAAGCCATGTTTTCACTAGCCACGCTCATTTCGGGGTGAGTTCTCTTAAACTCGCACACAAATGCGGGGATAGAGATAAACTTTTGGTAATTTTCCTCGGATATAGCGGGTTTTTCGTCCCTTATATAAACGGGGTCGAAAAGGTCGGATACTTTTGTCAAGTATTCTCTAACTTCCCTTCCTTTGTCGCCAAACTCTGCCTCAAAGTATTCGTCGGCAACGTCGTCGAAAGATGCGGTTTTATCCCACAAACCTTTTGCCATTGCGTAAAGGGGAAGTCCCGTGGGGAAGGATGCTCTCGAAACTTGACAGCTTATCATTCCGTCAAGCCCAATTTTGTCTAGGGCAACCATATCTTCAAAAAGCGTTTTTGAAATTTGCATGTAGCCCGGGTCTCTTTGATGGTCCCACATCAAGTGATAGTCGAATAAGAACCCTTCGCCCTTAAACACCTTTCTCCAATCGTCAAGGTAGGCAAGGTTTTCAGCAACCGAGGTAGGAAAGGTAAGTTTGTTGCGCTCGTAGGGGGTGGTGTGTACTTCTTTGCTTTCTTTTAGTGATTGAACGATGGTTTTAGAATAAGTTCTCTTAATAGGTGCGAACATTATAATAAAGCGGTCGGGGTTGATAAAAGTATTCTTTTGAGGCGCCCAAAGAAGGTCGACGTAGATAAGGAAAACAATTTTGGTGTTTAGATTTTTTTCGGTAAGTTTTTTATCTACTAAGTTAAGAAGTTCAACGTAATAGTCGGAAGGAATGGTGTCCTTGCAGTTTTCACATTCGCAGTTGTTGTTCTCACCGTCAGCAAGCCAAAGGTGTAAAACCGAAAGGGTTGGGTGCGCTTGTGCGTATTCAACCACCGCGTCCGACATAATTTCCATAACCTTGGGGTTAGAATAGCAAAGGTTGGTGTTTAGCGGTACACCCTTAAACGTTTGTCTCTTTCCGTCGAAGAGTGCGGTAAGTTCAACGTATCCTTCGGGAAGAACTTCGTCGGGAACTTGATGCCAGCCCTCGCCCTCAATTCCAAACGGAACGCACGTCCATCCGTGCCCGATTGCGTGGTGACGAATACCGCGCCTTGCGGTTTCTATGGTCAAGCGGTCTAAAATAGCGTCCACTTCTTCAGCCGAAAGGTCGCGTTTTTCTTCTGGTTTATAGCAATCATTCCAAAGGTGAGAATACCACCTTTTAAAAAATACTGACGGACGGAAGAATTGGAAGAAGTAGGAGTTCATTCCAACGCGAGGAATAAAGTCAAGCATTTCTAGAACGTGCTCTTCCGAAACTGCACCCTCAATGCATACACCACGATGCTTATAAGAAGGTGTTTCGCTTATGTTTAAGGTTAAAAGTTTTTCGGTAAGTTGCTTTTTGGGGATATGCTCGCCGTCTTTTCCGGGGCATGTCCAGATGCAACCTAACTCTCTTAAAAAGCGGTATACGGCAATGACAACCGCGCCCTCGTTTGAACCGCAAATTTGACCCGCACCGCCATTAAACGAAATATCGATATGGTCGTTTTGAGTGTCGGGGTTTTTTATTGCAAGGGCAATTTGTTTTCCGCCTTCGCCAAAAAGTGTGTCGCTATCCATTTCTAATAGGCAACGTTCGAGTTCAGCTTTTGCATAGGCAAAAACTTGGCTATCAGTTTTGCATGAAACGTTAAATTTCATATACTTATAACTCCTTTTAAGAGATATTTTCAGTAAGCATAGTATAACAAATTGAATATACGATGTCAATTGCAATTTCAATTTTTCCGTTTGCATAATCGGGCTGTAAATTTGCACAAAAAAACAAGCAAAAAATTGCTTGTTCTATGTTGTTAATCTAAATCTACCCGCACGCCCGTGATTGCGTCTTGAAACATCATCCAATACCCGTCACCACGCACGTTAAATATTGATAGTGGTATAAACGTGCAGTAACCAGCAAGACTTTCGGGCGGGGTGGGGGAATATTTCCCCGGAACGCCGTAACAAATGTATCGTTCGGTTTTGTTTTGTTTTATCACGCCGACCACGTAGAATTTGTTTTCTTCGTATGTAATTTTTGCCCAACGGCTAAAAGGAAAGGCGCTTTCTAATTGCTTTTCGGCGGGGAATTTTTTAAAAATTTCATTAAGTTCAGCCTTAACGGTGTTTACGTAAGGGGTGGCTGAATCTTTTTTGCGTTTAGAGCAGTCTGTTTCATTTTTAGTGCGGTAAGCACCATTTTCGCCCTTTTTCGTTTCTTCTTCGTTTGTAAAATGAGGCAGTTCATTTTGAACCCGTGCATTATCATAATCGGCTTCCTTTATTGATTGTAATTTTTTTTGCATTTCCATTTCCACGTCAAAGTAGTTAACGGTTGCAACCGCCTCGTCGTCGTAAGGGGTGGTGGAGTGCGGACTTGGGAATTCTTTTTCGGGTGGCTTACTTGGGTCGGGTGAAGGTGCAGGCGGATAAGGTGGACGGATTTGGGGTGGTAAATCCTCTGATTTTTTTGGGCTACTCTTCCTTTTTTCTAAAATCTTTTCGGCAACCACCTTGTTAAATCGCACCAATGCGTTGGTGCCCTTTTGTTCGGTGGAAAATGCGATGGTTAGTGGAATATCGCTCTTAATAAGTACAATCCCGAACGAAAAATTTTTGTTAAAATCAAGGGCGGTCGGGATAACCGCGTTAAGCGTGGTAGGGGAAGGGGGAAGGTCAAAGAAAAAGGCATCTTTATCGTCAACTAAAAGAACGGCTTGGTAGGAGCCGAGGGTGACGGCGGGAAAGTTTATTAAGGAAAGAAAAAGCGAGCACGTCCCGTTTTCCATTTCAAGCCGTGCAATCCCGCCTACGTACGAGGAGGGCTTATCCGTTTGGTAGTTAACTTGTTTTAGAACGAGCACTTTTTTTAAAAATTCCATACGCACCTCAAAATCAAAGCAAAAGTTTTACACATAATATATATGTAAATCAAGCGCAAAAAATTGGGGAAAACCATAAAATACAAGGTGCATTGTCGAAAATAAAAGCAAAAAATTATAACAATTGAAAAAAATAATATTTAATGCCTTTACTTTTGCAAAATTTTGTGCTAAAATACATACTGCGGGACAAGAAAAAATTTTTTGGCTCGATATAGAAGATTTCTTAAAAATTGCTTGCAATTTGCTAGTAATTTAGGGCATTATTGCAGAAAGGAAATTGACAAAAAAAAGTAAAAAAATCGGCATCGCCGATAATACATAAGGAGAGTATTATGACGAACAACAAGAAAGTTTTGGATTTTATCCAGGAAACAAAAGCGCTCTGCCAACCCGATAACATCGTTTGGATTGACGGAAGCGAAGAGCAACTTGAAGCATTGAGAAAGCAAGCTTGCGACGAAAAAATTCTTATCAAACTCAACCAAGAAAAATTGCCCGGTTGCTATCTCCACCGCACCACCGTTAACGACGTTGCGAGAGTAGAAGGTAGAACCTTTATTTGTTCCAAAAAGAAGGATGACTCCGCTCCTATCAACAACTGGATGGAAACTGGCGAAGCAATGGCTCTTATGAACGACTTGTTTAAAGGCGTTATGAAAGGCAGAACCTTGTACGTAATTCCCTATTCAATGGGTGCTGTAGGAAGCAAATTCTCTAAAATCGGTATCGAACTTACCGACTCTATCTACGTTGTTCTCAACATGGCTATCATGACCAGAGTTGGAAAAGCTGTTGTAGATGCTTTGGGCGACGGCGATTTCATTAAAGGTTTGCACTCTTATGCAGAACTTTCTGAAGAAAAGAGATATATCATGCACTTCCCCGAAGAAAACGCTATCATGAGTATCAACTCTAACTACGGCGGTAACGTTCTTCTCGGTAAAAAGTGCTTTGCACTCCGTATCGCATCCTTCCTCGGTAAGACTGAAGGCTGGATGGCAGAACACATGCTTATTCTTGGAATTACCAATCCTAAGGGCGAAAAGAAATATATCGCAGCAGCATTCCCCTCAGCATGTGGTAAGACCAACCTTGCAATGCTTATTCCTCCCAAGGAATATCTCGACAAAGGATATAAAATTGAATGCGTAGGCGACGACATTGCATGGATTAGAGTTGGTGAAGACGGAAGACTTTGGGCAGTTAACCCCGAAAACGGATTCTTCGGCGTTGCTCCCGGTACCAACTTAAAGTCTAACCCCAACGCGCTTAAATCTACTATGAAAAACACCATTTTCACCAACGTTGTTCAAAATCTTGACGACAACACTGTTTGGTGGGAAGGTCTTGATAAGAACCCCCCGAAGAACGCTATCGACTGGAAGGGCAATCCTTGGAACGGCGATATGAAGGACGCAGAAGGAAAGGCAATCAAGGGCGCACACCCCAACAGCCGTTTCACCGCACCTGCAATCAACTGTCCTTGCATTTCCGACCAATTCGAAGCACCCAACGGAGTTCCGCTATCTGCAATCGTATTTGGTGGCAGACGTGCTAAAACCGCACCGCTCGTATATCAAAGCAAAGACTGGGATAACGGCGTGTTCGTAGGCTCTATCATGGCAAGTGAAACCACCGCTGCAGCAACTGGTGCAGTAGGTGTTGTAAGACGTGACCCGATGGCAATGAGACCTTTCGTTGGCTACAACATGGGTGACTATTTTAATCACTGGATTGAAATGGGCAAAAAGATTGCAAATAAACCCAAGATTTTCAACGTTAACTGGTTTAGAACTGATGATGAAGGCAACTTCATTTGGCCGGGATTTGGTGACAACATGCGTGTTCTCGATTGGATTATCAATCGTTGTGAAGACAAGGTTGACGCTGTTGAAACTCCTATCGGTTTCGTTCCTAAGGCAGAAGACATCAACATTGAAGGTTTAGAAGACGTTACTATTGACACCATTAAAGAACTTCTTACCATTGATAAAGAAAATTGGAAGAAGGAAGCAGAAGGTATCGAACAATTCTACGGCGAACTAACAAGAGTTCCTAAAGAACTTTATGCTGAACTTGAAAACCTTAAAAACAACCTTAACAAATAATTGAGGAAAGAATAAAAAAAGAACGCGGAAGTCCGCGTTCTTTTTGTTTATGTTTAAGAAATTTTTAAAAACTGTATTGACGAATGTTTTTTCCTCGGTTATAATCAAATTAACAAAAACGTTTGCAGGAGGAATATAATAAAGTCGAACAAAAATTAAAACCTCAAAGCAAACAAAAAGGAGGACATATGAAAAAGTTACTAAAAATTATGGCTATTGCAATATCTGCGATAGTAATGGCAACCTGTTTCATCGCTTGCGGTGACAAAGAAGAAAAGCATGCCCCCCTAGGATACATACGTGTTCAAGAAAGTTCGACCACGTATAAAAGAGCAACCGAAGTGGATGTGCAAGGTTACACAATCGTAATGCAAACAGGTGATTACTTGGTTTTGTATAAGTACGTTACCGATGAAGGACCCGCATATTACAAGTACGTTCTTTACGACGTAGTGACTGATAAGCACGTTGCTACGGTAAAAACACAATATTATGGCAGTCCGTTTAACATAATAGACGAAATTGCCGTTGACACCAGCACGGAAAACGATGCTACTGCACCAGGCGTAACCATTTATTATAAAGCAAAAGGCATCTTTGTTAGAGGCGCGTTTTCAGCACAAGTGAAAAAGAATTTCGGTTTGATATCGGCTAACGGAAGATATTTTAGAATAAAGAGCGACAGCCTTGAAGAGTTTTATCCCGCGGTTAAAACCCTTAGCGTAAGTGCAATAAGATACGCAGCTGGTGGGTACTATTACGTAATCAATGATTCTAACGTATTAGTGTATGATTCTAACTTGAACATTAAGGGAAAAATAAGCGTTGATATGGACGCAAGTGGTTCTGTTGGTGTTTTATCGAACGGAAAACTTTTCACACAAGAGATTATCGAAGGCACTAAAGACGATTACGACGTTAAAATTACTGGCGAAGACGAGTATTTGAAGATTAAGGCAAGGCTTTATAACCCAGCTGACGGAACGACCAAAAATCTCGATTTAGATTATTTAGTTCTACAAGTAATGACGGCCGAAATGGTTAAAGAAGATAGCGGTATAATTCTTGACGGCGTGGATAATATTGGCATGGGATTAAAAATCCAAGACAAAACTATCAATACGTCTGGCAACATAGAAGAAAATTTCTGCATGTTAAAAATCTCTAACGAGTTTGAGATTACAGAACAAGAAATGATTCATCCTGCACAACTTACGTCTACGATTATGCCGTTTGCTCCAAATAGGTATGCACTACCTCTAGCCGACGGAAGCACGCTCATTGTTAACCAATACGCAGAGACAATAGTTCAAGTTGCGGACTTTGATATTGACGACGTGACAAACGACTATTTTCTTGCCGACGATAAGATTTATAATATGGATGGCAAGATAGTGGTTGATTTAGATGCGGACGACTATGAGGTTGAGAAAACCTTTGATACGAATATTATACTTAGCAAAGAAACAAGTTTCGAAAAAACGACCGAGGGTGGCACTGCAATAGTTAAAGAAACCACCTATTACTTGCTTAAAGATAGCAAGCTTAACGTGATTGCAAAACAAACAACCGACCCCGATATCACAAAGCAATCCGCTCTTTATCAAGGGTACAGCGTTCCTTATAACACTTACGTTATAGTGGAAACTACCACGGGCGAGAGCGCGCTTACCACCTACACGTTGTTTGGTCAAGACGGCGACCAGTTGTTGAACTTCAAAAACTATGCTTCAACCACTGAAAATCCGCATCCCGATAAGTTAACGTGGCTTATGTATTCTTTCAATACTGACGATTATGCTATCGTGAGAGCAACGATAAACGTTTACGACCAAGCAACTGGTTCCTACCATGAGCAATACAAATATTATAGAATAGCAAAATAAAATGCTAAAGCACAAAAAGGCGCTTGGCAAAGGGCTGATGTTCTTAGCGGAGAAGTTGAACAACACCGCTAAGTGCGAGCATCTCATTTGACTGGTCAAAAGCATTAGGGGCTAAGCCCAAACCCTTATTACAAACAGAAAGAGATAACAAATCGTGTTCGTCGAAATGTTATCTCTTTTTCTGTTGTTATAAAGTGTTATTCTTTGCCAACGCAAAGAGTGATATTGAAGCCTTACGGCTTCAGTGATATTCTATTCGCCCTAAACTTGCGTAGCAAATATCACTCGGCGTAAGCCGAATACCACTGCGTAGCAATAGAACTCGCCGAAGGCGAATAGAGTTAGCGTGATACTCCGTTAAGAGTATCACGCTAACGGGCGCGCTTATTTTTTTCAAACTAATACCAAAATAATCGTTATTTTAGACAAAAATTCAGTTATTTTGTTATAACGCAATCTGCTTTCAATTTTGTATAATAAAGGGGTAGAAGATAAAGGAGAAAATATATGGATAAAAAAGAAACCTTGCAAGATAAGCTTTGGCTTTGGGGACAATCTCCCGATAGCCACTGGCAGTTTGACAACACCTATAATCTTCCTGGGCATTCAAGAATGAGTGCGGTTGAGGGTTGTTTATACTTTGACATACACAATATATGTCGCGTGCGTATGATAGGACACCCCCTTCCTCCGTACGACCAAGAATCCGAAGCGATGAGACCTTGTAAAAAGGTTGTTTGGTCACTTCTCGGTGCTGGTGCAGAGCCTGTTACCGAATGGGGTGACGTAGACGAAGTTATCCGCCAGTCAAAGATGTATGATAACGTTATCGGCGGTATATTTGACGACTTCTTTAACGTTCCCGAAAGAATAAAATATTACCTTCCGCCCCGTCTAAAAGCAATCAAAGAAAGAATGTGCAAGGGTGCGGGAAAAGAACTTGAAATGTGGGTTGTTCTTTACGAGTTTATGCTTGACCTCGTTCCCAATCTAGAGAGTTACCTCAACGAGTTTGACGTTATTACTTTCTGGACGTGGAGGGGGTACGCCATTCCTAATATTAAACAAAACATTGATAGAATTCGCAAAATGGCACCTGGTAAACGCATTATGGCGGGTTGTTATATGTGGAACTATGGCGAAAGATGTGCGCTCACTATCGAGCAAATGCAAGAGCAATGCGATACTTATCTAGAACTTATCAAAGAGGGCATAATCGACGGCATTATAGTTTGCTCAAATTGTATTGCCGACCTCGGTATTAAAGAGGTTGAGTGGATGAGAAACTGG
Organism: Clostridia bacterium; assembly: GCA_017397305.1. Classification (GTDB taxonomy): domain Bacteria; phylum Bacillota; class Clostridia; order Christensenellales; family Borkfalkiaceae; genus UBA1259. The sequence goes on along the minus strand of JAFQJB010000009.1, from coordinate 27,958 downwards.
ATTAACGAACATAAAGATATAGTAATTGAAAAATAAGGAGAAAATTATGAAAAAGACGACTTTAAGAGATAAATTGTGGCTTTGGGGACAATCGCCCGACTGCCACTGGGAAACAAACAACAGATATAACCTCCCAGGACATTCAAGAATGACGGCGGTTGAAGGGTGTTATTATTTTGATATCCCCAACATTTGCCGTGTTAAAATGATGGGTCTACCCAAACCTCCGTACGACCAAGATTCCGAGGCGATGAGACCTTGTAAGCAAGTCGTTTGGTCACTTCTTGGTGCTGGCGGTGAACCGGTTACCGAATGGGGCGATTTAGAGGAAGTTGTTCGTCAATCAAAAATGTACGACAATATCACTGGCGGTGTGTTCGACGACTTTTTCTTACCGCATAGAATCGCACACTTTACCCCCGAAAAACTTATGGAAGTAAAGAAAAAGATGTGCGAAGACGCGGGTAGAAACCTCGATATGTGGGTAGTGTTCTATGAACAAAAATTCGATACCCCAAATCTTGCAGATTACTTAAATGCGTTCGACGTTATCACCAACTGGACGTGGTGCGGTAGCAACATTAAAGATTTGAGAAAGAACCTCGACGCATTAAGAGAAATGGCACCCACAAAACGCATTATGGCGGGTTGCTATATGTGGAACTATGGCGAAGCTTGTCCCTTAACTATCGAACAAATGCAAGAGCAATGCGACGTTTACCTTGAATATATCAAAAAGGGTTATATCGACGGCATTATCGTTTGCTCTAACTGTATTGCCGACCTTGACATCGAAGCGGTTAAGTGGATGAAAAACTGGATAGAAGAACACAAAGATATCGTTTTAGAAGGTTAAAAAATGAACGGAAAGAAAGAATGGTATATCGTTGACGGATATAGACCAGCCCCCGCACCCGACCCTAAGGCCGTTTACGAGGGGCACGAAAGCGTTATGATACTTAACCCCAATGAAAAAGACGCTCACGTTTCAATCACCTTCTTCTTTGAAGATAGAGAGCCTATTGAAAACGTTGCTTACCTTGTTCCCGCAAAACGTATAAGGTGCTTTAAGACGCACGAAAAGGACGTTTTGGGGTTTGAAATAGGGGTTGGCGTTCAATATTCTATTCAAATAAAAAGCGACGTTGGCGTAATCGTTCAGTACGGAAGATTGGACGTTCAACAATCCAACATGGCGTATATGGCGCTTATGGGCCACGGAAATTAAGGGGAATGATATGGAAAAATTAAAAACTGTTACAGGTGAAATTACGCGTGAAGAACTTGGTATAACCACCACGCACGAACACGTTTTACTAGACCTTACCGCATTTTATACAGAGCGTGAGGTTGAGGGGATAAAGTGCCCCTCAAAGCAAAAGGTTAAAATGGATAACCTTGGGATATTAAGTCGTGACTGCTATGCGCTTAAAGACAATCTCCGCCTCGACAACGAAAAGTTGCAAGCCAAAGAGATTGCAAAATTCAAAGAAGCGGGCGGAAAGACGGTTGTGGACGCCTCCCTCCCAGGAATTGGCAGAGATGCGAAAGCATTAAAGAGAATTGCCTTAAAGACGGGGCTTAATATCGTAATGGGCACGGGCTTTTACGTTGGCGAAACCCACCCCAAAGCACTTGATAGTATGACCGAACGCGAGATAGCCGACCTTATGGTTAAAGAACTCAGTGAAGGTGTGGACGGCACGGATATTTGTGCGGGATATATCGGTGAAATCGGTATTAGCGAAATCTTTGACGAAAAGGAAAGAAGAGTGCTCCGCGCGGCAGCACTTGCCCAAAAGGATACGGGCGTTGCAATAAACGTGCACATCAACCCGTGGACGACCAACGGTTTAGAGGCGAGCGATATCTTGCTTAACGCGGGTGTAAGTCCCGATAGAATATGCATAAGCCATATCGACGTGGAAAATAGGGAAGATTACGTTTTCGCACTTCTTGAAAAGGGCGTTTACGTAGAGTTTGATAACTTTGGTAAAGAGTATTACATTAAAAGGGAAGTTAGAAACTCTGGTTACGGGCTTTTCGTTCGCGATACCGATAGGGTGACCTTCTTAAAAAAGATTATCGACAAGGGTTACCTAAACAGAGTGCTTTTGTCTTGTGACCTTTGCTTAAAAAACCTTATGCACGCATACGGCGGTTGGGGTTACGACCACGTTTTGAAAAACGTCGTTCCTATGATGGAAGACGAAGGAATTACCAAAGAGCAAATCGACACGCTACTCATTAAAAACCCAGAAAACTGGTTGTTTGGTGAAAAATAAATAAAAGAGAGGAAAAAATTATGATTAACGTTCCATCAATACCACTAGAAGAATATAAAGAGAGAATTATAAAAGTTCAAAAGAATATGAAAGAAGAAGGCTTTGACCTTTTACTTTCATATGGTAACGAGGCAGAACCGCAATTTTGCCGTTACTTTTCGGGATATTGGCCAAGCTTTGAGACGGCGGGTGTTCTAATCCCCGTAGAAGGCGAGCCTATGCTTTTGATTGGACCTGAAAGTTTTACCTATGCAAGCGATAGAACCAAAATTCCTACCGTAAAATTGCTTAAAGCTTTTAGGGAATCATCAGAGCCCGAATACCCCGGCAAAAAACTTGACACCTTTAACACTGTAATCGACGAAATGTGGGGGGATAAACCCATTAAACGTTTTGGTGTTGCAGGTCTTCCCTTAATGACTATCGGTGTTTACGAGGCGCTTGCTGAAGCACTTAAAAAATATAACGTTAAGATTGAAAAGGCGGACGAGGTCGTTTCAAAAGTTCGTATGATAAAGACTGAAAACGAACTTAAATGTATGCGCGCCGCTGCAGAAATTACAAGAAAGACCTTTGACTACGTTTTGGAAAACGTTAAAGTGGGAATGACCGAACAACAAGTGGTTGGCCTTGCGCTCGGCAAAATGCACGAACTCGGTGCGGAAAGAGAATCTTATCCCCTTTGGGTTTTGACAGGTCAAGGCTCTAACCAAGCAATCAGCCGTCCTAGAAACAAAGCTATCCAAAAAGGTGATTTGACCTTTATGCAAATCGGTGCACGTGTAGACGGATATGCTTCAACCATTGGTAGAGCAGTTGTGTTTGGAAAAGCAACCGAAGAGCAAAAGAGTTTGATAGAAGCGGGTTACAAGGCACAAGAACTTGCAATCGGCATGTTAAAAGCAGGCGTTCCCGCGTGTGAAATTGCAAAAAAACACATCGAAAACGTTACCGCACTAGGTTATGGCGATTGGCTCCTTTACGGACCTTTCCACGGCAACGGCACAATGGAAGGCGAAGCACCTTGGATTGAAACCACTTCCGATTACCTCTTGGAAGAAAATATGACCTTCTGTGCGGATATCTTCTTAGGTTCAAACGAAAAGGGCATTGGACTCCGTGTTGAAGACGTTGTTTGCGTAACCAAAGACGGTGCAGAAAACCTTACCAACTATCCAAGAAAACTTTTCGAAATCGATAGATAGGATAAAAGTCTTTTCCGCAATTCTTAGGTGATTTTTGACGGAAAAATACTGCGCATTACTTCGTGTTTTTTTGGAGAACAGACCGCTATGGGTATGCCCTCCAAAAAGAACACTTGCTCTACTTGTATTTTCCTCGTCAAATCGTAAACTAATCACCACGCATTGCTCCAAAGCCTTTTGGGTAATTGAGTAAATTGGGTAAAAATGACAAAGGAAAAGCAATATAAAAAACTAACCCCCAGCGTGTTAACGCTGGGGGTTTAATTTTATTTGTTGTTTAAGTGAAGCAAGAAATATTTTTTTCTATATAGTGTCGGGGTGGTTTTAGTGTGGTATTTAAAAAACTTTAAGAAAGAGTTTTCATCTTCAAAACCCGACAAAGTTGCAATCTCTTTAGTGGAATAAGTGGAGTTAATAAGCAAAGTTTCAATATACTCTAATCGGTTTTTAATTATAAGTGATTTAGCGTCAAGTCCAAACTCTTTTTTTATAAGGCGGGATAGGTGGTCAGTCGAATAACCGAACTTTTTGGATAAAAAATTCACCGTTAATGGCGCGTTGTTGTTTATTTTTATATACTGAAAAATCTCATAGGCGGTGGGGTTTTTATATTCGGCTTTTGCATCAAGTTCTAATATGAATTTAAGAAAATAAACTTCAGCAAGTTCTTTAGACTTCATTGAGATATGCAAAAGTTCTTTCATAATTTTTTTTGTGGAAGCAAAATCTAAAGTATAAACCTTTTTTTTGAACAAATTTTCAATATTCTCGGTGTGAAAGTGTAGCCAATAAAAATTGGTGTTTCCAAAGCTTTTCTTAAACCCACCGTGCTCGGTGTTTTTGTCAAGCAAAATCATGTCGCCTTTTTTTAAGGAGTAATTTTTACCCTTTTCAAAAAGGTGTGCTTCCCCTTCGGTAACGAATATAAGTTCGTAAGTTTTAACAGAGGTAGTTGGGTGTATCCACTCGTTTTCCGTAGTGAAAAAACCCATATAAGAGAATTCTAAAGATTTATCGTTTAGCGTAATCATATCGTTTTTTAGCACCTAATAAAGTTTTTTTGCATTGTTTGTTTTTTATTAGTATAGTATAATTATAACAAAAAAGAAAGAAAGGTCAATACTTTTGGCGAAAAGCAATAAAAATCAATATTTGATAAAAATCGTATTTTTACTATAGGAGCAAATATGATAAAAGTAGATTTTAACAAGGGTAAAAAGGTCAGCGAAGAAAAATTAAAAGAAGTTTATAATAAAATAAAAACACCTTATAAACACGGTGCGGTGTTGAAGTTTGATAAAGATATGTGCGATTCCCCAGGGGTATTTAATCATAAGGGAAAGTGGTATATGTCTCTTATAAAAATTGCTTATGACGTTAAAAATTCGGGGTATGATTCTCACCTTGCAACAAGTAGTGACCTTGTTAACTGGCAATACTTAGGCAAAAACTTAAAAAGAACGGGTGATGGCAGTTGGGATTGCAATCAAATTGCGGCATACCCCATTTTTGTTGAAAATGATTTTAACGGAAATTTTTCTTTGCAAAAGGTGAACGGAAATTATTATTTTGCTTATCTTGGCGGTGCCCTTATGGGTTATGAAACCGACCCGCTGTCTGCAGGCTTATGCAAATTTAAGGATGCTGAAAATTTTGATAGTTACGAAAAGTTGCCTAATCCAATTTTATCCCCGAGTGACCTTGATGCGAGAGAGGGCGAAAAGGCAAGTGTGTTTAAGTGCAATGCGTTTATCGATAAAGAAAAAACGCTTGGCTATAAATACGTAACCATTTATAACGCAAGGGGGGTAGAGAGAAGAGAATCTATTTATCTTGCCGTTTCAAACGATGGTGAAAAGTGGGAAAGATATGGAAAAGAGCCCATAATTTTTGACCAAACTATAGACAAAAGCCAAAGGATATTGGGCGACGGGCAAATTATAAAAATAGATGACCTTTACGTTATGGTTTATTTTGTATATGATGGCGAAAAGGCCTTTAATACCTTTGCTTGCTCGTATGATTTGATTAATTGGACAAAATGGCAGGGCAAAAACCTTATAGAAAGCGAGTTTTCGTGGGAGGATAAGTTTGCCCATAAACCTTGGATAGTTGTAAAAGACAATATAGTTTATCATTATTATTGTGCGGTAAACAGCAAAGGCGAACGTTTTATTGCCCTTGCAACAAGTGAAAAAATATAAAATAAAAACAACCACCCCACGCAGTTTGCGTGGGGTGTGTTAGTTTAACAATTTTATGTAACCTACCGTAAAAGTTGGACTATTTTTATATTTTGTGATAAAATCAAACGCATGAGAGAGTGGATAAAGTTAAAAAGCATACCAAAGATTGCGTTTGCGCATACCTATTCTGCAGAAGACGGGTTTAAAAATCATATCCCGATAAGAGAAAACTTTTTAGAGTTAAGCTATTGCAGGTATGGAAAATGTTATACCATAAAAAACGGCAAAAAATTCGTCAGTGTTGACGGAAGTGTTGGTGGAGAAATTAACAAGACGGAAATTGACACTTCGTATGAAGGGCCGTTTGAAGCGCATTCGGTTGGTATGGTTGTAGATTATGATTATAACGAGATTGCAATAAACAGCAATATTTGTTTTTCTTTGATTGGTGAAAAAAGTGAAAAATTAATGCGCATTATTGACGAACTGATTTTTTTGCACCATTTTCATCCCGAAAGAGAGCATAAAATAGTGTCGCTTGTCTTTGATGCGGTTGACATATTAAACGCAAGATTTATTGACGAATGGCAACAAGGGGAAGAAGTTTCGGGCGAGGTTTCCTACGTTAACAAAGCAAAAACATATATAAAGTCAAGGATAGCGCAAAAAATTTCTATTAACGATATAGCAAAATATTTACACGTTTCTTCCTCATATATTTGTGTGGTTTTCAAAAAGATTACGGGCGAAACAATAGTAGAATACATAAACAAATATAGATTATACTTAATCAAAAACTACGTTGCCAGCCAAAATATGACTTTAAAAGAGGCGTGCGCACTTGTGGGGATAAAGGACCCTGCATACGCAAGCAGGTTATTTAAGAAAACTGAAAACCAATCTATAAGGGAATTTAAAAGGACGGGGTGGATTAACCCCGCAAAAGAGGCAAAAAAATGACGGCTGAAAAAACACAAATTAAAGATTTTACAAAGGGCAAGATATTTAAGCCGTTGCTTATTTTTGCCGCACCATTGTTTTTGTCCAATCTTTTGCAACTTGTTTACAATATGGTCGATATGATTGTGGTGGGGCACGTTCTAAAAGAAAATGGTTCTGCGGCAGTTTCAGTCGGCGGGGACGTCGTTAACTTTTTAACCGTCGTTGCAATGGGCTTTGGCTTTGCCGTTCAAGTTATAATCGCGCGGTATATTGGCAAAGGTGAACGCAAAAAAATAGGTGCGTTCGTTGGCACTATGGGTGGCTTTTTATTCCTCTGCGCTATAGTTGTAAGTACTGTATCTATAATATTTCAAGATGGAATATTAAGGCTTATGAACACCAAAGAGGGCGCTTTTCAAGGTGCTAAAGATTATTCTTTTATTTGCATGCTCGGTTTAGTGTTTATCTATGGATATAACGTAGTAAGCGCAATTTTAAGGGGCATGGGCGACTCTAAGCACCCCTTTATATTCATAAGCATTGCGGCGGGATTAAACGTTGGGTTAGACCTACTCTTCGTTGTGGCCTTTAAGATGGGAACGGCTGGTGCTGCACTTGCAACCGTAATAAGTCAAGGTGTAAGTTTTATTGTTTCAGTAATTTTTTTGGCGAAAAAAAGACGGCAGTTCGAGCTTGATATAAAATTCTCCGCTTTTTTCAAGTGGAATAAACCAATGTTTGTTGCGTTATTAAAACTCGGCATTCCGCTTGTCATTCGCTCGGCAGCCGTGCACGTGTCAAAACTTTTCGTAAACTCTTATATCAATAGTTATAGCCTAGAAGTAATGGCGTTTTCGGGCATAGCACATAAAATTGCATATATCGTAAACCAACTTGCTCTTTCCGTTTCAACCGCGGGGTCGACTATGGTTGGGCAAAACATCGTCGTCGGGCAGTATGATAGGTGCAAAAAGGTTATGGGGAGCATAGCCGTTGTCACCATTTCAATATCCACGATAATGAGTATTGCAATGATTTTATTCCCTACACAAATATTTTCGCTGTTTATTTCTAAAGAGGCAACGGGTGTGCTCGCTTTGGTAGAAGGATACGTCCCAATTGCACTATTGCTATTTGCGGCAACCGCTCTTCGACCTATAACAAACGCGCTTATTATGGGAAGTGCAAACAACGTGGTCAACTTTTCGACCGCAATACTCGACGGAATCGTTATGAGAATAGGGCTTGCGCTCTTGTTTGGTTTGGGACTTGATATGGGCTATTACGGATTTTGGCTGGGCGATGCGCTCGCGGGCTTTACACCCTTTATAATCGGTGGAATTTTCTTTTTAACTGGCAAATGGAAAACCAAAGGAAAAGATATAAAAGAAAAAGGATAACGAGATTGTCGCTCTTCCCATAGGGAATTGCGACAACTAAATAAATCCTTACGCATTTGTGATATTCGTCTAAATACGAGTGATATTGCCTTACGGCAGTGATATTTGCCTACGGCAAGTTAAGGATTTATTTAATATAACTTCTTCGAGAGAAATATAAGAACCTGCTAAAGCAGAACCTTGAATTTTTCTCTCGAAAAATATAACGCAAAACTTGTTTTGCATATCACTTTTAGCCACAAGGCGAAAAATATAACTTATTAACTTAATCTTTTGTGGATAAAATAAGCCCACCATATTTCGCAACTTGCGAAGTATAGTGGGCTATACTTTTGTTATGAACTAAAAATCTCTAACGGAACAGCGCTTTTTCGTTATCCTTATTTTATGCTAAAAGCGTAAACTATTTTGGTTTAATCATTTCGGCTTTTCTGGGTTTTTTAGATTTTATAACTAAAATTGCAAGTCCAAGCACCAGCAACACGGGGAATATGGTTGCAAAAAGCAGACCTGTTTTTAAATTTCCTCCCACCGCGTCCGCAATGCTTCCCACCATGGTAGGACCTGCCGTTGCACCAAGGTCGCCTGCAAGTGCTAAAAAAGCAAACATTGCCGTTCCGCCTCTAGGACATTTTTGCGCTGAAATGCTTATTGTTCCCGGCCACATAATGCCGACCGCCAAACCGCAAAGGGAACAGCCAATAAGTCCAAGAATAGCATTTGGCGATAGGGAGGCTAGCAAATAACACACCACGCATACTAAACCACAGCCAAGCATAACTTTGGTTAAATCAATTTTTTCGCTTGTCTTTCCGTAAAAAACGCGCGCAATTCCCATAAAGACGGCAAAGGTGCAAGGCCCTACTAAATCGCCGACGATTTTAGAAATTCCAAGTGCCGATTCGGTAAAGGCGGACGTCCACTGTGTCATCGTGGCTTCGGATGCGCCCGCACAAATCATAAGTATAATCATAAGCCAAAACAAAGGAAGCTTTAGCAGGTTGCCAATGCGCATTTTTTGGCTACTATCCACAAGTTTTTCTATTGGACAGAAGATAAAGTTAAACACGTTGATAAGCGGGATTACCGCCCAAATGAGAGCAAGAATTTGCCAACGAGCCGTGCCGAAAAGTGCAAAGAATAGGGTAGAGCCCAAAATTACACCTACCGACCCCCAACAAAAGAAAGAGTGAAGAAGGCTCATTACGCCTGCCTTATTTTTGAAGGGGCAAGCCTCGACGATAGGGCTTAGCAAAACTTCAACAAGTCCGCTTCCAATCGCGTAAAGAACAACCGAGATAATAATTCCAACGAACGCATTAGAAAGAATTGAAGGTAAAATTGCCATAAGAACAAGACCTAACGCAGAAACGCCTTGCGATGCAATCATACACGCGCGATATCCAATGACGTCTGCGAACTTAGTTGCAACTAAGTCGACAAGCAGTTGCGTTAAATAAAACACCATGGGTATAAGAGCAATTAGTTCAAGTGAAATTCCATAAGTGCCCTTAAAAGTCAAAAAAAGAAGGGGTGTGAAATTTGCGGTTATTGCTTGCGTAATATAACCGAGATAGCAAGATATTAACGTTTTTCTATAATTTTTCGTCTTTACCATATCCGTCCCTATTATAAAAACCAATTTTATAACAATTGCACTAATTATACCAAAAAAAGCATAACCGTTCAAGTGTTTTAAGTGTTTAGTATCAGTTTTATTTGGTAAATTGTTTTACACTTTATCACCTAAAAAAGCGAATATTTATTCCTTAAAAGCAAACAATGAAATAAGGAGGGAAAATTTATGGCAAATATGATAACTTCAAAAGAAGCAACGCTAATTTCCGACCTTTTAACACTGGAAGAAATAGCGTGCAAAAAGGCAAATTACTATGCTAAAAACTTCTTAAGTCCAGAGACGGCGGAGTTCTTTAACACGATAAAAGAAAAACACCTAAAGCGTTTTAACGCGCTGTACGGCATGCTTTAAGGAGGGGAATATGTCACAGTTTAAGGAAATGGCAAAACTTAACGAAAAGGAAGCGTTTACCGACCTTTTGATTTTAGAAAAACAACTGATGTCACTTTACACAACGGTTATGGCGGAGAGTGTGAGCGATGGGTTTCGTGCGGTGGTTTCCGACCACTTGCGTGAAATTATAGGCGACCAGTTTTCTATATTTTTGCAAATGAGTGAACGCGGTTTTTACAAGGTGCAATCGGCAACCGAAGAACAAAAGCAAAAGGTAAGGGAAGAATTTGGCGACACATTAAAAGGAATAGAATAATAGTTTATAAATTCGCTTGCAAAAAACAAAAAAATAATATATAATCGGTTGTAAGAAGGTTTTCGGACAACACTTCTATAAAACAACCGAGAAAAGAATAGTTTTTTTATCTCTTTCTCAGGTTTAGGGAGAGAGATTTTTTTATGAAAAATTCGGTAGCAAAGTTTATAACGAGAACGGCTTTAATCGCGGGGCTATATATTCTTTCCACCCTAATCGTTTTCCCCGTAGCGAGCGGTGCTATTCAGTTTAGAATAAGCGAGGCACTTTGCCTATTGCCCTTAGTTTTCATCGACGCGGTACCGGGGCTTTTTATAGGGTGCTTGCTCTCTAACCTAATAACAGGTTGTTCGCCCGCAGACGTTTTGCTTGGCAGTGTAATAACTCTAACCGCTTCAATTTTAACATTTTTCGTGGGCAAAATGTTCAAAAATAGATGGCTTAAGGTGATTATAGGCGGATTGTTCCCCGTTATCTTGAACGCACTTTTCTTGCCACTAATTTGGCTACTTTACGGTGCGGGAAGTTACGTTTATATGCTAGAAGTTGCATTTGTGTTTATAGGTCAAACGGTGTCGGTATATCTTTTGGGGATACCAATGTATTTTAGGCTAGAAAAGTTAAAACAAAAGGGAAGGTTATAAAAAAGCCTTATAATAAGGACAAAGAAAAAACTCTTTTCAAAAAGAAAAGAGTTTTTTGTTTTATTCAACCACCTTAAACGGATGATACATCGCCCAGATAAATAAAAGCCAAAGCGCAGAAACGCCGACCAACGAATAGATAATTCGCGATACGACCGCGCTTGCCCCGCTTCCAAAGATGAAAGCGACAAGATTGAAGTCAAAGACCCCAACCAAGAGCCAGACGAGTGCGCCCACGATAACCAAAGTGAACGCTAAAATAGAAGTAATTTTCATACCGCCCTCCTTATACAATAAGAATGAGCAAAAAAGCCAAAAATATACCTTATACGAGTGCGTTTTCTAAAACCAGTTTATCGAAGGAAATTTGTTCGACAAAATCAGCGCTAGTAAAACGAACGTTGTTGTATTTTGCATAGTTAAAAAGGTGGGTTTTAATCAATATCGGCGTCGCGATATCAAGGGTTGAACATATTTCGGTAAGATAGTCGAAAAACTTGGAATAATCTATCGATTCAAACCTTTCAAACACGCATTGATTGATAATTTTATCGTCCTTTATAACCTTTGCCCAAATTCGTACCATAATTTCCTCCAAAAATATTGTATCACAATCGGGGTGCAAAATCAACATAATAATTGACAAATGAGTTTAAAAAGAATACAATATAATACGAGTAAGAATATTTTGTTCAAGGAGACAAAGATGGAAAACCTTAAAAACCAATTAATCGATTTGCTTACCGAAAACGCGAGATATACAAACGACCAACTTTGTGCCATAACGGGTGCAAGTTTGATTAGTGTAAAAACAGCACTAAAAGGGCTTGAAGAAGACGGCATTATAGTTAAATACGCCGCCATTTTAAATACCGAGGCAATGGAAAAGAAAAAGGTTCAAGCGCTTATCGAGGTTAAGGTTGCCCCCCAAAAACTTAAGGGGTTTGACTCCTATGCCGAAGAAATTTACCACTTCCCCGAGGTTCAAAGTTTATACCTAATGAGTGGTGGTTTCGACCTTGCAATTTTCGTAGAGGGTGAAAACATTACCGACGTTGCAATGTTCGTTTCGGAAAAACTAAGCGTAATCGAGGGTATAGTTAGCGTTCAAACGCACTTTATTCTCAAAAAATACAAGATAGAAGGGCAAGTGACCCGCCCGTCACAAGACGGAAAAAGACAGTTGATACAAGCATGAGAGATTTTTTAAGTAATAGAGCAAAAAATATCAAGCCGTCCGGCATTAGAAGGTTTTTTGACATCGTTTCCGAAAGAAAAGACGTCATCTCCTTAGGTGTGGGCGAGCCTGACTTTATAACCCCGTGGGAAATTCGTGATGCGGGGATAAGCGCAATAAAGCGCGGTTATACACAATACACCTCTAACAAAGGTCTCCCCGAACTCCGCAAGGAAATTTCCGCATACTTAAAGGACGTTTTTTCGGTTGATTATTCTATGGACGACATGATAATCACGGTGGGCGCAAGCGAAGCGATTGACCTTGTGTTTAGAGCAACGCTTAACGAGGGGGAAGAGGTGCTTATTCCCGACCCCAGTTACGTTTCGTATAAGCCGACGGTAGAACTTATGGGTGGTGTTCCCGTTTCAATTCCGTGTAGCGGTGAGAACGGGTTTAAGCTTACCAAAGAGGCACTTCTTAGCGTTATAACCGACAAAACCAAAGCGCTTGTTTTTCCTTACCCCAATAACCCAACGGGCGGAATTATGAGTAAGGAAGACATTGAAGAAATTCTTCCCATTTTAATCGAGCACGAAATTTTGATTGTTGCGGACGAGATTTATGCCGAACTAACTTACGGCAAAAATCACTGCTCACTTGCAAGCTTTCCCGCACTCAAAGACCGCGTGGTGCTAATCAGCGGTTTTTCAAAGGCTTTTGCAATGACCGGTTGGAGAATAGGTTACGTTTGTGCAAACAAGGAAATTCTTTCAACCATGCTAAAAATACACCAATATTCCATTATTTGCGCACCGATTTTTTCGCAATACGCAGCACTTGAAGGACTTAAAAGGGGCAGAGCAAACGGCTATGCTACGGTTAGGGAAATGTGTGCAGAATACGATAAACGCCGTATGTTTATGTACCGCACGTTTACCGAGATGGGACTTAACTGCTTTGAGCCGGAAGGCGCGTTCTACATCTTCCCGTGCGTAAAGAGTACGGGTATGACGGGCGAGCAGTTTGCAACAAAACTTTTAGAAAGTAAGCAAGTTGCAGTCGTTCCCGGTGATGCGTTCGGTGATTTTGGCAGAGACTACGTAAGATGTTCTTATGCTTACTCTATGAAGGATTTGGCGCAGGCAACCCAAAAGATTGCTGAGTTCGTTAAAGAAATCAAGGGGTAAAACTAAAATAGAGGGAAAACTATGGATAAAGTAATAGTAGTTGGTGCTGGTATAACGGGCGCCACAATAGCAAGACTTTTTGCTGAAAACGGATATTCGGTAACCGTAATCGATAGACGTGACACTATTGGTGGAAACGCATTCGACTATCGCAACAAACAAGGCATAATCGTTCAGCCTTACGGTCCGCACATTTTCCACACAAACAGCGAAAAAGTGTATAAGTTTTTGACCAAATTTACCGATTGGCGTGAATATCGTCACAAGGTATTGGCAAAGATTAGAAAGGACAAGCTTGTTCCCGTGCCCTTTAACCTCAACTCTTTGCACATTGCCTTTTCAAAGAAAAAGGCTGAAAGACTTGAAGAAATTCTCATTGCCGAGTTTGGCGAGGGTGCAAGGCTTAACGTTATGGAATTAAAAAACCACCCCAATCACGAGATTAGAGACTTTGGGGAATACGTTTACAAGCATATTTTCTATATCTACACCATGAAGCAGTGGGGTTATAAGCCCGAAAGACTCAGCGAAGAGATTATGGGTAGAGTCCCCGTGGTACTATCAAGAAACGACGAATACTTTATCGATAAGTATCAAGTAATGCCAGAGGACGGCTTTTCGTCAATGATAGCAAACATGCTCCGCCACCCCCATATAAAGATTAAATTAAGAACCAATGCAGCGACGGGTGCGCATATCCACGAAGGTCAAATTTACCTCCGCGGAAAGCCCTTTGACGGTTTGGTTGTGTATACTGGAAGCATTGACGAATTGTTTGATTATAAATACGGCACGTTGCCTTATAGAACGGTAAAATTTAGGTTCGAAAATAAGCGCGTCGTATCATATCAATCGTCTGCAGTAATAAACTATACGGTATCGGGCAAACAAACAAGGGTTACCGAGTTTTCAAAATTCACCTCGGAGCCGTCTAGTACGGGCACGGTCATCGTAAAAGAAATCCCCAAAAAGCACAAGAGAGGAAAAAACGAGCCATACTATCCTATCCCGCTTGCTAAAAATCTAGAACTTTACAATAAGTATAAGGAAGAAGCGAAGGGGTGCAAAAACTTGTACCTTTGCGGAAGGCTTGGAAATTATAAATACTTAAATTTAGACCAAGCGGTTGAAAGTGCAATCGACTTGTTTGAGAGTATTACCGGTGAAGAAGTTGACGTCGATACGATAAAGGAGACTAAAATAGGCAGGGATTATTAATGGAAAAACCGGAAAAGAACATTAAGATTTTAGAATTTATCGATAGTTTTTACCCGTCGGTTGACGGAGCGATAAACGTTGTTAAATTTTATTGTGAAGAACTTTCCAAGGTTTCGACCTGCAAACTTGCAACGTCAAAGGCTTCAAAAAAGCAAAAGTATAAAGACCAAGAATCGTTTGACGTTTTAAGGTGCAAGTCGGTCAGTGCCCCCCAAAAATATAGATATCCTTTCCCCGCGTTTGATAGAAAGTTTGTAAAAAAGATAAGGGAAGAGAAGTTTGACATAATGCACACCCACTCCCCCTTTACGCTGGGTAGAATGGCTTTAAGGATAGCAAAAAAGCAAAATATCCCAGTCGTTGCCACCTTGCACACCCAGTATCACCAAGACTTTAAGCGGTACGTAAAGTTTAACTTTATAACGCGATTGATGTGTAGGTATTTAGCCCAAGTATATAAGCGCGCCGATAGTGTTTGGACGGTAAGTAACAAATCGTGCCAAACCTTGCGCGACTATGGTTATAAGGGTAAAATCGAAGTTATAAGAAACGGCACGGACATGGTATACCCAGAAAACGCGCCCGAACTTATCCAAAAAATAAACGATATGCACGCCCTTCACGACCAAAAAATCGTGTTTTTGTTCGTGGGAAGAATGGCGTGGTATAAAAACCTTAAAATCATTCTAGACGCATTAAAAATGGTAAAGGACGGCGGTAAAGATTTCAAAATGCTGTTCGTTGGCGGTGGGTTTGACTTTGAGGAGGTTAAAGCCTACGCAAAAGATGTGGACGTTGCGGATAAGTGCATTTTCACAGGAAGTGTTGGCGACAAACAACTTTTGCAAGGCTATTATCTAAGGGCGGATGCATTGTTGTTTCCTTCAACCTTTGATATGGCTCCCGTGACCGCGGTTGAGGCGGCGGCACATAACCTTCCCGCAGTAATGACCGAGGGGTCTTGCAGTGCTGAACTTGTTGAAGATAACGTTAACGGCTTTTTAGCAAAAGAGAACGCACAGAGCTTTGCCGATAAACTTTTTAGTATAATCGATAAGCCCGACCTTCTAAAAGAGGTGGGGATAAACGCGGGCAAAACCCTCTATCGCAGTTGGGAAATGGTAGCAAGGGAAGTTTACCAAAAATACCAAGAAATCATTGAAGAAAAAAAGAAAAAAACACAAAAATAAAAAAGCCCCATCGCAGAGCGCGGTGGGGTTTTGATTCTTTTCTTTTTATTTATAAATAGGTTCTTTGCCTAAAGTCATAAGTGCTAAATTGGTGCCTGCGTGGGTGCCGATTTTTTCTTGCCCGTCGCTGTTGTAATGTCCCCTAGCATAAGGGTTCATATAGGCGGGGTCGTCGATTAAATCTTCGGTGATGCGTGAAAGCATCAAAAAGTCACTATCGATAAGGGGCAACGTTTCTTGCGCGTCGAAAATCGCTTGGTCACGACCAGTGGTGGTAAACCGCCCCACCTTGATAATGCCGAACTTTTCCACACCGAAATCGGCTTTAGCGTTGTTTTTAAGTTCAATCATTTGTTGCATATAAGTTTCTTTGCAAGTGCCTGCAATCGCATCGCTTTCACCTTGTAGCCACGCGATATAGATTTTGTCGATTGTATAAGTCCTTTTAACGCACTCTACCGCCTTTTGCATCTTTTTCCACGCAACTTTAAAAACAACGTCATCAGGAAGCCATTCTTTAACAACCGTTGCACCCTTTGCGGTGTGCACGGCAACAACTTTTTTGCCAGTTATTTCTGTGTAATGTTTGCAAAATTTTGGCACGAGGTTGGTATTTCCGCTTACAGAACCACCAAGCGCGTGTGCGATTTGCCATTCTCTAATTTGGTCAGCAACCACGTTTTTAGGCACGTCCCAACCTTTTGAGAGGTCTTTTAAGATAAATTCACCCACAGGGTTTTTTAAGGGGATAAGATTGTCGGTGAAATAGCGATATTCAAACGCATTTTCAATTGGCGCGTTGTCCTCGGTTAACCTTTCGGTTTGACCTTGCATATTGCTTTGTCCCATAAACCAAATAACGTCAACTATAGGTTTCATTTATTATTCTCCTTTAATTTTGCGATGTATTCCCTAGGTGCACATTTTTTAAGCGCCTTAAAAACTTTGGAAAAGTATAGCGGGTCGTTAAAACCGCACATATAAGCAATCGTTTTTATGCTGGTGTGTCCCTTTTCTAAAAGTGAGCACGCGTGTTCTATGCGTATAGAATTTAGGTATTTGGAAAGGCTTATTTTATACTGCTTTGTAAATACTGAAGATAGGTATTTAGGGCTATAAGATAAAGCCTTGCAAATGCTAGAAAGCGATAGGGTGGGGTCGGAAAAGTGCGCGTCCATATATTTTTTTGCCTCGGTTGCGCCGTTTGTTTCTAGGTCGGGGATAGCCTCTTTAGAAATTATCGAACCCACCGCAGAATAGGTATATAAAAGCACGGCTTCCGCCCGCAAGTCTACTACAGAGGGTGGAACGGGCAGTGCGTTTTTCCAAATGCTCATAAGTTCGTTCACGTTGTCGAACACAGAGTTGCGGTAACCAAGTTTATGCCTATCGGTAAGTGCCGCCGCACGCAGTCCTATATAACTTATGTATGCATACTTAAAACCGGGGGTTGAGGTAAGTGAAAACTCTTTCCCAGGGAAACAAAACATAACGCTACCCTTTTGCACCTTTCTCTCTTCATACGAGGTCTTAAAATATCCCTCGCCCTCAATGACGTAATAGACGCGGTAAACGGATAGGATAGAATTTTTTTCTTCCACTTGCTTGGTCTCTAAAACAAAGTGCAAAACTTCTAAATCAAGTTCGGTTCTTCGTGTTGGCACGAATTGGCAAATATTTCTCTCAAACATACCTTAATTATATATAAATAAATTCGTAGTGTCAACTGATAGTGGAAAAATTCCATATTTATAGGGAAAAAAGTTATTTACATTGTGCTATTGAGGGTGGTAAAATGTAACCATAAAGATAAACGGAGGTTTATTATGGCGAACAAGAAAATTAGAATTGGCGTTATGGGCGCATATCGCGGAACGAGTATGATAAGTTATTGCGACGTTGCTGACAATGCTGAAGTCGTTGCAATTTGTGACAAGTGGCCCGAAGCATTACAACGTCAAAAAGATAACTATGGTGATAGAAACATTGCTTTCTACGATAATTTTGACGATTTTATTAAGCATGATATGGATGCTGTTTGGCTTGCAAACTATGCACACGAACACGCACCTTTCGCAATCAAAGCGTTAAAGGCAGGCAAACACGTTGCAAGTGAAGTTTTGCCCGTTCAAACTATGGCTGAGGCTGTTGAACTTGTTGAAACTATTGAAGAAACTGGTTTAACCTACGTGTACGCGGAAAATTACGTATATATGCCCGGTCCTAATGAAATGAGAAAACTTTATAAAGAGGGTGCAATTGGCGAACTAGAGTATGCAGAATGCGAATATATCCACAACTGCGAATCTATTTGGCCGAGTATTGCTTATGGCGACAAAAACCATTGGCGTAACAAAATGTATGCAAACTTCTACTGCACGCACTCTTTAGGCCCGATTATTCACGGCACAAAACTTCGCCCCGTAAAAGTAGTTGGCTTTGAAGGCAAAATGGCGGATAGATGTTTCCGCATGGGTAAACTCGGCGGTGCTTATGCGTTAGAAATGGTAGAACTTGAAAACGGCGCACTCGTAAAGAGTTTGCACGGCGGTCTCTACAAAGGCTCTTGCTGGTTCAATATGTACGGTAACAAGGGAAGAATGGAAACTGCAAGAACGGACGCAAGTTCGGACACTTATCGTAGAATTTACGTTTATAACGACCCGTTCCCCGGCGACTATAAGAACGAAAAGAGGGTAAGTTATCTCCCCGAAGTGAGCGCAAGCACGAAGAGTGAGTCTTTTGGTCACGGCGGTTCGGACTTCTATTCGGCATACAACTTTGTAGAAGCCATTAAAGGCAATCCCGAAGCCGATTATATCGACATTTATTCGGCTCTCGATATGTGCTTCTGCGGTATTTTTGCTTACCGCTCAGTTCTCGCTGGTGGTGTTACTATGGAAATTCCTAACTTCCGCAATAAAGAAGAGAGAGAAAAGTATAGAAACGATAAACTTAGTGTATTCGCTGAAGAAGGTTCACCCGATAAACTTCCTTCAAACAATCAAGGTATAACCTCAATGCCCGACGAAGTATACGCTCGTCAAAAAGAACTTTTTGAAGCCGACCTAAAGAGCACCACTGGATACTCTAATATGGCGTTTAATCAGTCTAGGGCAAAATCTAAGAAGATAGAAGTATAATTTTTAAGCCAAATATACGGCGCAATACATTGTCAAACATCAAAGCCCCTAATAGTTACGTACAGACGTACGCGCCTATCGGGGCTTTTCGTTTTCCTCCTCTTGCTTGCATCTTTGGCTTAAAAACACTACGCGCCAAGAGCGTGTAAAAGATTTCGATGACCAGCAAGGTCAATCTCACCCCAAACCCTTCGCGAGCCTTGTCTTGCTTGTATCTAACCACTTAAAAACAGATAAAAGCGTGTGCTTGACCTGCTTGCAACTAATCCTTTAACAAGATATGTGAAAAGAAAAGCCACCGAATTTTCGGTGGCTTTTTGATATAAGCAGTGCTTTTTTATTGTATAATAAAAAATTTTGGTAATTTGCTTTTAAGTAATTGCATTGAGAGGCGGAATTTGTTATAATATAGACGAAAATTCTATTAAAAGAAGGTATTTTTATGAAAAAACTTTATCAAGGAAAAACTAAAGACGTATATCAACTTGAAAACGGTAACGTTTTGCTTAAGTTTAAGGACGATTGCACTGGTAAAGACGGTGTGTTTGACCCAGGTGAAAACTCCGTTGGCTTGACCATTGACGGAATCGGCAAGGCAAACCTCCAAACGTCTGTTTATTATTTTGAAATGCTTAAAAAAGCAGGCATCAAAACCCACTACGTTTCGGCTGATATCGAAAACGCTACGATGGAAGTTCTTCCTGCAGAATGTTTCGGTAAAGCACAAGGCGGTCTTGGCTTAGAAGTTATTTGCCGTCTCGTTGCAACCGGTAGCTTTATTAGAAGATATGGCGAATACATCAAAAACGGCACTCGCTTAGAAGGTGGCTACGTTGAATGCACTTTCAAAAACGACGAAAAGGGGGACCCCCTAGTTACTGGTGAAGGTTTGGCAGCTCTTAAGGTAATGACCCCCGAAATGTTCGAAAGCATGAAGGCTCAAACCTTAAAAATCACCAAGATTATCGCTGACGACCTTGCAAAAATCGGTCTTGACCTTTGGGATATTAAGTTCGAATTCGGTTACAACAACGGCGAAGTTATTCTTATCGACGAAATCGCTTCTGGTAACATGCGTGTTTACAAGGGTGATAAAATCGTTGAACCTGTCGAACTTACCAAACTTATCAACAACAGATAATTTTTGACGGAAAAACACTGCAAATTACTTTGCGTTTTGCTCGGTTACATACTATCAATGTATGCGCCCTTGCAAGAACGCGCGTCCTTTTTGTGTTTTACTCGTCAAACTAAAAAAAACTGCAAACAAAAAAGCAATCTAAAAAGATTGCTTTTTTTATTTTTCTATTTTGTGTAATATTTGCACGATAACTTCTTTTATTTCGCTCAGTGCCCTGTCAAGCCTAGTTTCTAACTCGCTAGCGGTGGGGGATTTTTTTGCACGCTCTAAAAGTTCTTCCTTTAAGCCCTCAATTTCAGCGAGATTGCTTATCATTTTCGGCCTTCCATAGTTAGAAAAGGAAGGCTCTTTTTGATTGTTAAGTATCAAAAGAATTTCTTCAATCAGTACACTCTTTTTAAGCGAGGTGGGGGCTTTAACACCGACGTTTGAGCCAAGTTCTCTTAAAGCGGTCAAATTCATTTTGGATAAATATGCTTTTGTTATCATAAACACTCCAAAAAAATAAAAAAATGCGCCAACCGAGGTCAGCGCATACAAAAACGCAAACTCCGATTGTCGCCAAACAATTCGATTATTAGCATAAAATACCAATAACACGGTGGAATTGCGTAATTGCAATTATTGTCCGTGTATTTAAATATTTTATGCGTCTTTATTAAATATGAATTGTTTGGCAAAATTAGTATAACATATTAAAAAATTTTTATCAAGTTTTTAAAATAAAAAAACCGATTTAGTTATCGGTTTTCATTTTCTCTTTTAGTATTGGTGCAATTTGTTCTATGGGCAAGCCTATAACGTTATTAAGGCTACCCTCAAAGGTTTTCACCAAGTTATAGCCGTCTTGTATTCCGTATGCACCCGCCTTATCAAGCGGTTTTCCGCTTTTAACGTATTGGTCGATTTGCTCTTTAGTAAGGGTGTTAAAGGTAACTTTGCTTTCACTAAACCCCGATAGTGCGCCGTTTTGGGTGATAATAGCATATCCCGTAACGACCGTGTGGGTGTTGCCCGACAAAGTTTTAAGCATTTTCGCTGCGTCCTCGCTATCCTTTGGTTTACCTAAAATACAATCGTTAAAATAAACCACTGTATCCGCCCCCAAAACAACCGCGTCCTTATCGCGAAGGCTATTAAAAGTTGCCGTTGCTTTGCCTAGTGCGTTGTTTACCGCCGTTTCAATAGGGGATAGGGCAACGTCCTTTTCTTCAAAAGGGGTAACTACAACGTCAAAAGTAAACCCCGCCTCTTTCAATATTTCCCTCCGCCTTGGAGAATTGCTTGCTAAAATAAGTTTCATAGTTTGTAAAGTGTATTATTTTTTAATTCTACTTGGTATACTTGGACATGTGAAAAACGCACCAAAGTAGCAAGTGTTATTAGGGTTCCCGAAAAGATTTTGCATAGCAAAAGATTTTTGGGAAAAAGGAGAAGCCCGCCGTCTGTCGTGCTGTTTGCAATAGCAAACTGCTGACGTAATGCGGTGCTTCGACGTGGTGCACTTGGCGGGAGTCCCACCTGTGTGGCCTTCCCGATAAACAGTCCGCTGGACTGTTTAGTCCTCCGGACAAATTGCATACGCAATTTTCTCCTAATTCGACTCCCTTGCTCTCCAAGTAGCAGTGTAGAAGTATGGGAAATCACTTGTTTTGTTCTTGTTTGGTGCACTTGGCGGGAGTCGAACCCACAACCTTCGCCGTCGGAGGGCGATGCTCTATCCAGTTGGGCTACAAGTGCATAACTGCCACTTAACGCAGTGGGAAAGTGGCAGTGAACGTTTTTAATCTTCAGTTTCTTCGGTTTCAATTTGGTTTTTGATAACCTTTACTTGAATAATTTTCTTGACGGTAGATTTTGTAACTTCAACGTCCAAGTTTTTGTGCGTTACGGTTGCGCCAACCCTTGGTATTTCGCCAAGCATTTCGATAATCCAACCGCTTACCGTACTTGCCTCAAACTCCTCTTCTTCGTCCTTATCCAGTTCAAAGAACTCAAAAGTTTCAGAAAGGGGCGCATTGCCGTTTACCAAATAAACGTTTTCGTCGATTTGTTTATAGTGGTGAACTTCCTCGTCGTGCTCGTCGTAAATTTCACCAACCAATTCTTCCAAAATATCCTCTAAAGTAACGATACCGAGTGTTCCGCCGTATTCGTCCAAAACAACGGCGATGTGCACTTTTTTCTTTTGTAATTGACGTAGCAGGTCGGAAATCTTTGCGTGTTCGGTGGTGTAGAAGGCATTTTGCATAATTCCATCAATACCTTTCTTGCCACGAAGGTATGCGGTATAAAAGTCTTTTTGGTGAATAGTGCCGATAATAGTGTCCACCGAATCTTTATACACGGGAATTCTAGAATATCCTTCGTTGTCAAAGACCTTTCTTATTTCTTCCATTGTAGAAGAAACGTCTATTGCAACGATGTTTACCCTAGGAACAAGTATGTCGCCAACCTCTAGGTCGTCAAACTCAATAACCGAACGGATAAGTTTTGTTTCCTCGGTGTTAAGCGTTCCGTCTTCTTCCGCCTCTTCAACGATAGTCATAATCTCGTCTTCAGTAACCACCTCTTCGGTTTTAAGGCGGAATACCTTGCTAAGAAGCCATTTCCAACCGCCAAAGATAAGGTTTAGGGGATAGAACACGTAGTAGAACAATTTAATTATGGGGTAAAAACCCATTGAAAGCTTTTCGGGATAGGTTTTTGCAATAAACTTTGGCGTAATCTCACCAAAAATCAAAACCCCCGCCGTCATAACGGCTGTGGACACAAGTGCCGAGGTGTTCCCGTCAGCAATTAGCCCAGCAAAAAATATAGTTGCAAGCGTCGTTGCCGAAAGGTTAACGATATTATTGCCGATTAAAACGGAGCTTATAAATTTATCGTAGTTATCTTCCGCAAGGTCAAGAACTTTTTTTGCGCGCTTATTACCGTTTGTTGCAAGCGAGCGAAGTTTAATCTTGTTTGCGCAAGAAAATGCAGTTTCAGTTGAAGAAAAAAAGGCTGACATCAAAATCAAAGCCAGTATGGCTATAAATAAGCCAGTGCTAAAAGATGGGGTAAACCCTGCAAGAAACAAGGTTTGTAACGGAACCGAGCCGTCGGTACTCATAAAATCCTCCTAAATGAAAAAAATTATATTAATGCATACATTATACCATAAAACCTAAAAAACGCAAGCAAAACGGGGTTTATACACCAATTATTTTGTCGCACAACCTAAAATAATTGCTATTTTACCGCTTTTGTGCTATTATACTATGCAAGGAGAACGAAAATGAAAAAAACCGTGGTTGTCGGTATGAGTGGCGGTGTTGATAGTTCGGTTGCCGCACTTTTACTTAAAGAACAAGGATACAACGTCATTGGACTTTATATGAACAATTGGGAAGAAAAGGACGAGTGCGGTGCGTGCACCGGTGAAGAAGATTTTGCAGACGTTCGTCGCGTGGGTAATGCGCTCGGTATTCCTTACTATTCGGTTAACTTTGCCAAAGAATATATGGACAGAGTTTTTTCCTATTTTCTTGCTGAATACAAGGCGGGTAGAACACCTAATCCCGACGTTTTATGCAACCGCGAAATCAAGTTCAAAGATTTTAAGCAAGCCGCATTGCGTCTAGGTGCCGACTACGTTGCTACGGGGCACTACTGCGACATATTGCACGATAACGGCACCCATTATCTACTAAAAGCCAAAGACCAAAGCAAAGACCAAACCTATTTTTTAAATCAACTTTCACAAGAGCAATTAGACAAGGTTTTGTTCCCGCTCGGTAAACTCGATAAAAGTGAGGTGAGGGCGATTGCCGAAAAGCACGGGCTTGCCACCGCAAAGAAAAAGGACTCCACCGGCATTTGTTTTATTGGTGAGAGAAATTTTAGAAACTTCTTACAAACCTATATCCCAAACAAAAAAGGCAAAATCATGACCTATGACGGCAAGGCTTTGGGCGAACATTTAGGGCTTATGTATTACACCATAGGTCAACGTAGGGGACTAGGTATTGGCGGTCAAGCGGGTGACGACGGCTCGCGTTGGTTTGTTATCGAAAAAGATTTGGAGAACAATATTTTATACGTTGCTCACGGCTCGGAAGATAGGCTCTACACCGACGGACTTATTATGAAAGAGTGTAACTGGATACCGTCTAGACCTGAAAAAACCGAGTTTGAGTGCACTGCTAAATTCCGCTATCGTCAACCCGAACAAAAATGCACCGTAAAAATAAAACCCGACTGCATTGAAGTTCTTTTCGCCGAAAAGCAACGAGCAATCACCGAAGGTCAATTTGCCGTATTCTACGATGGGGATAAGTGTATAGGTGGTGGCGTTATCGAACAAGCTTTTAAGTGCTTATAAACTGCGTTTGGCGTCGTTAACTGATTCGCCAAAACAATCTCGATGAACGGGCGTTCTATCTCGTCTGTTTTGGCTCTCGAGCCTAGCCAAACTTGTTTCTAAACCCTTAAATTATACTTGTTAATGTCGCAACTCCGCGTTGCTTGTGTTACGTACAAAAAGTGCGCGCCACTTCGCAATGCTCGTGCGCCTTGACCTGCCTGTTTATAATTTTTAAACAATGGGTTGTAAATTTCGAGATGTAAAATTAATTCAATAAAACGCAAAAAACGAGGCGGAAACGTCGCGTTTTTTCTTTTTTTATCGTTGGTGGACGAAAAAAGCCAAAAAAGTCAACAAAATGCACGTTTTTGGGCGACTGGGAAAGTGTGGAAATTAGGGCTTTTTTTAAAAAATTTATTTGTTCATCGCTTGACATCACTAAATAATTATAATATAATTATATAGCATATATGATGATGTACTGAAAAGGAGATGAAATATGAAGAAACTTATCATTGGTGCAGTATCGTGCCTCCTATTAATCGGGCTCATTATTTACTACTTTGTGGCTTGTGTTGGCCCCAAGGGTAAATGGGACTTTACTGAGGACGTAACCTATTACAATATGTCGCACGATTATGCGGTTGTGGGCAAGTACACGGGGGATGAGACCGATATTGTTCTTGCACACACTTATTACAGGCAAGATATCACCACGATTGATACCGAAGCGTTCAGCGCCACCGATATTAAATCTATCAAGGTTCCCGCTTGCGTAACTACTATCAATTCAAAGGCTTTCTACGATTGCAAAAAACTTGAAAAGATAGAATTTGAAGAGGGTAGTAAACTTGAATACATCGGTACCGATGCGTTTAGGGGTTGTTCTTCTCTTAAAGAAATTGTTTTCCCCTCTGGGCTTAAACAAATGCTTGACGGTGCATTCGCAGGTTGTTCTTCATTAAAGACTGTTGAAATTCCCGAATCGCTCACCGATCTTCCTAAAGAAGCATTTGCAGGTTGCACAAAGCTTGAAACTTTGAAGTTGTCTGACAAGATTACAAGCATCGGCTCAGATGCAATCAAGAACACGAAGATTTACAACACCGCATCTAACTGGGATGATATTGAAGGTGCAGGAAAGACCCTTTACGTTGGCAAATACTTGTTTGACACCGATAGACTTATCGAAGGTAAGTATGCTATTAAGGACGGCACTTTGGTTGTTGCTTCTAAGGCATTTGAAAACAGCACCGAAATCTTGTCGGTTGTTCTTCCCCAAAGCCTTGTAAATATCGGCATAGAAGCATTCAACGGATGCAAGAGTTTGATTGAAATTCATAACAAATCAAACATTGACGTTCAATTAAATTACAAAGAGGACAGAAACAACTCTAAGGGTACTGGTAACGTTGGTTTGTATGCTAAAAACATTTTCACCTTGTCTTCTGGCAAAGAAATTCTTGAAGAACAGAATGGTATTTGGATGTACGAAGGCGCGCTCGTTAAGTACTTCGGCGATGCTGAAAGTGTTACTATCGATACAGACGTTGTAGGTATTAACGACGGTACCTTCCTCAACAATAAGAAGATTAAAGAAATTATCATTCCCGAAAGTGTAGTTTCAATCGGTGAAGACGCATTCGCTGGTTGTTCTAACCTTCTAACCGTTAAATATAATGGTACGGTTGACAAATGGGCTTCGATAGAATTCAAGAACAACCAAGCAAACCCGCTCGCTTGTGAAAAGACTGATGGCGCAGTTGCAAACTTGATTATCGGTGGTACAACTTTGGAAAATGCAACCATCAACGTTGAAAAGGTTAGAGCAAACGCATTCAATGGCTGCAAAACCTTGAAGACGGTAACTTTAACCAACAACGTTAAGGCTTTCGAAAGCAACGCATTCCAAAACTGCACGGCTTTGACAAAGGTTAACTATCAAGGCACTGTCGAACAATGGGCAAAGAACACCTATGCAAACATCGGTGCAAACCCCCTTTCGCTCGCGCACAACCTCTATATTAATGACGTTCTTCAAACAAGTATTAGTTTGGACGTAGAAGAAATTTCTAGATTGGCATTCTATGGTTGTTACAGTCTTAACAAACTCACCTTGGGTGCAAACGTTAAGAAGATAAACCAATTCGCATTCACCAACTGCTACTATCTCGTTGAGGCATGGAATAAGTCAAGCGTAGACGTTAAGATTGGTTCTGGTGCTGGTGACGTTGGTAAATACTTGTTGGCGGTCTACACCGACGACACTGCAAGCAAACTCACGGATACCGCTGGATTTGTAGTATTCACTGATGGTGCAGAAAAAACTCTCGTTAGATATATTGGCACCGCAACTGAATTTACCTTGCCTGAGGTTACAAAGATTAAGAGTTATGCTTTCGTTGGTACTAATATTGAAAAAGTTGTTGTTCCCGCAAGTGTAACCGAAATCGGTACTCAAGCATTTGCAAAATGTACTTCTCTCACTGCAGTTAACTTCGCAGATGATAGCAAGCTTACGACGATTGCTAACTTGGCATTCGATGGCTGTTCAGGACTCAAGACCTTCATTATTCCCGAAGCTGTAACAACTATCGGTGAAAATGCATTCACTTATTATAAAGATTGCTTTATCTTCTGTAATATCGACGTTCAACCTAGTGGTTGGAAGAACTGGATTAGTAAGAGAACTAACGTTTACTATCTTGGAAATTGGGAAATGGTAGAAGGTGTTCCCACTCCTATCCAAAAGTAATTAATGTAAAACTTAAAAAAGCAGACTGATTATCGGTCTGCTTTTTTGTTTGATTCAAGGTAGCCGTCGTGACTATTATATATATAATAATAATGTTACGCGTGCGCGCGCGTATATAAGGGGCATATAAAAGAGGAGAGAAAAGGGCGGAGAAAAAAGATTTTTAAAGATTTTTAAAAAAGTTTTAAAAATGTCGAAAAAACGGTTGACAAAACAGTTCTTTTCCTTTATAATCGGTAATGCTCTCTAAAAGAGAGTGCAAATTGCATAGGCAAAATCGTTAGATATTATTTAATGATTTTACGTCAAAGCAAATTCAAAATATAGTGGCTGAAAGGCGAAAAAACACAATATTTTGTGGGTCAAAAAATTTTTTGAAAAAAGTTAAAAAAAGTTTAAAAAACCCCGAAAAAATGCTTGACTTAAAGAAATGCTTATGTTATTATATGTAGGCTGTCGCTCAGGTGATAGCAAACGACAACCGCTGTTGTCGAAAGTTGTTTAAAAATTGAATAGAAGGAAATAAGACGAAATAATAGTTATTTTGAAAGTTTCTGTCAAAATCTTTTGAGTATGAAATATGTACTTGAAAACAGTCATTAATTGACACAATAAACGCTAAACAAGCGAAAATCGTTAGAGCAGTTGAGTCTACGGACTCGGCTTTAAATAATTAAACTTAAGAGTTTGATTCTGGCTCAGGACGAACGCTGGCGGTGTGCTTAATACATGCAAGTCGAGCGGAGTTAAAGTCAGTGCCTAAGTAGTAGACAATGTTTGCTTCGCTGATTACAGGTCTTGCATTAATGCCTATATTGTCTGAAAATATATTGCTTTCAGAATAGA
>JAFQJB010000008.1 GCA_017397305.1 Clostridia bacterium | reverse complement strand
TCAAAAACGGAAGCGATGAGCCATTTAAGGCATTTGAAAAAACACTCAAGAATTGGGCGAAAATATCCAGATAATTTTATTGTTTTTCAAACAAAAGTTGACAATTATTTGTATTGGAGTGAAGGATATGACGCATATTAAACAAAAAAAGAGGCTTAGATAAGCCTCTTTTTATATGTATTGACAAGCGATTACTTTTCGATAAAATCAAAAGCGTTCGAGAAATTCGAACGCTTCTATATTTATATTCAGTTGTTTCCTTTTTTCTTTTCTTATACTCTTGATAACGAACAGATTTTAGAGGAAACTTTAATTAAACACTTTGTTTTGTCCCGCCACATTTGGCACCGAACTTTTTTATCTTCCTTTCGTTATCAGGAGTATAGACACGGATATTTCGTTAGAACTGTTCATTGGTCTATACCTCCTTAACTTTGCTGGTTCTCGCTGGCTTTTGCATAACCTTATCTTCGCCTATATTATAACATTGTAAAAATGTCGTTGTCAATATGGTTTTAAAAAATATTGCGAACAAAATTTGCATTAAACCCCCTTGACAACGGCGGATATCAATAGTAAAATAAAAGTTAGTGGTTATGAAAGGACTTATATTTATAAATCCCTATTTGGTGCCTAGCGAGAGCGTGTATCAAGCTGAGAGATTAAAGCAAGAATTTAATAAGAAAGGCGTGGACGTAGAGATAATTTCCGACGCGAGTATGCGAATTGCCGTGCAAGCGGATAGTGCCAAAACCGATTTGCCAAAGCCCGATTTTATCGTTTATCTAGACAAGGATAAATATCTTTCAAAAGTGTTTGAAAAGGGCGGTGCAAGGCTATTCAATTCTCATAATGCGGTAAGAATTTGTGACGACAAGGCGGAAACGTATATTGCACTTGCAGGACGAGGTATAAAATTCCCCAAGACAGTGTTTGGTGCGCTTTGCTATCGCGACGATTTAGAGATTAAAGAGGAGTGGGCGGATAAAATTATCAGCCACCTAAACCTTCCCGTTATCGTAAAAGAAAGTTACGGCTCTATGGGTAAAGGTGTTTACAAGGCGGAAAATAAAGAAGAACTTTTGTCAATTATGAGGGCTGTCAAAACAAAACCCCACTTGTTCCAAGAATATATCCCCACTAAAAAAGGTGTGGACGTTAGGGTTATCGTGATTGGCGGAGTGGCGGTTGCCTCTATGCAAAGGATAAATGAAAACGATTTCCGTTCCAACGTCGGTCAAGGCGGAAGGTGTGAAAAGGTTGAACTTAGCCCAAGATTTAGACAAGTTGCAGAGCGATGCGCAAGCATACTAGGACTTGACTATTGCGGTGTCGACCTTCTTTACGGTGACGACGAGGAGCCTATTGTTTGCGAGGTTAATTCCAATGCCTTTATCGGCGGTATCGAATCGGCAACAGGGGTTAACGTTGCGGAACTTTACGCAAAATACGTGATTAACACCATAAAGGCGGAAAAACAAGAATAAAATTATAAATTAAAGTAAAAACTAAACGTATAGCACTGCTATGCGTTTTTTTTTACGGACTTTGTCCGTAAGAGTGGGATAAGAAAAAAATCTTAAAAAATTTTTTAAAAAACCCTTGACAAATTTTTGAACGCGGATATAATAAAATTAGCAGTCGGCAATAGAGAGTGCTAACAATCAAACCAAAAGAGTGCTAAAAAATTATTCAAGGAGATATAAAATTATGAGAAACTATTTAAGCAGAAGAAACGACAATTTTGGACTAGGATTTTTTGACGATGTGTTTAGCGATTTTTTCGCGCCAACCTTTTTTAAGGCTGGTAAAAACGCAATGAGCACCGACGTAAAGGAGGACGAAAAGGGTTACGAATTATCAATTGATATGCCCGGCTTTGAGAAAAAAGATATTGAACTATCGCTAGATAACGGATATTTGACGGTAAGTGCAAAGAGAGAGGAAAAAGAAGAGGACGAAAAGAGTTACGTTCGCAGAGAAAGGAATTTTTCTTGCTCTAGAAGTTATTACGTTGGAGAAAACGTTACCGAAGACGACGTTAAGGCAAAATATGATAAAGGTATTTTGACCTTAGCAGTTCCAAAAAAAGAGAAAGTGATTGAAACGAAAAAACACATTGAGATTGAGTAAAGCATTTCTCCTTTTAACATTTCGCCGTAAGACAATTTGTTTTACGGCGAAAGTGTTTTAATGAAAAAACTAAAAAATAGCAAAAAAATTTTTTTATACAATAAAAAAATATTTACAAAACAAATAACTAGTGATAAAATTTAGATGGAACATAAACTTGGAGGCAACTATGAAACAATTTAAGACCGAATCTAAAAGAATTTTAGATTTAATGATTAACTCAATTTACACCAACAAAGAGATATTCTTGCGTGAACTTATTTCTAACGCAAGCGACGCTATCGATAAACTTAAATTTATCTCGCTTACTGACACCGAAGTGGGCTCAAATTTCTACATAAAACTTTCGGTGGATAAAGAAAATAGAACTTTAACTATTGAAGATAACGGCATCGGCATGACCGAGGCTGATTTGGAAAAAAACCTAGGCACTATTGCCGAGTCTGGAACGCTTGCGTTCAAAAAAGAAAACCAAGACAAGACGGATAGCGAACTTATCGGTCAATTTGGCGTTGGTTTTTATTCTGCGTTTATGGTGGCTGATAAAATCGACGTATACACTAAATCGTATAAGGATAAAACCTCACACAAGTGGTCAAGCAAAGGTGTAGAGGGTTACACCATTGAAGAATGCGAAAAGGACGGCTTTGGCACAAAAATAGTGCTCACCTTAAAGCAAGACGGGGAAGACGCTGATTACGGCGAGTTTTTGGAAGAATACAAAATTTCTTCGCTCGTTAAACAATATTCCGACTATATCCGCTATCCTATCAAAATGGATATGGTAAGAAGCAGGAAAAAGGAGGGTACACCCGACGATAAGCCCGAATACGAGACCTATACCGAAGAGGAAACCTTAAACAGCATGGTTCCGCTTTGGAAAAAACCCAAGGCTGAGGTTACCGACGAGAACTTAAAGTCATTCTATAAAAACGAATTTCACGATTTTTCCGACCCAATCAAAGGCGTTTACGCAAAGATAGAAGGTGCGGTTACATACGATACCCTTCTTTTCTTCCCGTCGCGCGCGCCATACGATTACTATTCAAAGGACTACAAAAAAGGTGTTAAACTTTACTGCAACGGCGTTATGATTATGGAAAAGTGCGAACAGCTTATTCCCGATTATTTCGGCTTTGTTAAAGGTATTGTCGATTCTGCCGACCTAAACCTTAACATCTCGCGTGAAATTTTGCAACAGGATAGGCAGGTTAAAGCTATTGCTTTAAGTTTAGAAAAGAAAATTTCCGCTGAACTTAAAAAGATGATGGATAGCGATAGGGAAAACTATGAAAAACTTTTCAAAGAATTCGGGCTATCGTTAAAGTTCGGTGTATACGCGGGCTTTGGTGCAAACAAAGATAAACTTAAAGATTTCCTTATGTTCTATTCTTCAAAGCAAGAAAAACTTATTTCGCTTAGCGAATACGTTAAGGATATGGGTGAAGGTCAAGACGCAATTTACTATGCGTGCGGTGAAAGTTATGAAAAGATTTCCGCACTTCCCCAAATCGAAAAGGCAAAGGATAAAGGCGTTGATATCTTGTACTTTAAGGACGGCGTGGACGAGTTCGTTGCAAAAATCCTTATCGATTACGAAGGCAAAAAATTCTTGTCCGTATCCGAAGCTGATTTCTCGCTAGATACCGACGAAGAAAAGAAAGAACTAGAAAATAAGATTGAAGAGAATAAAGAACTTATTGAAGCCATTAAAAACGCATTGGGGGATAAGGTAAAGGAAGTTAAACTTACCACCAAACTAAAGACGTACCCCGTGTGCTTGACGGCTTTTGGCGACGTTAGTATCGAGATGGAAAAGGTTTTCAATTCTATGCCCAATGCCGACGGCAAAGTTAAGGCGGAAAAGATACTTGAAATCAGTTCTACCCACAAGATTTTGGATAAACTTAAAACTGTTTTTGCTGAAAATAAAGACCAAATATCAAAGTACGCCACCGTTTTATACGAACAAGCAAGATTGCTTGAGGGCTTAGCTATTGAGGACGTGCCCGCATTCGTTAACGCAATGAGCGAGATTATGTAAAAAATTTTCCAAAACTTAAAAAAATCAAGCAAATTTAAATATTCATAGTATATATTAAAGATAATAACATTATAGGAGTGCCATATGACACCATTAGCAAAGACGTTGTTGTGCTTGCTCGCTGTGGCTTTGGTTACCTTGGTTGAAGTTGTCGTTTATAAAAAAAGGAAGGGCATTGCTCTTCATACCGACGGCTACAAGCAAGGCGGGCCGATGCTCACGTTAAAGGGCATAACCAAAAACTACAAAGTGGGAAACGGCGAAATTGAAGTCCTTAAAGGACTTGATATTTCCTTCCGCAGAAACGAGTTCGTATCCGTTCTCGGCCCTTCGGGTTGCGGAAAAACCACTACGCTCAACATTATAGGAGGCTTAGATAAGTATACTAAAGGCGACCTTATTATATCGGGAAGAAGCACCAAGGACTTTAACGATAAGGATTGGGATGTATATCGCAATCATAGAATAGGGTTTGTTTTCCAAACGTATAACCTCATTCCTCACCAAACGGTGCTCGGCAACGTTGAGCTTGCACTTACTATTGCAGGTGTTAGCAAGGAAGAACGCACAAAACGTGCAATGCGTGCGCTAGAACGCGTTGGGCTAAAAGGAGAAGAAAAGAAACGTCCCAATCAGTTGTCGGGCGGTCAGTGTCAGCGTGTTGCTATAGCCCGCGCCCTTGTAAACGAGCCCGATATCTTGCTTGCCGACGAGCCTACGGGTGCTTTGGATAGCAAGACCAGTGTTCAAATAATGGAACTTATCAAGGAAATTTCCAAAGAAAAGCTTGTCGTTATGGTAACGCACAATGCGGAAATTGCCGAGCAGTATTCCACACGTATCGTTCGCCTAGTTGACGGTGAAATCGTTGAAGACACTAATCCGTATAGAGAGGGCGAAGAGAAGAGTGTACCGCCAATTCCGCAAAAAGCAAAGGTTCAAAAGGGAAAGAGCGGAAGAACCAAAATGAGTTTTTGGACGGCTTCTAAACTCTCACTAAGAAACCTTATTACAAAGAAGGGTAGGACGGTGCTAACCTCTTTTGCGGGCTCTATCGGTATAATCGGTATAGCGCTTATTCTCGCCGTGTCGCAAGGCACCACTTCTTATATCAACTACGTTCAAGAATCAACTCTATCAACCTATCCCATAACACTTGAAAAAGAATCGGTTGACCTAACCGCACTTATGGAAAGTTTTATGAACGTTGGAAACGGTGAGGTAGACCACGATAAAGAGGCGATTTATAAAGACCAAATTATAGGCGAACTCGTAAATGCCCTCGCAAAGAGTCAAACTAGCGAGAATGACCTTAAATCTTTCAAGACCTATCTTGAAAAGGAAATGGGAAAGGAAGGCTCTGAACTATCTAACGCAATAAACGGCATTCAGTACGGGTACGATTTTGAACTTGACGTCTACACCGAAAACGTGAACGGCAAGATTGTAAAATCGGATACCGGTGAACTTATGGGCGAAATGATAGGCAAATATATGCTTGGCATATCGTCTAACGGCGGTAGTTATGAAGAAAATGACAGCAGTATGCAAAACTCAATGTTTTCTTCAATGATGATGGGAACGGGTATGTGGCAAGAACTTTTGTCAGAACGAGACGGCGGAACGGTAAATAGCCTTATCAAATCGCAATACGACCTAATTTACGGCAATTGGCCTGTTGCTCATGATGAAATAATTCTTGTCGTCAACGAAAATAACGAACTCGACGACCTTACCTTGTACGCACTAGGACTTATCGGTGAAGAAGAAATTGATAAAATTCTAGACGCGGCAATCAACGGCAAGGAAATGGAAAAGACCGACCAAAAGTGGACATATCAAGAGGTGTGCGGAAGAAAGTTTAAGACTATAATGGCTTACGACCGCTATAAAAAGACGGGGGATATCTACACTGACTGGGGCGCGACTGAAAGTGGGCTTAAACTCCTTTACGAAAATGCACTTGAACTTAAAGTGGTAGGCATTATCCGTGCTAACGAAGATGCTGAAAACCATATGCTTTCAGGTTCTATTGGATATACCTATAAACTTACCGAGCATATTATTAAAGAAGGCAAACATGCCGACGTTATTAAAGCGCAACTCGATTCGCCAAACGTGGACGTTTTAACAGGGCTTCCTTTTAAATCAAGCACCGAAACGCTTACCGATAAGGAAAAGGACAACGCTTTTAGAGAATATGCAAGCGGACTTACCACCGTAGAGAAAAAGGGCGAATTGTTTATTGCAATGCAGAGTGTTATGCCCAAAGATATGCTAGAAATGGGTGTTAACACCGCGCTTTCTCAATTCAAACTTCCAAATGGTGAGTGGAATAGAATGGTTATAGAATATACCCTTGCCACAGCAATCGCCTCTCAGCTCGGTGCAAGTGTTGACGAGGTTAAGGGGTATTTTGCAGACCTTTCGGACGACGAGCTTATAAACCTCATTAGACCCGCTATTGAAGAGGGAGTAAAACTTGAGTACGCAAATGGCGTAAAAGCAATGCTCGGCACAGACTATGCAAAACTTTCCACGATGCTTGATATGACGCTTGCCGACACTACCAAGTCAATGGCGCTCTATTACGACGAGATAATGGAATTTTCAAAGTCTACTTACGAAGACAATTTGGTGCTATTCGGTTATGCGGACGTGAATAGTCCGTCTAGGATAAATATTTACGCATCTTCGTTTGAAAATAAGGACGTTATCGTTGCTGCTATTGATAAATATAACAGCAGTGTAGACGAGGTTAAGCAAATAAAATACACCGACCTTATGGGAATATTAATGTCGTCTATAACCACCATAATAAACGCAATAACGTACGTGTTGATAGCATTCGTTGCAATATCTCTTATCGTTTCGTCTATTATGATAGCCGTTATAACCTTAATATCCGTTCAAGAGAGAACTAAAGAAATCGGTGTTTTGCGTTCAATCGGTGCGTCTAAAAAGGACGTTTCAAGAATGTTTAACGCGGAAACAATTATTATTGGTCTAGTATCGGGGCTTTTTGGTGTATTAGTCACGTATGCACTCTGTATACCGATAAATATGTTATTGCAAACTCTAACTGGACTTGCAACCTTAAAGGCAACCTTGCCGATTGGCGCTGCAGGAATTTTGGTTGGAATAAGTGTTCTGCTAAATCTTTTCTCGGGTGT
Source organism: Clostridia bacterium (assembly GCA_017397305.1). Taxonomy (GTDB): domain Bacteria; phylum Bacillota; class Clostridia; order Christensenellales; family Borkfalkiaceae; genus UBA1259. The sequence continues at coordinate 49,322 of JAFQJB010000008.1, read as the reverse complement.
TATTCCGTCAAGAAGCGCGTCTAAGAAAGACCCGGTTGTTGCACTTAGAACAGAATAAATTATAAGTTAATCGTTAAGCCTTGCGAAAAGCATTTTCGCAAGGCTTTTCATATTTAAAAATTCTTTTAAAAAGTTGGCGTAAAACCTTGACAAAGAGACATAATAGTTGTACAATTAACTTGCAAGTTGGCACTTAAGCAAAAAGAGTGCTAACAAAATAAATGGCAAAGTGCCAAAAGGGAGACTAATGAAGCTTTCCGAAAGAAAAAGGAAAATTTTACAGCTTGTTGTGGACGATTATATATCCACCGCTCAGCCCGTATCAAGTAAAAGCATAACCGAAAAATATATGAAGGACGTAAGTTCTGCAACGGTTAGAAGTGAACTTGCCGGTTTAGAAGAAATGGGGTATTTAACCCAGCTTCACACAAGTAGCGGTCGTGTTCCGTCGGTTGAGGCGTATAAACTTTACGTTGCCGAATTGATGGATAGAAGCAAGCTTACCACAAGAGAAGTGGGGGTTATTAAAAGTGCTTTTAAGGACCATGCGGATAACTTAGAAAAGGTCGTTCAAAACGCGGTAAAAGTTATAAGCGAACTTACCGATTACACGTCGGTTGCATACACCACGCATAGCGAAAAGGATAAAATCGTTAAGATTGACCTGTTTAGGTATAAACCTAGTCAAGCACTCTTGCTAATCGTTACCGAAAACACGCTTATAAGGGACAAGTTCATAACCATTCCAGAGGCCATGACCGACGCACAAATCAACGAGGCAAGCGACCTTATTGCAAGCCTATTCGTCGGCAAAGAGTTTGGTGAAATAGTTGGGCTTTCCGAAGTCGTTTCTAAAGAGTTTGAAAGTTATAGAGAGATTTTTGACGGCGTCATGCGCGCTATCGAAGATTATCTTGAAAAGGGCAACGCCGACGTTATACTTGAGGGGGAAGGCAAGATATTGAAACACCCCGAATACAACGATTCGGAAAAGGTCAAAAACTTTTTGTCGGTGGTAACTAGCAAGAATAAACTTGCAGGGCTTTTGGCGGAGAACACTGATAATATTGAAATTAGCATTAAAATCGGTGGAGATGAAGAAAAGGATATGCCCAAAGATTGCTCGCTTGTTACCGCAACTTATTCTGCAAGCGGTGTAAAAGTGGGAACTTACGGCGTTATCGGTCCGCTCCGTATGGACTACCAAAAGGTCGTTTCAGTTTTAGAGGGCGTTGGTAAAATTTTGGAAGATATTTTGACTAATAAAAAATAGAGGAAGCATTATGGACGAGAAAAAGAAAAAATCTTGCGCAAAAGACGATGTGGAAGAGGCGGAAGTGAAAACTTCTTGCCAATGTGAAGAGCTTAAAAAGCAAGTGGAAGAACTTAACGGACAAGTTGAAGAATATAAGGACAAATGGATAAGGAACGTTGCCGAGTTCGATAACTACAAAAAACGTACGGCAACCACTTGGACCGAAGGGTTTAACGAAGGTGTTTCTAGCGTCATTGTCAAAATTCTACCCGTTGGCGACAATCTTGATTGGGCACTAACGTTAGGACTTGACGAAAAAACGGCAGAGGGCATTAAAGCGGTTAAAAGAAAGTTTAACGATACCCTGTTAGGTTTAGGAATCGAAGAGATTGACCCAACTGGCGAGCCGTTCGACCCCAACGTTGCTGAAGCTGTTATGCAAGTAGAGGGAAGTGTTGGTGAAGAGAGCGGAATAGTAAAAATGGTGTTCCAAAAAGGATACAAAAAACAAGATAAGATAATAAGATACGCTACTGTTAGCGTAACTAAATAAAGGCTTTAGAGCATTGCGCGGTGTAAAGCCAAAAAATATGAAAAATTAAGGAGATTAAATATATGAAAACGATTGGTATTGACTTAGGTACAACAAACTCTTGCGTAGCGGTAATGGAAAACGGTGAACCCGTTGTTATTGCTAACGCAGAAGGTTCAAGAACAACCCCGTCGGTTGTTGCATTTCAAAAGGACGGCGAAAGACTTGTAGGTCAAGTTGCAAAACGTCAAGCAGTTTCAAACCCCGATAGAACGGTTGCTTCTATCAAAAGACATATGGGTAGTGACTATAAAGTTACTATCGACGATAAAAAGTACACCCCCCAAGAAATTTCAGCAATGGTTTTAACCAAACTTAAAAAGGACGCTGAAAGTTATCTCGGTGGCACGGTTACCGACGCGGTAATCACCGTTCCCGCATACTTTTCAGACAGTCAACGTCAAGCGACCAAAGACGCTGGTAAAATTGCAGGACTTAACGTTCTTCGTATCATAAACGAACCTACTGCAGCCGCTCTTTCTTACGGACTTGATAAGGAAGGTAAAACTCAAAAGGTAATTATCTACGACCTTGGTGGTGGTACGTTCGACGTTTCTATTATGGAAATTGGCGACGGCGTTTTCGAGGTTTTGGCAACACACGGCAACAACATGCTCGGTGGTGACGACTTCGATAAGAGAGTTATGGACTATCTCGTTAGCGAATTTAAGACAAAAGAAGGCATTGATTTATCAAACGACAAACTCGCTTTGCAAAGACTTAAAGAAGCTGCAGAAAAGGCAAAGATTGAACTTTCTGGTATGAGCAAGACCAACGTTAACCTTCCCTTTATTACGGCTGACGCAACTGGTCCTAAACACTTAGACGTTGATATTACCAAACAAAAATTCGATGCGCTAACTGAAGACCTCGTTCAAGCAACCGTTGGTCCCATGCAAAACGCAATGAAGGACGCAGGACTTTCTTATAGCGAAATCGACAAGGTTATCTTGGTTGGTGGTTCAACAAGAATTCCCGCAGTTATCGACGAAGTTAGAAAGGTTACCGGCAAAGAACCCTTCAAGGGCATCAACCCAGACGAATGCGTTGCAATCGGTGCTGCTATCCAAGGCGGTGTTCTCTCTGGTGAAGTTAAAGACGTTCTTCTTCTCGACGTAACTCCTTTGTCACTCGGTATTGAAACCCTCGGTGGAATTTGCACCAAACTTATCGAAAGAAACACCACTATCCCCGTTAAGAAATCACAAGTATTCTCAACCGCAGCGGATAATCAAACGGCTGTTGACATTCATATTTTGCAAGGTGAAAGAGAGTTCGCTAAAGACAACAAAACTCTTGGCAACTTCCAACTCTCAGGTATTGCACCCGCTCCCAGAGGCGTACCTCAAATCGAAGTTACCTTTGATATCGACGCAAACGGTATCGTAAGCGTTTCAGCAAAGGATATGGGCACGGGCAAATCACAAAACATCACAATCACTTCTTCATCAAACCTCTCCGATGCTGATATTGATAAAGCTGTTAACGAAGCAAAACAATACGAAGCTGAAGACAAGAAGAGAAGGGAAGCGGTTGATAACCACAACAAACTCGACGGACTTATCTTCACCATCGAAAAATCAATCAAAGATTTGGGCGACAAGATAAGCGAAGAAGATAAAGCAAAACTCGAAGAAGCCGTTAAGGAAGCAAAGGTTGAACTTGAATCTAACGACAACGATAGAATCGTTAAGGCAACCGAAAAACTTTCTAACGAATCTCAAGAAATCTTCGGCAAGATTTACCAACAAGCAAACCCCAATGGTGACATGGGTGGTAATGCTGGTGCTGGGGATACGGAGTTCCACCAATAATTTTAAGCGGTTATCTACTTCGTGTGGCGTCGTTAACTGATTCGCCAAAACAACCTCGATGAACAGACGTTCTATCTCGTCTGTTTTGGCTCTCGAGCCTAGCCACACTTGTATCTAACCACTTAAAAGGTGATGTGATTGCTATGCAATACTGCGTTACTGCTTAGTGTTTGGATTTCGATGAACGGACGTTCAATCTCACCCCAAACCCTTCGCGAGCCTTGTCTTGCTCGCAACTAACCCCTTAAACAAGTGATTATAGACATAGTGTGGCGTCGTTAACTGATTCGCCAAAACAACCTCGATGAACGGACGTTCTATCTCGTCTGTATTCAGCACCTTAAAGAGTTATTAATTTACAAAACACTGAAAGGCAGAAATTCTGCCTTTCAGTTTATACTTAAAATCAGGATTTTTTTATGGCTAAAAAAGATTATTACGAAATTTTGGGCGTATCCAAAAATGCAACGCCCGACGAAATAAAAAAAGCATACCGCTCTCAAGTTAAAAAGTATCACCCCGACCTTCACCCAGGTGACGAGGCTGCGGCTGAAAAGTTTAAAGAACTAAACGAAGCGCACGAAGTTTTATCCGATGAGCAAAAACGTAAAAATTACGACACTTTTGGCGACCCTAACGGAAATATGGGTGGCGGTTTTGGTGGTGCAAGCGGTTTTAGTGGATTCGGTGGCTTTGAAGACATATTCGGCGATATTTTCGGTGGTTTTGGCGGTGGTAGAAGTAGAACACAAACCAAAACCAAAGGTGAAGATATCACTATCGAATTGACTTTGAGTTTTCTTGACGCGGCTAAAGGTTGTCGCAGAGAAATAGTATACGATAGAAACGAACCTTGTGCCGACTGCAAAGGTACGGGCGCAAAGGACGGCAAGGCATATAAAACTTGCGAAAAGTGTGGCGGTAGCGGTCAAATTCAATACACGTCAAGCAACGGCTTTTTCCGTTCGGTAAACGTTCGCCCTTGTGACGAATGTAGGGGAACTGGTAAAAAGGTTTTGGAAAACTGCAAATCTTGCGGTGGCAAAGGTTATTCTAAAAAGACCACCAAATTTACCGTTGATATTCCCGCAGGCGCTGATACGGGCAGTTATATAAGAAAGGTTGGCTTTGGTGAAGCAAGTAAAAACGGCGGTGCTCCAGGCGACCTTATCGTCGTTATGAAAGTAGAGCCGAGTAGGATATTTAAAAGAAAGAATTTTGACCTTTACGTAACCGTTCCCGTAAGTTTTACCACGGCAACCCTTGGCGGAAAGGTAAAAGTTCCGCTAATCGACGATACAATCGAGTACACTATCCCAGAAGGCACGCAAAGTGGCAAAGTGTTCTTTGCGCGCGGAAAGGGTATAAAGACTTCTAGGGGGACGGGCGACCTTTATATAACCGTTTTGGTTGAAGTGCCCACCAAACTTAGCAGAGAGCAAAAGAAGATTTTGGAAGAACTTGAAAAAACCACCGAAATTAAGCAATGCCCCCAAATGAAGCAATATAAGGACAACGTAGAGAGTATGTACGGAACTGACCCGTATTCAAATTCTAAATAGTATGAGTAAGTTTATAGAAATAACAATTTCCACCACGCACGAAGCAAGCGAACTGCTTAGCGACGTATTGTGGAATTATACCGACCTAGGCGTTGTAATAAACGATATAGAAGACGTTATAGAGCTTTCAAAAGATGGACGCGCGTGGGACTATGCGGACGAATCGGTGTTTAAGGCCGACAAAACCGTGCTTATTAAAGCCTACTTCCCGATAGAGAGTGCAAGTCAAACGATAAGCGAACTTGAAAGGGAACTACAATCGTTTAAGCAAAACGCATTTTTAGATTTCGGCACGTTAGAAACGGTTAAACGTGAGATTGACGGGGACCTTTGGCGCGAGCAGTGGAAAGAACACTTTAAGCCTATCCCTATCGGTAAAATCGTTATCGTTCCCGAATGGATAAAATATAAAGCAAAAGATAATGAGATACCAGTCTATCTCGATTCAAACATGGCGTTTGGTACGGGTGAGCACGAGACCACGTCTATGTGCGTTGCTTTTTTAGATAAGTACGTTAAAAGCGACGATACCGTGCTTGACGTCGGTTGTGGAAGCGGTATTCTTGGAATTTCCGCATCAAAACTCGGCGCTAAAAAGGTTATAATGACCGATATCGATGAATGTGCAGTTGTTGCAACCGAGCATAATATGAAACTTAACGGAGTTACAAACGGCACCGTTATGCTAAAAAACCTTCTTGACGATAACACCGTTAAGGGCGACGTAATCGCTTGCAATATTATGGCGGACGTTTTGATTGCGTTTGCACCATACATTTCAAATAACCTTAACGATAATGGAATAATCATATTGAGCGGAATTTTGGTTGAAAGGCTTACCGCAGTTAAAGACGCATACCTTAAGGCAGGCTTTAACTTTGTTGAAGAGAGCATTAAAGGTGAATGGTCTGCCGTAGTTTTCAAAAAAGGGGAACAAGCATGAAGGCGGTAGTGTTCACTTTAGGCTGTAAGGTTAACGAATGCGAAAGCGACTCGCTGATAGCAGGGCTTACGGCACGCGGGTATGAGGTTAGCGATAAATTAGAACCTGCCGACCTATACATAGTAAACACTTGTGCGGTTACTCAAGAGGCCGAAAAAAAATCGCGTCAAATGGCGAGCAGAATTAGAAAGTTGTCGCCAAACGCAAAGATAATTTTTACTGGCTGTGCAACCGAGAAAAGCCCCCAAAGTTTTTTGGAAAAGGACAACACCTTTTTGGTGACGGGGACTTTTAGTAAAGGCAAGATTTTAGATATGCTAGATAGCGTTGGCGAAAGGTTAAGCCCCGCTACTGACACGTTTGAGGAACTTGACACCATAAAATCACTGCGTTCAAGGGCGTATATAAAGGTGCAGGACGGGTGTGACAATTTTTGTTCGTACTGCATAATTCCCCACCTTCGTGGAAGAAGCCGTTCAAGAGCACCCGAAAAGGTAATGGAAGAAATTATAAAGGTCAGCCCAAAGGAAGTGGTGCTTAACGGCATAAACCTTTCGGCTTATAACTATAACGGCATTAAACTACAAGGCTTATTAGAGAGCCTAAAAGACCTAGATACACGTATAAGACTTGGCTCGCTCGAAGTTGGGGTTATCACCGACGAATTTTTGTCCACGTGTAAAAGCTTAAAAAACTTTGCACCGCACTTTCATCTTTCGTTGCAATCGGGCTCGTCTAAAGTTTTAGCCTCAATGAATAGGCACTATACTGCAAAAGAATATAAAGAAAAGGTTGACCTTATTAGAAAATACTTTGCAGACGCTGGTATAACCACCGATATTATCGTGGGCTTTCCAACTGAGGAAGAAGAGAATTTTTTAGAGACGATAGAACTTGTAAAAGCGGTGGAATTTTCCGACATACACCCCTTCCCGTTTAGTGCTAGGAGTGGTACGGAGGCTTTTAAGATGAAAGACCTTTCGGCTGACGTAAAAAAACAAAGGCTGAAAAAACTTTTGCAATTAAAGGCCGAGTGTAAGGCAAGTTTTGTTGAAAAAATGAAGGGAAAGACCTTAGAAGTTCTTTTCGAACAACAAAAGGACGGATATTTTGAGGGGTATACCCAAAACTATTTGCGTGTTTACCTTAAAGGCGAAAATCTTTCCCATAAGGTTAAAAAGGTTGAAATAATAGGCGCGCACCTCGATGGTGCAATTGCCAAATTGATAGAGGAGTAAATTATGGAAAATTGTTTGTTTTGCAAAATAATCGCAGGCGAAATCCCCGCGACAAAAATGTATGAAGACGAAAATATGCTTATCTTTAAGGACATTGACCCCAAGGCAAAAAATCATTTTCTTTGCGTTCCCAAAAGCCACTTTAAGTTGCTTAGTGAAATGACCAAAGAGCAAAGTGAAATGCTTAAAAAATGCTTTGAAAAAATCCCTACCTTAGAAAAAGAGTTGGGATTAGAGAATGGTTATCGCCTAGTTATAAACCAAGGCGACGACGCAGGGCAAACTGTGTTTCACTTGCACATACATATATTGTCTGGTCAAAAAATGGGTTGGACACCCGCGTAAAATCGCATAAAAGGCTTTATCACAACTTTCGTGATAGAGCCTTTATTTTTAACTTTGCATATAAAAGAGCAATAGAGACTGTCAATAGGGCAAGAAAGGTTATCCAATAAAAACTGCCGATAAAGAAAGGCTTAACGTTTGAAAACCCAAACACCCCCGCGGGAGAGAAGTGGTTCATAAAAAAATACGGATAATTCTCGCCCCGCCCAAAGTCAAAATTAAACACGCTTAAAACTGCCGAAACGATAACGTATAGTAGGGGCGGTAATAAGGGGAATAAAATAAGTTTTTTGTTGAAGTTTAATTTATAATCGTCAACAAAAAAGTCGGCAACGGCAAGAACGGGGGAGAATACGTGCGTAAATAGGCTAATAATTGACCATACGTGATAACTATTGTCGGCAAATGGTGCTAAAAAGCAACAAAACACAAGGGCGGTCATGGTGATTGACACGGTGAACGCGTATTTTAGCACGTATAAAAACTGCTTGTGTTTTTCATAAAAAGTTCTATTTATGAGGGGTAAAAGAATCAAGCTTAAAAACAAAAAGCATATCCAAAGGTTAGATTGGGTAGTAAAATATGCAATTCGCCTCGACCAGTGGGAATACCCGTCCCGCTTTGCCGTAAATATCCCCATTACAATTCCGCTTAAAGAAAAAAAGATTACAAAAAGTTTTAAAAATTTAGAGAGTTTTGCTCTTATACAATTAGTCATAATTATAGTTTGACTAAATTTAGCAAAAAAATAATAGAATAAAGAAAAAACGCAACCATTTGGTTGCGTTTATTTTGTAAAATTTTATTAGTAGTTAATTACGCGAAGTTGGAAATAAGCCTTGGGGTGAGCACAAACGGGGCAGAGGTCGGGTGCTTCAATGCTGTCAACGATGTGACCACAGTTACGGCAAATCCAAACGGTCTTTTGGTTTTTCTTAAACACGGTGCCGTCCTCAATGTTTTTAAGAAGGGCAAGATATCTTTCTTCGTGTTCTTTTTCGATTGCTGCAACACCTTTGAAAAGATTTGCAATTTGTTCAAATCCTTCTTCTCTTGCTTCCTTTTCCATACGAGCATACATTTCAGTCCATTCATCGTTTTCGCCAGCAGCGGCAGATTTTAAGTTGTTCATAGTGTCGTCGATACCGCCGAGCAATTTGAACCAAATTTTTGCGTGTTCTTTTTCGTTATCTGCAGTTTCTAAAAAGAGTGCTGCAATTTGTTCATAGCCGTCCTTTTTAGCTTTTGAAGCAAAATAGGTGTATTTATTTCTTGCCATGCTTTCGCCAGCAAATGCTTCCCAAAGATTTTTTTCTGTTTTACTACCTTTAAATTCCATAATGTTTCTCCTATTAAAATAATTTTTTCCATTATAATACAAAAACATACTTAATGTCAACGCCAAAAGCAAAAAAAAATAAAAAGCCTTGCAAAAAGCAAGGCTAATTTTTAAGATATGATTGCCGTTTCAAGCAATGATTTTAGGTAACTGTCTTTTTCGCCAAGGAACGTTGACGTCACCCATTCGTTGGCGATAGAAAAGGTGCGTTTTTTGATAGAATTTTTTATTGCGTAGTTATTGATAACTGCTTTTAGTATAAAGCCAAGAACAAACGAGCCTATAGCAATTCCACCAAATAGCCAACTAGAAAATGCCATGGCAAGCGAGCCCAAAAGAACTGTCGCACAAAAGAAAATTTCGCCTACGATAATATTTGTGAGTGCAGTAGCCGTTGCCTGCGAGCGCTTTGCTTTTATAAGTTCGGGGTTATCCATTAGGAACATAGAAAGCAAAATAAATCCTCTATCCGAACCCGCAACGTCGGTTGAGAAAACCGATATAAGTTCTTCTTTTGAGTACGTAGCGAGTATTTCTTTTAAGTCAATTTTATTTTCGGTAACCCATGCGATAAAACTTTCAACCGAGCGGTTTTTTATAATTACTCTAAATATAGGTGATAATAGGCGTAATATAGCATACGTTCCTACCACCGCATATATTATAGGTGGAGAAATTAAAAGTAGGGGAGATTTGATGATAGTTAATATCGCCATAAAGGTAAGCAATAGCCAAGGCAATATAAGGGATATCCAAAAAAACATTACCCTTGCAGTGCAAAGACCTTTAAATCCTCCAGTTTCCTCTTCAAATCGGAGAAGAATTTCGCCAACCGTTGGGATTTTGTATGCTTCTTTTTGAGAATTTTCTTCGTTTAAGTTTCTATTCTCTATCATATACGTCTCCTTTGATGGTTTAATAACAAAATTATAAATCAAAAAGATACCCTTGTCAATACGGAAAATAAAAAAAACCGCTTGGAATTTTCCAAGCGGTTTTACTTTTTTTAATTAGAACTTAATTCTTTCAGCAATGTAGTCTTTAAGTTCAGCGATAGGAATTCTAACTTGTTCCATAGTGTCGCGGTCACGAACGGTAACTGCACCGTCTTCTAAAGTATCAAAGTCAACCGTTACGCAGTAAGGAGTACCGATTTCGTCTTGACGGCGATAACGTTTACCGATTGAACCCGATTCGTCGTAGTCAACGGGGAAGGACTTGATAAGTTCGCTATAGATTTCATCAGCCTTTTCGGAAAGCTTTTTAGAAAGGGGAAGGATAGCGCACTTGAAGGGAGCAAGAGTGGGATGGAGACGGAGAACTGTTCTAACGTCGTTCTTTTCTGCGTCCACAATTTCCTCGTCGTATGCGTTGCAAAGCACTGCAAGTACAGTTCTTTCAACACCAAGGCTTGGTTCAACAACGTAAGGAATATATCTTTCGTTTGTTTCTTGGTCGAAGTAAGTGAGGTCTTTACCCGAAGTGTTTTGGTGTTGGGTAAGGTCGTAGTCGGTTCTATCAGCAACGCCCCAAAGTTCGCCCCAACCGAACGGGAACAAGAACTCAAAGTCGGTGGTTGCTTTAGAATAGAAGCAAAGTTCTTCGGGGTCGTGGTCACGAAGTCTAATTCTTTCTTCTTTTAAGCCGATAGCAAGGAGCCAATCACGGCAGAACGCTCTCCAATACGAGAACCATTCGAGGTCGGTACCGGGTTTGCAGAAGAATTCAAGTTCCATTTGTTCAAACTCACGCACGCGGAAGATGAAGTTACCGGGGGTGATTTCGTTACGGAACGATTTGCCGATTTGGGCAATACCGAACGGCATTTTTCTTCTGGTGGTACGTTGAACGTTAACAAAGTTTGTAAAGATACCTTGTGCCGTTTCAGGACGGAGGTATACGGTATTTTTTGCGTCTTCAGTAACACCTTGGAAGGTTTTAAACATCAAGTTGAATTGACGGATGTCGGTGAAGTTGTGTTTTTTACAAGTGGGGCAGGGAATGTTGTGTTCTTCAACAAAATCCTTCATTTCTTGGTGTGAAAAAGCATCGATAGGCTTTGGCAAAGTAAAGCCGTTTTCTTGCGCCCAGTCCTCAATAAGTTTGTCCGCACGGAAACGTTCGTGACATTCACGGCAGTCCATAAGCGGGTCGGAAAAGCCTGCTAAGTGACCTGATGCAACCCAAGTTTGCGGGTTCATAAGTATAGCCGCGTCAAGACCGACGTTAAGTTTGTTTTCAGTAACGAACTTTTGCCACCAAGCGCGCTTGATGTTGTTTTTAAGTTCAACACCTAAGGGGCCGTAGTCCCAAGTGTTTGCAAGTCCGCCGTAGATTTCACTTCCGGGGAATATAAAACCTCTGCCTTTGCAAAGGTTAACGATTTTTTCCATAGTAGCGGAAAGGTTCTTTTCTTCCATAATATAAGCCCTAACCTTTTAATTTTTTCCACTTAATTGTACATTAACAAAAAAAAATAGTCAAGTAAACTTGGGTAATAATAAAATATTATTACTCATTTGCTTTTGTATTTTAAATTTTTGTGCTATACTTATATGGAAATATCAAAGAAAGGTGATTTTCTATGGTTGAAGCAACTAACTTTATTGAACAAATTATTAACGAGGAATTAGAATCGGGAAAGGTCAGCGGTGTTTACACCCGTTTCCCCCCAGAACCCAACGGTTATCTTCATATAGGCCATGCAAAATCTTTGTGCATCAACTTTGGCACTAAAGAAAAATACAACGGCAAGTGCAACCTTTTCTTCGACGATACGAACCCGTCCAAAGAAAAGACCGAGTTCGTCGAGGCTATTAAAGAAGATATCAAGTGGCTTGGCTTTACTTGGGATAAGGAAAATTATGCTTCCGATTATTTTGAAAAGATTTACGATTTTGCAGTTGAACTTATCAAAAAGGGCAAGGCATTCGTGTGCGACATGACGCCCGAACAAATAAGCGCAAACAGGGGCACTCTAACAGAGCCTGGTAAGGAAAGCCCTTGGAGAGATAGGAGTGTGGAAGAAAACCTTGCACTCTTTAGCGCAATGAGAAACGGGGAGTTTAAGGACGGCGAAAAATGTTTGCGTGCAAAAATCGATATGGCATCGCCAAACATCAATATGCGCGACCCCGTTATTTATAGAATACTCCGTCAAACCCACCATAGAACAGGGGACAAGTGGTGCATTTATCCCATGTACGACTATGCACACCCCATTTGCGACTATATGCAAGGGGTAACCCACTCGCTCTGCACTTTGGAGTTTGAAGACCACCGCCCCTTATACGATTGGGTAGGTATTGAACTCGGCTTTTCACCAAAGCCCCGCCAAATCGAATTTGCCCGCCTTAACGTTACCAACCTCGTAATGAGCAAGAGATACCTTAAAAAACTTGTTGAAGACGGCTCGGTTGACGGCTGGGACGACCCCAGAATGCCCACCTTGGCGGGTATTAGAAATCGTGGTGTTCCCGCCGAAGCATTGAAAGATTTTTGTGCAAGAATTGGTGTAAGCAAGGCTAACTCTGAAGTTCAAATAAGTTATCTAGAGGCTTGTATTAGAGAATACTTAAACGCTCACGCAGAACGCGCTATGGGTGTTTTAAGACCCTTAAAGGTCACCATTACCAACTATCCTGAAGATAAAAGCGAAATGGTTGACTTTGAGATTAATCCTAACGAAGAGATTAAGAGAACGAGAGAGGTTGAATTCGGTAAGGTTATCTATATCGATGCGGACGACTTCTCACTTGACCCGCCACCCAAATATTTCCGCCTTAAAAAAGACGGCTACGTTCGTCTAAAGAGTGCGTACATTATTAAGTGCGACGACGTGATTTTGGACGAAAAGGGCGAAGTGAAAGAACTTCTTTGTTCGTATATTGAAGAAAGTAAGAGCGGAAACGACACGTCGGGAATCAAGGTTAAGGGCGTTATCCAATGGGTTAACGCAAAGACGGCTAAAGACGTGGAAATTCGTCAATACGGCTATCTTCTTAACGATGAAGAATACCCCGGTCAAGATTTCTCTGAACGTATGAATAAGGATAGTGTTAAGGTGTTCAGCGGTAAGGTAGAGCCTTACGTTATGGAAAACGGCGATATCGCTTATCAATTGATGAGAACTGGATACTTTAAACTTCTCGATAGAAACGGTAAAAAAATCGTAAGCGAAATCGTTTCTCTTAAAGATAATTTTAACGTTAAAAAATAGGTGAAAATATGAGCAAAGTTTGTTTTGAGTTAAATAACGGCAAAAAAATGAACGTAGAACTTTACCCCGAACACGCACCAATCAGTGTGCAAAACTTTTTGGACCTTGTAAAGAACGGCTTTTACGACGGGCTTTGTTTTCACCGCGTAATCCCCGGCTTTATGATTCAAGGCGGTGGGTTTGTTCAAGAGGACGGACTTAAAGAGAAAAAAGCACCCCGTACAATCGAGGGCGAGTTTATGTATAACGGGGTTGACAACCCCATAAAGCACCTCCCCGGTGTGCTCTCTATGGCAAGAACAATGTTCCCGAACTCCGCTTCTTCGCAGTTCTTTATTTGTGTGGAAGAAGTGCCCCACCTCGACGGTCAATATGCGGCTTTCGGCAAGGTTTGTGACGAGGAAAGTTTGCAGGTTGCAATCGAAATTTCTAAAGTTAAAACGCATTCTTGGGGTTATTACGACGATATCCCAGATGAACCTATCGTTATCGAAAAGGCAACAATTATTGAAGAATAAAAAATGCCCCGTAGCACGCTACGGGGTTTTAATTTATAAAATTTCTCTAATAGCAAGCACCTCACCGCTAAACCCGTCTACTAGAAGGGCTTTAAGGTTTTCATCGCTATCGATAAAGCCGACATACCAATAAGATTTTTGCTCTTTTACGATAACACGCATACGTATTTTTGCACTAAAATTTTGATTTTGGTCGGTATAGCGCGAGATAAGAGAGGGTTGGCTTTTTTGAAGTGTAGATAAAACTGCAGTGTAATCGAGAGTGTTTTTTGGTAGTATTGAGCAAAGTTTTATATCAATCGTCTCGCCCGAATAAAGAATTTTAACGTCGAACTCTTGTAGTGAAAAGTTTTCCACCTCAACCACGGCTACAAGCGAGTGTGACACGGGGTTTTGCGAAAACCTTTTAACCAAAGTTTTTCCGTCGTAATCCATTTTTATGGTGTACTCGGCACGGCAGTCAGCGTCACTTTTAAGCTTAAAAGTCAATGCGTATTGCTCTATGCTATCTTGTTCTTTTGTAAAACCATAGTGTGCGGTTAACGATAAATTTTCGCTACTGCCAAAATAGACGTTGCTTTTAACTTCAACGACGTGCTCTAATAGAGGGTTTGCCTTTTTACAGCCAAAAAGGGAAAGGGAAAAGATAAGCAAAAAACTTAAAAATAGAACAAATTTTTTCATGACTGACCGCCTTTAGTGATTTATATGAGAAAATTTTGAAAGTAATTCTCAAATAATTGATTTTTTTGCCGTTAAAGTATTGATTTTTTTTATTAACTTTGTTAAAATAATAAAAATTACTTTATTGTGGTGTACTTTTTACTTGCCCACAATTTGTTGATTTGATATAAAAGGAGAATAATATGGGTATAATTATTAAAGAAGGCTTAACTTTTGACGACGTGTTACTTGTTCCTCAAGCGAGTGAAGTAACGCCCAACTTGGTTGATTTGACAACCTGTTTGACCCCTGGTATTAAACTTAATATACCTTTGATGTCCGCTGCAATGGATACGGTTACCGAGTCTAGACTTGCTATCGCTATGGCAAGGGAAGGCGGTATGGGTATTATTCACAAGAATATGTCTATCGACGAACAAGCCCAAAACGTTGACAGGGTTAAAAGAAGTGAACACGGCGTTATCACCGACCCGTTCTTCTTGGAACCCGACAATATGGTTAGCGACGCGTTAAAACTAATGGAAAAATATCGCATAAGCGGTGTTCCCATTACCAAGGACGGAAAGTTGGTGGGTATTTTAACCAACCGTGACCTCCGTTTTGAAAACAATTTTGAACAACCCATTAAAAACATAATGACCAAAGAAAATCTTGTTACCGCTCCCGTTGGAACTTCTCTTGATGAAGCGCAAAAGATTTTGGGCAAAAATAGAATTGAAAAACTTCCTATCGTTGACGAAAAGGGTTATCTAAAAGGTCTTATCACTATTAAAGATATTGAAAAGGCGATTCAATACCCCAACTCTGCAAAGGATAAGAACGGCAGGCTTTTAGTTGGTGCTGCGGTTGGTGTTTCCGCTAACACGTTAGAAAGGGTGGACGCGCTTGTTAAATCAAAGGTTGACCTTATCACCGTTGACAGTGCGCACGGACATTCTAAGAACATCATGGAAACGGTTTCTAAGATTAAGGCAAAATATCCAAACCTTCCCATTATTGCTGGTAACGTTGCAACTGCTGACGCAACTGAAGCGCTTATCGATGCTGGTGCAGATATCGTTAAGGTTGGTATTGGTCCCGGTTCAATTTGTACAACCCGTATCGTTGCAGGTATCGGTGTTCCCCAACTCACTGCCGTTATGGACTGCGCTGAAAGAGCGGAAAAATTCGGCAAGAAAGTTATTGCTGACGGCGGTATTAAGTATAGTGGCGATATCACAAAGGCAATCGGCGGTGGTGCTGCTGCAGTTATGATTGGTAGCCTATTTGCAGGAACTTTGGAAAGCCCCGGTGAAATTGAAATTTACCAAGGCAGAAGCTTTAAGGTATATAGAGGCATGGGTTCACTCTCCGCTATGGCTTGCGGTAGTAAGGATAGATACTTCCAAGAAGGTGCTAAAAAACTCGTACCCGAAGGCGTTGAAGGAAGAGTTCCTTATCGTGGGGCACTTTCGGAAATCGTATTCCAAATGTGCGGTGGTATCCGTGCAGGTATGGGTTATTGCGGAACAAAGACTATCGACGAACTTAGAAAGAGAGCACAATTCGTTAAAATTACTAACGCTGCTCTTATCGAAAGTCACCCGCACGATATTTCAATCACCAAAGAATCACCCAACTATTCACCTAGAGGTTAAAAATTTTCGCCCTCTCAAGCAGAGAGGGCGTTTTTTTATTTATTTAGTCATTTATGTTTACTAATCAAAAAAAATAGTGTAAAATAAAATTATGAAAAATCAAAATACAATAATGCTGGGCGGAAAATTAAGTGCCGCGGCATTTATTACAATGATGGCAATATACCTATTCGTATCGGTGCTCGTTCAGTCAATTTTGGGCGCGGTGCTAGATACAACAAACGCCGTATACCTTTTGGTGTGCGGTGCGCTTCCGTCTATCGCGATGATTTCGGCAACCCTTATATTTAAGTATAAAACGGGGTATGGCTTTTGCGGACTTGTAGGTATAGAAAAATTCAATCCAAAGCATTCTATAGGTATCGTTTTGCTTGGGGTTGGTATGTTTTTAGGGCTTGGCTGGTTAAACGTTGCAGTATCCCTTCTTGCACAAAGAATGGGTGTAACCGTAAGCGCGATAGGTCCGCCCCTAGAAAATGCCGTTCAAGTTGCCTTCTCGTGCTTGGTGTATGCACTTCTTCCCGCAATCGCTGAAGAATTTTTCTTCCGTGGCGTTATGCAAAAGGGGCTAAAACATGCGGGGATAATTGCTTGCTCGCTCGTAGGGGGCTTGTGTTTTGCCCTATATCACGGCTCGATAAATCAACTTTTGTACCAGTTTGTTTTCGGCGTTATGATGTGCTTATTCGTGGGGGTTTCAAATAGTGTTCTTCCCGCCGTCATCGTACACTTTTTAAACAATCTAACCATAATAATACTCACCTATATAGGTGTAGAACCAAACTTCTTTAGCCCAATAATAATCTCAGTAGGTTTACTTTGTCTCGGTGGGTTTATTGCACTTTGCTTAACCGATAAAAACTTTAAGATTGCCCGCAAAAAAACTGCGGATAACGTGGTTAGGTCGTTTATGGTGCCCCTAGGGCTAGTTGCAATAATTTTTTGTGCAATAATGATAATTCTTTCGGCGGTATCTTTATGATAAAAATCAATCTAGTTGCAGTCGGCAAGGTCAAAGAGAACTATTTTGCCGACGGAATAAAAGAATACGCAAAACGTCTTTCTAGGTTTTGTGAATTTTCTATTGTTGAACTGGGTGAAGAGAATTATTCCAAAGCCGACGAGGGCACGATAAATATCATAAAGGAAAGGGAAGGCGACAAGATTTTAGAACACCTTAAAGGCTACGTCATCGCTATGGCGATTGAGGGCAAAAAAACCTCTAGCGAAAGTTTTGCAAGAAAGATTGACAGCCTTATAGCGCGCGGAAACGGGGTTATCACCTTTGTTATAGGCGGTTCTTACGGACTTGCAGACAAGGTTAAGGGGAGGGCCAACGAACTTATGTCCTTTTCGGATATGACCTTTCCGCATACCATGTTTAGACTTATGTTAACCGAACAACTATATCGTGCATTTTGTATTCTAAACGGCATAGCATACCATAAATAAACATACCGTATGGTATGAGCGTATTAGTACAATTAAAAGAGTTTTTTGATAATTTTAAGGGCGAAAAAAGCATTATAGGTCGCAGTTTTTTAAGAAAACCTATATATTGCTTTAAGGTGCAAAAAAGCCAATACCCAAAGATTATTTGTCAGTATAGTATACACGCGAGGGAGTATATAACCACTTATCTTGCAATGGAGCAAATAAAAGATTTTGCTATGCACGGTAAAAGAGGGACAATTTTCTTTTTACCGGCAACCAACCCTGACGGAATAGAGATTTGCGAGCAAGGTGACCTTTTATATAAAGCCAATGCACGCGGGGTAGATTTGAACGTTAATTTTGACGCGCGGTGGGGCACGGGTAAGGAAAACGTGCTAAAAAAGGGCGGTCAAAACTATATAGGGAAAAGACCTTTTAGCGAGGTTGAAACCAAACTTTTAAGAGACTTTACCTTAAAAGTTAATCCCGATGCGACCATAAGTTATCATAGTAAGGGAGAAGAGATATATTATCAGTTTTTTCAAGAAGATAAAGAGGAAAAAAGGGATAGATATATTGCCGAGCAAATTGAGAAGGTCACGGGTTATAAAATTAAACTCACACCAAATTCCGCGGGCGGATATAAAGATTGGTGTATCGAAAGGTTAAAAATACCCGCCTTTACCATTGAGGTTGGGCGTGACGAACTTTCCCACCCGATAGGGAAAGAGCATTTAGAAGATATATATAAAAAGTGTCGTGGCGTATCGCAAGCGGTTATAGACGCGTTGGAGAGATTATGCAAAACAAATTTATGAACGTTGCAATTAAAGAGGCAGAAAAGGCAAGGCTAGAGGACGAAGTTCCAATAGGTGCCGTTATCGTTTTGGACGGCAAAATCATTGCTAGGGCACACAATAAAATGGAAAAAACACAGCTTGCAACCGCACATGCCGAAATTCTTGCAATAAATAAGGCTTGCAAAAAACTTAAAAGTTGGAGACTTGATAACGCCGAAATGTTTGTTACGATAGAACCTTGTGCGATGTGTGCGGGTGCAATCGTTAACGCACGCATAAAAAAGGTGTATTTTGGCGCATATGAGGAAAAAAGCGGGTGCGCACAGTCAAAATTTAACGTTTTAAGCAATAGCGGACTCAATCACGTTACCGAATTTGAGGGCGGGATTGAAAGAGAAAAATGCGCAAGCATAATAAAAAATTATTTTAAAGCAAAGAGAATGGGAAAAAGCCTTGACTAAAATTAAGTTTTGGCTTAAAATAGAAAAGTACTATATGTACATAAAGTTACATTAGGAGAAAAATAAAATGATTACACATGGCAATTCGATTGAAATCTTGGCTGGTAACTCTAACAGGAAACTTGCAGAAGAAATCGCTACAGAATTGAAGCTTCCGCTATCAAATGCAGAAGTTGGCAAATTCTCAGACGGCGAAATCAGTGTTACTCTTCCGCAAACGGTAAGAGGTAAGGACGTGTTTATTATTCAGTCCACTTCTATTCCCGTAAACGACAATCTTATGGAACTTCTCATAATGATTGACGCTTGTAAGAGAGCATCGGCTGGCAGAGTTACGGCAGTTATGCCTTACTTTGGATACGCAAGACAAGATAGAAAGGCACGTCCTAGAGACCCGATTACAGCAAAACTCGTTGCGGACATCTTGACCAGTGCTGGTGCTGATAGGGTTTTAACTATGGACCTCCACGCAGCACAAATTCAAGGCTTTTTCGATATCCCCGTAGACCATCTTTACGGCGCACCCTTGCTTGCTAGATATTATAAAAAGAGAATGGACGAAAATTGGGTTGTCGTTTCACCTGACGTAGGTAGCGTTGCAAGGGCAAGAAACTTTGCTTCAAGATGCGATGCGTCGCTCGCAATCGTGGACAAGCGTCGTCCTAGAGCAAACGCAATTGAAGTTATGAACGTTATCGGTGACGTACAAGGTAAAACCTGCCTTATGGTAGACGATATGATAGATACCGCAGGCACTATTTGTCAAGGTGCGGAAGCACTTGTTAAAAACGGCGCAAAAGAAGTTTACGCATGTTGCACCCACGGTGTACTTAGCGGACCTGCAATGGAAAGACTTACTAAGTCACCCATTAAAGAAATCGCAGTGCTCGACACCATTAACATGCCTGACAACGTTAAAAATAATCCCAAGATTAAAGTTTTGTCGGTTGCAAAACTTATCGCAAGGGCTATCTCGACCATTTATGCCGATTCATCACTCTCGGCAATTTACGAGGACTAATCATAACGAAAGAAAGCCGTTTTTAAAAAACGGCTTTTTTAATGGAGAAAGATATGAAACTAATCGTGGGGCTAGGTAACCCCGACGACAAGTATAAAAAGACCTTTCACAACTTAGGTTTTATGGCGGTTGAAAAAACTGCTGAAAAACTTAACGTTGAGTTTTTAAAGAATAAGTGCCGTGCATTAATTGCCGAAACAAAAGTGGGCGGGGAAAAGGTTATTCTTGCAAAACCACAAACGTATATGAACTTAAGTGGTGAAAGCGTTATAGAACTTGTCAACTTTTATAAAATCGAGCCAAAGGACGTCATTGTCGTTTACGACGATTTTGATTTAAGCAAGGGCTCGGTAAGAATAAGAGAGAGCGGTTCTGCCGGAACGCACAACGGTATGCGCAATATCGTGGAAAAAATCGGCACTGCTTTCCCAAGGGTAAGGATAGGTTTTAAGCCCAAAGAAAAGATTATGATACCCCTTATCGACCTAGTTTTATCGGGGATAAAGGAAGAAGATAGGGCGGAGTTTGATAAGGCAATAGAAAGTGCAGGAAACGCACTTTACGACTTTGCAAAGGGCGAAACTATCCAAAATATTATGCAAAAGTATAACCACAATGCATAATGCCCAATAAATAGACTATGCTCAGACATATTATAGAACTATCCAAAAAAGACAATTCGGTTAAAGAATTGCTCCATCACATCCGCCAAGGTATACCTTCGGCGGTTTTTGGCGTTGCCGATTCGTTTAAAAACTATATCGTTTCGGTTTTGGAAGATAAGGTTTTATATATCGCAAAAGACAATGTGAGCGCAAGATACGTGCTAGAAGGGGTAAAAGAGTTTAAGACTAAAAATGTTGTTTACCTTCCCGCAAAAGACGAAACCTTGCTTGTTAGTCGTGCCTTTTCAAAAGATAATTTATATGAGCGTATAGTCGCACTTGGAAGTATAGCAGATGCCGACGTAATCGTCACCACGGCTGAAGCACTTATGCAACTTGTTCCAAACAATATTCAAAAGTTAAAAATTTCTAAGGACGGGGAGTTTAATCAAGACCAAATGGTTTCCCGCCTTGTCGAAATGGGATACGAGCGAGTAGATAACGTTTTAAGTAAGGGTACGTTCTCGGTTCGTGGCGATATTTTGGACGTGTTTGCTATAAACGATACCGCCCCCGCAAGAATAGACTTTTTTGGCGACACCATAGAGGCTATAAAGCACTTCGATGCGGAAACAAGGGAGAATTTGGGGTTTGTAGCGGAGGTTGAAATATTTCAAGCCACTGAATTTTCTTTTGCAGACGACGATATAAACGAATTTAAGAAAATTATAGATGGCGAGTTAAAGAGGGCGAATAGAGAGCAAAAGGTAAGGCTTAAAGTTATTGCGGACGATTTAGAGATTGCAATGGAAAACTTTAACGCAGAAGGCTTTAGTGCGCTCAGTCCCCTTTCAAAATCGGCGGTAAATCTTTTAGATTTAATCGATAAGAACACCGTTGTCGTGTTTGACGAGGCAAAACGTATAAACGAACTTGCCGAACTAAACGAAAGGGAGTTTACCGAGCGGTTTTCATCTTTAATAGAAGCGGGCGAAGTTTTTTCCTTTGCAAACAAAAACCTTTGCGGGTTAGAGTATCTTACCACACGATTAAAAGAGTTTAGGGAGGTTGCACTTCAAACTTTATCTACGGCAATTCCTTTCTTTAACCCCTTAAAAATAATCAACCCCGAAACAAGCGGTGTTGCCGATTATCAACTGGACTTCAAGGAAGTGTTTTTGGATATCGATAACTGGCTCCGCTCTGGCTATTCTATAACCGTATGCACGGGTGAAACAAAACGTGCGGATAACTTTTCGCTAGAACTCTCTTCAAGGGGTATCGCATCTTCAATAGATAGGGATACCGAACTTAAAGGGGTTATGATTTCAACCGAACGGCTTAGTCGTGGGTTTATTTTCCACGAAGAAAAAGCCGTTGTAATAGGCAGTGGCAACCTCTTTTCTAAGCCGGTTGCGACAAGAAAACTTAAAAGCAAAAACAAGGGCTTTTTCACCGCGCCAGAGGTTGGCGATTTTTGTGTTCACGAAGTACACGGAATCGGCAGGGTGCTCGGCAATAAAAAGATTTCTTCAACCGAAGGCACTAAAGATTACGTCGCGGTAGAATACTCTGGCGGGGACCTTTTATACGTTCCCGTAGAACAAATGGACCTTCTTACGAGATACCTTGGCGGAGAGAAAAAACCAAGGCTATCGAAGATAGGTGGTAAGGACTTTGAACGCATAAAGAAAAACGTCAAAGAGAGCATCAAAAAGATGTCCTTTGACTTAAAAAAATTATACCACGAACGCAACGAACTTAAAGGCTATGCCTTTACCGACGATAAGGAGCTGGAGGCGGTTTTCGTCGCATCCTTCCCCTTTGAAGACACGCCCGACCAAGCGACTGCAAATGCCGATATAAGAGCGGATATGACGTCTATGCGGGTTATGGATAGGCTTGTGTGTGGTGACGTTGGTTTTGGCAAGACCGAGGTTGCACTCCGTGCAGTTTTCCGTGCGGTTGCAAACGGCAAACAAGCAGTTATGCTTGCGCCGACAACGATACTCACCGAACAGCACTATAACACGGCGGTAGAGCGGTTTAACGCGTTCGGTATAAAGATTGCTTGCCTAAATAGGTTTAAGACAAAAGTTCAACAACAAAAGATTTTAAGCGACTTAAAAGCGGGCAAAATTGACTTTATAATAGGTACGCATAGGCTACTAAGTAAAGACGTAGAGTTTAAGGATTTGGGGCTTCTTGTCCTCGACGAAGAGCAAAGGTTTGGCGTTGAGCATAAAGAGAAAATTAAACTTCTTAAAAAGAACGTTGATACAATCACGCTTACCGCAACGCCAATTCCAAGAACGCTTCATATGTCGCTATCGGGTATAAGGTCGATAAGCACCATAAACACCCCGCCCAAAAAACGCCTTCCAGTTCAAACCTACGTGACTGAAGAGACTGATACGCTCATAAAAGACGCAGTTACAAGGGAAATCAACCGTGGCGGTCAAGCCTTTATCCTTTATAATAGGGTGGAAAATATATTCTCGTTTGCCGAAAATATTAAAAGGCTTATGCCAAACGTAAAAATTACCGTGGTGCACGGTCAAATGGAAGAACGTGTGCTAGAACGCAATATCATGGCGTTCTATAACGGCGAGAGTGACTTGCTTATATCCACAACCATAATAGAAAACGGCATAGACTTGCCAAAAGCAAACACGCTTATAGTTATCGACGCCGATAAACTTGGACTTTCCACACTCTATCAGTTAAAGGGTAGGGTGGGAAGAAGCGACCGCTTAGCATACGCATACTTTACTTTTAAGCGAGAAAAGATATTGAGCCAAACGGCTTTCGAAAGACTTAACGCAATAATAGAGTTTACCGAAATGGGTAGCGGTATAAAGATTGCGATGCGTGACCTAGAAATTAGGGGCGCGGGCAACATTTTGGGCGCCGAACAGCACGGACATATGGATAAAATCGGCTACGAACTCTATTCTAAGCTATTGAGGGAAGAACTTAGTGGTGAAGAAGAGGTTATGCCCGAACTTGACGTTAGGGTTACCGCGTTTATTCCCGATAACTATATAGATAGCAATATTGCAAGAATGGATGCATATAAAGAGATTGCTGAGATAAACTCGCTCGAAGCGGAAAAAGAGTTTAGGGATAGTATTGAGGACGCGTACGGAAAATTGCCAGAAGAGGCGGATAACCTTATAAATATAGCCGTTGTAAAAAGGCTTTGTTCTAAACTAAACGTCTCTAGCATAAACATTAAAAAAGATGAAGACAGCATTGTTTTTTCCAACTTTAATGCCTTTGCAAACGATAAACTCAGGGGCGCAATTGACGAGTTTAGAGACGAGGTAACAATTTCCATGTCAAATTCACCCAAATTGGAGTTTATAAGAAATGGAAAAAATAGTGCAGAAGCCTTGCAATTTATTAAAAACTTCTTAATAAAAGCGACTAAATAGACAAAAAATATTTAATAAATTTTATCACGCAAAAATATTAAAAATAGATAGAATTTATCTATTTATTTACCCTTTAAATATTGGAATAAAATGTCAAAAATCAAAACGACGCTCAATAAAAAAGTGTTGAATAACGTGTAATTTAGTTGACAATGATTTTCAAAAGTAGTAAAATTATTCGCGATGAGTGTTTTATTACACTGAATTTATCAAATAAGTCCTGTTTTGGGGCAAAGGAGGAAGTAATATGAAAATTGCTGGTTTGATTTTGAGTATTGTAGCATTTGTAGGCAGCATCGCTTGCTGGTTCCTCACCTACTACATTCAACTCGTTGTTATCGTTCTTGCTATCGCTGGTTTGGTTCTTTCTGCTGTTGCAGGTAAGAAAGAAAAGAGTGGCGCTGCTACCACCGGTTTGGTATTTGGTATCATCGCAACCGTATTGTCAGTAATCGCTTTTGCTACTTGCGGTATGTGCCAAATCTGCTTGCTTTGCTAACTTAAGAAAGGCGCTGATGTTATCAACAAGCTCGCTTAATAGTTCGTTGCAAAACAGGATTAACAAAATTGAGACTAACGGAAAAGCCCGTATTTCGCGGGCTTTTTTGTTAGAAAAAATCTAATGAAATTAAGGTGGTTTTTATGATTCACGCACCTAATCCATATTTAAATGTATTCGGCAGAGCAGTTCCATGGTACGGCATTATGTTTGCCGTGGGTATGCTTGTCGGTGGACTTGCTTCCGCAATAAGAGGCAAGAAGAGAAAAATAGATAGATTTGACGCAGTAGTTGGTGCCGTTTTTGCTGCCGTAGGCGGACTTATCGGTGCAAAACTAATGGCTATTTTCGGTTCAATCGATGCTATCGCTTATTATAGAATACCGTTTATTGACGTTATGCGTGGCGGGTTTGTTTTCTATGGTGGACTTATCGGTGGTTTTATTGGGCTTGTAGTTTACTGCAAGATTTATAAAGAATCTTATACCGATTATCTAGATAGTTTTGCGGTAAGTGTGCCACTCGGTCACGTTTTTGGTAGAATTGGTTGTTTTATTGCCGGTTGTTGTCATGGAAAACCGTACGACGGATGGTTGTCGGTAACTTATACCCATGCGCTTGACGGAAATACACCGCTAGGGCAATCGCTTCTTGCAGTTCAACTCATCGAATCATTCTCACTATTGATACTCTACATCATTTTGGAAGTGGTTTATTATAAGGCTAACAAAAAAGGACTTCCCACCTGTTTATATATTATTGGATACTCAGCAATTCGCTTTACCCTAGAGTTCTTTAGGGCGGATGAAGCGAGGGGCGGGGGCTTTATATTTAATATGTCCACCTCTCAACTAATCAGTGTATTGCTCGTTTCCACAATGGTTGTAACGCTTATCTATCTCTATTTGAGAAAGAGATACGACGACAAAAAAGAAGGGTACGCAGACGCGCTTACAAGCGCAGTAATGGGCTCTATCTCGTTTATTTTATCGCTAATTTTGGTGCTTTGTTCTACCTCAAACATTGGCTGGGCGGAATGCAGTACAAACATGGTATACTGTGTCCTAATGTGGTCACTAAATACAATGATGTTTATTAAAGGAATACGCAGATACAAAAAAGTTCAAAAACTTAAAGCACAGGGCGAAAAGACTTTGCTTTCGGTTGAGACATTAAGCTTTAGCGGTATGGTAATATCGGCACTCGGTATGCTATATACACTCGTTGCGACAATTCAAGTGTTCGTTGCTCTTGGGGTGTTGTATTAAAATTTAACTAAAAAATTAAGGCGAAAAGTGAAAGCTTTTCGCTTTTTTTATATTTAATATAAAAAAGGCAATAAAAAATTGACAAAAACGATTGCAAAATTTTTGTATATGGTATATACTTTATAGGTATAAAAGTTTGATTTAATGATGGGAGATTATATATGAAAAAACTTCTTACTACTGTGGTGGCTTTAGTGCTTGCATTGTCAATGATTATCATGGCGGGTTGCAAGCTTGTTTCCATCGACCAGGAAAAGAACGCAAAGCAAGTTGTTGCAACCGTTCAAATTGACAAGTCCGCTCCAAAGGACGAGATTTTAAAGAAGGATATCTTGATTGCATATCTAAACTACGGCTATCAACAAGAATATAACGGCGCAACGCGTGAAAAGGTTATCAACGATATCATAGACAACCTTGTTTATAGCAGAGTATACGTTCAAAGCGCAATGCTTCGTTTCAGTGAAAATAAGGGCATTTATGCAGGCAACGTCGTTTCACCCGAACTTATGTTAAAAGATAAGTTTGACGTTAACGCATACCTTACTGATGATGAAATTTACGAAGCAACTTATAACGCAAAGAAAATCATAAACGATAATATCGAAAGCTTTATGGAAACTGAAGATGAAAAGAAGGGTGACACGGTTATCGCTGAAGATAGAACCGTTCCTACCGGTGCTACCAACGTCGAAGAACCCGTACGCACTCCTGAAGAAGAAAAGGAATACAAAAAGAATTACCAAATTATCGTTGACGATGAAGATGGTTCAAATAGAAGATACGATGCGGTAAGCAAGTTTATAAATCTTTTGGATGCGAATAACCTCCTCGGTGCATACAAGAACGATTTAACGCAAACCGATTACTATATCCAAAGTTTACAAGCTCAAAAAGAGCAAATCGTTATCAATAAATACGTTGATTGCATTTATAACGATATTAACTCAAAGTATGGTTTGAGCGATATTGAAACATTGTTTAATGAAAAGGTTGAAAAGCAAGGCGAAAGAACTGACGCGGAATATTCTACCGCGCTTGAAAGTGCAACCGCACTAAATCCCGTGCTCAATGCTCCTACTGGAACTTATGGTTACGTTTATAACCTTCTTATCGGTGCTAGCGACCAACTAAAAGAAAAACTTAACGAGTGGAAGGAAAAATATCCCAACGCAACTGAAGAAGCTTTAGCTGCTGCAAGAGCGGACATCTTCGCTGGCAAAACTCCCTATGGCGTAGATGAAGAAGGCAAGTATGATGATACCATTGATTCGGAAATTGTTGTTGAAGAAGGCATTATGGTTAAAGACCTCCGTTCTTCTTGGATAACAAACGGCTATGACTTTGATGGCGAAAAATTCACTGGCGACTATACCTTTGTTGAAGGCGACGCACTTAAATTTGATGGTGACGTAACCCTTCTTAACGGCGAAGATGCAGGTGAAGAAGATTACAAAGCCGAATACCGCGTTGATAAAGTAAACGAATTGACTTTTGACGAGTTTATTAAATTGTTTGAAGAATATCTTTACGGCGGTGTTCAAACTGGTAACGTT
This sequence comes from Clostridia bacterium, assembly GCA_017397305.1. Lineage (GTDB taxonomy): Bacteria > Bacillota > Clostridia > Christensenellales > Borkfalkiaceae > UBA1259. The sequence goes on along the minus strand of JAFQJB010000008.1, from coordinate 22,095 downwards.
GAAGAATCAAGCATTGTTTATAAAGGTTTTAAAACAACAACCGCAAAAGACAATTATGATGAAAGAGTTAACGAACTTTTATTTGCATACTCAACCGACCCTGGTTCATTAAATAGTTATAAGGGCTATGCAATAAGTCCTATCCCCGACGGAAGCAACACTGAAAAGTGGCAACAAGAATTTGCTGATTACGGTAGACAACTTCTCAAAATGGGCGACAAGAGTTACGTTATCGTTGCGACCGATTATGGTTATCACGTAATGTTCTACTCTGAAGGATATGAGGGTGGCGCAATCTATGGTGGCTTAACCGATTATCTCAACAAAGAATGTGCATTCCTTTTGGAAGGTGGCAAGACTTGGGAAGACGTGGTTAGCGACATGCAAAAGAATTGGAGAGAGATTGCAGACGGCAATACGAGTGCTGATTACGAAGTGGCTTCCACCTACCTTTACACCTTGTACAACGAACTTGTTTATGCTGAACTTTCAGAAAGTTACACCAAAGACTACGTTGGTCTAATCAACAAATACGTTTATCTTGAAGACGGCTCTGTGGAAATTTTTGAAGACAGATATCAAGATTTGATAGACGTTGAATAATTGACAAAAAGGGCAGACGAAAGTTTGCCCTTAAATTTTAGAAATAAATGACAATTTTTTTTGACACTGAAACCACGGGGCTTCGTCCCGGTCAAATAGCCCAACTTTCCTACGTTATGCAAAGCGGTGGGGAAATAAAAGCAAAAAACTTTTTCTTTGCCGTTTCCAGTATGGACTACAGCGCCTTTTTGGTGCACGGCTTTTCAAAAGAAAAACTTTTCTATCTATCAAACGGAAAAACCTTTGGCGATTATATTGACGAGATTGAAAAGGATTTTTGTTCGGCTGACCTCGTATGCGCACATAATACTTCTTTTGACTTTATGTTTATGCGCGCGGAGTTCGAAAGGCAAGGAAAGGTGTTTGGTGTTAAAAACGAATTTTGTTCTATGAAAAAACTTACCCCCGTGTGCAAGCTATTAAGGTCTAGCGGTGGGTATAAATATCCTAAGCTTGAACAGGCGTGCATGCATTTTGGTATTACAAGCGAACATATAAGAGAGCAGTCTAAACTGATTTTCGGTGCGGAGGCGGACTTTCACGATGCGCGTTTTGATACTACAGCCCTTTGCTTATTAATGAATTATGCGGTAAAAGGGGTAGACAGTTTTAGGTGCTTGGAGGAATTTTTATGATAAAAATGGAAACGCATTGTCATACTTATTTGACAAGTTCTTGTGCGAATACACCCAACGATATAATAATAAAAAAATACGTTGATGCGGGCTATAAAATTATAGTTACTGCAAACCACGTATCCGCAAACGTCTATAATTATTACCTTGGCGAAGGCACCCACAAACAAAAAATGGATAAATTCTTTAAGTTTAATAAAGAGTTTGGTGAACTTGCTAAGGAGAGTGGGATTACCGTTTTTTCGGGCGCGGAAATAAGGGTTAACTCATCTAACCCAAGCGGTACAGAATACATGGTGCTAAACCTTGACGAGAAGTATTATTATGATTATAAACTGTTTGAACTCGACCAACAACGCCTCTTTGAACTTGTGGAAAAGAGCGGTGCTTTTATGTATCAAACACACCCCTTCCGCAATGGCGTTTCAGTGGGCGACCCCGCGTTTATGCACGGTGCAGAGGCTTTTAACGGGCACTATCACCACGTTAACAATAACGATAAAGCAACGCAGTTTTGTTTGGAAAATAACCTCATTGGGCTTGCAGGAAGCGACTATCACCACCCCGACCAACCCATTACTGCGGGAATTACTGTTGACGGCTCGGTTACCGATATGTGCTCATACGTTGAGTTTATTAAACAAAACAAACATATGCTCATACAAGACGAAAAGACCTACTTTGAACACTTGAAAGCATATAGAGAAGGAAGATAGATTAAAATCTTTAAACGAGCATAAAAATGCTTGTAAAATTTATTTTGATTTGATACAATTTAGTAGCAAATCGAATAGGGGTATCGCCAAGCGGTAAGGCAACGGCCTCTGACTCCGTTACGCGTAGGTTCGAATCCTGCTACCCCTGCCAATAAAACAACCTACCCATTGTGGTAGGTTGTTTTATTGTGGGTAGCAGATTTACATGAGAAACTCGGTTCGTTCGCCATTGACGGACAAACATTGATGGGCAAAGTTCTGCCAGGGTCCCTTTAGGGTATGGCAGTATCCTGCTGTGAAGTTGGTAAATAAAAACAAAATGCACCCAAAGGGTGCTTTTTTGCTTGGCAGGAGTAGCAGATTTACATGAGAAACTCTGTTCGTTCGCCTTGCTATATAAATTTATTCTTATTCTACAAAAACACTTTAACAAACGATAAAAATGTGTTACAATATAAATATGAAATTACTTAGCCCAGCTGGGAACTTTGAGTGCTTAAAAAGTGCCGTATTAAACGGCGCGGACGAAGTGTATCTCGGCATAAACGATTTTAATGCGCGCAACAACGTTGACGGCTTTACGTTAGACACTCTAACCGAAGCGGTCGATTTTTGCCACCTTTTTTCAGTTAAGGTTAATCTTGCAATCAATATTCTATTTAAAGATTGTGAATTGCAAAAGGCTTTTGACGTGGTTATATGCGCATATAATATGGGCGTGGACTGCTTTATAATACAAGACCTCGGCTTAGCGAAGCTTATAAAAGAGCATTACCCCCAAATCGAAATACACGCCAGCACCCAAATGGGCATACATAACTTAGAGGGCGTTAAATTTGTAGAAAGCCTTGGCTTTTCTAGGGTGGTTTTAGCAAGAGAAACACCGCTAGACGAGATTAAACGCATAAAGCAAAACAGCAATATAGAAATCGAATACTTTGCCCACGGAGCACTTTGCGTAAGTTTTTCGGGTAACTGCTATATGAGTTCTTACCTTTTTGATGCGAGCGGAAATAGGGGCAAGTGCAAACAACTTTGCAGACTCCCTTACACCCTTTATAACGGCGACAAGGCGGTTAAAACTGGGTATCTATTGAGCGCGAAAGACTTTGAAATGTCAAAGCGTCTAAAAGACCTTGAAAACGCGGGTGTGGACGTTATAAAAATTGAGGGTAGGGCAAGGCGACCTTACTACGTAGGTGCGGTTACAAGCGAGTATAGAGCCCTATTAGACGGCTATACCGCTGATTACGATAGGCTTAAAACAGCATTCAACCGCGGTTTTACCGAAGGATATTTTAACGGCAACGGCAATATTATTTCCAACGTTCAAAACCACGTTGGGATAGCGGTAGGCAACGTAGAGCGCGTTATTAAGGGTAAAACATTTACCGAAGTGTTCGTGCATGCCGATAGAACGTTGACACCAAAATCTACCTTCAAAGTTATGCGCGGTGAAAAGGAAGCGTCAGTGCTTACCGCATTTGATATAAGGGAAGTTTCTAAAAATAAATTTAGGCTTACAACCACCCAAGACGTGAGGGTAGGGGATAAAATAAACTTAATCAACGATTTTAGCGATGAAGAAAGGGTTTTAACCACCCTAAAAAAACGTGTGGTTGATGTGTCGGTTAAAGCAAAGGTGGGCGAACAAATAGTGGTTACCGCCACGCTAGACGGCACTAGCGCCACTGTAGAGGGGGATATGCTTGAACCCGCACAAAAACAACCACTAACCGATAAAGATTTATTCACTTGTTTTAGCAAGGACGATATCTTTGCCCCGAACATAAAGATAGAAGTTTTAGAGCCAGTATTTATCACCAAGGGGCAGTTAAACGCGATAAGAAGAGAAGTTTACGAAAGGCTTAAAACCGCCCTAATAGAGCGCTACCGCCACCAAATAAACAAAATTAAACTCAGCACTCCACCGCTTACTGCAATAAAACTTAAAGACTTTTGCGTGGTGGAGAGCATTGCGGAAAAAACCGATTGCAAAAACGTAATTTATTCGCCCGAAAGTTATTCGGTGGAGGACGTGGTGCGGTTTATGAAAGAGTGCGAAAGTCAAGGCAAAACGCCTTACCTAGACCTACCTAACTTTGCGCTAGAAAAGGATATTGAGGTTATTAAGGATATAATAAAGCAAACGGGCATAAAAACGGTTGCAAATAACTATTATGCAATGTCGCTAGGAGCGGACGTTATCGGTGCGGGGCTAAACGTTTATAACGTTCACACGGCAAACACACTTAATAAGCCATTCTTTACGGCAGAGAGTGAAGTGGGGGAAAGGGTGGACTTTCCGTATATGACACTTCGCCATTGTCCGTTTAAGTCGCATACGGGTGCAAAATGTGATAAATGCACCTTCAATAAAAACTATACCTTAAAAATGGAGAGCGGAAAGACCTTCAAGATAATACGCAAAAAACTTTCCACTTGTACTTTCTATTTAGTAGATTAGAGGAGAAAAAATGAGAGCAGTAATTCAACGCGTTTTAGACGCTAATCTAAAGGTTGACGGAAAGCTTATTTCCGAGATAGGTAAAGGTTACGTTATCTTTTTGGGCGTAAAGAAAGGCGACACCAAAGAGGACGCCGATTACTTTATTAAAAAGATACCACCCCTACGCATTTGTGAGGACGAGAACGGCAAAATCAATAAGTCCATTATAGACGTTGGGGGTGAAATTTTGCTTGTTTCTCAATTCACCTTGTTTGCCGATACCTCACACGGCAATCGCCCAAGTTTTTTAGATGCTGAAGCACCAGAAAAAGCAAACCAAATGTACGAATACGTTGCAGAGGGCTTAAGGGCGCAAGGCTTAACCGTAAAACAAGGCGTTTTCGGTGCGGATATGAAGATAAACCAAACCAACGACGGACCTTTCACCGTTATTTTAGAAAAACCACAAAAGTAAAAAGGAGAAATTTTATGAAAAGAGCTTTTAAGACAATTTTATTGCTTGCATTGGTTATTGTCTCGGCACTTTGCTTTGCCGTCGGTTGCGGTGGAGAGAAAAAAGGGGAAAAATCGCACGAACATGTATATGTGTGGTGTTTTGATACAGAAAATCATTGGCAAGAGGCTAGATGTGGATGCGAATTGACAATAGAAAAAACCTCGCATAATTTCATCGATGATGAATGCTCGGTTTGCAAAGTATCAAAAAAATACACTCCAGGTCTTGAGTTCGCTTTGGTTGAAGACGGATATTCAGTTACGGGATATGAGGGAACGGACTCAAATGTTGTTATCCCTGCAATTTACGAGAATACACTTGTAACAGGCATAGGTGAATGTGCGTTCGAATGTTGCGAAACAATAACGAGTGTAATAATACCAGATAGTATAAAAAGTATAGGCGAGGGGGCGTTTACTGAAAGTTATTTATTAACAAATATAGAAATTCCTAGTAGTGTAATAAGTATAGGTAAGGGAGCATTTACTTATTGCATGTCCTTGAAAAATATAGGTGTAGACGAGAATAATGTAAATTATAAATCTGTTGACGGCAACTTGTATAGTAAAGATGGCAAAACGTTGATACAATATGCTGCGGGAAAAAAGGAAACGGAATTTGTAATCATGGATGGCGTAATAAGAATAGGTGACTATGCGTTGATGGGTTGCTCCTTTTTAACAAGTATAGAAATTCCAAATAGTGCAGCAAGTATCGGAGCTTTTTCGTTTTCGGCATGTTCTTTGTTAAAAAGTATAGAAATTCCCGATAGTGTAACAACTATAGGTGACGGGGCGTTTAGTTATTGTATCTCATTAACAAGCATGACGATTCCCAATAATGTAAAAAGTATAGGTGAATATACCTTTGCTTTTTGTGGCTCATTAACAAGTATAGAAATAGGAGATCGCGTAATAAGTATAGGTGACGATGCCTTTGATTATTGTCGCTCATTAACAAGCATAACAATAGGCAATAATGTTACAAATATAGGTTCTAGTGTGTTCACTATGTGTGATTCATTAACAAGAGTAAATTATTCGGGAACGATAGATGGCTGGGCTGAAATAGAATTTTACGATTCTAATTCAAATCCCTTAAGTATCGGTGCAAACTTATACGTAAATAATGTTTTAGTTACTGAAGTAAATATTACATCAGCAACCAAAATATCCAACTATGCGTTTAGTGGATACGCCTCATTAACAAAAGCAACCATTGGAAATTCAATTAAAACAATAGGCGAGTTTTCATTCTCTGATTGTTCTTCATTAACAAGTGTAACAATGGGCAATAGAGTTGCAAATATAGAAAATAGAGCATTTTATAATTGTGTTTCATTAACACATATAGCAATGGGCAGTGCTATAACTAGTATAGGGCCTTCCGCGTTCTCTAAATGTTCTTCATTAACAAGCATGACAATTCCAAATAGCGTGAAAAGTATAGGTGACGGTGCGTTCTATGGTTGTTCTTCATTAATAAGCCTAAGTATTGGAAATGGTGTAGCAAGTATAGGTACAAGTGCGTTTTCTGCTTGCTCTTTGCTAACAAGTGTAACGATAGGTAATGGTGTAACAAGTATTGGCCCTTATGCGTTTGAAGATTGTTCTTCATTAATATGTATAATGCTTCCCAACAGCGTAATATCTATAGGGAATGGAGTATTTAGCGGTTGCTCTTCATTAAAAAATATTACAATGAGCAATAGGGTGACAAACATAGGTTCTTATGCGTTTGCTGGTTGTTTTTCATTAGAAAGTATAGTAATTCCTTTGAGTGCAATAAATGTAGATTATTATGTTTTTGAGGATTGCTATTCGTTAAAAACAATCTATTGCGAAGCTGAAAGTAAGCCGAGCGGATGGAGTGGTGCATGGAAAAGTTGTTGTGACGCAGAAGTCGTTTGGGGATATGAAGGTTAAAAAATAAAACAAAAAAAGGAAGCGGGTGCTTCCTTTTTTGATGTCAAAAAATTTTATTTTTCTTCTTTAGGGTGTTCTTTTTTGTATTTATATTTTTCAAGTGCGGTGGCAAGTTGGTCCCCGCAAGAAGTGTTGCTACGGCACTTTATGCCTTTAAGTAAGCCGATAACCTCGTCAATATCTTTGCCTTCAACAAGTCTTGACATTGCTTGAAGATTTCCACTGCAACCGCCGATAAATTTTACGTTTGTCAATTTGTTATCTTCGGTCACGTCAAATAAAATCTGTCTTGAACAGGTGCCTCGTGTCATATAAGTCTGCATAAAAAATCTCCTTAATTGTTAATCTACTAAGCTTTCGTAAAGACTGCGGTAAGCATCCGCCGCCTTTTCACCCCATTTTTTATAAATATCCTTTGCCGTTTGGCGATTGGGAACAACCAGCTTTAATTCCAAAATAGGTTGGGCGGGTTCGATTATCTTTAAGTAAACGGTATAAGTGCCGTCCTTATTCATAAAATAATCGGCAACGCACTCTTGTTTTCTGCGGTATTTTGCGCGGTTATTTTTGATAAAGATAGAAATCTCCTCACGCGTGGAGGCGGGGATATTGATGAAGAAATTTGCAAGGCAAATACGTCCGTCCGGTGTGATGGTATAAAGTGGCTCACCACTGTTGCCGATATTATAAATCCAACCGCAGTCGAGAAGTTGGTTCAAAATAGGTTGACAGTCCATATAAGCCAGCCAGTTGTTTGAAGAACAGCACATATCGAGCACCGTATTTTCAGACAAGGGCACTTCCATCTTGTCAAAGACGAACAACAATATTAACTTGTTAAGTGATGAATCACCTTTGACTTGCATAAAATAAAAATCTCCATATTAGTGTTCATTAATTATACCATAAATTAGAAATTTGTAAAGAACTTTGCCGAAAAATTTGAAAAATGCGACAAAAAAAGTTTATAATACACTAATATTATGATATAATTAAACTAATTAAGTATGTCTTGAGGGAGATTTTTATGAACAAACGTGAAGAACTTGATTTGTTTTTAGAGCGCGCGGGTGAACTTATCGACAGCACCTATATCTTGGCGGACGTAAAGATTGCAAACCTATTAAAATCTATCGCGTCGTCGGATACTCTTATGGCGATTTTTCAAAACTGCCTTGCTGGATTTGACTATAGTGGCGCAAAGAAGAAATACCTCATTCCTAACGGCGACTTTTTGGACAAGGGCGAATTTGTTTTGCCCTCTAATTCAAGGGAACTTTTGGCATTAATTTTCACCTTGCTCGTAGACGTTGATGCGGGTAGAATCGCGCTTGGCGAGTTTATAAACAAGTATTTCTTTGAGGACGGCAGTTATTCTTTGGGGTATGCTTCATTTCTTAACTCCATGATAAAGCCGTTTAAGAATTCTGTTAAGATGCTTATGGAAAGCGTGATAGACGGTAAACTTCAAGACCCCGTAGAAGCACTTGTAGAGCAAGAAGAAAGGCTTGCAAAAGAAAAGGCGGAAGCAGAGCAAAACAAGATTAAAGAGCAAGAATTGAGCCAAAAAGTTTACGGAGAGAGCGTAAAAAAAGTTAAGGCATACTTGCTTGAAGATAAGAAAAAAATCAAGGAAAGCAAGCTTAGTGACGAGCAAAAGCAAGAAATGATACTTATCATAGACGTTTTAGCAAACACCGTTGACCAAGAGGATAAAGACGCGATTGAATATGCGTTCGTTTCATATAAATACCTTGCTAAAGCAAAAAAATTCTTGTTCCGTGGAAGAGCAAAGAAAATGACGGCTGAAATAAGGACGATTATCAATGGAATTTGAAGAAAAAACCCTAAAAGAGCAATATTTATATAAAGGCAAAATCTTGAATCTTAGAAAGGACGAAATAGTTTTGCCTGACGGCAACAATGCCGTGCGCGAGGTGGTGGAACATTCGGGCGGGAGTGCGATTTTGTGCGAAAAGGACGGCAAAATTTTGCTCGTTAAACAATTCCGCTATCCTTATAGGGAAGAACTTTGGGAAATACCCGCGGGCAAACTCAATAAAGGAGAGGACCCCGATATAACCGCAATTCGCGAGCTTGAAGAGGAGGGCGGTATAACCGCTTCCAAGGTGGAAAAAATCTTTGATATTTATCCTTCCCCCGGCTATACCGACGAGATTATAAGGATTTACCGCGCGGTAGAGTTTGTTCAAGGGACTCAGCACCTCGACAGTGACGAATTTTTGCGCATCGGTTGGTTTGACAAATCAACGTTAAAAGACATGATTAAAAATGGCGAGATAAAAGACGGAAAGACGGTTATTGCGCTTTTATACGCACTAAAATAAGCTATAGGAAAAATTTAAGGACGGACTAGACATTGAAAAGAACAGACATAAGAAACGTTGCTATTATTGCGCACGTTGACCACGGCAAAACTACACTCGTTAACGAAATGTTAAAACAGGGCGGTATTTTTAGAAGTAACCAAGAGGTTATGGATAGGGTTATGGATTCTGGCGACCTTGAAAGAGAAAGGGGTATAACCATACTTGCTAAAAACACTTCGGCTTTTTATAACGGCGTTAAAATCAACATTATCGACACGCCCGGACACGCCGATTTCGGTGGTGAAGTTGAACGTGTTTTGAAGATGGTTAACGGCGTTTTGGTGCTTATAGACGCGTGTGAAGGACCTATGCCCCAAACCCGCTTCGTTATGCAAAAGGCACTTGAACTCAATTATAAATTAATCATCGTAGTTAACAAAATCGATAGACCTGACGCAAGACTTCAAGAAGTTCAGGACGAGATTTTGGAACTTTTGTTCGACCTTAACGCAAGTGACGAACAAATCGATAGCCCGATTATTTTCTGTTCGGGTAGGGCGGGGACTGCTACCACCGATTTTAACGTACCCGGTACCGACCTTTCGCCGTTATTTGAAACAATAGTTAACTATTTTGAACCGCAAGAAGTTGATATGGAAGCACCCTTCCAAATGCTTGTATCCTCAATTGACTATAACGAATACGTTGGTAGAATCGGTATCGGTAGGATTGAACGCGGAACGGTTGCCGTAAACCAAGAAATTCAAACTTGCAACTACAATATATCAGGCAAGGAAGAAAGGGGCAAACTTATCAGTCTTTATCAAATCGAAGGGCTTAATCGTGTGGCGGTTGAGAACGCTAAGGCGGGAGACATCGTGTGCGTGAGCGGACTTGAAAACGTTTCTATCGGTGACACTATTTGTGCTACATCGTGCGTTGAACCCGTGCCTTTCGTTAAGATAAGCGAGCCGACAGTGGAAATGCTTTTCTCGGTTAACGACAGCCCCTTTGCTGGTAAAGAGGGTAAGTTTGTAACAACAAGGCATCTCCGTGATAGATTGTTCAAAGAAATGCTTAAAGACGTTTCACTCCGCGTTGAAGAGACCGATTCTGCCGATTCTTATAGGGTTTGCGGTAGGGGCGAAATGCACCTTTCAATTTTAATCGAAACTATGCGTAGGGGCGGTTACGAATTCCAAGTAGGCGCGCCTAAGGTTATGTATAAGGAGCAGGACGGCGTTCTTCTAGAGCCTATTGAAAGGCTTGTTGTGGACGTTCCCGAAGACAAAACGGGTAGTGTGTTCTCGTCTATGGGTGTAAGAAAGGGCGAACTATTGCAAATGGAAAATATCGGCAGTAGAATTAGGCTAGAATTCAAAGTTCCAGCCCGTGGTTTGTTCGGTTATAAGAGTCAATTTTTGACCGAAACTCGCGGGGAGGGTGTGTTCAATACCATTTTCTACGGCTATGAAGAGTTTAAGGGTGAGATTGAACGTCGTGCAACGGGCTCTCTCGTTGCATTTGAAACGGGCGAGGCGGTAACTTACGGCTTGTTTAACGCACAAGGTAGAGGACAACTCTTTATAGGTGCTGGTACGGCGGTTTACGAGGGTATGGTTGTTGGCGTTTCACCAAAGAACGAAGATATAAGCGTTAACGTATGCAAGAAAAAGCACCTTACCAATACTAGAGCATCTGGCTCGGACGATGCGCTCCGTTTGGAAACGCCAAAGATTATGAGTCTAGAAGAAGCAATGGAATTTATCAACGACGACGAAATGCTTGAAATTACGCCAAAGAACGTTAGAATAAGAAAGAAGACCTTAGATACTGAAACAAGACTTAAAAGAAAGGCAAAAGGGCTTGAATAAAGGGCGATAGCGCATTATAAAAGGGCTTAAAAGACAATAAAAATGCGCGGAGGGACATTGTGACCTCCGCGCTTTTTTTATGCGTTAATTATTTGCAACCGCAACCGCCGTAGTTACCTAAACAACCACCGCCGTTCTTGCAAAGACAACAAATAACAAGCAATGCAACAGGCAGGCAATAGCAACTGTTAAACAAACCGTTTAAGCACCCGCTTTTGCAAAGGCAAATAATGAGTAGGATAATCAATACCCAAAGACAACAATTATTGCCACCTAAAAAATCAAAACCGTTCATAAATTACCTCCAAAGTGTACACACTCTCCGCCTATGTAAAAATTTTGTTTGGTTTGCGGAGTTTCTATTATCAATATAGTCAAAAATACGATAAAATGTTACATTTTAGCCTTTATTTGTTTGTCAATAGATTTTTTTTGTGTTAAAATAATTATGTTCAAGCGGTTATCTAAAAAGGAAGCTGACTATAAACGAACAAAAATCTTTTTTATACAACGGATATTCTTTTAAGAAATTCGATTGGAGGCAAAAATGAATAACACTCAAAGGTTTTTCTGCACGAAAAATATCGTGTATCTTGCAATCTTAACAGCCTTGCTAGTTGTATTAAACTTACTAGGCTCGGTATTTAAGGTTATCACCAGCATAAACCTTACCCTTATCCCGATTGTTTTGGGTGCTCTACTTTTAGGGCTTCGCGGAGGTATTATTCTCGGTGTAATCAGCGGTCTAATGACCTTTATATTCGGTGTAACAGGCATTGACCCGTTCACTAACTATCTCTTCACAAATCATCCGTTTTTAACCTTTATGGTTTGCACGGTTAAAATAACGGCGGCTGGTGCGCTCGGCGGTTTGACGTATAACCTTTTAAGTAAAAAGAACAAATACGTTGCAACCTTCGTTGCGTCGGCAGTCGTTCCAATAGTTAATACAGCCCTATTTATTCTTGGTGCGTTGACTATGTACGGCACTTTCAGTACCTTATCTCAAGGGGCAGGTGTGGGCGTAATGTATTATCTTATCATACTTTGCGCAGGCTTAAACTTTTTGATAGAACTTGGCATAAATCTTTTGGTCGCACCCGCAATTTATAGCGTTATAAAGGCTTTAGAGCGGGTAAGATAGGTGGCAAAATGCTTCTTGCAATAGATTTAGGAAATACCAATATTAAATACGGCGTATTCGATGGGGAAAACCTCGTTGCGTCTTTCCGTGTGTCCTCAAGGATATCAAGGACGGCGGACGAATACGGCTCGGTTCTCGTGGGACTTTTAGCCGATAGAGGTATAAAAAAGACGGATATTGACGGGATTATCTTTTCGTCGGTTATCCCCGCGCTAAACTATACCATTTGCCATATGTGTGAATTTTTCTTTGGTATTCAACCGCTTATGATAGGTCCGGGGGTTAAAACTGGACTTAACGTCAAGGCTGAAAACCCTAGGGAAGTTGGTGCGGATATCATAGTAAACAGTGTGTCGGCTTTCAATAAGTACGGCGGACCAATCGTCGTTATTGATTTTGGAACGGCAACCACGTTTGACGTTATTTCAGAAAAGTGCGACTTAAAAGGTGTCGTTATTGCCCCGGGTATTAAAACCTCGTTAGAAGGGCTTGCTACAAAGACGGCGCAACTTCCTATGGTCGAACTTGACGCGCCTAAAACGGTTATCGGTAAAAACACAAAACACTGCATGCAAGCGGGTATTATATTCGGCTTTGCAGGGTTAGTGGAGAACATATTAAAAAAGATTAAAAAAGAACTGGGTGTAAGCGAGATAAAGGTTGTCGCAACGGGTGGTCTTGGCGAGATTATCGCAAGAGAAGTCAAAGAGATTAACGTTGTCGACAGAACGCTTACCTTGGACGGATTAAGATATATTTACGAACTTAACAAGTAGTTGGAGGATATTATGAAAAAAGCTGGCGTTGCTATTTTAGGGCTTGGCGTTGTAGGTGGCGGAACTTATCAAATTCTCACCGAAAAGAGAGAATATTTTAAGAAGACGCAAGGCGTTGACCTTACGGTTGAAAACGTTTTGGAAAAGAACGTTGACAGAGCCTTTTCACTCGGCATTGATAGAAGTGTTATCGCAAGCAGTATTGAAGAGGTTTGTTCTAACCCTAACGTTGACATCGTGGTTGAAGTTATCGGCGGTATCGAGCCTGCTAAAACTTTCGTTACCAAGGCGTTAAAGAGCGGTAAGACGGTTGTAACCTCAAATAAAGAACTCTTTGCAAAGCACTGGACCGAACTTGAGGCGGAAGCAAAAAAAATGCACGCAGGTCTTTTCTTTGAAGCAAGTTGCGTCGGTGGTGTTCCCATTATCCGTGCGCTTCAAGAAGGCATGCAAGCAAACAAAATTTTGTCTATTAAAGGCATTATCAACGGCACAACCAACTATATCCTCACCAAAATGGCATACGAAGGTTCTTCTTATGAAGAAGCGTTAAAGGAAGCACAAAGACTTGGCTATGCTGAATTTAACCCAACAGCAGACGTTGAAGGTTTTGACGCAACTTATAAACTTTCAATTCTTTCAAGCCTTGCGTTCAACAAAAAGATTTGTATCGAAAACGTTTATAGAGAGGGCATAACCGGCATCGATAAAGAAGATATTGCATACGGTAAAGAAATGGGTTACACCTTAAAACTTCTCGGCATCGGTAAAGATACCGAAAACGGCGTGGAAGTTAGGGTTCACCCAACTTTCATTAAAAATAGCGACCCGCTTGCAAGTGTAAACGATTCGTTTAATGCCGTGCACCTAGTTGGTGACGCAGTTGGCGAAATTATGCTTTACGGTAGGGGTGCTGGTGCGCTCCCAACAGGCAGTGCAATCGTTTCAGACGTTATCTTTGCAGCAAAGCACGACAGATATTTTTATGCTAACTTCGAAAACAACAAGAAGGGTAATAAGGAAACTAAGTTTGTCAGCGACTTTACTTCAAAGTATTATATAAGACTTTCAGTTGCAGACAAAGCTGGGGTTTTGGCAAAGATTTCAGGTGTGTTTGCTAAGAGCGGTTTAAGTATCAACGAAGTAAGACAAGTTGCAGGGTTTGAAGGCGAAGCACAAATCATAATCGTTACCCACCTTTGCGGTGAAGGACAGGTTAAAAAGACGCTTGAAAAACTTAAAGCACTTCCCGAAGTGTTTGCAATCAAAGGCACTATTAGAATGGAAGATTAATAATGAAAGGCTTAAACGTTGGTTTAAGCCTTTTATAAAATTCAAATTAACGAATGTATTTAATTGACAAGCACTGTCGTTTAATGATAAAATTACAAAAACACTACGGAGGAGTATATGACGCACAATCAATATCAAACAGACGAACTTAAAAAGTTGTCGGAAATTTTTCACAAGACTCCAAAATTTTCAGAAGAGACGTATAAAATAAATCAAGTAAAAAGGGGTTTGCGTGACGAAAGTGGTGCAGGTGTTATTACTGGACTTACCGATATTTCGGACGTTATCGCTAAAAAGGAAATTGACGGTGTTTTAACGCCCTGTCACGGCGAACTTTACTATCGCGGTATCGACGTTCGTAAAATGATAGATAACTATGACGACGATTTAAAACTAGGGTTTGAAGAAGCGACCTATCTTTTGCTTTTCAATAAACTTCCCACGAGAGAAGAACTTATTGAATTCCAAAAACTTTTGGTAAGTTTTAGAAAAATCCCCAAAAACTTCGTTCGCGACGTCGTTATGAAAGCACCGAACAAGGACGTTATGAACTCGCTTGCAAGATGCATTTTGAACCTTTATAGTTACGATAAGCACGCATTAGACAATTCTTTGGAAAACGTTTTGCGTCAAAGTCTTGCGCTCATATCATTAACGCCTATCTTTGCAGTGTATGCTTATAATGCACATATGCACTACAATGAAAATAGAAGTTTAATTATACATAGACCTAACCCCGAACTTTCCACTGCGGAAAACGTTTTGTATATGCTCCGCCCGGACAAAAAGTTTACGGCATTAGAAGCAAAAGTTTTGGATATCGCTTTTATTCTCCACGCAGAACACGGCGGTGGTAACAACTCAACCTTTACCACGCACGTTGTAACAAGTGCGGGTACTGACACTTATTCGACTATAACCGCTGCACTTTGCTCGTTAAAAGGACCGCGTCACGGCGGTGCTAACATCAAGGCGATGGAAATGATGGCTGACATCAAAAAGCACGTTAGCGACTGGGAAGATGAAGAAGAAATTAGAGCATACCTATCAAAAATACTTGCGGGTGAAGCATATGATAAGAGCGGACTTGTCTATGGTATGGGTCACGCAGTTTATTCTATCTCCGACCCCAGAGCACAAGTGTTTAAGGGCTTCGTTAACCAACTTGCTAACGAAAAGGGTAGAAAGAAAGAGATGGATTTGTATCATAAAGTAGAAGCCATTTCAACCGAACTTATTTGTGCAAAACGCAGAGTTGTTAAGGGCGTATCGCCTAATATCGACTTCTATAGTGGGTTTGTATACAATATGTTAGGACTTCCCGTAGAACTATTTACACCTATGTTTGCAGTTTCGAGAATGTCAGGCTGGTGCGCACATAGGCTTGAAGAACTTTTGAACAACGGTAAGATTATCCGTCCCGCATACGTTTCAACAAACGGCAGAAATCCGTACGTTGCACTTGACGATAGAAAGTAAGTTAAATAAAAACGACCTCCGCTTTTGCGGAGGTCATTATTTTTTTTAAAGTTTTAATTTTTATTAAAGCAGTCGCAACGACGTGTCCCGACGTAGCCTGTGTCGTTACATTTTTCACACTTATATCTTGGGGATAAGTCACGGAAGGTCAATTTCTTGGTTGCAAGCAGTTTTTCAGCTGTTGCAAAAAGGTCTTTCTTTTCTTGTTCTAAGCGTTCTAACGCGTTGCTATCGCCACCAATCTCAGCAAAAGCAAGGTCCTTTTCTATGCCGTCGATTCTTGCATACACGTCGCTAAAACCCGAGATGGCCATTGCCGTTTCGGTATTTTTTTGCGCAACCGACACAGCCTTCATTCTGCGCTTTTCGTACTCGCGATTGTAACTTTCTTGCGAATCGGCAGAAACTGTCACCGCTGATGCGATATCAGTGGGGTTAAACACGTTTTTATTCTTCCAGTTGCTAAGTATTCCGTTCACGTAAGCGATAGGGGAACTTTTGCCCGCTGAAAGTTTAGCCGCTTCCAAAATCATATCTTCTGAAAAATTCCAACTCTTCCACATGGTAAGGTTTTCCCTATCCCACGGATTAGGACGTCTATTTATACCAGCAGTGCTTAAAACCTTTTGGATAAATTCGTCTTGTTTTTTCTCGTTTTCAAACAAGTCACTAACACTAGACAGGTCGATAAACCCACGATTTCTAAGGCTTGTTAAAAGTGCGTCCATGTCCTCAAACGTGTTGCTACCCAGCCTAAAGCAGTGTGAAGCGACTAAAAGAAGGGTTTGGTCGGTAAAGCCGTAACTTACCCACTTGTTAACGTACGTATCGATAACGGTGTCCACCACTTCCACGTAAATGGAAAGGGCTTTGCTGATTTTTACGGTAAGGTCGAAAATGTTTTTCTTATTTTTCACATATGAAGAAATTTCTTCCTTAGAAAAACTTTTGGTCGAGTAAAGTTCAAGCAAGAATGCATCGAGTTTTGCCATACTGCCCTTTTTTAGTTGTTCGGCGGCAAAAACGATATTTTCTTCCTCAAAATTAAGGTCTTGCGTCCACTTTTTAAGTAGGGTAGAGTCCTCTATTTCGGGTTGGCGCTTTAATGATAAGCCTTTTAGGATGCGAGCGATAACACCAGAGCGAAGAACGTAAGAAGAAAGTTCCTTTTCAACCTTGTCTACCGTCGTTATACCGCGGTTGCCAAAATCTTTTGCAACTGTAACTATATAGCGGTAACCAACGTCCGTTCCCTTTCTATCCGTGCAATACTTGACAATCATAACCATTGCTTCGGGCTTAATCGAATAACTTTCCATAACGTTAAAGTATTCGGTGTATTCGCCGGTAGAAATCATACGCGAGGGTAAAAGGGCTTGAATGCTCTTTGTAAATTCGGTATATTTTTCCGCCTTAAACTTTCTAGGCTTATAAAGCATAGACGTGCGAACGGGGAGATACTGTACCGTAAAAGGCTCTAGGGCAACGATTGATAACAGCCCGAATTCTTCCCAATAAGTAAAACAACCCTTCACTTCGTCAACTTTCATGTTTAAAGTAGAAGCAATCTCCTCGATAGACTTATCTTGTTCGGGATGCTGACATAGGAAAAGACCGTATAGGTAAACCCTTACGGCATCGCCCGAAGATTCGGGTAAATATTCGTTTATGAAAGCGTTTTCAACGTCGGTATAAGCCGATTTAGAAAACTCTTTTGCGTACGAACAGGTCATATTGCTCCTTATAAATTTAAAAGAATAAAAAAATCACTTGCAAAGACGCGCGTTATGTTATATAATATAATAACTATAAAGAACATAGCCTAGCAGTGTCAAATTTTGTAGGGAAATTTATTATAAACGAAATTTTCGCAAAAAGCAACTGTTAACGAGACAATATTTTTCATTTTTACAAAAATAAGAGGTTACTATGGCAGGAGCAATTTTAACACCCACGGCATTATGGAAAGATTTTTCCGTTTGTCAAGACTTTAATTTTAGTATCGTTTCCGAACAAAAAGACGGGGACGTTATTTTGACCTACTTTTATATAAACGGCAGACGTGTTGGGGATAGTTTTGTTAAAATTTACGGCGTACTTGCAAAAACCATTCAGCAATCGGTTGGTCCAGCAATCCTTGCTGTAAATGATTTTGGTGCGACCGATAGTTTGACTTTGATAACCGACCTTGCAAAAAAAGGTTACACGGTTATGTCTATCGACTTAGAAGGCAAAACCGATAAAACGGAATTTTTCACCGTATATCCCGATAAGATAGATTACGCAAATTATGAAAAAGCAAAGGAAAATCTTTACGAGATTAAAAAAGATGCAAGCCTAAGTTGTTGGTACGAGTGGGCTTGTGCGTTAAGATATGCACTATCCTATCTAAAAAGCAGACCTGAAGTTACTAAGGTTGGCGGTTTTGGAATAGGTCAAGGTGCAACGGCTTTGTGGGAAGTTGCAGGGTCAAGCACCGACCTTGACTGCGTTGTGTTTGCCCTAAACACAGGTTGGACGCTATATCGTGGAACTGAAAAGTTTGGCACTGTTATAGAACCGCAGTTTACAGACAGTATGTATAAATTCGTTGCAGGTATCGAACCGCAAACGTATGCTATGCACGTCACTTGCCCAACCTTAGTGTTGTCAACCACGAATAGCAAAGATTACGACGTCGATAGGGCGTACGATACTATCGAAAAAATCAATAAGGACGTGTATAGAGCAATTCACTATTCGGTAGGATATAGAGAGTGTGTTAACACACACGGCTACCGCACGGCTTTGGTATTTTTAGATAACTGCTTGATTAAAGAAAACAGCAAGGCGGAAGGATTGCCTGGTGAAATTGACATAAAGTGTGACCTTGTTGACGGAAAGATAAAGGTTACGGTTTTGGCAGACCAAAACAACTTGACCGAACTTGCTCTTTTCTCTAGCGAAGAAATAACCGATTCAAAGATAAGAAATTATGAAAAGCACCTCGATTCAAAGGTGACGGAAGAGGGAAGGGAGTTTACCTATTGCCCCTTCAACCAGTCGGGAATTGCAATTTTCTTTGCGCAAGCAACCTATAAAAACGGCTTCAAAATCGGCTCCAAGGTGATTGCTAAAAAGTTTACGCAAGAGGAAGTGGAATTTAGTTACAAAAACAACGTGCTTTTTTCTTCTAGAATAGAAAACCAACAAATAGTTTTTGCTCCGCTCGACCAAGGAACTGAAGAGTTTGCGGGTGTTAACACTACCGAACATAAAATCGTTAGACTAAAAAAAGGACCGATGGGCATAAACGGTGTGTATTCTAGTGCGGGACTTATCACTTTTAAGATGAACGCAAAAAAAGACAAACCGCAAGAACAAGCGATGCTTATGTTTGACGTTTATTCAAAGCAAAGCTGTCAAATGGACGTTATTCTTATTTGGGACTATTACGGCGAAAAAATAAAATATCTCGCAAAAGCAAACCTAGTTGGCGGGGAACTTTGGCAAAACGTTAAACTTGAACTTTCAAA
This sequence comes from Clostridia bacterium, assembly GCA_017397305.1. Classification (GTDB taxonomy): domain Bacteria; phylum Bacillota; class Clostridia; order Christensenellales; family Borkfalkiaceae; genus UBA1259. Next base: position 2,839 of record JAFQJB010000008.1, on the reverse strand, counting down.
GTTTAAGACGGCTGAAGGTAGGGGCATAAGGAGTTTGGATAAAATTCAAGCGCTTGCGTTTAAGGTCGATTCAAACGACTACCTAATAAACAACGTGCTTTGGGTATAACTGAAGGAGTTAAAATGGAATACAAAATTGGGGGACGAATTCTCTCAAAGAAAAATCACGCGTGCGGGGGCAACCTTTGGGAGATTGTTCGCGTTGGTGCAGATATTAAAGTTAAATGCTGTAGGTGTGGGCGCGCCCTCTTTTTATCGGTGGACGAGGTCAAAAAGATGACCAAAACCTACACATTAGGCGAGGAGATTAATGATAAATCAAATTAGCGAGCAACAAAATAACGAAAAAAAGGGCAAAGGCAAAGCGTTTACCATTATTTGCTGGACTTTGATTGCCGTGCTGACCTTGGTTTTGTGCTTTCTTGTTTATACCAACGTCTTTTGCATGAAGATTTCGGTTGAAGGAAGTTCTATGTCGCCGACCTTAGAGAGTGGGGACGAGATTATTGCAAGCAAGTATAAAAAGGCAAAGGGTGGTGACGTGGTCGTTATTTCGGGCGAAAAGAAAGGCGAACTTATCATAAAACGCGTCATTGCAGTGGGCGGACAAACTGTCAAGATTGAAAATGGACTGGTTTACGTGGACGGTGAGGCTATAAGTGAACCATACCTAAAAGAGCAAGCAAGTACCGAGGCGCACCTTTGGAACGGGGAGATAACCATAAAGGATAACGAGGTGTTCTTTCTCGGCGACAATAGGGCGGTTAGTGAAGATAGCAGAAGCGGTTACGGAACTTGCTCGGTTGACCAAATAGTTGGTGTAGTGCCCGATTGGGCTATATCGACAAAAGGATTTTTGAAAATTTTTATATAGGCGGATAGAAAATTGTTGCCAGTGCGAAACCGATTGATATTCGGTATGTTAAAAAGAATAATTGTCACCATATTTAAAGGTGTTTATAGCGTGATTGCATTTTTCAACTTGCAACTCGCTCTATTCGTGTTTATTGGTGCATTGATTGTGTATTTTACGGGTGCTATGCAAAATCCAGCGGTAAAGCTTGCGTTTGACATTGCCTTTATTTTCTCGGTGGTTATTGCTATAATTTTGACCATACGTAAACTTTTAGGCATAGGTAAAAATCCCAAAAAGAGTAAGGGTGTTCAAATCGTTGAAGAAAATACTCCCCCGCAAGTTGCCCAACCGGTATACGTGGCTCAGCCCGTCGCACAGCCTATGGTTCAACCGACCTACGTGCAACCCGTTCAGCCAGTTGTTCAATCGCCCTCCACCCCAACGTATTATAGGGTAAAGGGAAAGGACAATTACGTTATGGCAGAATACAGCGATAGATACGAACTTTTTTCGGTGACTCCAAACGGACTTAAAAAGGTTAGAACTGACTATAAAAATTAACGGAGAGACATATGCAGTATTACACCAGTGACGAATTTAACCAACTAAAAAAGCAAAGAAAGAAAACTTTTATGGCGTTATATATTTGCCTAGCCGTATACGTTCTTATATGCACGGCATTTTTTTGGTGGTATAGAACCTTGCCGTATGAAGCACCGCAAATAAAGTGGGTTAAGGTTGGGCATTACACGGCAACGGGGATAATGGCAATCTTCACCTACATTTTCGTGGGGCTAAAACTTAAAAGAATGCGAAAATATTATAGAATGCTACACCATATTGAGACGGGGCTTAGGGAAACTTCAAGGGCAAGTTTTTTCGAGTATGATAACACGGTGTTTTTAAATCTTGGTGTTGAAATGAAATCGCTGATTTTTTTGCAGTGGAATAAGTATAAGCAAAACTATTACGAGCGTAAAGTTTTGATACCTGCGGATAAACCTTATCCAGAGTTCGTGGAAGGACAAATGGTGGAATTTGTTACGCAGGGCAATATTTTAGTAAGTTATGAAATTTTAGACGAAGGAGATAAATAAATGAGAGCAATCGTAACCGTTATAGGAAAGGACAAACCCGGTATAATCAGTAAGGTTTCCACAAACCTTGCCGAAGTTAACGTTAATATTGAAGACATAAGCCAAACAATCGTTCAAGGCAATTTTACCATGATTATGCTTTGTGACCTTTCGGCTAGTAAATTGATACTTAAAGAATTAAAGGCAAAAATGGAAGAACTTGGGGCGAAAATCGGCGTTTCTATCCACGTTCAACACGAAGACATTTTTAATGCAATGCATAAAATCTAAGCAGGGAGAGAGATATGCTTAACAAGAAAGAAATTATTGAAACAATCGACATGGTTGAAAAGGAACACTTTGACGTTCGTACCATAACCATGGGTATATCGTTGCTTCCTTGCGTTAGGGAAGACGCAAAGACGACCGCCGACCTTTGTTACGATAGAATTTGTAAAAAGGCGGAAAACATCGTTAAAGTTGCAGAAGACTTGGGTGCTGAATATGGTATTCCAATCATCAATAAACGTGTATCCATAACCCCCGCAAGCCTTTTGACTTCTTCCTTTTGCGGAAAAGAAGTCGTGCTTGCAAAGGCGCTAGATAAGGCTGCAAAAACGGTAGGGGTGGACTTTTTGGGAGGATACTCAGCACTCGTACATAAGGGAATGACCGAGTATGAAAGGTCGTTTATAAAAAGTATTCCCGAGGCACTTGCAGTTACCGATAGAATGTGCTCTTCTGTAAACGTTGGAACGTCTAAATCGGGTATCAATATGGATGCCGTTCGCCTAATGGGTGAAATCATCAAAGAGACGGCGGATAAAACCAAAGACCGCGACGGATTTGGTTGTGCAAAACTCGTTGTGTTCTGTAACGCCGTTGAAGACAATCCCTTTATGGCAGG
>JAFQJB010000007.1 GCA_017397305.1 Clostridia bacterium | reverse complement strand
GGTTACCACGAGGGTTCAATACCTCTTCAAACCTTGAGAGCAAACATTGATTACGGCTTTGCGGAAGCGCACACCACCTTCGGTGTACTCGGTATCAAATGCTGGATTTACAAAGGCGAAGTTATTGGCGCACCCAAGAAGAAGACTGAAGGAGGCGAAGCTTAATTATGTTAATGCCTAAGAGAGTAAAAAGAAGAAGAGTGCACCGCGGTAGAATGACCGGTAAGTGCACTAAAGGTAATAAGATTGCTTACGGTGATTACGGTTTAGTGGCTATGGAGCCCGGTTGGATTAAATCTAACCAAATCGAAGCAGCCCGTGTTGCAATGACCAGATTTATCAAACGTGGTGGTAAGGTATGGATTGACATATTCCCCCACAAACCTGTAACAAAGAAACCTGCCGACAGCCGTATGGGTAGTGGTAAAGGTTCAGTAGAATTCTGGGTAGCAGTAGTAAAACCCGGCAGAGTACTTTTCGAAATGTCAGGTGTTTCTGAAGAAGTAGCAAAAGAGGCTATGCGCCTTGCAGGACATAAACTTCCCGTAAAGACAAAGTTTGTTAAGAAGGAAGTTGTTGCAGAAGAAATTATAGAAGAAGGCGGTGAAGGTTAATGAAAACGAAAGAACTTCATCAATTAACGGTAGACGAATTGAACACCAAAATTAAGGAACTCACCGAAGAGTTGTTTAACCTTCGTTTCCGTCACGCAATTGGACAGTTGGAAAATCCGGCATCTCTCAAGAACATCAAAAAGGAAATTGCAAAAGCAAAGACCATTTTGAGAGAAAGAGAACTTGAGGCTAAGGCGTAGGAGTAGAGAATCATGGAAAGAAATTTAAGAAAAGAAAGAGTCGGTATAGTTGTTTCCGATAAGATGGATAAGACTGTTGTCGTAGCCATCGAAGAAAGGGCAAAACACCCCTTGTATAAGAAAACTATTAAGAAAACTCACAAATTCAAAGCACACGATGAAATGAACACCTGCGGAATTGGCGACAAAGTGCTTATCGCAGAAACCAGAAAGTTGTCTAAGGACAAGAACTGGCGTGTAGTAGAAATCATCGAAAAGGCTAAATAAGGAGGCGCGTAATGATACAACCACAATCTAGATTAAAAGCTGCGGATAACTCCGGAGCAAAAGAATTGATGTGCATCAGGGTATTAGGCGGCTCGTTTAGAAGAACCGGTAATATCGGTGACGTAATCGTTGCAAGTGTAAAGACGGCTACCCCCGGTGGCGCAGTTAAGAAAGGCGACGTAGTAAAAGCAGTTATCGTAAGATCAACTAACGGCGTAAGAAGAAAGGACGGTACCTACGTTCGTTTCGACGAAAACGCAGCAGTTATCATCGACAACCAAAAACAGCCTAGAGGCACGCGTATCTTTGGGCCGATTGCAAGAGAACTTAGAGATAAAGACTATATGCGTATTATCTCACTTGCACCCGAAGTGTTATAAGGAGACGTACTATGAAAGTTAAAAAGAACGATACAGTTTTAGTTTTAACGGGTAAAGACGCGGGCAAAACGGGTAGCGTTGTGGCAGCATTGCCCAAGGCAAACAAGGTAGTCGTTGACGGCGTTAATATCCAAAAGAAACATAAAAAAGCAAGAAGTGCTCAGGACGTAAGTGAAATCCAGAGCAAACCCGGTGCAATCGATGCTTCAAACGTAATGGTAATTTGCCCCACTTGTGGCAAAGCAACCAGAGTAGCTTACACCATCGAAGGCGACAAGAAGGCTCGTACTTGCAAGAAGTGCGGTGCAATCCTTGATGCAACTAAGGAAGCTAAAGAAGTAAAGAAAGCAACCAAGAAAAAAGCAAAGAAAGAAACTGCGGAAGTTCCCGCAGAACAAAACTAATCGGAGGTAAAAGGTAATGGAAGCGAACAGAGTCAAAGCGTTATACGACCAAACGGTTGTACCCGCAATGATTAAAAAGTTTAACTACAAGAACGTTAACCAAGTGCCGAAACTCGTAAAGATTACGATTAACTCCGGTTTAGGTGACGTAAAAGACAACTCCAAGAGCATTCAACTTGCTCAAGAAGAATTGAAGCAAATCGCTGGTCAAAAGCCTGTATTAACCATGGCTAAAAAATCAGTAGCAAACTTCAAAATTAGAGAAGGTCAAAGCGTAGGTATGAAAGTAACTCTCCGCGGAACGAGAATGTATGAATTCTTTGATAAATTCGTATCAATCGCACTTCCCAGAGTAAGAGACTTTAGAGGTGTATCCAAGAAGTCTTTCGACGGTAGAGGAAACTACGCAATGGGCGTAAAAGAACAATTGATTTTCCCCGAAATTTCCTACGACCAAGTAGAAAAGGTAAGAGGATTTGACATTTGTATCACTACGACGGCAAACACCGACGAAGAAGCAAGAGAATTGCTCGCACTTCTCGGAATGCCCTTCCAGAACAAGTAAGGTTAAGGAGTTAATAAAATGGCTAAGAAAGCAATGATAAACAAGCAGCAAAAGCCTGCTAAATTTTCCACCAGAGCCTACACGAGATGCAGTATTTGCGGACGTCCGCACGCTGTACTCAAAAAGTACGGAATTTGTCGTATTTGCTTTAGAAATCTTGCCTACAAAGGTCAGATTCCTGGAGTTAAAAAGGCTAGTTGGTAAAGGAGGATAAAACAATGACAGACGTTATAGCAGATATGCTTACCAGAATAAGAAACGCTCTTATGGCTAAGCACGAAACTGTTGAAATTCCCGCATCAAACACCAAAAAGGCAATTGCCGACATTCTTTTGAAAGAAGGTTATATCTCTGGTGTAGAACTTATCGAAGGCGGACAGGGTACTATCAAAATTACCCTTAAATACAACGGAAATCAAAAGGTTATCAGCGGACTCAAAAGAGTTAGCAAACCCGGTCTTAGAGTATACGTTGGTACTGAAGAAGTTCCCCAAGTACTCGGCGGACTCGGCATTGCAATTCTCTCTACTTCCAAGGGTATCATGACCGGTAAGGAAGCAAAGAAATTGCATCAAGGTGGCGAAGTTCTCGCTTACATTTGGTAGGAGGTTAAGATATGTCTAGAATAGGAAATGCATTAATTAACGTTCCCGCAGGTGTAACCGTAGAAGTAGCAAACAACGTGATTACCGTAAAGGGACCCAAAGGCACCTTGTCACAAGCATACGACCCCATCATTACCCCGGTAATTGAAGGCAACGTAATCAAATTCGTAAGAGCAAACGAGCAAGGCCCCACCAAAGCAAAGCACGGTCTTTATAGAGCACTTTGCGCAAACATGGTTAAGGGCGTTACCGAAGGCTTCAAGAAGACTCTCATCGTAAACGGTGTAGGTTGGAAGGTAGCAAAACAAGGCAAGAAAGTAGTTCTTAACATTGGTTTCTCTCACCCTGTAGAAGTTGAAGAAATCGACGGAATTACCCTTGACTGCCCCTCACAAACCGAAATCAGCGTTTCTGGTATTGACAAAGACAAAGTTGGTCAATACGCAGCAATGGTAAGAGGTCTCCGCGAACCCGAACCTTATCACGGATACGGAATTCGTTACAGCGATGAAGTAATCGAAAGAAAGGTCGGCAAAGCAGCAGGTGGCAAAGGTTAATAAGATTTAAAGAGCTTTTAGTGGGCGCGCTTAAAGTTTTAGCGCGTCTGCTGAGTGCGCGATGTGTAAACAGCGCGAAAAGTTATTAAATAGGAGTAAAAACTATGATTACCAAAATTAATAAAAACAAAGACAGATTGAAGAGACATAAAAGAGTTAGAGCGAAAGTTAAGGGCACTGCAGAAGCACCCAGACTTTCAGTATATAGAAGCTTAACTCACATTTATGCGCAACTCATAGACGACGTTAAGGGAAACACCTTGGTTACGGCGTCTACTCTCGACAAAGAACTTAAAGGAACTTTCGAGGGCAAAGACAAGAAAGCGCAGGCGTTCGCAGTTGGTGAACTTCTCGCAAAGAAGGCAAAGTCGAAGAAGATTAAAGCAGTTGTATTTGACAGAGGCGGATATCTTTACACCGGTCGTGTTGCTAGCTTAGCAGACGGCGCAAGAAAGGGCGGCTTGGAATTCTAAGAAAATCAAGGAGAAAACTAAAATGGCAAGAGAAAATAATAGAGCGCCCAGAAAGGCGGAAGAAAACGACGGATTGATTAAAAAGCTTATTTGCGTCAACCGTGTTACCAAAACCGTTAAGGGTGGTAGAAATATGAGGTTTGCCGCACTCGTTGTCGTAGGTGACGGTGCAGGTAAAGTAGGTTGCGCAATGGGTAAGGCTAAAGAAGTTCCCGAAGCAATTGATAAGGCAACGGCAAGAGCAAAGAAGAATATGTTCCCCGTTTCCCTATTGGGAACCAGTATTCCTCACGAAGTTCTCGGTCAATTCGGAAGCGGTAAAGTTCTTATGATGCCCGCTGAAGAAGGTACCGGTGTTATCGCAGGTGGTCCTGTACGTGCGGTAATGGAAGCAGTTGGTATCACCAACATTAGAACCAAATCACACGGAACTAACAACAAAATCAACTGTGTTAAGGCTGCTCTCGCAGGCTTAAAAGCACTTAGAACTGCAGAACAAATCGCAGCTATTCGCGGCAAGACCGTGGAAGAAATTAACGGTTAAGGAGGGTTACTTTTATGGCAAAGAAAAAAGAAGCTAGCAAGATAAAAGTTACGCTTGTTAAAAGCACGATAGCAATTTTACCCCAGCACAAGAAAGTTGTTGAGGCATTGGGACTTAAGAAGGTAAATTCTTTCCGCATTCACGAAGAAAATCCTTGCATTCTCGGTATGATTGACAAGGTTAAGTATCTTTTGAAAGTAGAAAAAATTTAAGTCTTAAAAGCGATTACAAATATTAAGGAGTAACAAAATGAGATTAGGAGATTTAAGTCCCGCAGCTGGTGCTGTGACTGCAAGCAAGAGACTCGGTAGAGGTATTGGTTCAGGTCTTGGCAAAACCAGTGGTAAAGGACATAAAGGTCAATGGGCAAGAAGCGGTGGCGGTGTTCGTCCCGGATTTGAAGGCGGTCAAATGCCTTTGATTAGAAGAATTCCAAAACGTGGCTTCAATAACCATTTTAAGAAAGTTTACAGCATTGTTAACCTTTCTGTATTGGAAGGTTTCGAAGCAAACTCCGTAGTGGATATGGAAGTTCTTAACGAAAAGGGACTTATCAAAGTTATGAAAGACTGCGTAGGTCTTAAAGTTCTCGGCAACGGAACTTTGTCTAAAGCATTAACCGTTAAAGCAAAAGCTTTCTCTGCAGCAGCAAAAGAAGCTATCGAAAAAGCTGGCGGTAAGGCAGAACAAATCTAACCCACTAAATTTATAGGGAGGGCAAAATGTTTCAAACAATAGTAAAGGCGTTCAAAATCAAGGACGTAAGAAGAAAGATTTTGATAACTATCGCGCTTTTATTCGTCTATAGAATTGGGTGCTATATTCCGGTCCCCGGTATTAACCAATTTACCAACGTAGAGAAGATGCCGTTCTTGAACTTGATGAGCCAAGTTTCAGGTGGCGCATTGCAAATGGGTACGTTCTTTGCGATGGGTATTGGACCTTATATCAACGCATCAATTATCATGCAACTTTTATCGGTAGGTATTCCTGCCCTTGAAAGATTAAGCAGACAAGGCGAAGAAGGTAAGAAAAAAATCAATGCTTACACCAGAATTTTGACGTTAGTTTTATCAATAGCGCAAGCAATAGGTATTCTTGTTGCAGCTGGCGGTGCTGAAACGGGTGCAATTGATTTCACTGCACTTTTCGGTGGCGAAGGCTTTAGAAAATTCCTCAGCTATGCGTTCTTGGTAATTGTATACACGGCTGGTGCAGCACTTACCATGTGGCTTGGCGAAAGAATTACCGACTATGGTATTTCTAATGGTATTTCATTGCTTATTTTTGCAGGTATCTTGTCAACCGCAGGTTTGTCAATGCTCGGTCTTATTAAGAGCATTGGTGACAACCCCAATGCAATATGGCAACTTCTCGGCTTTATAGCTGTTGCAATCGTAATTTTCGGTGCAATCGTAGCTGTTAACAGCGCTGAAAGAAAGATTCCCGTACAATACGCAAAGCAAGTTAAGGGTAGAAAGATGTATGGTGGTCAATCCACTCACATTCCTATGAAAGTTAACGCTTCTGGCGTTATGCCCCTTATCTTCTCGTACGCAATCCTTTCATTGCCCGATTTGATTATGGGTATTATCGGCGTTGAAAGTGCTAACACTTGGTGGGGACAACACTTGGGTACTGGAACGTGGGTATACACGGTTGTATTGTGCTTCTTGATTTTGTTCTTTGCATACTTCTATAATCAAATTCAGTTTAACCCTGAAGACGTAAGCAAGAGCATTCAAGGTAACGGCGGATTTATCCCCGGCTATAGACCTGGTAAGCCTACCGCAGATTATCTCAAAAAGGTATCTAACAGAATTACCCTTTTTGGTGCGGTGTTCCTCGCGATTGTTGCACTCGTTCCGTCGCTCATATTTAAGGCGGTCGGCGGTGCAAACGGCATGTTGCTTATGAACGCATTCAGTGCAACGGGATTATTGATTGTAGTTTCAGTTGCGCTCGAATTTGAACAAGCATTGCAATCACAAATCATGATGAAGCAGTATAAAGGTATACTGAAATAAAAATGAAAGTTATATTACTTGGCGCACCCGGTAGCGGCAAGGGCACACAAGCGGCGTATATAACCGATAAGTACGACCTGCCGCATATATCAACCGGTGATTTGTTTAGAGACAATATCAAAAATCAAACGCCATTAGGACAAAAGGTTAAAGCGATTATGGATACGGGCAACTTGTGTCCTGACGATTTGACCGTAGCGATGGTAAAAGAGAGACTTAAAGAAAAAGATTGCGAAAACGGGTATTTGCTAGACGGTTTTCCAAGAAACTTGTTTCAAGCGGGTGAACTTGATAAAATCGATGCGCCCGACGTAGTAATTAATATCGAAGTCGACCTTGAAAAAATCGAACATAGAATTACGGGGAGAAGGAGTTGCGCAAACTGCAAAAACTCCTTCCACGTAGATTTTATTGGCGATAGAGAAGCGTGTCCTGATTGTGGCGGAAAACTTGTAATCAGAAAGGACGATAACGCGGAAACGGTTCGTGAAAGACTTGCTGTTTACCAAGCCCAAACATTGCCTTTAGAGGAATATTACTCAAAGCAAGGCAAACTGGTTAGCGTAGACGGGGATAAGTCGATTGAAGAGGTTTTTGCTCAAATCGTAAAGGTCTTAGGCTGATGATTACTATTAAAACTGATGCCGAAATCGCGCTTATGCGTGAAAGTGGCAGATTAACGAAAAACGTTCTCGATTTAATCGGTAGAGAAATTAGGGTGGGAATGTCCACAAAGGACCTTGACCAAATCGCATACGATTACATCAAATCGTGCGGTGCAACCCCTTCATTTCTAGGTTATTCGGGATTTCCAGCATCGATATGTGCGTCTATTGACGATATGGTTGTTCACGGTATTCCGTCGGATGACGAAATCATAAAGGACGGACAAATTGTCAGCATCGACGTTGGTGTAGAATATAACGGCTGGCAAGGTGACGCGGCTAGAACATTTATGGTAGGCAACGTTAGTGCTGAAAAGAGGAAACTTGTTAAAGTTACCGAAGAGTGTTTCTTCCGTGCCATCGAAAGATTAAAGGACGGCACACCACTTGGCGATATAGGTTACGCGGTGCAAAGCCATGCGGAAGCAAACGGTTTCTCAGTGGTAAGAGCACTTGTAGGACACGGTATCGGCAAAGAAATGCACGAAGACCCGTCAGTTCCAAACTATGGAAAGAAGGGCACGGGCATTCGTCTAAAAAAAGGTATGGCAATAGCGATAGAGCCAATGATTAACGCGGGCGTGTTCCAAGTCGACTTTATGTCTGACGGATGGGGCGTAAGAACGCGTGATAGAAGGCCTTCTGCTCACTATGAAAATACCGTTGTAATAACGGATAGTGGTGTGGAAATTTTAACCCTTTAAGGTGTGGTTATGAAAGAGCCCATAAGCTTTGGCGATTTGGTGATTAGTATCGCAGGTCGCGACAAGGGTGAAAAACTTCTTGTAATTAATGTTAGCGACGGATATGCAACCGTTGTTAATGGAAAGACAAGAAAGGTCGAAAACCCCAAAAGAAAGAAGATTAAACATCTTGAAAAGATATTTGGCGAAAGGGTAGACCTAGCGCAAAATATACAAAACGGCAAACCGGTTGGGAATAAAAGATTATACCGAGCGGTCAATGCAGAAAAAGAAAAAGTATAGGAGGATAAGTTTGTGTCAAAGGACGACGTTATAGAAACCGAAGGCGTGATCGTTGAAGCGCTACCAAATGCAACATTTACGGTAAGATTATCAAACGGTCATGTGATAACGGCTTATATTTCGGGAAAACTTCGCATGCACTACATTAAGATTATTCCCGGTGACAGCGTTAAGCTTGAAATGAGCCCATACGATTTGACCAAAGGCAGAATTATCTGGCGAACCAAAAACTAAAAACATAAACGAATTCCAAAGGAGATATTAAAATGAAAGTTAGACCTTCAGTTAAGCCTATGTGCGACAAATGTAAAGTCATCAAAAGAAATGGTAGAGTAATGGTAATTTGTTCAAAGAACAAGAACCATAAACAAAGACAGGGTTAACCCCACCGAACCCGAGAGGGTTTACGGCGAAAATTAGGCGAAAGACTACAAGTAGCAAGTCATTCCATAGCGAAAGCAGTTTTACGCATTGATATAAACATAATAAAAAACATAAAATTTCAAAAAAATACGGAGGTATTTGACAAAGATGGCACGTATAGCCGGTGTTGATTTGCCTAACAACAAAAGAGTTGAAATCGGTTTGACCTATATCTATGGTATTGGACTTACCACGGCAAAGAAAATCATTCAAGAAACGGGTATTAACCCCGACACAAGAGTAAAAGATTTAAGCGAAACTGACGTTGCAAAACTCAGAGAATATATCGAACACAACCTTCGCGTAGAAGGTGACCTTAGAAGTGAAGTAAGCCTTTCAATCAAGAGATTGATTGAAATTGGTTGCTATCGCGGTGTTCGTCACAGAAAGGGCCTCCCCGTTCGCGGACAGAGTTCCAAGAGAAACGCGAGAACCAGAAAGGGTCCGCGTCGTACCGTTGCTAAAAAGAAAACGGCAACTAGATAATGGAGGTAACGGATAATGGCAGCAGCAAAGAAAATTGTTAAAAAACGTAAAGATGTGAGAAAGGTTGACAAAGGTCAAGCACACATTCAAGCATCATTCAACAACACTTTGGTAACCATCACCGATATGCAGGGAAACACTGTATCTTGGTCTAGTGCAGGAAGCCTTGGATTCAAGGGTTCAAGAAAGAGCACTCCGTTTGCAGCGCAAATGGCAGCAGAAGCAGCTGGTAAAGTTGCAAGAGATCAAGGCATGCGTTCGGTTGAAGTATACGTTAAAGGACCTGGCGCTGGTAGAGAATCAGCAATTAGAGCACTCACCAATTGTGATATGGAAGTAACCCTTATTCAAGACGTTTCTCCCATTCCCCACAACGGATGCAGACCGCCCAAAAAACGTAGAGTATAATGGAGGATAGATAAATGGCTAAATATACAGAATCCAAATGTCGTTTGTGCAGACGTGAAGGCGCTAAGTTGTTCTTAAAGGGCGAAAGATGCTTCAAAGGTGTTTGCGCATTTGAAAAAAGACCCGTTGCTCCTGGTCAACACGGTATGAGCAGAAAGAAAGTTTCCGAATACGGACTTCAACTTCGTGAAAAACAAAAGTGCAAGAGAATTTATGGTGTACTTGAAGGTCAATTTAGAAAGTACTATGAAAAAGCTGACCGTATGAAAGGTATCACTGGTGAAAACATGCTTTCACTTTTGGAAAGAAGACTTGATAACGTTATCTTTAGAATGGGTATCGGTTCTTCAAGGTCACAAGCTCGTCAACTCGTAACCCACGCACACTTCACCGTTAACGGAAGAAACGTAAATATCGCTTCTTACCAAGTGAAAGTTGGCGACGTTATCGCAGTTAAAGAAACCAAGAAAGACAACAAGTATTTTGCTGAAATTAAGCAAATGAAAGTTGGTGTTATGCCCAAGTGGTTGGAATTCGACCCCGAAACCTTGACTGGTAAGGTAATCGCTCTTCCTGTAAGAGACGATATCGATATCCAAATCGCAGAGCATATGATTATCGAGTTGTACTCTAAATAATAACCTTTTAACAAAGGCTCAAAAAATTAAAAAAATATTAAATAAATTTCGATGGGTTTTTGCGGGGGGAAAGTTGAAGTTTTCCACGCTTTGACAAGAATTCCCGCAATAATCTATATCGAAACTATAGGAGGTTTTTCTATCATGATGGAAATTGAAATGCCGAAAATAGCAGTGGAAGAAAACGAAGACAGAAGTTATGCAAAGGTTGTTGTTGAACCCTTAGAAAAGGGCTTCGGCTTAACACTTGGTAACGCGCTTAGAAGAATTCTCTTGTCAGCGCTCCCCGGTGTTGCAATCCAAAACATAAAATTCTCGGAAGATTTGGGTATTAAACACGAATTTTCTGCAGTACCGCTCGTTAAAGAAGACGTAACCGAAATCATTCTTAACTTAAAGTGCGTTGCAATCAAGTCAACCTGCTTAGATAAGGATTATCAAAAGACGGTTAAGCTTACCAAAGTTGGTCCCGCAATCGTAAAGGCAGGCGACATCGCTTGTGACTCTGACATGGAAATCTTAAACCCCGACCAATACATTTGTACGGTTGACGAAGGTGGCAAGATTGACATGGAACTTACCATCGGTAAGGGAAGGGGATATCAAGGCGCTGACGAACATAAGACCGATATTATCGACAATATCGCAATCGACAGCATCTATACTCCCGTTAAAAAAGTTAGCTACAACGTAACCGCAACTCGTGTTGGTCGTAGCGTAGACTTTGACAAGTTAACCCTTGAAGTTTGGACAAACGGTGCATTCTCCGGTAGAGATATCGTAAGCTTGGCGGCAAAAATTATGGAAGAACATATTAGAATGTTCGTATCTTTATCAGAAATCGGCAACATTGGAATTTTAGTTCCGCCCGAAGAAGATAAGAGAACGAGGATTTTGGAAATGACCATTGAAGAAATGGATTTATCAGTACGTTCTTACAACTGCTTGAAGAGAGCAAACATTCACACTGTGGAAGATTTAACCAAAAAAACCGAAGACGATATGCTTAAAGTCCGCAACTTGGGCAAAAAATCTCTCGATGAAGTTATCTTCAAACTCGAAAGTTACGGCTTAAAGTTAAAGGACAAGGAGGACTAAACAATGGAAAGAAAATTAGGCGTAAACGCTACACAAAGATTAGCGCTTATTAAAAATCAGGCATCCGCGCTTTTGTGGCACGGCAAAATTGAAACTACCGAAGCTAGAGCAAAAGAAGTTGCTGCATACGTAGCAAAAATTCTTACGCTTGCTGTTAATACTTACGCTGATACCGTAGAAACGGAAGTTACCGTTAACGACGCAAAGGGTAAGGAAACCACCAAAACTCTTATCAAAGACGGCGTTAAGAAGCTCAATGCAAGAAGAAAGATTATGTCTTTGGTTAACGACCTTCAAGAAGTAAAAGGCTTCAAAGAATCTAAGCCTGACTTCAAGAAGAGAACCAAAGCAATCAAATATCCGCTCATCGAAAAGATTTTTGATGAATACGCACCCAAATACGCAAACCGTAAGGAAGAAAAAGGTCAAGGCGGTGGATACACCAGAATTTACAAGCTTGGACCCCGTAAAGGTGACGCAGCGGAAGTTGCAATCATCGAATTGGTAGACTAATTAATAAAAGCATTTCCTATAACTAGGAAATGCTTTTTGCATACTTAAAGAGTTTTTAGAATAGAATATAGCGATGGAACTAACTAAACTTAAAGTGGGCGAGAGTGCAAGGGTGAGCCAAATATTGACCGATAATGACGCAAAGACAAGGTTTGCTGAACTTGGTCTTGTGGAAGGAGTTGAGGTGCTTATAGTCCGTTTTGCGCCCCTTGGTGACCCTTTAGAGATAAAAGTTAGAGACGTTTACTTAGCGATAAGAGTAAGCGATGCAAAAAAAATAATGGTGGAAAAGGCTTGAACAAAAAAATTGCTTTAATCGGTAACCCAAATAGTGGGAAAACTACTTTGTTTAACGTGCTGACTGGCACTTATCAAAAGACGGGCAACTGGTCGGGGGTGACTACTGAAAAAAAGGAAGGGCAGTATCTTCTAGATAAATCGGTGACTATTATAGACCTACCGGGGCTATATTCGTTAACGGCACGCTCGAAAGACGAGCGCGCTGTTATTGATTTTTTTAAAAGCCAAAGACCAGACGTTATCGTCAACGTGGTTGACGGAACAAATTTAACCCGCAATCTACTTTTAACTACCTATCTTCTAGAACTTAAAATCCCCGTTGTTATAGCGGTAAATTTTTGTGACCAACTTAAAAAACAGGGGGCAGTGCTTGACGCTGAAAAAATGGAAAACGTATTATCCGCACCAATCGTCACCATTTCCGCATTAAAGAAAACCAACGTTGATAAACTAATGGATATCGCTTTATCCCTCGATAGAGTGCCGTATTTCGACCTAAAAGACAATAAAAGCACAAGAGATAGGTACGCGTTCTTAGATAAAAGCGTGCCTTTGTTTTTTTACAAGAAGAATGAAAAAGGAAAGACCTTTACACAAAAAATAGACGACCTGTTGCTTGGCAAAAAAACGGGACTTCCTATTTTTATAGTGGTAATGCTAATGGTGTATTTTGTGTCCATACGGCTTGGCGGTGTGTTTGGCGGAATGATTGAAAACGCCTTTAACAGCGCACAATCGGGGGTAATGGCTTATTTTACGGCAAAAAAGGTCCCTAATTGGATAACTTCGCTTTCTTGTGAGGCGGTGATAGGTGGGATAGGTACCGTACTATCCTTTTTACCGCAAATTTTAATTCTTTTTGCACTGCTATCCATATTAGAACAAAGTGGATATTGTGCAAGAACGTCTTTTTTGCTGGATAGAATTTTTAGGAGTATTGGGCTTAGCGGAAAATCTTTTATCCCTATGATGCTTGGGTGCGGTTGCACGGTGTCAGGCATAATGGCGACAAGAACTATCGAGAGAGAAAGCGAAAGAGTTATGACGATATATTTAACACCCTTTATACCTTGCGGTGCAAAAACTGCGGTGTTCGGCTGGTTTGCTTCACTTCTTTTTAACGGGAGTGCGTTCGTGGCAACGGCTATGTATTTTTTAGGAATACTTTGCGTTTGCACTTTTGGTCGAATATTAAAACGATTAAAAATATTTCGCGATAAGTCGGCGCCTTTTATTTTGGAAATTCCCACGCTAAAAATTCCGCACGTTAAAGACGTGTGGTTTGTGTTAAAAGATAAGGTCAAGGACTTTTTGACAAAAGCCGGATTAATCGTGTTTGTATTTTCGGTTATACTTTGGGCACTTAGAAATCTCGGCTTTTCAGGATACACCTATGGCGACGTCAAAAAAAGTTTCCTTTATATTTTTGGCAACAAACTAAAATACATTTTTTATCCTTTAGGGTTTGCTAGTTGGGAAACCGCCGTTGCCGTGTTATCGGGAATATTTGCAAAAGAGGCGGTTATAGAAACGTTAACGTTATTGTCAAAAACACCCGCCACTTTGTTTAGTTCTCCCTTTTCAGCACTTTCTTTTACTGCCTTTATTTTGTTGTCCCCGCCGTGCATTGCAAGTATAAGTATGGCAAGCAGTGAACTTAAAAGCAAAAAACTGACCTTTTATATGCTTATATTTCACCTTTTTACCGCATACACGGTGTCGCTTGCTATCAACCTTTTAGGAATTTTGATAAATGCGTGTAACCGCTTGATTTTGCCCGTGATAATTGTTATAATAATCGTAGTTACACTTGTACTTGCGATAAAAAGGCTTAAAAAGTGCAAGAAAGACTGTGCAAATTGCAGTAGAGGAGAAAAATGCAAAAGAACGGAAAAACACTTTACGACTTAATGCGTGAAGCAGATAATAAAGAAGAAGACGCATGCTTTCCTGAAGAATGGATGGAAGAGAGAAATAAGTCAAGTAAAGAAAAGTATTTTGAATATTACGACGATATAAAACTAACGCCCAAAGACGATTGGTGAAAAAAACGCTCGGTAAGAGCGTTTTTTTGTTTTGGAGATATTGATTTAAAAAAAAATGTATTATATAATAATTTTAGAAAAATTTTAACTCAACGGAGCAAAAGATGAGCAAGGTTATCGAGGCGAAAAACGTATGTAAAAAATATATCGTGGGAAGCACTGAAATAAACGCACTTTCCAATATGAGTTTTAGTGTGGACGAGGGTGAATTCGTGGTTATTTTAGGACCTAGCGGAGCGGGTAAAACAACCATTTTAAACCTTATCTGCGGTATGGACTCGCTGACTTCGGGCGAACTTTATATAGACGGCAACGATATAGGCAAATATGGCAAAAAGCAACTTACCGAATATAGACGCAATTCGGTTGGTTTTGTATTTCAGTTTTACAATTTAATGCCCAACTTAACCGCTATAGAGAACGTTGAACTTGCTACCGAACTTTGCAAAAATGCAACCCCACCGCTAGACGCATTAAAAGACGTGGGACTTGAGGAGAGAATTGCAAACTTCCCATCGCAGTTATCGGGTGGGGAGCAACAAAGGGTGTCCATTGCCCGTGCCTTAGCAAAAAACCCCAAGATTTTGCTTTGTGACGAACCGACTGGCGCACTTGATTATTTGACGGGTAAAAACATACTTAAACTTTTGCACGATATGTGTAGAAAGAACAAAAAGACGGTAATCATCGTTACGCATAACAGTGCGTTAAAAGACATGGCGGACAAGGTCGTTCATATTAAGAACGGGACGGTTGTCAGTCAAGAAATTATAGAAAATCCAAAGGACATTGCGGAGATAGAGTGGTAATGAGAACGTATTTTAAGACCATAACCCGCAGTGTTAAAGGTAACTTTGCAAAGTTTTTTGCAATTACCATAATAATGCTACTCGGCATTGCGTTCATAGGTGGACTTGCGACCATTACCCCTAGGGTAAAGAGTTCTTTAAGCGACCAAATGAACGACTTGCATTATGCGGACGTAATAATAAAAACTGAATCGCCTTTTGGCTTTACACCCGACCAAATTCTAAAATTAGAGCAAATTGAGTACGTGGAGAAAGTGGAAACACGCACGGCAATGGACGTTCTTGACGGCGAAGTTATGACGAGAATCCACGTGTACGACAATTTTGAAACAGAGCTTAACAAATTGACCATTGAGGGTAGAACACCGAAAAGTGCTAACGAAATAATGGTCGAACGCCAAAACGATGAGACCATTAACTATAAGATAGGCGACAAGGTGACGGTGTTTGGCGTAGAATACGAGGTGGTCGGTATCGTTTCCAACCCGCTTATCTACGATAGAATGGGCGAACCGAGTGTAATAGACACTTCAGTTCCATTAAAAAATATCGTTTACTTTTCCAAAGAATTTTACCCCATGCCATTACCCGTAACCGACCTAGTGCTTCAAATTGAGGGGCTAGGGCAAAGGGAATATTTTTCGGACGAATACTACGACGAGGTGTGTAGTTATACCGATAGGCTAGAAAAGGACTTCGGCGAAGAATTTGTCTTTCTCACCATACGCGACGGCAAAAGTTATGCCGTTTTAGATATTTATTGCGAAAAAGTGGACGTAATAATTTTAGTGTTCCCCGCATTTTTTATACTAGTTGCAGCACTTGTCGTTATGACCACTATGAGCAGAATGATAGAGGAAGAACGACCGCAAGTCGCTTGCTTAAAATCGCTAGGGGTGAGCGATGCAAGGGTGATATTTAAGTATCTATTCTTGTCGGCAACGTGTTGTGTGCTAGCCCTTCTTATCGGTTTGCCACTGGGCATGTTTATATTGCCGTCGGTAATCTACCCGATATTCGAATTTGTGTTCTTTTTAGCCCCAAGTAACGGCGCGCTATATTTTTCCACGGGACTGATATCCTTTGGATTAATAACAACGGTCGTGCTTGCGGTAACCTTTATCGTCAGCAAAAATAGGTTAAAAGAAAAACCCGCAGAACTAATGATTGGCAAAGCACCAAAGGCGGGTAAAAAGATTCTGTTTGAACGCATCGGCTTTATTTGGAAACGACTATCGTTTAAGTATAAGTCGAGCATAAGAAACATATTTAGGTATAAAAAGCACCTAATAATGACCGTTTTATCGGTAGCGGGTTCAACCGCGCTTGTGTTTGCGGGCTTTGGACTTTTGGATATTGCCGAAGTGCTTAAAGGCGGTTCGTTTGCGGGGCTTGAACAGACTGTAAAACCCATTTCACTGGTGGTCGTTATATTTGGACTACTGCTTAGCATTTTCGTTATTTACAACCTTACTAACCTCAACGTTGGCGAACGCAAAAAAGAGATTGCAACCCTTTCGGTGTTAGGTTATCGTGACGGGGAAGTGCTAGGGTATATTTACCGCGAAATAATAATGATGTCATTTGTGGGTGACGTTATCGGTATTGGGCTTGGTTATTTGCTTGTGGATAGGGTGCTAAAATACTTAGAGTTCGGTACAGGTTCGGACGTTTGTTGGTATAGTTATCTTATAACTTTCGGCGTCGTGCTTGCCTTTGTGTTTATAACTAACCTAATTTTACGCAAAAAAATTCTAAGCATAGATATGTCAACCTCATTAAAGGCGAACGATTAATAATAAACAAAAAACTCGGCTAACTAGCCGAGTTTTCATTTTCTTTTTTTTGCTCAGTTTGTTCAATGTTTTTTTGTTTTGGCTTGCGGTAACGCCATTGCGCAATGAGGTTGGAAATGATTGTGATTGCCTCGTTAATGATACCCGCAATTGAGAAGGCGATAAAGTTATAAAATAGCCACATTGAACTTGTGGGGATATTAAGTTTTCTAATAGTGTCGGGATTTTTAATGCCGTAAGCGACGGTTGATAAAACTTTTGCAACGATTGCAATAACGCTTATTCCAACCGCTAAAATTGTGCAAACGACAATGTTACTTGACCACATGGAAATTTTCTCGATAGAAGTTTTCCAAGAAAGAATCATGGTCGTTACGCCGGCAATAATGGTTATAACCGAGAAAAAGTATATCCAAAACTTAGTGTTTTTGCCTTTTTTCACCGTATAAATAAAGACGACGTTTCTTATCCAGCCGATAATTTCTACCACAAGTCCCGGTATTGCACCTAAAAAAAGGTATTGAATGCCGAACATAACAGAGCCTAACGTTCTTAAAAAAACAATTTTCCCGTGCGAGTTAAATTGAACGGCGATTAAGTTGAAAAAAATCCCGACAAAGCCAATGGCTTGTATAACGAAATCGGGCACGTTAGAAAACATTGTTCACCTCAAAAAAATAACGAAGTTATTATATACTTAAAACCAATTTTTTGCAAGCGAAAAGGTGGGGGAAAAGCAATTGCTACGTAAAATATAAAAAATTGACAAAAAATGGACGATTAAGGCACAAAAAATTGCGAAAAATGTTGAAAAAATAATTGACAATATAACGCAAATGTTTTAATATATAGGTGGATTGAATCTAAGGAAAAAAGAGTCTTTCCAAGCGATAATTTTGGACCACCCAAACGTTTAAGGGTAAAGGCCATACGGACAGCCGGGTCCACTGCCGAAAAGCGGAACTTTCCGCCTTATTGATTGAGTTAAAAGCTCAAATTTTATAAGTTGGTTACTTTATAACCGAATATGCGTAATCGCAGACTTGTGAAACGGTCAATAAAGAGTAGTAAAAGTATTGTTGCTATATAGACTCTCAAAAAACCAATATTGCAATCCAAAAAACACTATTTAAGTGTAATTATTGGCTTTGTAAAAATAAGCAAGTTGCGTTTTCGCACCTTGCTTTTATTTTTTATTTGAGGTGTATTTTATGGCAGAATTAAAGAAAAACGAAAAGATTATCGAACTTATCGATTTAACCCGTCAGTTTGAAGACGGGGTTGTTGCGGTTGATAACCTCAACCTTTATATTAGAAAGGGTGAATTCGTTACGTTTTTAGGACCTTCTGGTTGCGGTAAAACCACAACGTTACGTATGATTGCAGGCTTTGATAAGCCAACCAGCGGAAAGATTTTGCTTAACGGCGAAGATATTTCTCTTTTGCCCCCAAATAAAAGACCGATAAACACGGTTTTCCAACGTTACGCACTTTTCCCGCACCTTAACGTGTACGATAACATCGCGTTCGGTTTGCGCCTTAAAAAGATAAAAGTTACCTACAAGGATAAAAACGGCAACACCTTTGAAAAGATAGAAAAACTTAAAAAAGCCGAGATTACCAAAAAGGTTGAAAAGGCACTTAAAATGGTTGACCTTGAAGGCTTTGAAAAGAGAAGTGTTTCGACCTTATCTGGCGGTCAACAACAAAGGGTTGCTATCGCAAGGGCAATAGTTAACGAGCCGAAGATTCTTCTTCTTGACGAGCCTTTGGGTGCGCTCGACCTCAAGATGCGTAAAGATATGCAACTTGAGCTTAAAGAAATGCACAAAAAACTTGGCATTACCTTTATATACGTTACCCACGACCAAGAAGAAGCACTTACTATGAGCGACACCATCGTTGTTATGAAAGACGGCATTATTCAACAAGTGGGTACGCCGACCGATATTTATAACGAACCCAAAAACTCTTTCGTTGCCGACTTTATCGGGGAGAGTAATATCTTCAGTGGAACTATCGTTGGCGACAAGAAGGTAAGATTTATCGGTCACAACTTCGACTGCGTGGACGAGTTTGAAAAGAACGAAAAGGTCGACGTGGTTGTTCGTCCTGAAGACGTTGTACTTCTTGACGAGGGCAAGGGACAAGTGGACGGCAAGATTGTAAGTTCAATCTTTAAGGGCGTTCACTATGAAATGATAATGATGGTAGGAAAGACCGAAATCGTTTGTCAAGACACCGTGGAAAGAAAGGTGGGTGAAAAAGTTAGCCTTCATATCGAACCCGACCTTATTCACATCATGGCAAAGGAATTTTCTTCCAACAAATACGACGGCTATATTACAAAGAAAAACACCGTTTGCTTTGGCGACGGGGAGTTTGAGTGTGACGTAACCCAACTCTATCCCGGGTCATTCCTTGACGAAGAAGGGTATCTCATCACCGCAGAGGGTGACAAGATTGACCTTACCGACGTGGACGTTAACGTTGAAGTAGGGCTTAAAGATATTGAAATTAGCGACGACCAAGACGCAGGCGGTGCAATTGGTAATATCGTTTCTATGATATACAAGGGCGACCACTATCAGCTTATCGTTAGAACGGACGAAAATGAAGAAGACTTTGTTTTCGACACCGAATATACTTGGAACGAAAACGATAGGGTAAGCGTTATAATTCCCAAAGAAAAGATTAAACTCACCTTAAAGCAGGAGATTAAAAGATGACAGAACAAAACACGCAAAAATCGGAACAAAAGCATAGAAAGTTCCGCATTGCATTTTCAAGAAAGCAGTTGTGCATACCGTACGGCTTGTTTTTGGTGTTGTTCGTTGTGTTTCCGCTTTTACTTATCGTGTTTTATGCGTTTACCGATGCGGACGGCGGAATTTCTTTTGATAACTTTGCAAGGTTTTTCACCAATACGACAACACTTTCAACCCTTTTAATCAGTATGCTACTTGCACTTGCAACGACAATTATTTGCATAATACTTGCATATCCCGTTGCATATATCCTTGCAAAGAGCAAACTAAATAAAGGGGGCACACTTTTGATGCTCTTTATTATGCCTATGTGGATAAACTTCGTTCTTCGTGCAATGGCAATGAAGGACCTTTTGACCTTGCTCGGTATATTTAGGTTCAATAACTATTTAAACGTTATAATCGGTATGGTATACGATTACTTGCCCTTTATGATACTTCCCATTTATACCGTTTTGGTTAAAATGGATAAAAGTTACGTAGAGGCAAGTAAAGACTTGGGCGCAAGTTCTTTCCAAACCTTTAGAAAGGTAACCTTACCGCTTTCTATGTCAGGCATTGCAAGTGGTGCGACTATGGTGTTTATGCCCACAATGACTTGTTACGTTATCTCAGACACCTTTGGTAACGGCTTAGTAACCATTATCGGTAAACTTATCGACGAGCAGTTTACCACCTTCCAAAACTGGAATTTCGGCTCGGCAATGGCACTTGTGTTGCTTGTTATAATGGTTATCTCCATGTGGATAACGGGTAGCTTTAAAAGTGAAAATAACGCAAGGGGGACGAATATATAGTGAGAAAGTATCTTAACGTATTTTATATCGCGCTAATATTGTTGTTCCTTTATGCGCCAATACTAACCTTGGTACTATACAGCTTTGTCGACACGCCTATTATAAGCATTCAAGAAGTGTTCAATAAAGGACTTTCCTTCGGGCTTTATAAGAAGTTGTTCACTGACGGAGATTTAATGAAAATCGTTTGGGACACCTTGCTTTTAGCGGGTATCGTTGCAGTTTTGGCAACCGTTCTCGGTACGCTGGGTGCAATTGGTATTCACTATAGCAGAGGAAAATTCGGCAAGTCGGTTTCAGCAGTATCAAGAATTCCCGTTATCAATGCGGAAATTGTGACGGCGGTTTCCCTTGTGCTTTTGTTTGCCTTGGTTTTCACCGAAAGCCGTTCGTATTTTTCAATGGTGATAGGGCATTTGGTTATAACGACGCCTTTCGTTGTGCTATCGGTCATCCCCAAGTTAAAACAAATGGATTCAAGTCTATACGAAGCGGCACTCGACCTTGGTGCTTCACCAATGCGCGCGCTCTTTACCGTTGTAGTTCCCGAAATTTTACCAGGTATTTTAAGCGGATTTATGCTTGCAGTAACTTTGTCGCTTGACGATTATATTATATCGGCATACACAAAACCGCAAGAATTCCACACCATTTCAACCTACGTTTACGGCGCGATGGCAAAGTCCAACGCAAATTCGTCATTGCCGGCTTTAAGGGCGCTTTCAGCAATCATCTTCGTGGTAATAATTATGGTTGTGGTTGTTGGAAATATCCGTTCTAGAAAAAAGGAGGCTAAATAAATGAAAAGATTTTTCTCCTTTTTACTAGTATTACTTATGTTGCTTCCCGTCTTCACGGCTTTTGGTTGTGGAAAGAAAAAGGCTCAAGAAACAAAGGTTATCCGCGTTTGCAACTGCGACGACTATATAGATATGGACTTGATTGATGAGTTTGAGGCGGAGACGGGCATAGACGTTGTATATTCAACCTTTTCCACCAACGAAAACCTATATAACGAACTTGTTATTAACCCCAATAGTTACGATTTAGTCGTTCCATCGGAATATATGATTCAAAAACTTGCGGTAGAGGGCAAGATAAATAAACTTGACCACTCTAAAATCGCAGGATACGACCAAAACGTTTCTAGTTATATATCAAATAGGCTAAAATCTATAGAATTCACCGTTGAAAGCGGTGATTTGAGGGGTGAACACGTTTCCCTTGACGATTTTATGGTCGGCTATATGTGGGGAACAATGGGCTGGGTTTATAATACAGAACACGTATCGGATGCGGACGTTAAAAACTGGTATTCACCATTTAACAATCAAAATTTAAGCGACAAAATCACTATAAAAGACTCGGTTAGAGATTCATATCTCGTCGGTCTTGCAATGGTTTATAAGGAAGAACTTTATAAAGCAAAAGATAATGCGGAAATCACCCAAATTCTAAACCGTGTCGGTCAAGAAGATATCGACAAGGTTGGCGAAATTTTAAGTCAAATTAAACCAATGCTTTATGGATTTGAAGTTGATAGCGGTAAAAACGATATCGTTTTAGGTAACATTGACGCTTATATTGCTTGGAGTGGTGATGCGGCTTACGCTATAGACGTTGCTAGCGGTAAAGTTGAAGACGAGGACGGCACAATACTTGACCCATCAAAGCAAAAAAGATTAAGTTATAATATCCCAGAGGAAGGCAGTAATATTTGGTTTGACGGCTTTGTGATGCCATCAGGTAGCCAAAATTATGACGTTGTATGTAAGTTCCTAGAATTCATTTCTCGCCCCGAAGTTGCGTATCGCAACATGGATTATATCGGCTACACAAGTATGATTGCAAATGGCGAATTTGATTTAGATGGAGAGCCTACAACCATTTTCGACTCGTTCGTTTATGATAAATACGACCAGTCCGCAACTCTTTCTAGCAATGAAGGAAAATGGGTTGACCTTTCTTACTTTTTCGGTACTGATAGGGAATACAAGGTTTTCGTTTCAAATGAAGAGTACGGCAGGCTTATCGCACAATACCCCGACGCACAAATAGTTGAACGTTGCGCGGTCATGAGTTATTTTGACGGAAATACCCTTTTAGACGTCAACGAAATGTGGGAAAAAGTCAAGGGCGAAACCTTCCCGATATGGCTCCTTATTCTATTTGCATCCATAATATTGTTGCTTGCGGTATTTATGATTCTCTATCGCAATAGGGATAAAATAAGGTGGTTCAAACTTCCCGAAAGGAAGAGATATTATGCCGAACGCAAGGGCTTAAAAGTTGTAAAGAAAGAAAATTTATAAAAAGAAAAAGGCACTATTTAGTGCCTTTTTTTATGATATTTAACTTAAAAATCCCACTTTGGAATATAAACTTCACTTGCGCTTTCTCGCTTTTGGTAAAGCATATTTTCTATACCAATTGAGATTGCATAATCAATCACTGCATTATACTCTCTAGCAGTGATTTTTCTTTTTAGTTCAGGGAAAGAATCAATCTCGCCAAACGGGGTGTATTGACTCATAACGTTAAGTATTGCTCTATCCTTAAAGGGTAAAAACCAGTCTAGCACCTTCTTACTATCCGACGTCGCTTGGGGGAGAACTAAGTGGCGAACGATAACGCCTTGCTTTAATAGTCCGTCCTCACCAAATTTAAGCGGTTTAGAATTTATCATAAATTCTAGCGACTTAGACGCAACCTTGAAATAGTTTTCTTTGCCCGTATATCTTTTGGATAGAGTGGGGGAGAAAAACTTCATATCAGGCAAATAAACGTCTACAAAGTCGTTTACTTTTTCAAGCATTTCAATACGCTCATAACCGTGCGTATTGTACACTACGGGGACTTGTGGGCGGAAAATCTCAAATGCTTTTGCAATTTTGTCTGCATAGTGGGTGGGGTTTACAAGATTGATTGTGGTTGCCCCCAAATCCTCTAACGTCTTAAAAATTTCGGCAAGTTCTTGCACCGAAATTTCCTTTCCCGTTAGATTTCTTGACACCTCAAAATTTTGACAAAAAACGCATTTAAGCGAGCACCCGCAAAAGAACACCGTTCCCGACCCGTTTTTTCCACTTATCATGGGTTCTTCATAGGGGTGTAAGTAGAATTTTGCGATACGGATATTTCCGTCCGTACCGCAAAGTCCTTTTTGATTGTCTTTATTAATTTTACACCCGTTGGGGCATAGCGAACAAAAATTATTCAAGTTCAAACGCTCCCGTGTAAAGTTGATAATATTTACCTTTTTTAGCAATTAATTCTTCGTGTGAACCGCGTTCAATAATGTGACCTTGGTCAAGCACCATAATAACGTCGGAATTTCTTACGGTAGATAGACGGTGAGCGATAACGAAAACCGTTCTGCCTTGCATAAGCCTATCCGTACCCTTTTGAACGAGCGCTTCAGTTCTAGTGTCGATAGAGGAGGTTGCCTCGTCCAAAATCATAACGGGCGCGTCCTTTACCGCTGCACGTGCGATTGATAAAAGCTGTCTTTGACCTTGTGAAAGGTTGCCACCGTCAGCCGTTAGCATAGTGTTGTAGCCATCGGGTAGGCGGGTGATGAAGTCGTGTGCGTACGCAAGCTTTGCAGCCTCGATACAATCTTCGTCGGTTGCGGAAAGTCTTCCGTATCTTATGTTTTCCATAACCGTTCCAGTAAAGAGATTGGTGTCTTGTAAAACTATACCGAGCGAACGTCTTAAATCGGCTTTTTTAATCTTGTTAATGTTTATTCCGTCATAACGAATCTTGCCGTCGGCAATGTCGTAGAAGCGGTTAATGAGGTTTGTAATGGTGGTTTTACCAGCACCCGTCGCACCAACGAACGCAATCTTTTGACCGGGGTTTGCGTAAAGCGAAACGTTGTGCAAAACGATTTTTTCGGGGTTATAACCAAAGTCCACGTCAAACATTTGAATATCGCCTTTAAGTTCGGTGTAGGTGATAGTGCCGTCGGCTTTGTGGGGGTGTTTCCAAGCCCAGTGTCCAGTGCGTTCTTCACATTCGGTAATAGTTCCGTCTTTATCGATACGGCAACGAACAAGGGTAACGTAGCCGTGGTCTTCTTCGGGGTCTTGGTCTAAAAGTTCAAAAAGTCGTGAAGCACCGGCTAGTCCCATTACTATCGAGTTGATTTGTTGTGAGGCTTGGGCAATATTACCAGTAAACTGCTTGCTAATAGGTAAGAAGGCAATAATTGTTATTATAAATAGTGCCGAATCTTCAACCTTGCCGATAATGGTAACATTGTTTACGTTAAGCGCTACTAAAAGCCCACCAATAAATGCAAGCAACACGTATAAAATATTCCCCAAGTTGCCCATTATAGGCATCAAGATGTTTGCAAAGGTATGTGCGCTTGTGGCGTCTTTACAAAGCTGGTCGTTTTTAACGTCAAAGTTTTGTTTGCTTTCTTGTTCGTGGCAGAAAACCTTAACAACCTTTTGCCCTTGAATCATTTCTTGGATATAACCTTCTTCATCGGCTAACGAGTGTTGTTGTTTGATGAAATATTTTGCACTGTTACCGCCAACCTTTTTAGTGATTAGTATCATCAAAAATACGCCTAAGAACATTACGAGTGATAGCCACAAACTTGAAGTTAGCATAATAACCAAAAGTGTGGTTACACTGATTAAGGCAGAATACATACTAGGAATACTTTGCGAAACGAGTTGTCTTATTGCATCTGTATCGTTAGTGTAAGAACTCATTATGTCACCAGTTAGGTGAGAGTCGAAGTAACGAATAGGGAGGGACTGCATTTTATTGAACAAATTTGTTCTTATTTGGTGCAAAAATCCTTGCGTTACTTTTGCCATTGTTCGCGTTTGAATAAGGTTGCAAATTATAGAAGTTCCGTAAACTGTTACCATTACTACAATCAGCGATATGATACCCTTAAGTGCGGCGTCCCATCCGTCCGCAAGTCCAGTTTTAATATGAACGAGAAGTTGTTTTAAGAATAGGGAAGAGGCTACGCCAGTTATTGCGCTTATAGTTATGCAAATAAATACAATAAACATTAAGCGTTTGTTATTGGAAAAGAGCATACTAAGCACTCTTTTCAAGGTGCCTTTTTTGGCTTTGGGGCGAGGACCGCCTTTCATTGCGCCACCTTTCATGCCGCCACGCATTGACATTTGTCTAGCCATTGTCGTCACCTCCCTTGTTTTGTGAATAGTAAAGTTCTTGATAAACTTCGTTGTCCTTTAACAATTGTTCGTGGTTGCCGATAGCAGTTATTTTTCCACCATCCATAATCAAAATTTTGTCAGCATCTTCAACGGAGGCAACGCGTTGTGCAATTATAATTTTTGTGGTTTCTGGTATATATTCTCTAAACGATTTTCTAATAAGCGCATCGGTTTTGGTGTCTACCGCACTGGTGGAGTCGTCTAGAATAAGAATTTTGGGTTTTTTAAGCAATGCTCTTGCGATACAAAGCCTTTGTTTTTGCCCGCCAGAGAAGTTTGCACCACCTTGTTCAACACGTCTATCAAGGTCGGTAAAGTCGATTTGCGCAAGTTTTAATGCGTGTAAAATTTCTTCATCAGTTGCGTTCTTATCGCCCCACTGCATATTCTCACGAAGGGTGCCCGAGAAAAGTTGATTTTTTTGTAAAACCATAGCCACGGCATTTCTTAAGGTTTCAACGTCATATTCTTTAACGTCAACGTTAGATACTTTTACGCAACCCTCGGTTGTATCGTAAAGACGGGGGATAAGTTGAACTAGCGTTGTTTTGCTTGAACCTGTGCTTCCAATTATACCTATAGTTTCACCACTGTTGATGGTAAGGTTTACGTTTGAAAGAGCATAAGTAGTTGCCGAACTAGAATATTTGAAAGATACGTTTTCAAACTCAATGCTTCCATCTTTAACTTCTGTTATTGCATTTTTTGGAGAAACGATTGATGGTTGCTCGTTCAAAACTTCTGCAATTCTTTTACAGCTTGCTGTTGAAATGATAATTTGAACCATTATCATCGATAACATCATTAAACTCATAAGCATTTGGAACGAATAGGTCATAAAGCTTTGAAGTTCAGTCATCTTTAATAATTGTTCATTTGAATCAATTATAAGGAAGGCACCTACTAAATAAATAGCAATAAGCCCTGCGTAAACGCAAAAATTCATAAGTGGTCCGTTAAAAGCGATGATTTTTTCGGCTTTTACAAAGTCGTTTTTAACGTCGTTAGATGCCTTGTGAAATTTTTCTTTTTCGTAATCTTCTCTAACGTAAGATTTAACCACGCGCATACCACTTATATTTTCTTCAATAGATTCATTCATTTTGTCGTACTTTTTAAATATTCTAGTGAAGAAAGGTATAGCCTTTCTCATTATAAGAATTAAGCCGATAGCAAGAATAGGGGTGGTGCATAAGAATATAAGCGCCATTCTTGCGTTTATAGTAAAAGACATTATCAACGAGAATATGAGCATGAAAGGAGAGCGAACAGCCGTTCTTATAATCATCATATAACTCATTTCTACGTGCATTACGTCGGTTGTAAGTCTTGTTATAAGGCTTGAAGAAGAGAATCTATCAATGTTCTTAAAAGAGAAATCCTGAACTTTATTGAACATATCTTTTCTTAGGTTTTTGGCAAAGCCACTGCTAGCAACTGCACAAAATCTTCCAGATAAAGCCCCACAAAGAAGGGATAGAAGGGCAAATAAAAGAAGGGCAAAACCAAAGTATAATATTGTTATTAATAGGTTAGGTTCGCCATTTTTAAAAATCCAACCGATAATTTTCACTGAAAGTTTGTTTGGATTTTCGGGGTTTGATGTAATATAGTCCATTGCACCTAGCAAAAGGGTCATAATAAAGGGGATAAAACATTCCAAAACAACCTCAAGCGCGACAAAAAATGGCGCCAAAAGTGAGGGCTTTTTATATTCTCTAATGGACTTTGAAAGAGTTTTTACCGCTGGTAAAAAGCCGGATTTTTTTTCTTTCGACAACGATTTTGCCATTTATTTACTCCTTTTTTTAAATATGTTTAAGATTGTGTCAATTTGCGGGAACTGAAAAGAGGGCTTAAATTCTTTTGGGCAAAGAATGAAGTTTAAGGTCGCACCTTGAATGATGCAGTTATAAAGTCTTGCATATTCGCTAGAATCAACATCGTCCTTAAAATCACCCGCCTTTACGCCCTCATCAAAAAATGAAAACATACGCACGTGAGGGGGGACCTTCTTGCAGTTTTTAGGTGGAAGTTCACCCGACTCCGCCTTTCTAAAAACGTTAGACAAGAAAAAGTAATATCTATAAGCAAAAATCTCGTCTTTTTTCATATTGGCGAAAGTGTATTCGGTAAGTTTTTTAAGCTTTTCCACATAGTTATCGCTATTTGCAATTATCTCGTCTAGATAATCTGCCATATTCTTGCCACGCGTTTCGATAACCGCGTCAAAAATGGCCTTTTTATTCTCGAAATAGTGGTAAAAAAGCCCGTGACTGCATTTGGCTTTCTTAACTATATCGTTAATCGTTGCCCCGTTATAACCCTTTTCGCAAAAAACCTTTAGGGCGGAAACAACAATTTCTTCACGTCTAGCGTCTTTTATTTTAATCAACGCTTGGTCGCATTTGGGCATTTTATCCTCCTTTTGATTGACACTAAAGTCAATATGCTTTATTATAAAACATGTGCATTTAATTAGTCAAGCATTTGACAAGCAAATTTAATCTTTTATTGACAAAATAGTCAATCAAAAATGCAATTGGCGAAAAGCCTAGCAAAAAGTTAAAAATTTCGACCGAAAAACTTGTTTTTTGCAAGATAAAAAAGTCAAGACGATTGACATATACACTATATTAGTGTATAATTAACTAATAGCAAAATCTAACTTATGGAAAAACTACTATGAAAAATTATTTTACAAGTGAAAGCGTAACGTCAGGTCACCCTGATAAAATATGTGATAACATTTCAGACGCAGTGCTCGACGCATATCTTGAAGGGGATGAAAACTCTCGCGTTGCGTGTGAATGTAGTGTAACTTCAAACTTCATTTTGGTAATGGGGGAAATAACCTCTAACGCAAACGTTGATATCGAAGCGCTTGCAAGGGATACCGTAAGAAAAATCGGTTACGTCCACGATGACGCGGGCTTTTCAGCCGATACCGCTGAAGTTATGATAAGGCTTAATAAACAAAGTGCCGACATTGCTTTAGGGGTAGACAACTCTAAGGAAGCAAAAGAATGCGGTATGGATAAGTACGACCAAATCGGTGCGGGCGACCAAGGACTTATGTTTGGTTATGCGTGCAAAGAAACCGAAGAACTTATGCCACTTCCCATTGTGCTATCGCATAAACTTTGCCAAAAACTTGAAGAGGTAAGGAACAGCGGATTGCTTCCATACCTTAGACCAGACGGAAAGGGACAAGTTACGGTCGAATATCAAAACGGCAAACCCAAACGTGTGGAGGCGGTCGTTTTATCCTCTCAACACGATAAAGTGATTACTACCGAAAAACTCCGTAAAGACGTAAAGGCCGAAGTAATCGATAAGGTTATTCCTTTAGAGTACGTTGACGAAAATACTAAATTTTACATCAACCCGACCGGAAGATTTGAAATCGGTGGACCAACTGGCGACTCTGGACTTACTGGAAGAAAGATAATTGTAGACACCTATGGCGGAAAATGTCCGCATGGTGGTGGTGCGTTCAGCGGAAAGGACCCAACTAAAGTTGACCGTTCGGCTGCATATATGGCAAGATACGTTTGCAAAAACGTGGTTGCTTCGGGACTTGCTGATGAGTGCCAAATTCAAGTGGCTTATGCAATCGGCGTTGCAAAACCCGTGTCGGTAAAGGTAGATACCTTTGGAACGGGCAAATTATCGGATGAAGAACTTGCCGAAATAGTTATGAAGGAATTTGACCTTCGCCCTTCGGCAATTATTGAAAAACTTGACTTGAGAAAACCCGTATATAAACAAACTGCAAGTTACGGTCACTTTGGCAAGAGTCAATTTAGTTGGGAAAAGACCGATAGTGTAGAAAAACTTAAAAAGTATCTATAAATGAAAGTCGTTGCCTTTCTTAAAAGGTTTTTAAGATTGCACGTGTTCAACCCCGAATGGAGTTGTTCGGTGTGTGGTGAGGAAAATTTTGACGGCGGATTTGTTTGCAAAAAGTGTGAACAAAATTTACCTTATAACGATAAAATCGTTTGCGAACACTGTGGAAGAAAAACCGAAATTAGAGAAGAATATTGCGTAACTTGTAAGGAAAACATGGTTTCTGTCGATAAGGCTAGGAGCGTGTTTAGTTACGAGGGAACTATAAGAAAACTGATAACCATATTCAAGTACGACAACGCAAGATATCTAGCCGAATATTTTGGCGACAAAATGACACTTTTATATCTTAAAAACTGCTTTAATGCTGACGGGTTGATTTACGTCCCTATGGAAGAAAAGGCTGAAAGAAAAAGAGGATATAATCAATCGCGCCTACTTGCTGAAAGGATATCTAGTAAAACTGAAGTTCCTATTTTCGAGTGTTTAGAGAAGACGAAAAAGACTTTACGTCAAGCACGATTAAATAGAAAGGATAGACTAAAAAACCTTGAAGGTGCGTTTAAGGTCAAAAAGAGAAAAATATTAAAAGACAAAACGGTCGTTATAATAGACGACGTAACCACGACTGGTGCGACGGCGGAAGTCATTGCAAAAGCACTAAAAAAGTCGGGTGCAAAACTAGTATATTTATTGACGGTGGCAAGTACACCAGCATTCAATATAGCAAATAAAAACAAACAAAGAGATAGGAGAAAAAATGGGACTATTTAGGTATATTCTTGGA
Source organism: Clostridia bacterium (assembly GCA_017397305.1). GTDB lineage: Bacteria > Bacillota > Clostridia > Christensenellales > Borkfalkiaceae > UBA1259. Next base: position 161,809 of record JAFQJB010000007.1, on the reverse strand, counting down.
GGAGAAGCGAGAAAAAACCTCAAAAAATTAGATAAACTTGCAGACAGAGTGTTGTCATTAGAGAGCAAATACGCAAGTTTTACCGACGAAGAACTCCGTCACCATACCGAGTTTTTTAAGGGTAGATTAAAATCGGGTGAAACGCTTGACGATATTTTGTGCGATGCATTTGCAGTTGTAAGAGAAGCCGCTTACCGCGTTCTTAATATGCGCCACTATAAAGTGCAAATTATCGGCGGTATTTGTTTGCACCAAGGTAGAGTTGCCGAAATGAAAACTGGTGAAGGTAAAACTTTGGTTGCAACCCTTCCCGCATATCTTAACGCATTGACGGGTGAAGGTGTTCACATCGTAACCGTCAACGATTACCTTGCATCTCGTGACGCAGAATGGATGGGCAAGGTTTATAAGTTCTTAGGACTTACCGTTGGCGTTGCAGTGACTGGTATGGAAGACGAAGAAAAGAAAAAAGCGTATGCTTGCGATATTACCTACGGCACCAACAACGAAATGGGCTTCGACTATCTAAGGGATAACCTAAAGAGTAGGTTAGAACAAATGGTTCAACGTCCCCTAAATTTTGCAATTGTCGACGAAGTTGACTCAATCTTAATCGACGAGGCAAGAACACCGCTTATTATCTCTGGAAAGGGACAAGAATCTAGCGAAAAGTATATCACCGCAAACAAGTTTGTAAAATCTTTAATTTTAGACAAAGACTTTACTATCGATATTAAAGAAAAGTCGGTTCAAATCACCGAGTCTGGTGCTAAGAAAGCTGAAAGTTTCTTTGGGCTTAACAACTTTGCCGATATCGAAAACGCAAGCCTATCGCACCACATTCAACAAGCGTTAAAGGCAAACTTTATATTTAAGAGAGATAACGATTACGTTGTATCTGACGGCGAAGTTATCATCGTTGACGAATTCACCGGTCGTCTTATGATTGGTAGACGTTATTCGGACGGCTTGCACCAAGCAATCGAAGCAAAAGAAAGCGTTAAAATCCGCAACGAAAATAAAACTTACGCAACTATTACCTTCCAAAACTATTTTAGAATTTATAAAAAACTTTCGGGTATGACTGGTACTGCTAAGAGCGAGGAAGAAGAATTCCGCTCAATTTACGGCTTAGACGTTTTGGAAATTCCCACAAATAAACCCGTTGCAAGAATTGACCAACCCGACATTATTTATAAAACTGTTGCTGGCAAAAACAAGGCGATTATTGAAGAAATCGTTGAAAGACACAAAAAAGGTCAACCAGTTTTGGTCGGTACGGTTACCGTTGAAAAATCTGAAGAAATTTCTAAACTTTTAATCAAACACGGCGTAAAACACAACGTTTTGAACGCAAAAAACCACGCGCGTGAAGCCGATATCGTCGCTCAAGCGGGTAGACTTGGTGCAGTTACCATTGCAACCAACATGGCTGGTCGTGGTACCGATATTTTGCTCGGTGGTAACCCCGAGTTTTTGGCAAAGAGAAAACTTCGTGAAGAGGGTGTGGAAGAAAGCGTTATCGAACTTGCAACCTCATATATCGCAGATATCCCCGAAGACGTAAAGGTAGTAAGAGAACATTATCAAGAAATCTATAAAAAACTCAAAGAACAAACCGATGCTGAAAAAGTTAAGGTTGTTGAAGCGGGCGGTCTTCATATTTTAGGTACTGAAAGACACGAATCTCGCCGTATCGATAACCAACTTCGTGGTAGAAGTGGCCGTCAAGGAGACGCGGGTTCTTCAATCTTCTTTATTTCTCTAGAAGACGATTTGGCAAAACGTTTCGGTGGGGACAAGATGCAAAAAATCTATAATTTCTTCAACCTTCCCGAAGACGAACCTATGCAATTCAAGATTTTGTCGCGCAGTATTGAAAACGCGCAACGCACAATCGAAGGTAAAAACTTCGGCATAAGAAAACACGTTCTCGAATACGACGACGTTATGAACAAGCAACGTGAAGTTATGTATGCTGAAAGAATGAAGGTTATTAAGGACGAAAACGTTCACCAAGATATCTTAAACCTTATTCCAGACTTTGTTCGTTACGTGGTAATCTCGTCGGTAAACAACGAAAACAAGCCTGAAACGTGGGATTTGGATGCGCTCAATTCTGCAATAAACTTAAAATTATTGCCCAAGGATAGCGAGTTTGCAACTAAAGAACGTGCTGAAAATTGGGACTTTGATACCTTCGTTGAAAAACTTACCGAAGAAACTATCAACGTTTACCAAGCAAAAATTGATAGATACAATGAAGAAGGCATCAACTTCTCTGAGGTTGAAAGAATGGTTCTTCTTAAAAACATCGACACCAAGTGGATTGACCACATCGACGCAATGGACCAACTCCGTAAGGGTATAAGTTTAAGAGGCTACGGTCAAGTTGACCCAGTTATCGAATACAAGAAGGAAGGCTTTGAAATGTTCGAAGACCTTACCGCGTCTATTCAAGAAGATACAATCACCTTGCTCTTAAAGGCAGAACTTCGCCGTGTTCAACCCGCTAAAGAGCAAGAGAATAAGAATTTACAAACAAATATGCAATCAGGACCCGCTCGTCCTAGAAAGGCAATTCACGAAATCGGCAGAAATGACCCGTGTCCTTGCGGAAGCGGTAAGAAATATAAAAACTGCTGTGGCGCAAAATAGGTGAGTAATGATTAAAAGCGAAGAGTTTAAGTTAAAAATAAAAGAGTTAAAAGGTATCCTTAGCGAGACGGGACACTCTCTTTGACATCGATAAGTTAAGGGAGCAGTTAAAGGAAAAGATTGCTTTATCCGAGCGACCCGAAATTTATTCGGATTTAGCAAAATCTCAGCAAATATCTAAGGAAATCGCCTCGCTAGACAACAAGGTTTCAGCTTTTAACAAGGCTGAAAAGGTTATAAACGATGCAAAGGATATCGTCGACCTTGCCGAAGAAGAAAACGATGAAAGTTTGCTTGATGAACTAGCTAGCGAACTTAATTCGGTCGGTAAAATCATAGAAGATATGCGTCTTGCGGCACTCTTAAAGGGTAAGTATGACAAGCTTAACGCACTTCTTACTTTGCACGCAGGTGCGGGTGGGACCGAGGCTTGCGACTGGACGGAAATGCTTTACCGCATGTATATGTATTATGCCGAAAAGAACGGCTACACCTTAACCGAACTTGACCGCCTAGAAGGTGACGAGGCGGGGATAAAGTCGGTATCGTTTAAGATTGAAGGCGATTGTGCGTACGGCTATTTGAAGGCGGAAAAAGGTGTTCATAGGCTTGTGCGCATCTCACCGTTTGACGCAAACAAAAGAAGGCACACGTCCTTTGCTTCGCTTGAAGTTATGCCCGAAATTGAAGATGACGAGGAAATTAAAATCAGTCCCGACGAATTGAAGGTTGACACCTTCCGTTCGAGCGGTGCAGGCAGTCAACACGTAAACAAAACCGAGTCGGCTATAAGAATTACCCACTTGCCCACGGGTATAGTGGTCGCTTGCCAAAACGAAAGAAGCCAAACGCAAAATCGTGAAATGGCAATGAAAATGCTTATAAGTAAGCTTATTGAAAAACGTGAAGCCGAAAGGATGGAACTTGACCAAGACATCAAGGGCGAAATCAAAAAAATAGAGTGGGGCAGTCAAATTCGTTCGTACGTATTTTGCCCGTACACTCTAGTTAAAGACCATAGAACAGGTTATGAAATTACCGACGTCAACTCAGTAATGAACGGAAATATTCAAGGATTTATACAAGATTATCTTAAAAAATCGCAATGAGTTATTTTGAAAAGATAAAAAACGCACCGCTTAAAGAAAACCCGATTATTATGGGTATAGAGACTTCGTGTGACGAAACGGCGGTTGCAATAATAAAGAACGGAAGAGAAATTTTGGCGGACGAAATTATAAGTTCGGCAACCGAACACGCACGTTTTGGCGGTGTTGTTCCTGAAATTGCCTCTCGTTCTCACACCACTGCAATTTTAACGGCAACCGAACGCGCCTTAAAGAGCGCAAATATGACGCTTGACGATATAGACGCATTTGCCGTTACCGAAGGTGCAGGGCTTTTAGGTGCGCTTTTAGTTGGGGTTTCCTTTGCTAAGGCGCTTGCCTTTTCTACTGGTAAACCGCTTGTTCCAGTAAGTCACATTAGGGGGCATATATCGGCATCGTATCTTGCCGACAAAGACCTAGAACCGCCTTTTATAAGCATTCTCGCAAGCGGTGGGCATACGGCAATCGTGGCGGTTGAAGATTATTATAACCTAAAGGTCTTAGGCTCTACAATCGACGATGCAGTGGGCGAGGCTTTTGATAAGGTCGCTCGTGTTTTAGGGTTGCCTTACCCTGGCGGACCTAACGTAGAAAGGCTTGCAAAACAAGGCAAAAACAACATTCCACTACCTAAAATGCTTAAAAATTATAGCGGTGGGGAGTTTGATTTTTCTTATAGCGGACTTAAAACAGCGGTTATAAATTACGTCCATAACCAAACGGAAAAGGGTGTGGAAATCGTTAAGGAGGACGTCGCTTCAAGTTTTCAACACGCAGCGGTGGACGTCATTATCGATAAGGCGATTAAAGGTGCCGAAAAATTTGGGTATAAAACCATTGCAATATCGGGCGGTGTTGGTGCTAACGGGTATTTAAGAGAAAGATTAGCCGAGGCAGTTAAAAATAAGGGTATAAAACTGATTTTGCCCGAAAAACGTTATTGTACCGACAATGCCGCAATGATAGGTGCGGAAGGTTTTTTGCAGTATAAAAAAGGCAACTTTGCCGATTTAACGCTCAATGCGTCGGCAGTTATGCCACTATAGGAGAAAATATGATTAAACATATAGTTTGTTTTAAGCTTAACGAGGGCGAAAGTGCTGAAAAAGCAAAGGAAATTTTGCTTTCAATGAAAGGCAACGTCCCTATGATAAGAGATATCGAAGTAGGGGTGGACGTATTACATTCCGACCGTTCTTACGACGTGATTTTATCGGTGGTTTTAGACGATATGAAAGCCCTAGAAGACTATCAAAACGACGCTTACCACTGCGAAGTTGTTAAAACGCATATGCATAAGGTAAGAAAATCTAGCATAGCAATTGATTATGAAATTTAGTTTTTAATACTAAATGCGAGTATGGCGGAATTGGCAGACGCGCTAGATTCAGGTTCTAGTGGGCAACCGTACAGGTTCAAGTCCTGCTACTCGCACCAAATCAAAAAGGCACGTAAATCGTGCCTTTTTGATTTGGTTTAAGTAGTGTGTGAATTAACCTGTCGTTCATCCGTCATTTGATGGACAATCATTGACGGGCGAGGACTCGGTAGCGAAGCGGACGAGCGTCCTGCTACTCGCACCAAAAAAGCGACAAGAAAATCTTGTCGCTTTTTTACGTCAAATTTGCAAAATTTGACTATAATGTTGCTTTTGGTAACTATCATACGAGCGGATAGAGAATTGTTATTAAGGTATTGCAATTTTTGTTTTTTGTGATAAAATTAATATAGAAGTAAAATATAGGAGGTAGGTATGAAAAATAAATTAATATCTTTCTTACTAACCTTGATGGTTGTTATCGGTTCAATTTCGCTTTTAGGTTGTCTAGGTGAGGGCGGTTCCACGGGAACAGGAAATTCAACCCAAACAAATTATAACGACGACGTTGAGATTGTTGCGCCCGAAGACGTTAAAACCGAGCACTTTATTGCTGAAGAGGGCACCACGTATTATACCTCTAAAGAACTTTACTTGTGTGTAAGTATAAACGGCTCGTATATGATAATGGAGTATTTTTCTATTGACGGCAACAAATGGGTCTATGACAACTTGTACTTTTACGAAGACGATTATATTTATATGATAACTGGTGACTATAAGGATATATATGCTTCGCTTGAAAATGCCGAAAACAATCAATATGCTGAAGAAGAAAAAGAGGACGGCTATGATATACAAATAAATATCATAAAGTCAGGCATATATAAACTTACGTTCGACGTGGAAACGCTTAAATTTGGTTTGGAGTTTAAGGCGGAGATAACCACACCCGTTTATTACACCATTAAAAATTGTAGCATATATAACGAGGCAACAAAATGGGTGGAAATGAGTGTAAATCCCGCAAATAGTGAAGAGTTTGTCATCAATGACTTTGCGGTTGGAGTAAACACGACAGTAAGTTTTTATAGTAATATTCATACAAGCCACTATAAAGTAACTCTAGACCCGTCGATTGAAAATAAATATGCTTCGGGGAAAGGGTTGTTTATTACTGTAAACGTTGGTGGAAACTATAATATTTATGTCAATAGAAAGACGTACGTTGTCCGTTTTGAACTATTAAACCCCGAAACCGCAACTTATACTTGCGTGCATTATAATGGCGAAGACTTTATTGATTTAAATAAGGTGAGTGAACAAACACCCTATCTTTTTACAATGGAGTTAACGGCAGAAAAAAACCAAAGATTGCCCAATTTTTACTCGGCAAAATATAGAACTTATAATTTGTCGCTTAAAGAAGCAAATTTATTTTCAAAATATGGTGATAGTTATTATTTTAAGCAAGCGGGAACTTACAAGGTTACTATAGATTTACTTAATTTTGAAATTCAAGTTGAGGCGACTATTTAGTAAAACAAAAAGGCACGATTTCGTGCCTTTTTCTATTTATACATTCTTTTAATGCACCAGCTTTTTTTGTGGCAGTTGGGACATCTTAATTTTCGCTTTGTTATCGTGTGTGCACCCATTATATACGCCTTAAAAGTTGGGGTGAAGCGGTGCCCACAGTGTTTACATTCAAACGTTCCCGATTCTCTATCAAAATAGCACAACAAAATAATGCTGGGAATGAGAAGAACGAGTGCAAGGGCAATAATCAAAATTCTCATCCAATCTTGCATAGGCACAAAGGCGGCGACAAGCATTAGTGCGAGAGTGTAAATCACAATTACAATCGCAGACATGTTGAACAGAATAAATCTCTTTTTGCCCTCCTTTACAAGTCCTAAAATATTTTCTTCCGCCTTATTTACGTATTGGGCTTGGTCAAGTTTTTCACCCGTCAAAAGTTCGTTAACGCTTATACCTAATATCTCGCAAAGGGGGAGCATTAAACTAACTTCGGGAAGACCTTTACCCGTTTCCCATTTAGAAACGGTTTTATCAGTGATAAGCAACTTGTCGGCAAGTTCTTTTTGGGTAAGGTTTTTTTCTTTTCTTAAAGTTTGAATAAATTTACCCGTCTTTTTTTGGTCCATATGTTTCCCTCCTATACGTATTATACCAAAAAAATTTAAAAAGTTTATCCCACGAGCCGTAGAATTTTAGATTTTTTTGAAATTTTAAGCCTCAATCATATTTATATATATAAATGTATACGATTGACTTTTTTTTAACGTGGTTGTATAATAAACTTAAGGTAAAAATTATGGCACCAAATTCTTTATTTAAAAAAATCGACGTTTATCCATACGGAATATGCATTGCGGTTGGCGTTTTATCGTGCATTGCCGTTTTATTTCTTTATTCCAAAAAGAGAGGCATACCCCAACAATTGCAAGATTACATCTTTTTTATAGGAATATTTGCAATCGCATTCGGGTTTTTATCGGCAAAGTTTTTCCAAGCCGTATACGACTGGGTAGATAGTGGCTTTAAGCACTTCAGTTTTGTCGGTGCGGGAATCACAGCAATGGGCGGATTTATCGGCGGAGCAGCAATCTTTCTAATAGCATATTTTTCGCTTGCAAGGTTTGTGTTTAAGGGCAAGAAAAAGAACTTGCACAAAAAACACCTTAACGAATTGCTAGCTGTTGCACCCATTTGTATTGTTATTGCGCACGCATTCGGTAGAGTAGGGTGCTTGATGGCTGGTTGCTGTCACGGTGCTTATCTTGGTGAAGATTACGTGTTTGGCGGAATTTATATGGAAGGCACAACTGATGGCTGGGGGTATTACGTGCCCACGCAACTATACGAAGCATTGTTCTTATTCTTACTATTTGCGGTGTTATCGATATTGTACTTTAAGGGTTGCAATATAATTTTGCCCATATACCTAATTTCTTATGGCGTATGGAGAATGATTATAGAATTTTTCCGTACTGACGAAAGGGGTGGTTTTTTCCTTTCTCTTTCGCCGTCGCAATGGATGTCTATACTATTTTTGATAATAGGTATAGTAATGATAATTATTTATGTGTGCAAAAAAATACCGCTCTTTCAAAAGCCGAAACAAGCAGAAGAAAAACAATCTTAAAAACAAAAGCACTTGCCGATAGGTAAGTGCTTTCTTAATTAATACACGAAAAAAAGGCTCTTTTTTAAGAGCCTTAATTTTTTAAAGATAAATTATTCTGCGTCAGCCTTTTTTGCTCTGGGCTTTCTAGTAGTGGTCTTCTTAACAGGTTCTTCAGCAGGTGCTTCAACAACAGGTGCTTCTTCTACGGGAGCAACAACTTCTTCAACAGCGGTTGCTTTGATAGCAGCATCAACCTTTTTAGCAAGCTTAGCTTTCTTGTTAGAAGCATTGTTTGCGTGGTAAATGTTCTTTGAGCAAGCTGAATCGATTGCAGAGAAAGCAACAGAGAGAGCAGCCTTTGCTTCTTCCAACTTGTTTTCCTTAAGAAGAGCGTCAATTTTCTTCATTTCGGTTTTAACTGCCGAACGGATAGCCTTGTTTTGTTCGGTCTTCTTGTCGTTTACTAAAACTCTTTTCTTAGCAGATTTAATATTTGGCATTTTATATGCACTCCTTAGTTTCTTTTAATATCGCTAATAATTTTAGCACAAATTAAAACTAAAAGCAACTACATTTACGTTAAAATCTTTGTTTTTAATTTTATTTTCACTATTTTTCGATAAATTTTCATACAATCTAATATGACTAGCGGATATATTGCGGTTTTAGACAGCGGAATCGGTGGGATTTCACTACTACATAGACTTGTCGATTTGCTCCCGAACCAAAATTTTATATACTTCGGCGATAACGATAACGCGCCCTATGGTAACAAAAGTGAGCGCGAACTTTTAAGCCTTGCCCTAAAGAACGTGGACTACGTAAAGGGTTACGAGGTAAAATCATTGGTTTTAGGGTGCAACACCTTGAGTGCAAACTTTATTAGGGAAATCACCGAATATTCTTCTTTAGATACGTTCGGGGTGTTTCCACCTATAGAGCGTGCTATTTTATCGGGCGGAAAAACCTTGCTATTATGCACGGCAAAAACGAGGGAAAGATTTTTAGGGATAAATGGAGTAGACGTGGTTGCGCCAACTTATCTTGCAACCGACATAGAGAAAAATGCCTTCTCGCTTGACCGCGTGAATTTAAAGAAAAATTTATATGAAAATTCGATAGGAAATTTTTGCGACAAAAAGGGGCACTATGACCACTTGATTTTGGGGTGTACACACTACGAATTTGTAAAAAATAAAATTCTTGACCACTTTCGACCCCGATTCGTTACGTCTGGCAATGATTTTACCGCAAAATTTGTTCAAAACAATTATAAAAACGCAAAATCGTCAGTAAAATACTTGCGAAATAATGTTTTATTTATCGGTAAAAACGCTCAATTTAACCAAAAATTTTATGTCAGTAGTGGTCAGTGGTGGAAAAAAAGTTAAAAAAATTTTCAAAAAGTGGTCATTTTTTTCTAAAAAAGGGTTGACGGTGGTCAAAAATAGTGTTATAATATCGCTGTAATAAAAAAGGAGGGGTATAGTATAGTTATGTCCGGTAGAACGTACATGCATCAACTCGATGCCAAAAACAGAATGAGAATACCGGCAAAACTACGCGAAGAACTTGGCCCGAATTATTCGGTCATGTTAGGTTCGGGTGGTTGTCTTTACGTTTACACTGAAGAACAAACCAACGCCATTCGCCAAAAACTTAACAATATTAACCCTTTCAAAGAAAGTCAATTAAAAGCAGCGCGTTACATACTCCATAATAGTTGGGACGCGGAAGAGGACAAGCAAGGCAGAATCCTTATCCCCGAAAATCTTAGAAACATTGCAAAAATCGTAAAAAACGTCGTTGTGTTCAAAGGACCTAACTGCGTTGAGATTTGGGCGGAAGAAGTTTGGAACGAATACTTCAGCGACGTTGATTTTTCAAACCTTGCCGATGCATTTGACGAGTTGAATAAAAATGACTGAACTTAAACACTTTCCCGTAATGCTCGGTGAGTGTATCGAGGCGCTTAAAGTCAAGGACGGAGGAATTTATTTCGACGGAACACTTGGCGGAGGCGGTCACTCGGGTGAAATACTTAAAAAAAGTTCGCCAAGCGGAAGGCTGGTTGCAACCGACCTTGATACCTATGCGATAGGGCGAGCAAGTGAAAAGCTTAAAGAATATGAAGGACGTTTTACTTTTGTTAACGATAACTTCAAAAACTTTAGTGAAATCAAAGAAAATCTAGGTATTGACGGTTTTGACGGAATAATGTTAGACCTTGGCGTTTCAAGTTTTCAACTTGACGATAGGGAAAGGGGCTTTTCGTATCTTGCAAGTGGCGTCAAACTCGATATGCGTATGAATCGCGAAAATCCGTTAACCGCTCAAAAAGTGGTAAACGAATATAGCGAAAGAGAATTAAAAAGAATATTAGCCGATTACGGCGAAGAAAGATTTGCCTCATCAATCGCGTCCAACATAGTAAAGACAAGAAATAATAAGCAAATAGAAACGGTTGGAGAGCTTATCGAGATAATTGAAAAGAGTATACCTAAAAAATTCCAGCACGACGGTCACCCCGCAAAAAGAACCTTTCAAGCAATAAGAATTGAGGTTAACGGAGAGTTGGACGGGTTATACGAAGCAGTGCTCTCAATGGCAAGGGCACTTAAAAAAGGCGGTAGGATAGCGATTTTAACCTTCCATTCGCTTGAAGATAGAATCGTTAAAAGGGCTTTTAAGGAACTAGAGTGCGATTGCATATGTGACAAGAGCTTGCCCATATGCGTGTGCGGAAAGAAAAAAGAGGTTGAAATTATCACAAAACATCCAATAACCGCAAGCCAAGAAGAATTAGCAATTAACAGCAGGTCCAAAAGTGCAAAACTTAGGGTCGCTGAAAAGATTTAATAAAAAAAAGGGGAACAAAAAATGCTTACAGCAAGACGTTCAAACGAAAGTTCGAATTATGCAACCACTAGCAGTAATGCAAGTGTACAAGTTTTAGAAAGACCTGAAACTTATGAAGAAATTAATAGCGCAAAGCCCGCAGTGGACAACAGCGCCGCTATTGAAATGCATAAGAATTTGGAGAAATTGCTCAATTACGACAGATATGCAGAACAAATGCAAGAGGAAGCCGTAAAGGAAAGCATTGCCGTTGAAAACGTTGTTTCAAACGTTTCCGAAGATGATATTCGCCCCACTTCCACCACAATGCAATTCGGTGAGGACATCGATAGCATTAGGGAAGAAATGAATATGGCAAAACAAAATGAAGAGCAAACCTATCGCCTCAACAACAAAGGTAGGGTGGTAGTAGTTCTTTACTCTTTGATTGTAGCAGTTGTTATGGCACTTATCGTGCTCAATAGTGGAGTTCTTTCTAACCTTTCAAACCAAAATGAATTAAAAGCGCAAGAACTTAGCGATGCAATGCAAACGTACTCACAAGTGCAAATGGACATCGACAGGATTTCTTCTGAAGAATACATTGACGATAGAGCAGTTGAATTGGGTATGGAAAAAAGGTAATTATCTTTGATTTATTGGAATATGTTTAAGTAGACCAATAAAGGAGAAGACGATTATTAAAGAAGATTTTTCAATATCAGTGTTACGAAAGAGGTTATTAGCAATTATTATTGCAATAACCTTTTTATTTTTGTTTTTAGTTGGTAGAATTTTTTACGTTCAAGTGGTTTGGGGAGAGGACTTGCAAGAAAAAGCAATAGACCAGTGGACGAGAGAAATTCCTATCGTCGCCCAAAGGGGAAAGATAGTTGATACCAACGGCGTAGTGCTATCTGGCAATGCCGACACTTATACCGTATTTGTTAGAAAACGCGCGGTAAAAGACGTTGAAAAACTTGCAAATGCCTTGTCAACGTGTCTTGATATCGAATATCAAAAGGTACTAGACCGATTGACCACCACGGTATCAAGCGAAGTTACAATAAAAAAGCAGGTTAAAAAAGAGCAAATTGCAAACCTACTAGACCAAAATTTTAGCGGTGTTTATTATTCTAGAGATAACTCTAGGGTTTATCCTTATAACGAGTTGCTCTCAACAGTACTCGGTTTTACCTCAACCGACGGCAAAGGTCAGTCGGGGTTAGAACTCTACTACGATAAATACTTGTCGGGCATAAATGGTGAAATTCTTTACGAAACGGACATTGTTGGCGTGGAGATTGGCGATGGAAACGCAAGTTATATCCCCGCAACCGACGGGCTTAACGTAAAACTTACAATCGACTATGACGTACAGCAGTTATGCGAAAGTGCTATGGATAAAGCGATGGAAATACACCAAGCAAAATCGGCGCAAATGATAGTGATTGACCCCCGTAGTGGCGCGGTAAAGGCACTTTGCAACAAACCGTCGCTCAACTTAAACGATATTCCAAGGGACGATTTATCAGCCTTAAATAAACTTTCCCGCAACGGACTTGTCAGTGATATTTACGAGCCCGGTTCGACTTTTAAGGTGCTTACTGCGGCGGCAAATATTGAAGAGTATCTAAATAAAAACCCAAACGCATATTCAATAGAGCATATATATTCGTCATCAAGGTATAGATATATCGACGGGCAAAAAGTGAAGTGTTGGAGCGACCATAAGAACGGAAAGCATGCATGCTTAACCTTGCAAGGTGGACTAAACAACAGTTGTAACCCGATTTTTGTGGATATTGCAATGTCGCTTGGTAAAGATACTATGTACGATTATATCGAGCGGTTTAATTACGGCAGTGTAACGGGACTAGATTTTAGTGGGGAATCGCAAGGCATGGTGCTTCCAAAAAGTTCGGTTCAAAACGTCGATTTAGCAAGAATTGCCTTCGGTCAAACAATTGCGTGCACGGGGCTTCAACTTGCTTGTGCAACGGCTGCCGCAATCAATGGTGGATATTATTATTCACCCTATTTGGTTGAAGAAATTTACGATAACAACGGCTACGTGGCTCAAAAAATTCAACCCAACCTAAAAAACAGGGTAATAAGTCAAAAAGCCTCACAAATATTAAACCAAATGTTAGAGCAAGTAGTGTCGGAAGGTTCGGGCAAGAATGCATATATAGAAGGGTATAGAGTGGCGGGAAAGACAGGAACTGCACAAAAATACCAAAACGGAATTATTGCTTCTGGCAAATACGTATCTTCTTTCGTGGGGTATTTTCCCGCAAATCAACCAAAATACCTAGCACTTGTAATAATTGACGAGCCCGTGGGGCAATATTACGGCTCGACCGTTGCCGCGCCTTACGCAAAAGAAGTTTTTGAAGGCATAATAAACATAAAGGGCATGAAGCCCGCAAAATAAAAAAAGCGTTTGGAATTCCAAACGCTTTTAGTATAGTTAAAATTAGTTGTTCACCACGTTAATAGGGTTGCCTTCAATGAAGGCCTTAACGTTTTCGGTAGCGAGACGGATAAGTCTTCTTCTGGTATCGAGTGCAGCCCAACTGATATGCGGTGTGATAAAGCAGTTTTTAGCGGTGAGTAAGGGGTTATCGGCATTTACTGGTTCGGTTCTTAGCGCATCAAGTCCAGCACCGTAAATTTTTCCGCTGTTTAACGCATCGGCAAGTGCTTGCTCATCGATAAGTTCACCACGGCTGTTGTTAAGTATGATAACGCCGTCTTTCATTTTTGCAATGGTGTCTTTGTTTATCATATCGTGATTTGATTCGGTAAGGTTGCAGTGTAAACTTATAACGTCGGCAGTTTTTAAAAGTTCTTCAAAATCAACGTACTTAACACCGAGCGCTTTCATCTCTTCGCTTTGGTAATTGTCGCAAGCAATGACGTTCATACCAAGCCCTAGTGCCGTTCTAGCAACCGTTTGACCAATTCTTCCAAGTCCAATTATGCCCATAGTTTTATACTCTAGTTCATAAATGGGGTAGTCCCAAAAGCACCAGTCGGTAGCGGTGCTAGTGCGTAACTTTTTAACTTCTTTATCGTGGTGAGCGATGTGGTTGGTGATTTCTAAAAGGTGCGCTATTGCATGTTGACCGATTGCCTTACTGCCGTATGAGGGAACGTTGGATACGGGAATTCCCTTTTCCTTTGCTGCAACTAGGTCGATTTTGTTAAAACCTGTAGCGATAACTGAAATAAACTTAATATTGGGGCAGGCGTCCAAAATTTCTCTTGTGATTTTGCCTTTGTTTAGCATAACAATTTCCGCATCACCAATAGTTTCGGCAATTTTATCTTGAGGGGTATCGTCATAAATTCTTGCTTCGCCCAATTTTTCAACTTGAGACCAATCAATTTCACCGGGGTTTTCTCTCGGCTTATCCAAAACAACAATTTTCATTTTTCTCTCCTAAATATTTTTAACTCCGTCGAGCATTGCGTTATAGCCGCGCATAAAATAATCTCTATCTGTCGCCATCCAAAGCACGTTTGCGCCCATTTTACGATAAAGTTTTGCTTTCTCTTCGTCATCGCAGAAAATTCCGCAAGATTTTTTATACTTGTTGCAAATATCAAATACTTGCTGTATAGCGTCAAGCATGGGTTTACTTGCAATATCGCAAGGCGTGCCCACCATAACCGACATATCGTAAGGTCCAACGATAACGGCACTTATGTATTCGCCGTATTTTTCGAGGATTGCGGGAAGATTTTTAATACCTTCAGGCGATTCGATTTGGGGGAGAAGGAATCTAGTTTTAGCAAAGTCATCAAACTTTTCGCCCGCTCTCATTTGTCCAAAACCGCCCATACCTTTTCTTCCAACGGGCGAGAAAAGTAAGCCGTCGATAGCCGTTTTAATTTGTTCTAACGTTTCTGTTCTAGGAATCATAATTCCGTCCGCACCCATATCGACAAGTTTTGCAACGAGGTGATATTCTGCGTCTTGTGCTCTAACGATAGTGGGGATACCTAAAAGGCGATTAACTTGTAAGGACGGAATAACGTTTTGCGCGTCGAAAATGCCGTGTTCGGCATCAAAAAGGATAAAGTCAAGGTCACTTCTGCTTGCCATTTTTTCTAAAATTATGGTGTTGTTAAAAATAACCATTGATGCACCGACAATTTTTTCGCGATTGTCAAATTTTTCTCTTAATACTTGATATTTGTTCATAATTTTACCTCGCTATTTGCTTGTAATAGTATATATAAAGGGAGTGTTCCCGTCAATTCTATCAATTCTAATGCGAACGGAATCGCTGTCACTAGCCTTGTAATTGAATACGAAATCTTTCTTGCCCTTAATCGCTTGTTGAATGGTGTAAACGTCTTTGCCGATAGCAATTTTTATAGATAGTTTATCGGTAGCACTGCCTAAAAGTAAGCATATTTGGTTGTCACTGTTGGGTTTTACTTTTAGTTCATACGAGAACCAGCCGTGAGCATTGATTTGGCTCCACTTAGCACCTCTGCGATTACCGGGAATTCTTACTATATCGCCGTTAACAAGCATGGTGTCGCTAAAATTAACCTCTTTTTGAAGTTTGTGTCCTTCAACACAACCACCGCAAATTATATAGTCGGTTAAATCTTTTTGCTTATCTATTAACTTTTGCGCCTTCAATTCGGCTTTTAAGTTTGCTTTTAAGCTCTTAACAAAGTCACCGCCAAATTCGGGGGTATCGTGTGTAAAACCACGACAACCTAGGAAGTTATAGAAGTCTTCTCCAAACTCAGTTTTGCCCTCAAGATTGATTTTGTCGATGTTTTTCATATGACCTTTAAGTTCTTTTAGATAAGTTTTATCTTTCAACTCAAAGTATTTGGTCATATTGTATAGCGATAGGGTAAGTTCCCTCCACAAATGAGCAACGTAGTAAAGGTTTTTGAATTTTAAGTAGAGTTTAGCGTATTCGTCTTTATCAATTTTACCTTCGAGTGCTCTAACTCTGTTTAATATATCTTCCGCCTCACTAACGGCCTCGTCTTTTTCGGTCAAGATTTTTTCTATCGAACCGCGTTTCCAACCGACAGGGATAAACCATTCGTTTGAGGCGATTTCGCATTTTTCCTTCATGATTTCAAAGAAGAAGTGGTTTTTGCAGTGGTTTACGTCGGGGAAGTAACTGCCTTGTGTGAAGTAATAATTGTCAAGATAGAAAATTTTCTTTTGATTACTTTCAGTATCTTCCATAATTTTTCTAACTTCTCTATAGC
Source organism: Clostridia bacterium (assembly GCA_017397305.1). Classification (GTDB taxonomy): domain Bacteria; phylum Bacillota; class Clostridia; order Christensenellales; family Borkfalkiaceae; genus UBA1259. The sequence continues at coordinate 145,479 of JAFQJB010000007.1, read as the reverse complement.
AATCGCCAAATTTTTCCTTGAAAAACTTGTCCACTTGTTCGTCAACGTCAAGCCCGTTTAATATTGAACTCATAACGATAAGGTTAACTTCGTTAACTGTGCCGAACGGATTTTGGTAGTTGCGGTCAATTCTATTTACAAAACCAGAGTTGGGGTATTTTTGGCAGTGGTTATACTTGTGCTCAATGTGTTCTTTGAGCATAATGGGAAGTCTACCCTTGCCAAAATACTCGCCAAAAATATCCGTTTCTACAACGAAGGGGTTTTCGGTAATTTCCTCAAAGAAATCGTTGTCGGGTAGGGATAGTGACCAGTCGTATTTAGTCCACTTGTCCATTATGATAATGTCTTTTGAAACTTCGGCAAAAGCTTTTACCATATCCGTTTGGTCTTGTGCTTGCGAAGCGAAGGGACGCAAAATCATTTCTTTACCCAATTTTGAACAAGCATCGTATAAAATCTTTGTAACGTGTTTAACCCTTTCAATCTTGTCAAGTTTTTGATTTTTTAGCTTAAGTAAGGGGATTTTTGTTTCGTGCAAGGTTAAAACAATGCCGTCCATCTTTGGATATGCATAAAAGAAGTCCAAAATTTTATTCTCTAAATAGTCTTTAACGATAGGGTGCGAAACTTCGATATCGCCGTTTTCGTTAAGCGTTTCGGGGAAAGCACTTTTAAATCCGTTAGGGAGGTCAAGTTCGTGGTGCCACATGAACGTTTTGATACCAGCCTTGCTTGAAATTTCAAGACCTTCGTTAACCGCATCTAGACATAGATTAACGTAATCTGCGTCCTTTTCGTTGTTAAACTGAGCGTATTTTCTGTTAAAGGTCATTCCGTCGATATTGCCTTTAACGGGGTCGTGGATAGGTCCGGTTATTTGAATGTGGTTATAACCGCACTTTTTTGCATATTCGATGCAATGAAGAAGATAACCCTTTTCCACTTCGTCGGGGTTGATAATGGAAATACCCTTAACGTATTGGTCTTTTTCCAAAACTTTAGCGCACATATTTTCCTCCAAAATTTATATATTGTTTTTTCTATAAGCGATAGGGGTGGTTTTGTATTTTTCTTTAAAAATCTTGTTTGCGTAAGATAAACTTTCAATTCCCACTAAATCGCAAATTTCTTTTAATGAATACTCGGTTGTTTTAAGATAATAGGCAACGTGGTCAAGTCTAACGTTCTTAATGTAATCGGATAGCGTTATTCCCATATGCCTCTTAAAAATATGGCAAACGTAAGAGTTGCTGTATTTTAGTTCGCTAAGTATAAGTCTTATACCGCCTTTAACAAATTCGTCTTTATATAAAAGTTCGCAAATTCTTCTAACGAGAGAGGGTAAAAACTGATTGGAAGTTTTTTCCTTTGATAATTGTTTGCTTGCAATTTTTAGTATGATTTCCGCACCGATACAACGTTTTTTAGAAAAACTGCTTTCGCTTGAAAACTTTCTTATAACCGACTCGAACTCTATAAGTTCGGGTTTTTCTAACTTAATTATATGCATATCGCTATTTGTAAAAAGGTCGTCTTCTTTTATTAAACGCAATGTGTCTTGAAAAAACCTTGGCGATATCATTACGTGGCGAAGAACGGTAGATTTTTTTGTGGGACTTACTTCGTGCGAAACGTCGGGGGGAAGCAAAATGCAATCGCCCTCTGAATGAACGTGTTCAACTCCGTTAACCGCATGGAGAATTTGACCGCTTAGAACGAAAATAATTTCATAATGGCGGTGCTGGTGTAGTGCAAACTGAGCAATTTGCAATGTGGTTGTTGAAATTCCCACGTCCTCAGTTATCAAGTTAGGCGTTTTTATGCTTAAATTTGTTGATTTGCTTTCCATACTTAAAGTATACATTACAAGTTATAAAAATGCAATAATATTAAGCAAAAAAAACAATATAGAGCATTTTATAGGCAAACTAAAATATAAACAATTAAATGCCAACACCTTAAAGGACAAAAGCACAAAAAAATCGACAGAAATTAGAATTTTATGCTTGTAGTAAAAGTATATTATGAGTGAACTGATATTATAGAGGTGCGATATGAAGTTAGAACAATTGCTTAAAGGCGTAAGTGTAAAAAAAATTATAGGGAACGGAGAGATTGAAATTACCGACGTTAAAGAGAATAGTAACTGCATAGGCAAGGGCAGTTTGTTTGTTGCTCATAAGGGAAAAGAAAACGACGGCAAAAACTACGTAAAGCAAGTTGAGATGTACGGCGGAGTTGCAATTTTAAGCGAGAGCGAGGTTGAAACACACTTAACGCAAGTTATCGTTGAAGATACAAGAAAGGCTATTGGACAACTTTGTGCGAATTTTTATCTTAACGTCCACAAAAAAATGCGTTTTGTTGGGGCTATTGGGACGAATGGCAAGACCACCACCACACATATGATTTATAACGTATTAAAAGACGTAGGGAAAAAGTGCGGGCTAATCGGCACGCTTGGATGCTATTATGGGGACAAGTTCACAAAAGCCTCTCTCACCACTCCAGACCCAATACAGCTTTATAAAACCTTTTATGATATGTACGTTGACGGGGTCGAAATTGTGGTTATGGAAGTTTCCGCCCATGCAATTTATTGGCAAAAGGTTTTTGGTATTGACTTTGAGGTTGCACTCTTTACCAACCTTTCGCAAGACCACCTTGATTTTTTTAAGGATATGGAAGAGTATAAGAAAACAAAGATAAGTTTTTTCAAATCAAACAAATGCAAATACGTCGTAACGAATAGTGATGATAAAGTAGGCTTTGAGATAAGCGGGCTAATTGATAATTCTATAACGTACGGCATAGAAAACCCCGCCGACGTGTTTGCGATTGACCTTGTTGAAAGCGATAGTGGGGTTAACTTTGTTATAAACTTATTCGATTGCATACACAAGGTAAATCTAAATTATATCGGTAAATTTAACGCGTATAACGCAATGGGTGCGCTGACCGCCTTGTCACTTTTAGGAATAAACCCCGAAGTTGCGGTAAATAGTTTGCAAAAACAAAGGGGAGTAGAGGGGCGGTTAGAATGTGTTCACCGCGGTGAATATGCCGTTTACGTTGATTATGCGCACACGCCCGACGGGTTAAGTAAGGTGCTTTCTACCTTAAAAGCAACGTGTAAAAATAAATTACTATGCGTGTTTGGTTGCGGTGGGAATAGGGATAATTCAAAAAGAAAAATCATGGGCAAAATCAGTGGCGAAATTGCCGATTTTACAATTATTACGTCGGATAATCCGCGGTACGAAGAACCTATGGAAATTATAAAGCAAATTGAAGAGGGAATTTTATCGGTAAGTAAAAAATACGTACTTATCGAAAATAGAAGGCAGGGTATAGAATATGCGCTATCTATCGCTACAAAGGGAGACGTAGTGCTGATTGCTGGAAAGGGCGGAGAGAATTATCAAGAAATTCTCGGTATAAAACACGTCTACAACGACAAAGATACCATAAAAGAAATAATTAGGGGAAACGAGCAGTGAAATGGTTTTTGCTAGCGATAATATTATCTTGTATTTTATCGGTAATCTTTGGATGGATACTAATTCCATTTTTTAAAAGGTTCAAGGCGGGGCAACCCGTGTACGAATACGTTACTGAGCACAAGGAAAAAGAAGGCACACCCACAATGGGCGGTCTAATTTTCGTGCTGTCAGCAGTCATAGTGTTTATAGTATTCGGTGGGGCAAAAGGGCGAATCGCAACAGTCGGTATGGTGATAGGGCTTTCTTTTATGTTAGTCGGCTTTTTGGACGATTTTATAAAGGTTAGATTTAAGCATAATAAAGGACTTAAAGGTTATCAAAAAATTATATTCCAAACGGCGATAGCGCTGTTTGCGGGGACTTTTGCGGTTAAAAACGGACTGACAATTTTTCACATACCTTTCACCCAAAAAACAATAGATTTGGGTTATTTTTCCGTGCCGATAATAGCCTTTATTTTTATTGCAATCACGAACAGCGTAAATCTTACCGACGGGCTTGACGGACTTGCAGGAAGTGTGTCACTTGTTTATTTAACTATAGTAACCTTATTGATAGGTGTGCAGTTAAGCGTATTAAATCACTTGTATTTTGACGAACATGAATATAAAATGTTACAACTTTTATCGTGTACGCTCATAGGGGGGATAGCAGGCTTTTTGCTTTTTAACACCTATCGTGCAAAGGTTTTTATGGGGGATACGGGTTCGCTTTCTATCGGTGGATTTATCGGTGCGATAAGTATTTTTTCCTCTAATAGTTTTTTTGTGCCCATTATTGGCATAATGTTCGTAACTTCCAGCATATCGGTAATTATGCAGGTTGCAAGGTTTAAGCATAACGGCAAAAGATTTTTCTTAAAAGCACCGCTTCATCACCACTTTCAATTAAAAGGTTCTAGTGAAAGTTCAATTGCCTATGCTTATTCGTTAATAACCGCGCTCTGTGGGACAGCCTGTATAATTGGTTATTTGTGAGGTAAAAATGGACGTTCTAAACCAAAAATTTATTGTGCTCGGCGTGTCAAAAAGCGGGTTCGCCGTAGCAAATTATTTGATGCAATCGGGCGCCGATTGCTATTTTTTTGAAGAGCTAAAAAGCCCTAAAATCGACGATGCAATAGAAAGGTTAACATCCCTTGGTGCAAAGCGGGTTAGTGTAGAGGACGTGGATAAAATTATAAGCCAAATCGACGTGCTAGTTATAAGCCCGGGGGCACCCATAAACCACCCTGTCGCAGTAAAGTTTAAGCAAGCGGGGAAGCGAATAATAGGGGAATTGGAGTTTGGGTTTTTGCAGTTTATTCCAAGACTTGTTGCGGTTACAGGAACAAACGGAAAGACGACTACCGTCACGCTAATTGATAGTATATTAAAGGAAGCAAATATAACTTCGCATTTGGTGGGTAATATCGGTGTTCCGCTCACTTCAAAGGTCGATAGCGTTGCGCTAAAGGACGTTGTAGTGGCTGAGGTTTCAAGTTTCCAACTTGAGAGCACCAATACGTTTTGCCCACATATTTCGTGTATATTGAACGTGACTCCCGACCATTTGGAACGTCATTACAGCATGGATAATTACATATTTTTGAAGAAGAAAATTTTCAAAAATCAGCGAGAGAGCGAATATGCAATACTTAATTTCGACGACCAAACGGTAAAGAATTTCTATACCGAAATAAAGGCTAAAGTTATATGGGTATCCACAAGGGAAAGGGTTGAGGGTACGTATGCTGAGGGCGGTAAAATATATAATTTTGGCGAATACGTAATGGACGAAAAAGACTTGACGCTTAGAGGAGAACACAATCTTTGCGACGCCCTTTTTGCTATAGCTGTTTGTAAACTTCTTGGCGTTTCAAACGATAGTATTGTAAACGCACTAAAATCGTTTAAGGGGGTTAAACATAGAACTGAGCTTATCGCAACAAAAGGCGGTATTGATTTTTATAACGATTCCAAGGCAACTAACACCGCTTCGACCATAAGTGCACTAAGCATGATGACAAAACCAGTAATTTTAATTTTAGGCGGTAGCGAAAAGGGTGAAAAGTATGATGAACTTTTCCAAAAAATCAAAGAGTACGGCGTAAAACAAGTGGTTTTGATGGGTGCTTCTAGGTTTAACATGCTAGATTGTGCGGGGAATATCGGTTATCACAATATAACCATGACTAACACTTTTGAAAGCGCTGTAAAGATTGCAAATATCTTTGCAAAAGATGGCGACGCGGTGCTCTTAAGTCCCGCTTGTGCAAGTTTTGATAGTTTTTCGGGGTATGAAGAAAGGGGTGAAAAGTTCGTAAAATTAGTGGAGGAACTTTGATTGACGAAAAAATCTTTGCAAAAAAGACAAAGGGGTGATATAGCACTTTTAATTGCTGTCGTTTCTCTATCTCTCATAGGCACGCTCTTTATTTATTCGGCAAGCAATTATTCGGCTGATAAAACGTACGGCGATAAATTCTATTTTGTAAAAAAACAGCTTATAGGCATTGTGGTAGGGCTGGTCGCAATGATATTTACCGCCCACTTTAACTACAATAAACTAAAAAAGTTTACCCCGTACGTATCGGTCGCCTCCATTATTTTGCTGGCGATAATCTTTATCCCAGGAGTTGGGGTGGAAAATTACGGCGCAAGGCGGTGGATAGGCATAGGCGGACTTACAATTCAGCCGTCGGAAATATCCAAGTTTGCACTTATACTCTTTTCGGCTCACTTTATATCTAACCGCCCCGAACGAGTGAGAAAGTTTAAAGGGATATTGCCTATACTTGCATATGGTGGGATGACTTGCCTATTGATAATACTAGAGCCGAATATGTCTATAACCATGTGCGTCGCTATGCTTATGATAACTATGCTTTTTGCTGGCGGAATGAAAATTAGACACTTTATCTACATAATCTTGCCAATAGTTATCGGTGCGGTTGCCTTAATTTTTATAGAGCCGTATAGACTAAAAAGATTGACCGCATTTTTGGACCCGTGGTCAAACCCAAAAGGCGAAGGGTATCAACTCTTGCAATCGCTTTACGCATTAGGGTCTGGCGGTTGGTTTGGGGTGGGACTTTTTAATTCTCGCCAAAAATACGCTTTTTTGCCCTTTGCCGAATCGGATTTTATTTTGTCGGTAATAGGTGAAGAAATAGGGTTTGTCGGCCTATTTTTCTTCTTCTCGCTTCTAGGTTTTATAATATACCGCGGACTTAAAATTGCTTCTAAATCAAAAGACGTGTTCGGGTATTTACTTGCAGTTGGGATAACTATGATTTTCGGTATTCAAACGGTTATAAACGCATTGGTTGTAACCGGCAGTATTCCACCGACCGGACTTCCGCTACCACTTGTGTCTAGCGGAAACACGTCTATTATAATTTTTATGGCGGAAATGGGGGTGCTTTATAACATTTCAAAAAATGCATCGTTAACCTTTTAGCAGTATTTTCCATAAAATGAATCAGCTGATAAATGGGAGAGTTTTATGGGAAAGTTCGTGATAAACGGTGGCAAAAAACTTAGCGGTGAAGTAAGGGTAGAAAGTGCAAAAAATTCCGTTCTGCCCATAATGGCTGGTGCAATTTTGACGAGTGAACAAGTGGTGATAAAAAATTGTCCCAAAATTCACGACGTTTTGAGTATGGCTAAAATTCTCCGTTCGGTCGGTGCTAAAGTTCGGTTCGAAAATGAAAATTTGATAATAAAAGCGGACAATTTGAGCGGATATACCGTTTGTCAAGAACTGGGGAAAGAGCTCAGGGCGTCAGTCGTTATGATGGGCGCCCTTATTTCGCGTTTAAAAAAAGCACGACTATATTACCCAGGTGGGTGTGACATCGGTCTTCGTCCAATAGATTTACATATAAATTCACTAAAAAACTTAAACGTCAACGTGGCTGAGTCGTGCGGTGAAATTTTTTGCTATACCGATAGGGTTAAAGGGCGGGGAATTTACCTTGACTTCCCGTCGGTTGGGGCGACAGAGAATATTATGCTATCATCGGTGCTTTGCGAGGGAAAAACCGAAATTCATAACCCCGCAAAAGAGCCGGAAATAGTCGACCTTATGAACTTTTTGAACTCTATGGGTGCAAAAATTTACGGTGCAGGGACTTCGACTATACTGATTGAAGGTGTTAAAAGATTGCACGGAACCGAATATCAACCCGCACCCGATAGGATAGAGGCGGGGACCTATCTTTTAGCGACTGCAATAACGGGCGGAGAAGTCAAGATTAACAACTGCAACGTAAAAAATATTTCGCCTTTAATACATAAACTTTGCAATAATACTTGTAAAATTAGTATAAAAGATGATATAATATATCTAAAAAGTGGACGGGAGAAAAAGTGCTTCTCTTTTTCAACCGGACCACACCCGTCTTTCCCAACCGATTTGCAACCTCAAGCAATGGCGCTAGCCTGTGTGTGTGAGGGTGTGTCGGTTATAGAGGAAAACGTTTTTGAAACAAGATTTAAGCACGTTCCAGAACTTATTAAAATGGGAGCGGACGTCACTGTTAAGGGAAGAACTGCAATCGTAACGGGTGTTCCGTTTTTAACTGGGGCGGACGTTTGTGCAAACGACCTTCGTGCAGGGGCGGCACTCGTCCTTGCGGGGCTATCCGCAAAGGGAACAACCACCGTCAGCGGTATTTCGCACATTGAACGTGGCTATCTTGATTTGGACGTTAAACTTAAAAGTTTAGGCGCGGACATAAAAAGACAAGGATAATTTCGGTGTTAAAATGAAAGCAAAAAAAATCGTGGTTTTATCAATGGCAGTCGCATTTGTGTTCGTTGCGATTTTATCTTGCTTTAGGATTTTTTCAGTGCGCGGTGTGGAAATTGATTTCACCGTCTATAAAAATACCGACGTTAAAATGGTTCAGCAAACGGCCGATTCATTTAAGGGCAAAAGTTTGTTGTTCTTAAAGACTGACGAGGTAAAGGAAGAACTTTCAAAGTTTAGTTACGTTGAAGTTTTATCCGTTGAAAAGGACTATCCCAACGTTTTGAAGATTAAGGTAAAAGAGAGAAGGGAAGTTTATTACACCGAGGTTAACGGAAAATACTACATTCTTGACCAAGACGGCTTTGTTCTAAATTGTGTTGAGCAAGATGCTTTGGGCGATTTAAGGGAAAAGATTGCACTATCGTTTTCAAACGTAAAGATTGAAAAACTTGAGGTCGGCAGTTATATCAAAACCGATTGTGATTCTTTGCTTAAATCGACTTTCAAAATGGCAAAGTGCGTCGACCTTACCGACTGCATTAAATCGATAAAAATCGACTCAAAAATTCCCCTATATAACGTTGCGTTCACTACGTATACGGGGGTGGAAATTTGGGTTGTTAGAGCTGAGGACGATGGAGAGGCAAAAATTAAAAAGGCGTTCGCGGTTTATGAAAGTGATATCAGCGACTATAAAAAGGCATTCGACACGTTGATTGTGTCAAAGAGTAGAATTGACGGCACGATTCACGTCGATTGGTCTGATAGGTCTGAGATAGGCAAGTAGAGGTGTGATATGCAAAAGAAACAAGTGGCGGTTTTAGACGTAGGTTCGTCTAAAATCACGGCTGTAGTAGGCGAAAGAGGGATAAACAAAACCTTTGTTATAAAAGGCAGTTTTTCTTACGAATACGACGGATTTGAAAACGGCGCTTTCTTTGACGTAGAGAGCGTTAAAAAAATATTGATGACCGCTTGCGAAGATATCAATCGTGCATGCGGTGGGGCAGTTCGCACTATTTACGTTGGTGTTCCGGGTGAATTTACCCAAGTTATCGTTAAAAATAGTCAAATTTCTTTTGACAAAAAGAAAAAGATACAAGAACAAGACGTTGACGATTTGTTTGACGGTGCGTTTGTGCTTTCCTCATCAAAGTACACGCTTATTAACCGCTCCGCAATCGTTTACGAGCTTGACGATTTTAGAAGGCTTGCAAACCCCATCGGTGCGGTAAGCCAAATCCTTAAAGGAAAACTTTCCTTTATCGTGTGTACAAACTATTTTATCGAAGCGATTAAACCTACCTTAAAAGCAATGGGCTTTACCACGGTGGAATGCGTTTCTTCAATGCTTGCTGAGGCGCTTTATCTAATAGACGCCGAATCTCGCGACAGAACGGCAATGCTTATCGATATTGGGTATATCAGTTCAACCTTTTCAATCGTTAGAGGGGACGGGTTGCTTTTCCAAAAATCCTTCACCTACGGCGGTGGTTATATAACTGCAGCTCTCGTTGAAAAATTATCACTTGATTTTGCGGTTGCAGAAAGTTTGAAACGAAAAGTTAGTTTAAGCAGGCTATCAACCAACACCAATGCCGATATTGTTGAAGGTGATAACGGTGAATATTATAATCATAACGAGTTAAAGCAAGCGGTTATTTTAAGTCTAGACGGACTTTGTGAACAAATAAATCTTGCGATAGAAGAATCGGGTGTACTCGTTCCCGAATACGTTAGCCTTAAACTTACCGGTGGCGGAATCAGTTTTATTAGGGGTGCAAAGGAACATCTTTCAAGCAGGCTTGGAACGGTTGTTGAAATCGTTGCGCCAAAAGTTCCGCTTATGGACAAGCCTACTGAATCGACTGTTTTATCCGTTATGGATTTAGCACTCGAGCAAAATTAATATATGACTATCAATCTAGGAGGAAACTTAAAATGTACGGACAAGAAAATTTAATTACAAGCTCTGCAATTATAAAGGTAATGGGTGTTGGTGGTGGCGGATGTAACGCCGTTAACAGCATGATTGCCTCAAATATTTCCAGTGCGGAATTTATCGCGGTAAATACCGATAACCAAGCTTTGCTTATGTCAAAAGCAGGTCAAGTTTTGCAAATTGGCGAAAAACTTACTAAGGGTTTAGGCGCGGGTAGTAACCCCGATATCGGTGAACAAGCCGCTGAAGAATCTAAAGAACAAATTGCCGAAATGCTTCGCGGAACGGACCTATTGTTTATTGCTGCTGGTATGGGCGGTGGAACTGGTACGGGCGCAGCTTCCGTTATTGCAAGAATTGCTAGAGAACTTGGAATTTTAACCGTTGCAGTGGTTACCAAACCCTTCACTTTTGAGGGTAGAATAAGAAATGAAAACGCAAATAAAGGTATCGTAAACCTTAAAAAATACGTTGATACCTTGGTAATAATCCCCAACGACAAATTATTGCAATTCCTTCCTCCGCAAACGGGTATGCTCGATGCGTTTAAGGTTGCGGACGATATGTTAAAACAAGGTATCGTTGGTATCGTTGACCTAATTGCAACCCCCTCGCTTATTAACCTCGACTTTGCCGACGTTAATACCGTTATGAGAAATCAAGGTCTTGCTCACATGGGTATCGGTAGGGCTAAGGGCGAAAATAGGGTTATAGAATCGGTTAGACAAGCCGTTTCAAGCCCCTTACTTGAAACCACGATTGAGGGTGCAAAATCGGTTATTTTAAACATTACGGGTGGTAAAGATTTGACCATCAGTGAAGTAAACGAAGCGGCAACTCTCGTTCAAGGCATAATTGACGAGTCAGCAAACATTATCTTTGGTGCAACCATTGATGCAAGCATGGCTGACGAGGTTAAAATTACCGTTATTGCAACTGGTTTTGTTTCAAGAGAGCAAAACACTGAGGCCGTTCGCGTTAACCCCGTACCCTTATACGTTGAAAAACAAGACACTGTAGACTCTTTGGGTGATGACACTGCTGAAAATGACGATGAAGTGGAAGAAGTTGTTGAAGAGCCCGTTATGAGTGTGGAAGTTCAAAGAATGCAAGAAGAACTTATGACCGAGCCCGAAACTAAAAAGGGTAGAGAACTTCCCGCGTTTATGAGAAAATTGTTTAAGAAAAAATAATTTTAAATAGATTACCCCGAACACGTTTGTGTTCGGGGTTTTTAGTTTTACTTAATATAAAAACAATGCTAAAGTGATAATTCCAAATAAAACAAAAAGCACAACAGCCAAAAGACTATTGTGCTTTTTGTTGGTCGGAGTAGCGAGACTTGTAAGGAATGAAATGACGGAATAGCGATTGCTACGTGAAACGTCAATCGCGTCTCTCGGCCGTAGGTCGTGAGTTCTGGGTTTAAAGACAAAAAAATAAGACAAACTAAAAAGTTTGCCTTACTTATAATTGGTCGGAGTAGCGAGACGTTGCTACGCTAAAGCTCCGCAATACTCACTGCGTTCGTATATGCACTACGTCCAAGCCTCACTTACCCCAAATAAAACAAAAAACACAATGGATAAAACCATTGTGTTTTATGTTGGTCGGAGTAGCGAGACTTGAACTCACGGCCTCTTGCCCCCCAGACAAGCGCGCTACCAACTGCGCCATACCCCGAAAAATTGGTGCTGACCTTGTCAGCGTGATATATTGTATCACAACTTTTTTTATTTTGCAACAAAATTTAGGGTAAATATTTGACTCTTTTTAAAATAATGTTATAATATTTTTGTTAAACGTTGAATTTTTAGGTAATGCTATGCGTATTAGAAAAAAAAGACATCTTGAAGAAAGACTTTCGGCAGTAAAAGACTATCTTATTGTGCCCGAACGCGATATCCCAAACGTGCTAGAGGCGGTTAAGGATAAACGCTATTTTAACTTTAAGGAAATTTTTGGCAACGATAATCCCGTGGAGATGGAGATTGGGTGCGGAAAGGGTGGCTTTATTATCCAAAAGGCAATAGAAAACCCCAACGTAAACTTTCTTGCTGTAGAACTTTTGCAAAACATAGTCGTTATGGCTTGTGAAAGTGCAAAAGAAAAAAATTTGACAAACGTTAAGTTTGTAAATAGCGGTGCAGAATATTTACCAAGATACATTCCAGATGGTTCAATGCGAAACATATACCTAAACTTCTCTCCACCTTTCCCGCAAGACGGGTATGAGGGGAGAAGGCTTACGAGCGATAGATTTGTTACTGCGTATAAAAACTATTTAAGTGATGGCGGTGCGGTATATCAAAAGACTGACGACGTGCCCTTTTTTGAATATTCTTTTGGAAAATTTTTGCAGTTTGGGTTTGACGTAAAGGTCGTTTCCGACCAAATAGAAAAGGGCGAAATTAAAAATATAGAAACTGAATACGAAAAGAAATTCCACGCTATTGGCATAAGAACAAACGCACTTATAGCAACAAAAAAACCGAACTAAAGTTCGGTTTTTGTTTTTTTATTTTTAGGTTTGATGTTTTTAAGTTTTCTATATACCGTCCAAAAAATTATTAGCAACTGAAGTGCTGCACCGATAAGGAAAATTTCCCATAAATTGTGTGGGGGAACGGGTAAAAACTCTAAAAGCAATAAGTATGTAAATAAAAGCGACGTCCACACTGTAAGCGAGGCAAAAATTGCCGTTATAACGCGCTTTTTCCATTTGCAAGAGAACACTAGCAGTACAATCGAATAGGCGGGTAGTGCTAAAATAAAGGATAAATACGTTTGCTTTATAGAGGGGAACAAAATATCGATAAATGCAAAACCACAAATTGCAACTAGCAAGATAAGTCCTAAACAGCAAAGGCACAAAATTGCACGCTTTGTCTTTAATCTTTCCTTTAACGTGGGCTTAACACTATCTTCCGGTGGGGCGAGTAAATCGTCTACCGAAACCCCGTAGAAGAGCGCAATTTGCTTTAACACCGAAAGGTCGGGCATTGATTCGCCACGTTCCCATTTGGATACCGCCTTATCCGAATAGTTAAGTTTTTCGGCAAGTTCCGCTTGGGTTAACTTGAAAGATTTTCTATATTTAACTAGGTTTTTTGATAAGTTTTCTTTTACTTCCATATACCTATATTACCATAATCTTGTTGAAAAATCAACTATTTTGTTGTCAAATTTTGCATTATTCTACTATTAGTAGAGTTAATGATTTTTATTCTACTGCTATTTATAAAAATGTAGATAAAAACTTGGTGTAAATGACTTGCAATTTTTATTATTTTATTTTAATGTAGACAAAAAACTTGAGAGGGACAAAATGAAAATTGCAATCTCGATAGAGTCAACGGCTGACTTGACGAAAGAACTTATTGAAAAAAATGATTTTAAGGTAATTCCCTTTACCATTCAACTTGGCGATAGGGTAGGGCTTGACGGAGAGATAACTTGTGACCAAATCATATCGTTTGTAGAGCAAAACAAAGTTTTGCCTAAAACCAGTGCTATAAACGAGTATCAATACACCGAGCACTTTACTGAACTTCTAAAAGACCACGACGCAGTCGTTCACTTTTCGCTATCGGCAAAAATGAGTTTAGCGTATACCAATGCCGTAAGGGCTGCAGAAAGTATGAAAAACGTGTACGTTATAGACACAAAATCCTTGTCGACGGGTATTTCACTTTTAGCGCTTTACGCAAAGAGATTGGTCGACAAAGGTCTTTCGGCAGAAGAAATTTACGAAAAGTGTCTTGAACGCGTTCCTTACGTGCAAGCAAGTTTCGAACTTAAAAGGCTTGACTATTTATATAAGGGTGGAAGGTGCAGTAGCCTCACTTATTTTGGCGCAAACCTTCTTAAAATTCACCCGCAAATCGTGGTTAGAGACGGCAAGATGGTGTCGGGCAAAAAGTACCGCGGGAACTATTCTAGGATAGTAAAAAACTATTGTGAAGACGTGCTTAATGAGTTTGATAATCCCGACCTAACCCAAGCGTTCGTGACCTATACAACCGCTGATGATGAAATGATTGAAACGGCAGTAAATTCCTTAAAAAATAGAGGTTTCAAAACCATTCATATTACGCGTGCTGGAGGAACGATAACAAGCCACTGCGGAGAGAATTGTTTAGGTATTTTGTATATCAACGACGGTGGCAAAAATTAAAGTTAAAGTGCAACGAAAAGGTTGCACTTTTTTGTTATTCAAATTGCCTTGCACCTTCAATATGCAAAACGCGGTTATTAAAAAAATAATAACTTGAAAGGGGTACGTCAAGGGCATCACGTGTGTGCGAGCAAACAAGAATTTCGCGGTTGCTGACTTCGGTAACAAAAAGCGAATGATAAAATTGCCCGCTAGAGTTTTGCAGTTGTATAACGTCCCCATTAGATACTTCGGTCAAGTTTACAACCTTTGCATAAGGACCTTGCCCGATATTTTTAACCATAAACGAAAAAAACTCGTCAACACCCGTCCAAGCGGGCGCTCTGTCACGTAAAGAGCGGTAATACCAACCGAAAGTTTTTGTAAAATTCATAATACCAACGCCCTCGAAAACGCATTGTGAAACGAAGTTTGTGCAGTCGCCACCAAGCATATCGAAATCGTAATATTTTGGATTTTTAATAAGTGCAAAAGTTCTAGCATATTGCACGGCTTTTTTTATATTGTACGGAATAATCTTCATAATACAAGATATGAAAGTGAAAGTAGAAAGGTTATGGAAATTTTTGCTATAATTATATAATAAATATAATAATAATCACTTGATTTATAACGTTATATGTGTTAAAATATTAGAGTTATAAAAAATGTGAGGCTTTAGGTCACAATATACCCAAAGCTGATTACGAAAAAGAGGAGAGATTATGTTCAAAATTGTTGACAAAAAAGTGCTTAATCCAACAGTAACACGTATCGACGTGTATGCTCCTTTCGTTGCAAAGAAGGCGCAAGCTGGTCAGTTCGTAATTATTAGGGCAACCGAAGATGGTGAAAGAATACCTCTAACCGTTGCTGATTACGACAGAGAAAAGGGGACTGTTGCGGTTATTTTCCAAATCGTAGGTGCAACCACTTATACACTTAACCAACTTGAAGTTGGTGATTACGTTGCAGACTTTGTTGGTCCGCTCGGCAATGCAACCCATACCGAAGGACTTAAAAAGGTTGCAGTTGTAGGCGGTGGCGTTGGCTGTGCTATTGCATATCCCGTTGCTAAAAAATTGCACGAACAAGGTTGTGAAGTTCATTCAATCGTTGGTTTTAGATGTAAAGACCTTGTTATTTTGGAAGATGAGTTTAAGGCTGTCAGCGATAAATACGTTCTTATGAGCGACGACGGAACGGCAGGAACCAAAGGTCTTGTTACCGACGCGCTTAAAAACCTTATTGAAAGTGGTGAACAATACGACGAAGTTATAGCAATCGGACCCGTTATTATGATGAAATTCGTTTGCAGACTTACCAAAGAATATGGTATTAAAACTATCGTAAGTATGAACCCCGTTATGATTGACGGAACGGGCATGTGCGGTGGTTGTAGACTTACCGTTGGTGGTGAAACCAAGTTTGCGTGTGTTGACGGACCTGAATTCGACGGTCACCTCGTTGACTTTGACGAGGCTATGAAACGTGGTGCAAGTTATAAAGAATGGGAAAGACACAAATATGAAGAAACTTGTAACCTTTTCAAAAAGGAGGTAAAGTAAGATGCCGAACATGTCATTAAAGAAAAACCCGATGCCTCATCAACCGGCTGACGTAAGAAATAAAAACTTTGAAGAAGTTGCTTTGGGATACACCCCCGAACAAGCAGTTGACGAAGCGGAAAGATGCCTTAACTGTAAGAATAAGCCTTGTATGAACGGCTGTCCCGTTATGGTACATATTCCCGAATTTATCGCAAAGATAAAAGAAAAAGATTTTGAAGGCGCATATCAAGTTATTTCTCAGTCTTCTTCACTTCCCGCAGTATGCGGACGCGTTTGCCCTCAAGAATCACAATGTGAAAAATATTGTATTCGTGGAATCAAGGGTGAACCTGTTGCTATTGGTAGACTTGAAAGATTCGTTGCGGACTACCACAATGCTAACTGTAAAGAAAAGGCTGTTAAACCCCAATCTAACGGTATAAAAGTTGCCGTTATCGGTTCTGGTCCTTCAGGACTTACTTGTGCGGGCGACCTTGCAAGAAAGGGCTATGAAGTAACCGTGTTCGAAGCATTCCACCTAGCTGGCGGTGTTCTCGTTTACGGAATTCCCGAATTTAGACTTCCCAAGACTATCGTTCAAAAGGAAATCGATACGTTAAAAGAACTCGGCGTTAAAATCGAAACAAATATGGTTATCGGTAAAGTATTGTCTATTGAAGAACTCGTTAAAGAATACGATTTCAAGGCAGTATTTATCGGTTCGGGCGCAGGGCTTCCCAAGTTTATGAATATCCCTGGTGAAAACCTTAACGGCGTATTCTCAGCAAACGAATTCTTGACCCGTATTAACCTTATGAAAGCATATAAAGACGATGCAACCACACCTATTAAACACGGTAAGAAAGTCGTTGTTGTAGGCGGTGGTAACGTTGCTATGGACGCGGCAAGATGTGCTAAGCGTTTGGGCGGTGACGTTCATATCGTTTATAGACGTACTCTTGACGAACTTCCCGCAAGAAAAGAAGAAGTTGAGCACGCAATGGAAGAAGGTATTATTTTCGACCTTCTCACCAACCCCGTTCAAATTAACGGCGACGAAAACGGCTGGGCAAAATCTTGCACTTGCGTTAAGATGGAACTCGGTGAACCCGATGCGTCTGGTAGACGTCGTCCCGTCGTTATTGCTGGTAGCGAGTTTGAAATTGAAGCAGACGTTGTTATTATGGCACTCGGCACTTCACCCAACCCGCTTATAAAGTCAACCACTGCTGGCTTAGAAGTTAACAAGCACGGCGGTATTATCACTGACGAAAACGGTGAAACCTCGGTTGAATACGTTTATGCTGGTGGTGACGCGGTTACTGGTGCTGCAACCGTTATTCTCGCTATGGGCGCAGGAAAGACCGCAGCCAAAGCAATCGACGAAAAATTAAGTAAATAAAAGAAGAAGCCTTTCAATCTTGAAAGGCTTTGACGCTATTAATAAATAAACAATTTGGAGGAAAAAATGGATAAAACTTTTGACTATGGCATACTTGACAGCGCGATTGAAAAGTTTGGCAACAAAGAAAGTTCTTTGATTGCGATTTTACAATGCGCACAAGAGCATTTTAGATATTTGCCTAAAGAAATTTTCCCTTATCTTGCTGAAAAACTTAACATCAGTGAAGCAAAGATTTTTGGCGTAGCAACCTTTTATGAAAACTTTTCTATGGAACAAAAGGGTAAATACGTTATTAAGGTTTGTGACGGAACGGCATGTCACGTTCGCCACTCTGTTCCTATCCTTGAAGCATTAAGGAAAGAACTTGGACTTTCTGAAGAAAAGAAAACCACTGACGACCTTATGTTTACCGTTGAAACGGTTGCATGTCTCGGTGCTTGCTCGTCTGCACCTGCAATCACTTTGAATGACGAAATTTATCCCACGATGACGCCCGAATCAGCGGTAGCGCTCGTTAAATCGTTAAAGGAGAAATGCTAATGTTTAAAACGAGAGAAGAATTACAAGCATATAGAGCAAAATCAGAGGCAAGACTTAACGCGGAAAACAAAAGAATTATAGTTTGCGCTGGTGCAGGCTGTGTTTCTAAAGGCGCGCTTAAAATTTACGATAAATTTGCAAAAATCATGGAAGAAAAAGGTGTTGCTTTTTCTTTGGAATTGCAAGAAGAACCGCATAGCGACAACGTAAGACTTAAACAAAGCGGTTGTCATGGTTTCTGCGAAATTGGACCTCTAGTTAGAGTTGAGCCTCAAGGCTGGCTTTACGTTAAGGTTAAGGTTGAAGATTGTGAAGAAATTATCGAAAAGACCATAGTTAACGGTGAATGCGTTGAAAGGCTTGCATACACTCAAAACGGCGTGGTTTATAAAGAACAAAAGGAAATTCCTTTCTACAAAAAACAAACCCGTATGATTTTGGACAATTGTGACAAAATCGACGCTACCGTTATTGAAGAATACCTTGCGACAGGCGGTTACACTGCGTTAGAAAAGGCACTCTTTGATATGAAACCCGAAGATATCGTTAACGAAATTAGCGAATCGGGTCTCCGTGGCCGTGGCGGTGGCGGATTCCCCGCGGGTAGAAAGTGGGCGCAAGTTGCTAGACAAAACAACTTCCCCAAATACGTTGTATGTAACGGCGACGAAGGTGACCCCGGCGCATTCATGGATAGGTCGGTTATGGAAGACGACCCACATCGCATGATAGAGGGTATGATTATTGCTGGTCTTGCGACTGGTGCAAACGACGGTTATATTTACGTTCGTGCTGAATACCCCAAGGCCGTTGCAAGATTAAACCATGCAATCAAACAAGCAACCGAACTTGGACTTTTGGGCGATAACATTTTGGGAACGGGATTCTCTTTCCATATGCACATCAACCGCGGTGCAGGTGCGTTCGTTTGTGGTGAAGGCTCGGCTCTTACCGCTTCTATCGAAGGTAAACGCGGTATGCCTAGAACCAAACCCCCGAGAACTGTTGAACACGGACTTTTTGACAAGCCTACCGTATTAAACAACGTTGAAACTTATGCAAACGTTTCAACCATTATCAATAACGGCGCTGAATGGTACAAGAAAATCGGTACTGAAAACAGCACTGGCACAAAGACTTTTGCACTTACCGGTAATATCCAAAACGCAGGTCTAATCGAAGTTCCTATGGGTACAACCCTAAAAGAAGTTATCTTCGATATCGGTGGCGGTATGCGTGACGGTGGCGAGTTTAAGGCAGTTCAAATCGGTGGACCTTCTGGCGGATGCCTTACCGAAGAACACTTTGACCTTCCGCTCGACTTTGATTCGCTAGGTAAAGTTGGTGCAATCATCGGTTCTGGTGGACTTGTTGTTATGGATAAGAAAACTTGTATGGTTGAAGTTGCACGTTTCTTTATGGACTTTACTCAAAGAGAATCTTGCGGTAAATGCGTTCCTTGTCGTGAAGGCACAAAGCGTATGCTTGAAATACTCAACCGCATCGTTGACGGCAAGGGTGAAGACGGGGATATCGAACTTTTGAGAGAACTTGGTGAAACGATATCTAAAACCGCACTTTGTGGTTTGGGTAAAACCGCTGCAGGTCCCGTTCTTTCTACTCTTAAATACTTTGAAGACGAATATAGAGCACACATTTACGATAAGAAGTGCCCCGCAGGTGCTTGCCAAAAATTGAAGACTATCGTTATCGACCCCGAACTTTGCAAGGGTTGCTCTAAATGTGCAAGGAATTGTCCTGTTAACGCAATTAGCGGTGAAATTAAAAAGCCGTTTGTTATCGACCAAAAGAAGTGTATCAAGTGCGGTGCATGTATCTCTAACTGTGCGTTCAAGGCAATAAAGGAGGTTTAATATGAGTGAATATATGATTATTGACGGCATTAAAGCCGAAATCGACGGAGAAAAGAACGTCCTCGAAGTTGCAAGAAAAGTTGGTATTGAAATTCCCGCTTTCTGTTATGACCCTGAACTTTCTATTTACGGCGCATGCAGAATGTGTATGTTCGAAGACGAACGCGGTAGGTTTGACGCGGCTTGCTCAACCATTCCTAGAGCGGGTATGATTGTTAAAACCAACACAGCAAAACTCCGTAAATATAGAAAAATGATATTGGAACTTTTGCTTGCTAACCACTGCAGAGATTGTACAACCTGTCAAATGAGCGGTAAGTGCAGATTGCAAGAGTTCGCACATAGATTTAACATCGAAGGCGTAAGATTCCCCAACAACTATGCGGATATGAAGCAAGATAAATCTTCAAACTGCATCGTTAGAACACCTTCAAAATGTATTCTTTGCGGTAAATGCGTAAGAATGTGTAACGAAGTTCAAGGTGTTGGTGCAATCGACTATGCTTTCCGTGGCTCAAAAATGAAGATTGCAACCGCATTCGATAAAGATATAACCACTTCACCTTGCGTTGGCTGTGGTCAATGTGCTGCAGTTTGCCCGACTGGTGCTATCACCATTCGTGACGATGCCGACGCAGTTTGGAAGGCTATCGGCAATCCCGACGTTGAAGTTTCCGTTCAAATTGCTCCCGCAGTAAGAGTTGGTTTGAGCAAAGAATTGGGGCTTAACGAAGGCGAAAACGTTATGGGTAAACTCGTAACCGCTCTTCGTGAAATGGGATTTGATAAAATTTACGATACAAACATTGGTGCTGACCTTTGCATTATGGAAGAATCGCACGAACTTATCGAAAGGGTAAAAGAAGGTGTAAAACTTCCCATGTTCACTTCTTGTTGTCCCGCATGGATAACCTTCGCTGAAGAAAAGTATCCCGAATTATTGCCGAACATTTCTTCTTGTCGTTCACCTATGCAAATGCTTGCATCTTTGGTTAAAGATTCCTATAAGGGTGAGAAAAAGCACGTTCACGTTGCAATCATGCCGTGTTCAGCTAAAAAGGACGAAGCAAAACTTGAAAAATTCGACGGAAACGTTGACTTTGTTCTTTCAACCCAAGAAGTTATTCGTATGATTAACGAATCTGGTATCAGCTTTAAGCATTTAGAAGATGGTCTTGCTGATAACCCCGGTGTAGAATACACTGGTGCTGGCGTCATCTTCGGTGCATCTGGCGGTGTTATGGAAGCGGCTCTCCGTACGGCTGTTGAAACCATATCGGGCAAAAAACTTGAGAACGTTGAATTCAAGGAAGTTCGTGGTATGCAAGGCGTTAAGGAGGCAACCTATAAAGCTGGCGACGTAGCAGTTAAAGTTGCGGTTGTTAGTGGTCTTAAAAATGCCGCATCACTTTGCGACAAAGTTAAAGCAGGCGAGGCTGATTATCAATTTATTGAAATCATGAGTTGCCCCGGCGGTTGCATTAACGGTGGCGGTCAACCGTTCGTTGATGCGTTCACTCGTTCGGCTGAGGACTATAAGGGTCTCCGTGCAAAAGGCTTATATGATGACGATGCTTCTATGAGAAAGAGAAAGAGTCATGAAAACATGACCGTTAAATCACTTTACGATAACTATATCGGTGAAATCGGCGGTCATAAGGCACACGAATTGTTGCACACCTCTTATTCTCCCAAAAAGAAATAATAAAATCAAAACCCCGCAAATTTTGCGGGGTTTTTTATTCGATTTATCAATAAATATGTTGTAAAATAGATTTACATATTTTGTCGTATTTGTTATAATCAATAGGTACGGAGGATAATATGAATAAAAAGAAATTGCTTTCCGAAATAAAAAGATATTCCTTTATGGTTTTAGGGTGCTTGTCATATGCACTAAGCCTTGAAGCATTTTTGATACCACACTCAATCGTCGGTGGCGGGGTGTCAGGTGCTGCGTCACTAATACATATATTAACAAAATTGCCAACTGGTATCTTCATTATTGCCTTAAACGTTCCTATTCTAATTTTTGGCTTTAAGAAAATGGGGTGGAAGTTTATCGTTAGATGTTTTATCACCACCGCCTGCCTAAGTTTAGCGACCGAATTTTGGGATTGGATAATTCCAAACGATAACGAGTTTATGATGAAAATGCTAACCGGTTTTAAGGACGGTAATCCCATTTTGGCTTCACTTTACGGTGGAATTTTGCAAGGTATCGGTATCGGTTTATTCATTAAATATGAGACGTCAAGTGGCGGTACTGAGCTGTTAGGGCGCTTAACGCATGGTTTGTTGCCACTTGGAACGATAGCAACTCACGTTGCGATTTTCGACGGCGCGGTGGTAATATTAGGTGCGTTCTGTATTGCGGACAACTTGCCGAACATTTTGTATGCTCTAATCTTGATATTCGTAAGTGCAAAGGTAAGCGACCTTATCGTTATGGGCTTTGGTCACGCAAAGCTTTGCTATATTATAACCACAAAAGCGGAAATGATTGCAGACTTTTTAATCTCGCATAGCCCGCGTGGTGTGACATTTATTGAAGGCGAGGGAATGTATTCAAAACAACCCAAAGGTGTGCTCATGACGTGTGTTAAAAACAAGCAAATTTCCTTTTTAAAATCGTCCGTTAAAGAACTGGATGAAAACGCATTCGTAATCGTTTGTGATGCAAACGAAGTTTACGGAAAAGGTTTCCACAAGATAGGATAAAATAAAAACCCCACGAAAAATCGTGGGGTTTAATTTTAGTTTGATTGTAATTTTCTAAATTTCATAGGGGAATAGCCAATATTTTTTTTGAATAATTTTGCAAAGTACGCTTGGTCCAAAAAGCCTGTTTTATGCATAATTTCATTAATTGTAAGGTCTGTATCTTTAAGTAGTTGGCAAACCGCGTTAAGTCTTACAGTGTTAATAAATTTTATAGGCGTCGTACCCGTTTTTTGCTTAAACTTTTTGATAAAATAATTTAGCGAATAGTTTGCAATTTCAGCAAGTTTAATCGCGGTTATTTCCTCGGTGTAATTTTCTTTTATATAATTTATACAATCGTCAATTTCGTCCTTTTGTGCTTCAATAATTTCAACTGAACAATTTTGCAAAAAGTAAGACACAATCTTGCAAATTACTGCCGACGACATTATATCTTTTTCAAGCGATTTGGTGCTTTGAAAGGAAAATAATTGGCTAAAAAGCGATTTCACGTAATCAACGTCTTTGACGGTAATGATATAGGGGAATTTAAGGTCTTCAAAAAAGTCCTTGTTTCCCTTTTTCATACTGAAGTGACACCAGTCTTTTTTCATATATTTAATATCGGTTAGCGAGCAAGAGTGAACGACGTTAGCGGGAATTAAAACTAAATCGTTCTTTTTTGCAATAAAAGATTTTCCGTTAACCTCGATGAATATTTCCCCGTCGAGTAAAAAGTAAAGCTTAGAGTGGGGAAGAATTAAGTTTTTTCCTTGCCAAGAAGAATAAAAAGTGCACTCGTTACCAATCTCAAAACTGCAAGATATAATTTCGCTCATAATTCACCTCGATAAAATTATATCATAAAAACAAAAAAAGTCAAATAATAGTACAAAATGTGCGTTAAAAAAGCCAAAATCCCGCAAATGCGGGATTTTTATAAAACGTTATCTGCTTTTATAGAGTTTATATATTCGCTAGGGGACATATCGGTGTGAATCTTAAATTGCCTACTAAAATAAAATACCGAACTAAAACCCAAAAGGTCGGCAATCTCACTTATCGGGTATTTGTTTTGACTTAAAAGCATTTTTGCCTTTTCGATTTTGAGGGTAATAAAGTATTGAATAACAGAGTATCCAGTTTTTTTCTTAAACTGCGCTTTTATATAACTTTTTGAAAAACCAAGCTTAAAAGAAAGTTCGTCAAGATTGATTGATTTTGCTTGCTCTAGGGTGTCGCTAAGCACTTTTACGACCCCTTCAACGATTTTATCGGTGGTGACCGAAAGCCCAAGAGAGTCGGTTTTATCTTTGCTTTCCATATTGCGTAAAATAGAAACGATAAGCAGTTCGATGCAGTTTTTAATGATTTGCTCGCCACCGAAACTTGCATTGTTACGCTTTGTCATTTTTTCAAGATATAAATCGTTAAGTTTATAATCGTAACTTATTTTTGCTTCCTTAACTATTTTATTTAGTAGGTCTTTTTCAAACTCGCTGAGGGTATGAACTTTTCCCGATAATAGTTTTAGTGCACGGCTTTTGCACTCAAAAGATATGATTGCAGAGTTTGCAAACTCATCGTCGGTGTATATATTGTGTACTTCGTTAGGTTTATGAAAATACGCCTCGCCTTGCTTTAACTTTATGCATTTATCCCCAGCAATAATATTTGCCGAGCCACTATCAATAAAAACCATTTCCCAAAAGTCGTGCTTTTCGCCAGGGAAACGGAAATTTCTGCCATACTTAAAATAGTGCACGGTATAAATACCGCTCACGTTAATAGGACAACTAAGTTCGGTTTTTACATATTTTCCTTCGTGTAACTTCATACCTAAATAATATACTAAAATTAATTTTAAATCAAGCAAAAAACATATTTGTGTCCTTTTTTATAAATACTCGTTAACATTTTATAAATGCACCCCTCTTTATATGGTGTATAATGTATAAAAAGGAGAGTTATTATGAAGTTTATACCTAAATTTGACAACAATTTTAACCCAATCAGTATGCAACTAAGAGATTTTCGCGAAAAAGTTACTCATAGTGAAAGTAAAATTTTATCCTTATGCGTAGAGCGTAACGACGGGTATAATTATATAAAACATATAGACATATTTGCAAAAAAGGACAAATTTGACGTCAACTATAAAATGGTTGAAAGAATTGTTAAGTCTATGCTCTGGATTGCGGGGGGCTATAAAATCTTCATCAAGGGCGATAAAGATATTTTTGAAAAACTAAAGCAAGAATATTCGCTCGGCGGAAAACGTGCTTTCGACGTTGATTTTATGCAAACGGTATACGAAAAGCCGTTTGAAGTTATATATTGTGAGGGGGAAGAGTTTCCCACTGATAAGCCTTGTCAAGTTAAAATTGGTGGACATCTTAACGGCTGTAGAATAGGATTTGACGCGGGTGGAAGCGATAGAAAGGTGAGCGCCGTTATAGACGGAGAAGTGGTTTATAGTGAAGAAGTTATTTGGCACCCCAAAAAGCAAGAAGACTATAATTACCACTATGCTGAAATCCTTACCGCAATGAAAACTGCCGCATCAAAGATGCCAAGGGTGGACGCGATTGGCGTTTCAAGTGCGGGTGTTTACGTAAACAATAAGATTATGGTCGCGTCGCTATTTATGAAAGTTCCCAAAGAAGACCATAAAGAGCACGTTCAACCGATGTATCTTAACGTAGCAAAAGAAATCGGTGCGCCGATAGAGGTCGCAAACGACGGTGACGTAACCGCACTTGCGGGTGCACTTGACCTAAAAGATACTTGCGTTTTAGGTATTGCAATGGGCACAAGCGAAGCGGTAGGATACATTAACGATAAAGGGCTACTTAACGGCTGGTTGTCCGAAGTTGCGTTCGTCCCCGTGGATTTTAACGAAAACGCAATGGTTGACGAATGGAGCGGTGACTATGGCTGTGGTGTTAAGTATTTTTCACAAGACGGTGTAATCAAACTTGCCGAAAGCGCGGGATATAAGTTCAAAGAGGGTTCTACACCTGCAGAAAAACTTGTCGCTATCCAAGACCTTATGAAAGAAGACAGCCCGCTCGCAAGACAAATTTATCAAGATATTGGAGTTTATTTGGGGTATTGCATACCTTACTATGCCGAATTTTACGATATAAAGCACCTTTTACTTTTGGGTAGAGTTACCAGCGGAAAGGGTGGCGACATTATCATTGAAAAAGCAAAACAAGTGTTAAAGGAAGAATTTCCTGAATTTAGCAATATAAATTTAACCATGCCGAACGAATGGATGAAAAGGGTTGGTCAGTCGATTGCAGCCGCATCGCTCGTCGACATAAATTGACAATTTGCTATTGACAAAATTGGCGTTTGATGTTACAATTACGTTAGGAGAAAGAATATGAATTATAAAGAAACGTTGATGTGGAAAGAAATTAATGAAACGCCAAGGATTTTCGGTGAAATTAGGCGCGAAAATCTTGAGGAAATGCAAAGGCTTGTAAAGTCGATTAAAGCGAGCGACGCAACAAACTTTGTTGCCGCTGCACGTGGAACCAGCGACCATGCCTTGATTTACTTTAAGTATTTGTTGGAAGTTAACTCCAAATACACCGTTGGTTTGTCCGCACCTAGCGTAATTACGTTGTATAGGGGCAAAATCAACTATTCAAATAGTATAGTTATCGGTTGCAGTCAAAGTGGAAAGGCTGCTGACGTTTTGGAAGTTATAAGAAAGGGTAACGAGCAAGGTGCAATCACCATTGCGGTTACTAACGATAAGACAAGTCCGCTAGCAAGAGAGGCAAAGTTCCACCTTTATTGCTCGGCTGGTGAAGAAAAGAGCGTTGCTGCAACAAAAACTTTCAGCGCACAGCTTTACATTATGTTGTGGCTTGCCTCCGAATTATCCGACCATAAGGAAAATCTGCTTTACATAAAGAATTTGGAAAGAGAAATTGAAAATCTTTTCCCCGAAATTGATGCGCTCACCACAAAATACGCACAAAAATTCAAGGGAATGTCAAGCGGTTTTGTTCTGTCGCGTGGACTTACCTATTCCATTGCGCTTGAAGCATCGCTTAAACTACAAGAAACGTGCTATATCCAAATGAAAGGTTATGCGGGGAGTGACTTTTACCACGGCCCAATGGCAATGGTTAATGAAGAGACACCTGTTATCATATATTGCGCAAACAACAACGGCGATGAAGAAATGCAAAACCTTGTGCGTGATGACCAAATCAAGTGCATTGCAAAAATGATAAGCCTAAACGCACCCGTTCTTTTGGTTACCAACGATTGCGTGCTTAAAGGTAGATTCCAAAAATGCAACGATGCATTCATTAATTTTGGCGCACCCGAAGAAGTTTGTATGTTCGCGTTTGCAATTTTTGCGCAAATGTTTGCATGCAAAGTGTCTTGCGAAATAGGGAACAACCCCGATAGCCCTAGGGCACTCAATAAAGTTACTATCACAAAATAAGGAGCATCTATGTTAAAACTTAAAAAAACACTTAAAAATAGTAGAACGGGTGAAGATATCCCTCAGTTTGAAACTACGGTTGAAATCGTTATGACCGATACCGAGTTATCGTTTGAATTCTTTTGCAAAAATTCCAAATTCTTCAGCGCCTCTAACGAGTATAACGGACCGATTTTCGACGGCGACGTTTGTGAAGCATTTATTTGTACGGGCGGGGATATTAAGAGATATTTTGAAATCGAGGTTGCACCAAACAACTGCGTTTTCCTTAACAAAATGTTAAATCTTGGACCGGGAAAATACGAGGCTGAACCCGTGGAAGAAAAGGACAACTTCTTAAAGAGTGAAGTTGAATTTATGGGTAACGATTATAGATTGAAATTTTCTATGCCGTTAGATAAAATCGGGTATGATAAAAACGTTGGTATCAAGTTTAACGCGTTTAGAATCGAAACAGAAGGTGGTTTTACCGATAGAAACCTTCTTGCCTTGTCCCCAACAATGTGCGACACCTTCCACGTTCCGTCTTTCTTTGTTGATTTAAAGTAAAAATTAAAGGCTTTTGCTAAAAGCAAAAGCCTTTTTTTATGTCTAAAAATTTAAGTTGTTATCTATTTTGCAAGTTTTTCGATAAGTGTTGGAAGGGCGCTTTCAAAATCAACTCCGTACCAGTTGTGGTCGGGGTTTTTTACCGTTTCGATTATAGATTGAACGGTAAAATCAACGGCAATTTCAAGTGATTTTTCTATGGTTAAACCTTTTGATAGTCCACCGCATAGCGTACTTGCAAACACGTCGCCAGTGCCGTGGAAACTGTAGGGGAGATGTTCCCTATAATAAGAGAAATACTCGCCCGTAGCCTTATCATAACTCATAACGCCAAGTCGTCCGTCGCCGAGGTTAACACCCGTCAAAACCGCCTTTTTCGCACCCAAACCGCAAAGTTTTTTAAGAATACCCTTTACGTATTCGATATCATAACCTTCGGCAATATACTCTTCGTGGAGCATAAAGCAAGCTTCGGTGAGGTTGGGAACGATTATGTCGGCTTTAGAGCAAAGTTTTGCCATTGCATCGGCAAACTTTTGGTCAAACCCACAATAGAGATTGCCATTGTCCGCCATAACTGGGTCAACCAAGATAAGCGTGTCTTTACTTTTAAATTGGTCGAATATGTTAGACACGATGTCAAGTTGTTCAAAAGAGCCTAAATATCCCGTATAAATGCTGTCGAAATTTATATTTAGGTCTTTCCAATGCTTTGTAATATCGTTAAGGTCGCCCGTCAAATCACGGAAGGTAAAACCCTTAAAAGCCGTGTGGGTGGATAAAACTGCGGTTGGGAGCACGGCAGTTTCTATTCCGCAAGCGGAGATTATGGGCAGTGCAACGGTTAAAGAGCACTTGCCCACGCACGAAATATCTTGTATTGTTAAAATTCTTTTCATTAGTGGAATACCTCGTCAAACAAATCAAGTTTTGACCATTTGAGAACGGCAGAAATAATTCTTGGTGTAAGTTTTGGGAACAATCTTGAAAAGAAAGACATACTGTGTCCGTCAAGACCGATAACCGTGCGTTTCTTTCTTCTTGCAATGCGTCTAACGACCTTTTTAGAAACCTTTCCAACTGGCTTCATAAGAAAATTGACAATCTTGTTGTTCTTGTCTTTAGAATTCATGCGATTTAGTATATCGGTTCTAATAAACCCAGGGTAAACACCGCCGATATACATTTCCTTTCTATAATCTTGTTGCAACGTTTCGGTAAAGCCCCTAACCGCGTATTTTGTTGCGCAGTATAAACTTTCACCAATAACTGGGCAAATACCCGCTACACTCGAAATATTGATTAAAGCGGGGGTGGAAGATTGCTTTAGTAGGGGAAGTAAGGTTCTAAAAGCCGTAACGTATGAAATAAAGTTTGTCTTTATAATCTCTTCTTCTTCCGCCTCGGTATATTTTTCATACTTAGCAAAGGGTAGCATAAAGCCCGCGTTGTTTATAAGTACGTCGATTTTAATATCGTTTTCAATCAAATAATCGCGGAAAGAAAGCCAGTTTTCCTTTTCCGATACGTCGAAAATGCGGTAAGTAAAGTTTTCTTTTTTTTCGCCCAAAGTTTCCCTTGCTGTCAAAAGTTTTTTCTCGTTTCTAGCAATGCCGATGACCTTGCAATCAAATTTTTCAATAAGAAGTTTTGTCATGGCAAAACCAAGACCACCGCTCGCACCTGAAATAACAACAGTTTTATTTTTTAACCAATTTTTTCTCATAATTACCTCTAATAAAATATTATCACAATTGATAAAAACTTGCAATAAAAATACGTAAAAAGCCTGCACTTTTTTTAATATTTAAACTTGATAAGAAAGGTTATCTATGGTATAATATTTTAGTAGGTGAAATATGGCTGATGTTAAACAATTAATTGAAAAACTTAACGATGCACAAAGAAAGCCCGTCCTCGATACCGAGGGCGCGGTTTTGGTTATTGCGGGTGCTGGAAGTGGTAAAACGCGTGTTTTAACCACCCGTATAGCATACCTTGTTAGCGAAAAGGGGGTTGACCCTTCTCGCATTATGGCGATTACCTTTACCAACAAAGCCGCTGCCGAAATGAAAGAAAGGCTTGCTAAGATAATAGACGGTGTGGAAAGTATGTGGGTTTCAACCATACATAGTATGTGTGTTCGTATTTTAAGAAGCGACATCGAAAAACTGGGCTATGACAGAAATTTCACCATTTACGACGAAACGGACAAAGATAAAGTATTAAAACGCGTTATTGAAGAAAAGGGACTTGACCAGGATAAATACCTAAAACTTGCAAAATCGGTAATTTCTAATGCAAAAAACGATATGCTATCCCCGGAAGAGTTTAAGGAAGAGTATTCTTCAATGCGTGCCGTTGACGAACTTTATGCTATTTACGATGGTTACGAATCGCAACTTGCCCGCTCAAACGCACTAGATTTTGACGATTTGTTGCTAAAAACCTATCAACTTTTTGCTAAAAATAGCGACGTCGCAAATTATTATGCCAATAAATTTCAATACGTTCATATAGACGAATTTCAAGATACCAATACCGTGCAGTTTAACATTGCAAAAATTCTTTGCTCGGTACACGGCAATATTTTCGTCGTTGGTGACGATGACCAAAGTATTTATAGTTGGCGCGGTGCTAAGATAGATAACATTTTGCATTTTGACGACGTTTACCGCGGTGCTAAGATTTATAAATTAGAGCAAAATTATCGTTCGACCAAAAAGATTTTGGCGCTTGCAAACTGCATAATTGCAAACAACACTGGTAGAAGGGATAAAGAACTTTGGACGGAAAACCAAGATGGCGTAAGGATTGAGACCTTTGTTGGAACGGACGAAAATAACGAGGCATCATACACTGCTATGCAAATTAAAAACTTGATGGCTCGCTCCAACTACAACTACCGTGATTTTGCAATTTTTATGCGCTTAAACGCACTTTCACGTGCCTACGAGCAAGAGTTTATGAAATACGGAATTCCGTATAGAATATATGGCGGTTTTAGGTTTTTTGAAAGAAAGGAAATTAAGGACGTTTTAGCATACTTAAAAATCATTTGCAACCCCGCGGACGACGAATCGTTCTTGCGTGCGGTAGCAACCCCAAAACGTGGAATTGGCGAAAAGACCTTGCACGATTTAAGGGAGTTTTGCTCAGCAATGGGCACGTCAATTTTGAACGGATTAAGCTTTTTGGAGCAATCTTCACTAAGTTCTGGTGCTAAGACCAAACTCTTCAATTTTGGTATGCTTATACAAAATTTTTCCGCATATGCAAACGCTAACTCGGTGACTGACCTAATTAAACACGTGCTTGATGTAACTTCGTTTATGGCACAATTTGAGGAAAAGAGCGAAGAAAACACTTCTAAAATTCAAAACGTAAGCGAACTTATCAACTCTGCCGAGCAGTTTGAAAAGGATAATGCGGGGGCAACCCTTGCTGATTATCTCAACTCTGTAACTTTAAGTTCGGATATTGATGATATAAATGCTGACGATGCCGTAACCATTGCAACAATACACGGCGCAAAAGGCTTAGAGTATCCTTGCGTTTTCGTCGCTGGGCTTGACGAAAAGGTTTTGCCAAGTGCAAGACGACTTGGGGACGATGAGGAACTGGAAGAAGAAAGAAGGCTTATGTACGTTGCGGTAACAAGGGCAAAGGAAAGGCTATACTTAACGCGTGCAATGAGTAGGTATATGTACGGTGGAAGGGAGTATATGACCCAATCTCGCTTTCTAAAAGAGGCTCAACCCGTGCTTTCACCAAGCAGTTTTAGTCAAGAAAGAAAACCCGTAAGAGAAGTTGGGGAAAGAAGTTATTCTTTGTTTAACGATGATGCGGATAATTCTTTTAACGGTGGTTATTCGTCTTCATACGCAAGAAAAACCTTACTAAATAAACCCAAAGTTCAATCGTCGCCTTCAGGCAACTATAAGTGTGGCATGAAGGTTAAACATCCCAAGTTTGGCGAGGGAACTGTTATAACCGTTAAAGGCGCGGGGGATAATGCTATTATCGACGTTGCCTTTAAGGGCGTAGGCATAAAGGCGCTTGCCGTTAAATACGCGCCGTTGGAGATTTTATGATTGAAAAAATGAAAGAGCTTATTGTTAAGCTCAACAAATTTGCTCACGAATATTACGTGCTTGATAATCCCACAGTGTCGGACAAAGAGTACGATGCACTATACGACCAACTTGTTCAGCTAGAAAAAGAAAGTGGGGTTGTGCTGTTCGATTCTCCCACCAAACGTGTCGGTGGCGAGCCAATTTCAGCATTCAAAAAACATAAGCACATCGAAAGACTTTATAGCCTTGATAAAACCACTACGTTCGAGGGGCTTAAAGCGTTTGAAAAGAGAATAAATAAAGACCAAGCCAATTTGGAATACACCGTCGAATACAAGTTTGACGGACTTACCATTTGTATAACATACGACCAAGGCAAATTCGTTTGCGCATCAACCCGTGGAAACGGGGTGGAGGGGGAAGACGTTACAGCACAGGTTTTGACCATAAAATCTTTCCCTCTAACCATTGATTACAAGGGTAAATTAGAGGTGCAAGGTGAGGCGATTATGCGCCTATCCGTTTTAGAAAAATACAATCAAACGGCTGATGAACCACTTAAAAACGCACGCAACGCAGTTGCTGGTGCAATAAGAAATCTAGACCCAAAAGTTACCCAAAAAAGAAAGGTTGAAATACTTTTTTATAACGTTAACTATATGGAAGATAGGTCGCTTTTTTCCCAAACCGAATGCGTTAACTTTTTAAGAGAAAATGGCTTCAAAGTTCATCCATATCTACGTGTTTGTAAGGATATAGACGCCGTTATGTCTGCAATAAAGGAAATCGAAAACAGTAGGAAAACACTAGATATTTTGACCGATGGTGCTGTTGTTAAAATCAACGATTTTGCACTTAGGGAAATTCTTGGAAGCACTGATAAATTTCCGCGTTGGGCAATCGCTTTTAAGTTCGAAGCTGAGGAGGTTACAACCATTTTGACCGACGTTAAATGGCAGGTTGGAAGGACTGGGAAACTTACCCCTCTCGGCATACTAGAGCCGACCGAACTTGCGGGCGCTACCGTCAAAAAGGCAACCCTTAATAACTTCGGCGACCTTCAAAGAAAGGGTGTGAAAATTGGGGCAAGAGTTCTTGTTAGAAGAAGTAACGAAGTTATCCCTGAAATTTTGGGAACGACCGAAGTTTTCGAGCATTGCAAGGAAGTTAGTAAACCCGAAGTTTGCCCGTTTTGTAATTCTCACTTAAAAGAAACGGGCGCAAACCTATTTTGCCCAAATAATTCTTGTAGGCCGAGAGTGGTTGCAAAACTTGTTAACTTTGCATCTAAAGGCGGTATGAATATAGAGGGTTTTAGTGAAAAGACTGCAGAACTTTTGTTCGATAAATTTTCCGTTTCAAACTTTTCTGACCTTTATAAATTATCCGCCCAAAAGATTGGCGAGTTAGAGGGGTATAAAGAAGCAAAAACCACAAACTTATTGACCAGTATTGAAAATTCTAAAACGGTAGATTTTTCTTCATTTATTTTCGCTTTGGGTATCGAGAACGTGGGGAAGAAGACGGCAAAAGATTTTGCAAAGAATTTTGCTGATATCGACGAACTTAAAACCGCTCAAAAACAAAGGCTTTTAGAGATTGAGGACGTTGGCGACATTGTTGCCGAAAGTGTTTTAGATTACTTTAACGACGAACAAAACTTGCGTGAAATTGACGAGCTTATATCACTCGGCGTAAAAATTCTTTATCAAGAAAAATCGGCAAGCGGTGTGTTCAGTGGTGAAAGGGTTGTTTTGACTGGGAGTCTTAGTGATTTTACAAGAGAGGAAGCGGGTAAGATTATCGAACAGCTTGGCGGTGAGGTGCTATCTAGCGTTTCTAAAAAGACCACGATTGTATTAGCTGGCGAAAGTGCGGGCAGTAAACTTGAAAAAGCCCGCTCGCTCGGTATTAAAATTATTGACGAAGATACATTTAAATCACTTATAAAAACTTGATAAATTAAAATATTTATGATAAAATACTTTTATCATATATAGCGGAGCAACATTTATGTATAGTATGACAGGCTATGGGAGAGGCGAATATGTGCAAGACGGCATCTCCTTGGTTGTAGAAATAAAAACGGTAAACAATAGAAATCTTGACTTAAACTGCAAAACTCCACGCATGTTTATGGCACTAGAAGATTCTATAAGGAAAACCGTTCAAAAACACGTTGGTCGCGGTAGGATTGATTTGTTTATCAACTTTTCCGACACTCGTGAAAAGAACACTAATATCGAAGTCGATATGGGTAAAGCGACGGCGTATTTTAATGCTTGTAAGGTTTTGGCTGAAAATTTTAACCTTACAAACGATTTAACGGCATCTATGCTTATGCGTTCGCCGGAAGTTCTTGTGGACAATTCCATAACCGACGTGGCTGAACTTGAAAAAATCGTTATCGACACGGTTAACGTAGCGTGCGAAAAACTTAATGAGATGCGTAAGGTTGAGGGCGAAAAGCTTGTCAGCGATATGCTATCAAGAATGGGTACTATAAAATCGCTTGCCGATAAAATCACCAAACGTGCACCTTTGGTTGCCACCGAGTATAAGGAAAAACTTAAAGCAAG
Organism: Clostridia bacterium; assembly: GCA_017397305.1. GTDB lineage: Bacteria > Bacillota > Clostridia > Christensenellales > Borkfalkiaceae > UBA1259. The sequence continues at coordinate 111,388 of JAFQJB010000007.1, read as the reverse complement.
GATTGAAGAGTATTTAGCCGACGTTAAGTATGATGAAAGTAGGTTATTAAACGAAGTTGCTTTCTACACCGATAGGGTAAATATTGACGAAGAACTTACAAGGCTTAAATCTCACGTTGAACAATTTAAGAAAATTATCAGCGGAAACGAATCGGGCAAAAAACTTGACTTTTTGATGCAAGAGTTTAATAGGGAAACAAACACCATTTGCTCAAAATCAAACGATATTGAAGTTACGGGTTACGCTTTGGCCCTTAAAAACGAGATTGAAAAGGTAAGAGAACAGGTTCAAAATTTAGAATAGTATGAGAAACGTTTTGATTGTTTTGTCGGGCCCTTCGGGAGTAGGCAAGGGCACGATTGCAAAACTTTTGGTCGAGAGGAATAAAGATATTTCGCTAAGTATTTCTTGCACAACTAGAAAACCTAGAGATGGTGAGATAAACGGCAGAGAATATTTCTTTATCGACAAAAGTGAATTTAAGGAAAAGATAAATAACGACGGATTTTTGGAGTATTCCGAGCATTTTGAAAATTTTTACGGCACACCAAAAGATTTCGTACTTGATAAACTTCAAAATAGCAACGTCTTGCTTGAAATTGACGTAAACGGTGGGCTAGAAGTTAAAAGCCGCTATAACGATGCCGTTTTGGTGATGATTACACCGCCGTCGCTTGAAGAAGTTCGTAATCGCCTAATTAAAAGAGGCACGGAAACTGAAGAAAAAATCAATCTCCGTATGGAAAGAATAGGCTACGAACTTGATAAACAAGGTCTTTACGATTACGTTGTTATAAACGACGTACTGCTTGACGCAGTTAAAGAAATCGAAGGTATAATAAAATTAGAAAAAAATAAATGCAAATAAAGGTTTAAGGAGAAAAATTATGATACATAAACCGCCAATTGACGAATTAGCACAAAAAATCGGTTCTAAATACGAGTTATGCGTTGTAACCAGCAAGCGCGCAAGACAGCTTATGGAACAAGCGCAAAACCAAGGTTTTACCGAACTTCCCAGCAAAGAAAAACCCCTTTCAGTTGCCGCACAGGAAATTGAAGACGGCAAACTTATCGCTACAAACGACTAAAAAAAATGTGTTCACACTTTGCTGTGGACATATTTTGTTATATTAAAAGGATAAAACTATGTTCGCTGACGTAATTGTCGATATAAACAACGTAGAAGTCGACAAGATTTTTGAATATTCCTTTTTCGACTGCAAGATTACGCTTGGCAGTCGTGTTGTCGTGCCTTTTGGGAAAAAGGTTTTGGAAGGAATAGTTATCGGCATAAAAGAGCAAAGTGTTTATCCGCCTGAAAAAATTAAACCGATTTTAAGACTTTTAGAGCAAACACCGGCACTGACCAAAGAGACGCTTGCAATGATGGAATACGTGCGCAAAACGTGTTACGTTACGCGCGCCCTTTCAATGCGGTTGTTTCTCCCTTCGGAAATGCGAAAGGGAAAGGTGAAAGAGCAGTTTACAAGAACGGTCGCTCTAATTGAAGGTTTAGACTTAGAGCAAGCGATTAATTCCACAAAGAAAAATGCTATAAAGCAAAGGGAAGCCCTTCAATATTTAAGTGAAAACGGAAAGACAAAGGCAAGTATCGTTGCCGAACTTTTCGGTGCTTCAGCATTAAACGGTATTGTGGAAAAGGGCTTTGCTATTATTGAAAAAGAAAAATATTTCCGTTCGCCCTATAAAGATTTGACCTTTAACGATAAAAATGTTGAACTTACCGAAAAGCAAAAAAATGCGGTGGCGAGTGTGGAAAATACCGATAAAACGACAAGTTTGTTGTTCGGTGTTACTGGTAGTGGAAAGACAGAGGTCTATCTTGACCTTATAAAAAGAACCATCGCAAAGAATAAAACGGCAATCATGCTCGTTCCTGAAATTGCCCTAACCCCGCAAATGTTAAAGCAACTTAGAGCAAAGTTTGGCGACGATGCGGCAATTTTACATAGCGGACTTTCTGCTGGCGAACGTTTTGACGAGTGGTGGAGATTAAGAAATGGTGAGGCAAGAATTGCAATCGGTGCAAGGAGTGCAATATTTGCTCCGCTTGAAAACGTTGGGCTTATTATCATTGACGAAGAGCACGACGGCAGTTATACAAGCGAATCAGCGCCGAGATACGCAACCGTCGATATCGCTAAGTTCCGCGCAAACTTGAGCGGTGCAAAGCTTATTTTGGGCAGTGCTACGCCATCGATTGAAAGTTACAAAAAGGCAATGGACGGGGAATACAACTTGATAGAACTTCCCGACCGAATAAACAAGCGCCCGCTTCCCGAAGTGGAAATTGCCGACATGCGCTTGGAGGTAAGAAGGGGCAATAACTCGGTTTTTTCGTCCGCGCTTAAATTTGAGCTTGAAAAATGCCTTAAAAATAACAATCAAGCAATAATTTTCCTCAATCAAAGGGGATATTCTAAAACGGTAATTTGCACCGAGTGCGGTCACGTTCAAAAGTGTGACGCTTGCGACGTTTCGCTTACCTATCATAGAGAAGATAACTCGCTTTTGTGCCATTATTGTGGTGCAAAATACAAAATGATAACCGCCTGTACCGAGTGTGGAAGTCCTTTTATCCGTTACGGCGGAACGGGGACTGAAAGGGTGGTTGAGGAACTTAAAAAACTTTATCCAGAGGCGAGAATTTTGCGTATGGATAGAGATACCACACAAAGCAAGGAAGGGCATTTCAAGATACTCAATCAATTTTCTGCAAGAGAAGCGGATATTTTGGTGGGTACGCAAATGATTGCAAAGGGGCACGACTTTCCGTTCGTTACGCTCGTCGGTATACTCGATGCGGATATGAGCTTGCACTTTTCCGATTTTAGAAGCGGGGAGCGAACCTTTCAACTTCTCACGCAAGTTGCGGGAAGAAGTGGTAGGGCTGAGCAAGCAGGTAAGGTCGTTTTACAAACTTATTCGCCCGAAAACAGCGTGCTAAGACAAGCGATTAACTATGATTACGTTGGTTTTTATAATCAAGAAATATCAATAAGAAAGGCTACGGCTTTCCCGCCGTTTACCGACGTGGTTAGGGTTTTAATCAGCAGTGAAGACGATGATACTGCGCTTTCAGCAACGAAGGCAATACATGGACAACTCAATGCTTTATATTTAGAAAATAGAGAAAAGTTTAAGTTTTTCGGGTGTATGAAAGCACCGTTAAAAAGACTGCAAAATAAGTTTAGGTATCAGGTGCTTATGCGTATTGATGCGGGCGAAGAAGAACTTTTACAAACAATTTTTATCACATGCGACAAATATAAATCAAGGTCGATATTCGTGTCAATGGAAGTAAATTCCAACAATTTAACGTAACAAGGTGAATTATGGCAATAAGAAATATAGTAAAACTCGGTGACCCAACACTTCGCAAAAAGAGTTTTGAAGTTACCGATTTTGGTGAAAAAACACAGCAATTATTAAACGACATGAAAGAAACTCTCATCAAAGCTGACGGGGCAGGGCTTGCCGCTCCGCAAGTCGGTGTTTTGAGAAGAATTTTTATAGTTAATACAGAGGATGGATATTTCGAGTGTATAAATCCGCAAATTATTGCGTCAAGCGGAAGACAAACGGGAAAAGAGGGCTGTTTATCCGTTCCTAACAAATGGGGTGACGTCACTAGACCTATGAAGGTAACCTTAAAGGCTCAAGATAGGTTTGGAAAGCCTTACACTATTAATGCGGAGGGTTTTCTTGCCCGCGCAATTTGTCACGAAAACGACCATCTTGACGGCATTATTTACATTGATAGAGCGGAAAATATCGAGGAGGACTAAGATTGAGAATAATCTATTTAGGAACGCCTGATTTTTCGGTTTTGCCCTTAAAAAGTATACTTGATAGCGGTAAACATCAAGTTGTGGCGGTGGTAACAAACAAAGATAAGCCAGTGGGTAGAAAGAAAGTTTTGACCGCTCCGCCAGTAAAAGTTTTTGCAACCGAAAAGGGAATTCCCGTTTATCAATACGATAAAATTAGATTAGAGGGTGTTGAGGATATGAAAAAACTTAACCCCGATATAATGATTACTTGCGCTTTTGGTCAAATTTTGTCGCAAGAGCTTATTGATATCGCAAAGTATGGCGTTATCAATATTCACGCGTCCCTTCTTCCTAAATATCGCGGTGCTTCGCCCATTCATTATGCAATATTGAACGGCGAAGAAAAGACCGGTATATCCATAATGAAAACTGATATCGGTATCGATACTGGGGACGTTATTTTGCAAAAAGAAATAGAGATTGGAAGGGAAGAAACTTGCGGTGAACTTTTTGAAAGGTTGTCAGTTCTCGGTGCGGAAAGCATTATTGAAGCACTTTCACTCATTGAAAGTGGAAACGTCCACTATCAAAAACAGGACGAAAGCAAGGCAACCCTTACTAAAATTATAAAAAAAGAAAACGCGCTTATCGACTGGACTGAAAGTGCGGAAAAAATTTGCAACAAAGTGCGTGCGTTTAACCCTGCACCCGTGGCTTATTGTATGCTAAACGGCTTGCCCTTTAAGGTTTACAAGGCGGAAATTGCCCACTTAAAAGGCGAGGCGGGAAAGATTTTGCGTGCCGATAGCGAACTTATAATAGGCTGTGGCGACGGCTCGGTTGCCCTTAAAATCGTTCAAAAAGCGGGTGGAAACGCAATGCAAATAGGTGATTTTTTAAGGGGTAATAAATTTACCGTGGGCGAGGACTTTAATTAATGGTAAACTATTTTTACGATTGCTATTCCATTCTAAATAAGGTTTATAGCGATAAGTCCTTTATTAAGCAAGCGATAAATTCCACCTTTATTGAAGAAAAAAACCGCGCGCTTACCATTAAGACGTGTTATGGTGTTTTGGATAAGGACATTGAACTTTCTTATTACCTATCAAGTTTAACCGAAAAATCACCTAAACTTGCAATAAGAACCATACTTAAAATTTCAATGTATGCTATCAAATATTTGCAAAAGAAAGAGTATGCGGTTACAAAAAGTGCGGTAGAACTTACTAAAAAACTAGGGAAGGCTGGGGCGAGTGGTTTTGTCAATGCCTTTTTAAGAAAGTTTATATCCTCAAACATTCCCTTGCCAAAAGATGCCGACCAAAATTTATCGGTTAAATATTCTTATCCGCTTTTTGCGGTTAAAGAACTTATTAAAACCTATGGCAGAGAACGTACGGAAGCAATTATAAGTGCTGAAAACGGCACGACAAACCTTTGCTTTTATGACGTCAATGGGGAAGAATATCTTAAAAACCTAGGCTATGAGTATGAAAGAACACCTTTCGATAACGTGTTTACGGTAAAAAATTTCGTTCGTAATAGCGATTATGATAAAGGGATTTATACCTATCAAGCATTGGGCTCAGTAGCTATTTGTGACGTCGTTGACCCGTGTGAGAATTTGCTTGATTGCTGTTCAGCTCCCGGTGGAAAGAGTGTGAGACTTTCATATAAATGCAAAAACGTTACCTCGTGGGATATACACGAGCATAGGGTAGAACTTGTTAAGCAGTATGCCCAAAGGATGAAACGAGAAAATATTACTGCCGAGGTAAAAGATTCTAAGATTATCTACGAGCAATACTTAAATAAGTTTGACGCAGTTCTTTGCGATGCGCCGTGCAGTGGGTTAGGGGTGGTAAACGATAACCCCGATATTAAACTTAACCGCTCTATAGATGACGTTATATCCTTAAATAACGAGCAATTATCAATCTTAAAAGCCGTTAGTTCATATGTTAAAGTGGGCGGATACTTATATTATTCTACTTGCTCGGTTTTATCTAGGGAAAATGAGGGGATTATAAGTGCTTTTATGTCAGACATAAAGGGCTTTGAATTGTGTGAAATCGATAGTAAATTACAACACGAAAAGGCTTTGGGGCAAATTACCTTTTTGCCGGATATTTCGGGCGGACTTGGGTTCTTTGTCGCTAAGTTAAAGAGAGTAAAATGACGGAAAAAAAGTGTTTATTAGAATATGATTTAGCCGAGCTGAAACAACTTATAACCGATATTGGTGAAAAGGGGTATCGTGCTGGGCAAATATATAAAGAACTTCATTTAGGTCAAGAATTTGCAAATATGACCGCACTCTCAAAAGCACTCCGTGAAAGGCTTGAGAGTGAATTTATCGCTCAACCCGTTAGAATTATTAAAAGTTTAAAATCAGTTGACGGGACGGAAAAGTTTTTGTTTGCGCTTTGTGACGGCAACGTTATTGAGGGTGTGCTTATGAAGTATAAGTACGGATATACTCTTTGTGTTTCCACACAAGTTGGGTGCCGTATGGGTTGTGCTTTTTGTGCTTCGGGACTTAACGGACTTGTTAGAAATTTAACTCCGTCTGAAATTTTGGGCGAGGTTATTTGTGCTAATAAGTATTTAGAGGGCGGACTTGGCGAAAAGAGAAAGATTATAAATATCGTTATGATGGGTAGTGGTGAACCGCTTGATAATTACGATAACGTTATAAAATTTCTTAAACTCGTATCCGCACCCGACGGAATTAACGTAAGTCCAAGAAATATAAGCCTTTCAACGTCGGGAATCGTGCCGAAAATGTATGATTTAGCACAAGAGAACGTGCACGTAAACCTTACCGTTTCACTGCATTCGCCCTTTGACGACGCAAGGCAAAAGATAATGCCCGTTGCTAAAGCATATTCAATCAAACAAATTCTTGATGCTTGTGCAAACTACTTTGATAAAACGGGAAGAAGATATATTTTTGAATACGTTTTGATAAAAGGTGACACCGATACGCCAAAACATGCCGAAGCATTGATAAAATTGCTTAAAGGAAGACCTTGTCACGTCAATTTGATAAGGCTTAACGAAGTAAAAGAAAAAGACCTTAAAACTGTAACCGATAAGGAAGCGTATAGGTTTTTAGGACTTCTTGAAAAGGGCGGACTTTCGGCAACGCTAAGAAGAAGAATGGGGGTTGACATCGACGGTGCGTGCGGTCAACTTCGCCAAAGATATTTAGAAGAAAATCAATAGTTAATAGGTGAACTTTGCAAGGACAAGTTTATAAAGCTCATTCAAACACGTATTTTGTTAAGAGCGACAACAAACTGCATAAATGTGGTGCAAGAGGTGTGCTGAAAATTAAAGGTGACGGCATATCGGTTGGCGATTACGTTAAGGTTGAAAGAGGGGTGATTTCGGAGGTTTTACCGAGAAATAACCACTTTATAAGACCAAACGTATCAAATATCGACGTTATCGTTGCGGTAATTTCAGCAGAGCCAAAACCCGACTTTTTGCTTGTGGATAAACTTATGATAAGTGCGCAAAAGGAGGACGTTGAGTTTATCATTGCGGTAAATAAGACTGATATTGACGACACGCTTGTAAATAAGGTTAGGGAAGAATACGCGGGACTGCCCGTAAAAATATTAGAGGTTAGTGCAACCACTAAATCGGGACTTGACCAGCTTAAAGAATTGCTTAAAGGCAAACTTTCAGTTCTTGCGGGGCAAAGTGCCGTGGGAAAAACCTCAATCGTCAACGCGATATTTAATCTAAACCAAAAAGTTGGCGATTTAAGCGAGAAGATTGCAAGGGGCAAACACACTACCACAAGGTCGGAAATTTTTGAATTTGACGAATATAAAATTGTCGATTCCCCGGGGTTTGCCGTTATTGAAGCCGACGTTGATATAGACCAAATTAGTGAGTGTTACCCTGATTATTTTGAACATTTAAGCGAATGCAAATTCCGTGGCTGTCATCACGTAAGTGAACCCGATTGCATGGTTAAAAAACTTGTAGAGCAGGGAAAACTTTCAAAATCGAGATACCAAAGATATCTTCAAATATATAATGAAATAGCAAAAAGGAGAGAAGTATATGAAAAAAATTAAGATTGCGCCGTCAATTTTGTCGGCTGACTTTGCAAGAGTAGGCGAAGAAATTAAGGCAACAACTGAAGCGGGCGCAGACGTAATGCACCTTGACGTTATGGACGGAAGTTTTGTAAAAAATATTTCTTTCGGTCCTAAATTTATAAAGGAAGCAAGACCTTATTCAAACGCAATTTTCGATGCACACTTAATGATTGTTAATCCTTGGAATTATATCGACCGCTTTGCCGATGCTGGCGCCGATATTATTACCGTTCACTACGAAGCATGTAAGGATAGATTGAAAGATACCTTAAAAGCAATCAAATCTTTGGGTGTAAAGTGTGGTGCGGTTATCAACCCCGATACGCCCGTTAGCAGTATTAAAGACGTTATTGAAGAATGCGATATGTTGCTTTTGATGAGCGTTTTCCCCGGCTTTGGCGGTCAAAAGTTTATCCCCGAAGTTCTTCCTAAGATAGAAGAAGCAGCAAGACTTATCGAGCAAACGGGTAAGGAAATCGACCTTGAAGTCGACGGAGGAATTAATAAAGAAAACGTAGGGCTTGTTAAAAAGGCGGGCGCAAACGTTATCGTTGCAGGCTCGACTGTTTTTGCTGAACCCGATAGAGCAAAAATCATTAGAGAATTGAGAGAAATTTAAGTTGTTGGCAAATCGGCAAATTTTCAGCATATATTAATATGCGAGGTGTATAATGAAAATTTGTTGTATTAAACCGCCAATGATTATACGTAAGATATTAAGACTGGTGTTTCGCAAAAAGATTCAAAGCGAAATAAACTAAAAAAGAGGTCGCATTTGCGACCTCTTTTTATTATAATTTTTATTAAACTAAATCAACCACCGTCTCATAAACCTTGTCTTGTTTTTCAAGTGTTTCGCACATGTTTTTAAGTGTTTCGGGCACGGCTTCGTAAGTTGTACTGTCAAGTTTTAAGTGGGAAAGATTAATTGCCTTGTTTGCGATAAGGTTAATGCTTGCTGCAGTGTTGCCAAAACCATTGTTGATGCAAAGAATTTGTAGTTGCTTTCTTACCGCTTGAGCAAAGGATATGGGGGAGTTTTTGTAAGAAACACCTGTGTAAGCAACGCAAGCGCCGTAAGAAGCAAGGTTAAACGCCTTAGTTACGGGGATATTGCAGTCGGAAATGTAAACAACGCTTTTACACATTCTTGCACCCGTTATTTGCGAAACTTCCTTTTGCCAGTTATCTTCTTGACCTAGTGCGTAATATAGTCCAGAGTTTTTTGCAATTTGTAAATCTTCGTCATTATTGGTTACAATAATTGGAACGGCTTGATAGTAGATAAGAAGCTGAGCCAAAATATTGCCGAAATTGTTTGCGCCAACTATTGCAACGTAATCACCCTTTTGAATGCCGAGTTTATCCACAACTGATAGGGCAAGGGATATTTGATTAATAAAAAGTGCGTCTAAGTCACGAACACTTTCGGGAAGAAGGAAAAGTTTTCCCGAATCAACGAGAGCAAAGTTTGATAAAAACCCGTTGTCGTTATCGCCCGCAATTTTTAGCTGGTCACATTTAGAATAGTCACCGCCCTTGCAGTTTGCACATTCACCGCATTCACGGATAGGCTCGATATAAACCCTGTTGCCTTTCTCTAAGCCGAAAAGATTGGTCTCCGTCTCACTGACGATACCAATACCCGAACTGCCAAGCACAACGTTTTCCCCGTCTGTTTCGCCCATGAAATGCAAAACGTCCGAAAGGGATAAAAGAGCCTTGGTTATTTTAACTTTAGAAAGCGCCGTGCCAGAAGTGGACTCAATCAAATCGCTTTCTTCAAGTTGATAGGGGTTAATAATTTTCCAGCCTCTCATAACTTCTCCGTAAATTAAAGTGTAATCAAAAATTTATATCATTATATTACAAAGCGAAAAAAAAAGCAAGTAAAAAGCCCGACAATAAAAACAAATAAAAGTTTTTAGTAATTTTTCTCAAAATCGCCTTTTAATAGTTGACTATCTTTGAAAAATATAATATAATTACCAAGTAAATTCGAAAGAGAGGTGTGTTATGAAAGAAGCTATACATCCGGATTATCATGAAGTTACCGTTGTTTGCGCTTGTGGCGAAACTTTTAAAACGGGTTCAACCAAAAAGTCGGACGTAATTAAAGTTGATATTTGCAGTAAATGTCATCCTTTCTTTACGGGCAAGCAAAAACTTGTTGATACCGGCGGCCGTGTTGATAAGTTCAACAAGAGATACGGCAAAGCAAAATAGTACGCTATGTTGCGCGGCTTTAAGAGTATCCTTGGTATTCTTAAAGCCTTTTTTTTAAGCAATGTCCGATAAAGTTAAAAAACAATCAAACTGCACTAAAACATCAATAGGCGGTCAAGCGGTATTAGAAGGCGTTATGATGCGCGGAAGGTCGGCAATGGCTACTGCGGTTAGAGATGCCGACGGAATTATTCGTCTTGAAAGCAAAAGAGTTACACCCCCACAAAAGCGCAATCTATTTTTTAGATTGCCGATAGTTCGCGGTGTCTTTTCGTTTGTTTCCTCGCTTGTTACTGGCAGTAAGATTTTAATGCGCTCCGCAGACGTCTATGGTGAAGGCGAGCCTTCAAGATTTGAAAAGTGGATGGCAAGTAAACTCAAAATTAACGTTATGAGTGTTGTTACCACCATTTCATTACTAATTGGGCTAGCACTTGCCGTGTTCTTGTTTATGTGGCTTCCCCAATTTTTTAGAGAACTTATGGAACGCTTAGTTGGCGGTGGCTTTAAGTTTAACCTTTGGGCTAAAAACTTTATCGAAGGCGGGCTTAAACTTTTAATTTTTATAAGTTACATACTGCTTGTCTCACTGCTTAAAGATATTCGTAGAACGTTTATGTATCACGGCGCTGAGCACAAAACCATTTCTTGTTATGAAAGCGGTATGGACTTAACCGTTGAAAACGCAAAAAAATGTTCAAGGGTGCACGACCGTTGCGGAACTACCTTTTTGGTGTTCGTTATGGTTATAAGCATATTGTCATTTGCGCTTTTGGAATCAATTATAGGCGATATCGATAAATTTTATAGGGTTTTGCTTAAAATTGCTATGCTACCACTAGTTGCGGGACTATCATACGAACTGCTTAAACTCCTCGCAAAAACTAAATCGGCATTTGTTCTTCCCTTAAAAGCACCGGGACTTCTTTTACAAAGAATAACCACGCGTGAACCGACCGACGATATGCTTGAAGTTGCCATAACCGCGTTTAAGACCGTTATGGAAATGGACGCCGACCCTACCATAAAGGAAAGGGAATTCGTCGTTTCGTTAAAGAGGAAGGAACTTTTGCAAAAGGTTAGACGGCAGTTGATAGATAACGGGATAACCGAAAGTGCTGAGGCGGAGTGGATTGTTTCGCTTACAATCGGTTGTAAACGCAATCAATTAAGCCTAGACAAAACCGTTTCACCGCGTCTTGTTGAAAAGGTGCTCGATATCACTGAAAAACGTTGCACGGGTAGACCGCTCTGGTATTGCATGGGCGACACCGATTTTTACGGCTATAAGATTGAGGTTGACGAAAACGTTCTTATTCCCCGTCCCGAGACCGAACTTTTGGTCGAAAATGCATTAAAAGTTATAAGCAACGATAAAAAAGTGCTAGATTTATGTACGGGTAGCGGTGCAATAGCCGTTGCCGTTCAAAAGGAAAGCGGTGCAATTGTTACCGCCGTTGACGTAAGCGACGGTGCGATAGAGGTCGCACAAAAAAATGCGCTTAATAACGATGCAAATATTACTTTTATTAAAAGCGATATGTTTGCTGAACTAGATGGGCAAAAATTTGACGTGATTATTTCAAATCCGCCCTACATTAAGAGTGCGGATATAGAAAATTTGCAACCCGAGGTTAAAAACTTTGAGCCAATTATGGCACTCGACGGGGGCGAAGACGGATACGAATTTTATAAAATAATTGCTAAAAATGCCGATAAATACCTAAATCAAGGCGGTGTGTTGCTGTTGGAGTGCGGTATTGGTCAGGCTGAAGATATAAAGAAAATGTTAACGTCGTTTTCTAGTGTTGAAATTATTAAAGACTACGAAAACATTGATAGAATTATTAAGGCGGTGCTTTAATGTTTAAAAAACTTGACAAAATGCTTGAAAGGTATGAAAAACTTAATGAGCTTGTTAGTGATAGCGAGGTTATCGCTAGGATTGACGAGTGGAAAAAGTATACCAAAGAGCTTGCCGATATTACCGAAACGGTTGAAAAATATACCAAATATAAAAAGGTTTTAAAAGAGCAAGAGGATATTAAAGAATTGCTCACAATCGAGACCGATGCGGAAATGAAGGCTTTGATGCACGAAGAATTGCAAGAATGTAAGGAAAAAATCGGGACTATTTCCGAAGAACTTAGAATTTTGCTTCTTCCCAAAGACCCCAATGACGATAAAAACGTTATTATGGAAATCCGTGGTGGTGCTGGTGGTGACGAGGCAAACCTTTTCGCGTACGAATTATATAAATTGTATATAAAGTATGCTGAAAAAAATCGTTGGAAAACCGAAGATATCGATATCAGCGTTACCGAACTTGGCGGACTTAAAGAAGCGGTTTTCTCTATATCGGGAAAATCATGCTATGCAAAATTAAAATATGAAAGCGGTGTTCACAGAGTTCAACGCGTACCCGAAACCGAATCGCAAGGTAGGGTACACACGTCTACCGTAACAGTTGCCGTTCTTCCCGAGGTTGAAGACGTTGAAGTTAATATCGACGAAAAAGATTTGAGGGTAGACACTCTTCGCAGTAGTGGTGCGGGTGGACAACACGTTAACAAAACCGAATCTTGCATAAGACTTACGCACATTCCCACGGGTATCGTTGTTTTGTGTCAAGACGAACGCTCACAAACCAAAAACCGTGAAAAAGCAATGAGAGTATTAAAGAGTAGGCTTTACGACTATTATCAGTCGCAATACGAAAAGGAATACTCGGAAAATAGAAGAAGTCAAGTAGGAACTGGCGACCGCTCGGAAAGAATAAGAACTTACAACTTCCCGCAAGGAAGGGTAACCGACCATAGAATAGGATTGACGTTGCATTCAATCAACAATTTTATGCTCGGCGATATAGACGAAATGGTGGAAGCACTTGCTATCCACGATAGAGAACTTAAACTAAGCGCAGGACAAGACGAAGAATAAGCACGAGGAGAGATAAAATGAGTGTATCAAAAAAGGTAAAAGAAATTGCTCCGTCCTTAACGTTAGAAATAACGGCAAAGGCAAAGAAAATGAAAGCGGAAGGCATTTCCGTTATTGGTTTCGGTGCTGGTGAACCTGACTTTAACACCCCCGAATACATAATTAATTCAGCAAAAAAAGCACTTGACATCGGCTTTACTAAGTACACCCCGGCATCTGGTATGGTGGAACTAAAGAAAGCTGTTTGCGAAAAGTTTGAAAAGGACAACAACCTAAAATATGACCCCGCACAAATCGTTATTTCTTCTGGTGCAAAAAGTTCACTTTATCACGCAATTTGCGCTATAGTTGACGATGGGGACGAGGTTATTTTGCCCTCTCCTTATTGGCTAACCTACCCAGAACTTATAAAACTTGCCGGTGGTGTGTGCATTTACGTTCAAGCAAAGAAAGAAAACGGTTACAAAATGACCGCTGAGCAATTTGAAAAGGCAATCACCAATAAGACCAAGTGCTTGATTTTGAACACCCCAAACAACCCCACTGGTGCCGTTTATACTAAAGAAGAAATCACTGCGATTGCTAACGTTGCTGAAAAGCACGGCGTATACGTTATTTCGGATGAAATTTACGAAAAACTTGTTTACGACGGAGAAGCACATTACTCTATTGCAGAGTGCAGTGACTATATGAAAGAGCACACCATCGTTATTAATGGTATGAGTAAAGCATACGCAATGACTGGTTGGAGAATAGGTTATCTCGCAGCACCTATCGAGATTGCAAAAGCAATATCAAGCATGCAATCTCACACCGCAAGTAACCCATGCTCTATCGCTCAATACGCGTCAGTAACGGCACTTACCGATGTTGAAGGCGATAAATTTATCGGTGAAATGCAAAAGGTTTTCGACCAAAGAAGGCGTTTGATGGTCGACATGCTTAAAGACGTTGAGGACATCGTTTGCATTCAACCAAAAGGTGCGTTCTACGTGTTCGTTAATATTTCAAAGTTGTTTGGAAAGGAATTTGACGGTATAAAGATTGAAGGCTCGTTATCATTTGCAGACGCAGCGCTTAAAAAGGGTATAGCGGTAATCCCTGGTGTTGCTTTCGGTGCGGACGAGTGTATTAGACTTTCATACGCAATATCAATTGAAGATATAAAAGAAGGTTTGACTCGTTTGATTTCTTTCATAAAAGAATTGAAGTAAATAGAAAGGTTAAGTTGATTAAAATCGGCTTAACCTTTATTAATTGAAAAAAAATAATAAAATACTGCCAATAAATTTTAAAAACCTATTGAAATTTTTGAAAAAGTGTTATACAATATAACTAGAGAAAATTATGATGACTAGGAGGAAACTTTCTAATGAAAATTATTTACGGACCCAAAGGAACAGGCAAAACTAAGGCAATAATTGATTGTGCTAACTCCGCTCTCGAACAAGCGAAGGGGCACATTATATTTATTACCGACACTAAAAGATATGCGTTCGACCTAAAGTATCAAATTAGATTTTTAGACGTAACGAGTTTTGACGTTCAGGGCGCCGACCGTCTCCGCGGTTTTATTAAAGGTTTAGTTGCCGCAAACGGAGATAACGAATACATATTTATCGACGGAATTGCAAGGATTGCAAAGGCAGAACTTAGTGCTCTCGGCGATATTTTCGACGCAATGGGAATGCTTGAAAAAGAATTTGGCGTTAAATTTATCATAACGTGCAGTGCTTCTAAAGAAGAATTACCTGAATTTGTTCTAAAGTACGTTGATTAGTTTGCTTTTTGTGTAGCAAATGTAGTAAAATAGAAGGTAGAAACAAGTTTCTACCTTTTTATTTTTATTAGGAGACGTTATGAAGTTTTTTAGCACTAGAGGCAAAAGTGAAGTAAATTGTTCTGCAAACGCAATCGCAAAAGGTCTTGCTGACGACGGTGGGCTTTTCGTTCCCGAAAAATTCCCAAAGGTTAGTATGGCAGAACTTAAAAGCATGCTCGATTTTGATTATGCCGAAAGGGCATGTTTTGTTTTGCATAAATACTTAGAAGAATACGACTATGCTGAACTTTTGTCGGCTTGCAAAAACGCATATTCTAAGTTTGAGGATAGCGACGGGGCACCCATTGTAAAAATTGACGATAACTTTTTTATTATGGAACTTTTCCACGGACCCACGCTCGCATTTAAGGACGTTGCGTTAACCTTACTTCCGTACTTGCTTAGAAAGGGTTCGGATATCAGCGGAATCAAAGAAAACATCTTGATTTTAGTTGCGACTAGCGGTGATACAGGCAAGGCTGCACTCGAAGGGTTTAAGGACGCTGACGGCATAAAGATTATGGTGTTCTATCCAAGTGAAGGCGTAAGCGATATGCAAAAACTTCAAATGTGTACCCAAGAAGGCGGAAACGTCAACGTTGTTGGCGTAAAGGGTAACTTTGACGATTGTCAAACGGCAGTTAAAAAGATTTTTATTTCCAAGCAAGTTGAGCAAGACTTTAAGCAGAGGAACGTTGTGCTATCAAGTGCAAACTCCATAAACTTTGGTCGCCTTGCTCCGCAAATTACCTACTATTTTTCCGCATATTGCGATTTGGTTAACTCTAATGAAATCAAAATGGGTGAAGAGGTTAACTTTGTTGTTCCAACTGGTAACTTTGGTAATATTCTTGCAGGGTATTATGCAAAACAAATGGGACTTCCCGTTGGAAAACTTATTTGCGCATCAAACGATAACAACGTTCTTACCGAGTTCTATTTGACCGGAACTTACGATTGCAATAGGGAATTTTTCAAGACAACTTCTCCGTCAATGGATATTTTGATATCTAGCAACCTTGAAAGGCTTGTGTTTGAACTTTCAAATAGGGATGCAAGTTTGACTGCAAAGAGAATGGAAGAACTTAAATCCAACAGCAAATATTCTATCACCGAACAAGAAAAGGCAAAACTTTACGAAGATTTTTATGCCGATTATACCGATGGTGAAGAATGTGCGGAAACTATTGCCGATTTCTTTGACGAATACGGCTACGTGTTAGACCCGCACACCGCAGTTGCCGTTGACGTTGCTAATAAGTATTTAGAAAATAGTGAGGACGAAAGGGCAATGGTTGTTTTGTCTACCGCAAGCCCGTACAAGTTCCCGCACGACGTTCTTAAAGCAATAACTGGAAATGCTCCCACTGATGCGTTTAAGTCGGCAAAGATTTTGAACGAAGAAACGGCAACCCCCATTCCAGAGCAACTTTCTAAACTAAAAGAAAAACAAAGAAGATTCACGGCTGTTATCGAAAGAGATAAGACTTTGGAAGCAGTTGTCGAATTTATAGAAAATAAATAGATTTCAATACTTTTTTAAGTAAGGTAGGGTATAATGGACGAAAAGAAGATATTATTTAGCGCAATTCAACCGAGTGGTATTTTAACCATAGGAAATTATTTGGGTGCGCTTAGAAACTTTAAGAAACTTCAAGATGATTATAACGGCGTATTTGCGGTTGCCGATTTGCACACGTTAACGGTTAAACAAGACCCCGCAATTTTAAGGAAAAACACTTATGAATTGACGGCTTTATACCTTGCGTGCGGTATAGACCCCGAAAAGTCGGTGTTGTTTGCGCAATCACACGTTTCTGCACACACCGAACTTGCTTGGATACTCAACACCATTTGTTATCCTGGTGAACTTTCAAGAATGACTCAGTTTAAGGATAAGAGTCAAAAACACGAAGATAATATAAATATGGGACTTATGGACTATCCCGTTTTAATGGCTGCCGATATTTTGTTGTATCAAACCGAACTTGTTCCTATTGGTGCAGACCAAAAACAA
The DNA here is from genome assembly GCA_017397305.1 of Clostridia bacterium. Lineage (GTDB taxonomy): Bacteria > Bacillota > Clostridia > Christensenellales > Borkfalkiaceae > UBA1259. The sequence goes on along the minus strand of JAFQJB010000007.1, from coordinate 94,464 downwards.
CACCTTGAACTTGCACGTGACTTGGCAATTCGTTTTAACAATCGTTTTGGCGAAACGTTTAAGGTGCCCGAAGGATATATTGGCAAAACTGCTGCTAGGGTAATGAGTCTTGCCGAACCCGAAAGGAAAATGAGCAAGTCCGACGCGAACTTGAACGCTTTTATCTCTATGGACGACGACCCTGATACCGTTTTAAGAAAGTTTAAGCGCGCCGTTACCGATAGCGACGATAAGATTTGTTATTCGCCCGAAAAGCCGGGTATTAGTAACCTTTTGACTATTTATTGTGCGTTTACCGACAAAACTTTTGAACAAGCTGAAGCCGAATTTGCTGGAAAAGGTTACGGTGACTTTAAGATGGCGGTTGGCAGAGCCGTTGCTGAAAAAATCGAACCGATTAGACAAGAAAAGAATAGACTTCTTGGCGATAAAGCATACCTCGACGAAGTGCTTAAAAATGGTGCTGAACGTGCCGAAAGGCTTGCTTATCGTACTCTAAATAAGGTTTATAAAAAAGTTGGACTTGTTTTAAGGAAAAGAGGATAGTATGTTTGGATACGTAAAAACTGACCTTCCGTATATGTATATGAAGGACACAACCCTTTATAAAGCAATGTACTGCGGGTTGTGTAAAGGGATAGGTTGTGCGTGCGGTACCAAGGGAAGATTGGTGCTAAACTACGACCTTACCTTTCTTTCAGTTTTAGCGCACAACTTAATGGGAATAGACGTGAAGGTGGAAAAGCAACGTTGTATTGCCCACCAAATAAAAAAACGTCCTGTTGCCGTGCCCGACGCGCTTACCGAAAGGATAGGTGCGCTTAACGTTATTCTTGCTTATCATAAACTTAACGACGACGTTTTGGATAGTGGAAAAGGTAAAACAGCGAGAAGATTTTTCCTATCATCATATAAAAAGGCTAAGAAAAAAGAACCCGAGTTTGATAAAATCGTTGAAAAAAGATATAGCGACCTTGTTAATTATGAAAAGACGGGTGGGGACAGCATAGATATATCGGCTGACCCGTTCGGCAACATGATGGTGGACGTTATGAAAGTGCTTTTAGGTGATAAATGCACTGAGAACGTTTGTGAACTTTCATACGAACTTGGCAAGTGGATATATCTTATCGATGCACTTGACGATTTTGATAAGGATAAAAAGAAGAATAACTTTAACGTTTTTATAAACGCTAATAAAGATATTAAAACAAAAGAAGAACTTATTGAAAAGAATAAAGACCAGTTAATTTTCACTTTTGGCTCGATATTGTCAAAGATTGCAAGTTTAGCAACAACTTTAGAGTATAAGTTCAATCACGATTTGACCGATAATATATTGCTCCGTGGCTTAAGAGCCGAAACACAAAGAATTTTGGAGAACAAAAAATGAAAGAAGATTACAAAGTATTAAATCTTACACCCGATGCAACTGATGAGGAGATTGAATCTTCCTATAAAGCATTAAAAGAAAAATATTCTAGTGAACGCTTTTTAGAGGGTGAAGTGGGCAATGAGGCTGCAAAAAATCTTACCAAACTTGAAAATGCTTATCAAGAAATAATGAACGAACGTGCAAAAACCAAAAAGCAAGGCGAAGAAACCGTTCAAGATTTTTCTGCTGTAGAACAAGCAATTCGTAGTGGGGATATAGCCCTAGCACAAGAAAAACTTGACGATTTTGCTGATAGAACTGCCGAATGGCACTATTTGCAGTCGGTGGTTTTCTATAAGAAGAACTGGATGAGCGAGTCTAAAAAACAATTGGAAATTGCTGTTAATATGGACCCCGCAAACACAAAGTATTCGGATGCGCTTACCAAACTTCGTCAAAAGATGGAGTATAACGACCGTCAATTCCAGTCAGGCTATGCACAAGGTCCGCAAGGTGCTGGAGCAGGGCCACAACAAAATAGACAAATGGGTGCAACCGATTCTTGTTGCAACTTCTGTACATGTTGGTGCTTAACCGACCTACTTTGCTCAATGTGTTGTAGATAATGAAAAGCAAAATTATCGCTATTTCAGCAATAGCAGCGGCGTTTGTCGCACTTATATTAACTTTAGGTGCGTATATAGAATTTATAGACCTATTTACCATAGTAATGTCATCGGCGTTTGTAATTTTGCCTTTTTATTATAAATCGTATAAAGGGTGCATTCTTGCTTATCTTGTCGGTGGTATTATTGGATTTTTGTTCAGTGGGTTCAATATTTTTTCTATCGTATTTCCGTCTTACTTTTTGTTTTTCGGTGTTTATCCTATCGTTAGGCAAAAGTTTGAGGATAAAAAGGTTAAAAAATATATAACTATTCCAGTTGGACTTATTTGGTTTACCGCAACGGTATACGGTATAGATTTTTATTATATCGGTGTTATGGGTCAAACGTTTAGCGATTTACCCGACTTTATATTGAAAAACATGCTTTGGATTTTGGCTATAATTTCCGTTGTGCTTTATTTTATTTACGATAAATATATTTACGTGGTGCGTAAGGTTACCGACCGCTACCTCGCTAAAATGAAAAAATAAGGGTTAAAAAATGAAAAAGAATGAGGAGAGAGTTGGCATTGTTTCAGCTCTCGGTGTGAACGGTGAGGGCATCATTAAAGAAGAGGATGCAGTCGTTTTCGTTCCGTTTGCCTTGGTTGGTGAAAAAGTCAAGTACAAGGTATTAAAAGTAGCGAAAAAGTGTGTTTACGCAAAACTAATTGAAGTTCTAACCCCCGCGGAAAATAGGGTTAGGGCAAAGTGTCCCGTGTTTGAAAAATGCGGTGGTTGTCAGCTTCAACACATAAAATACGTTCAACAATTAAAACTTAAAGAATCGGGTATTGAAAGCACTTTCAAAAAGATTGCAAACCTTTCCGTTAAGGTTAAGCCCACAATTAAGGGTGACGACCATTATAGATATAGAAACAAGCTTCAACTTCCCGTCGTTCAAACGGATATTGGTGTTATTATCGGCTTTTACGCTGAAAATTCCCACCGCGTTGTCGCTATTGACGATTGCTACATAAACGCGTCTTGGACAAAAAATATTATTTCCGCGTTTAAGCGTTATATGGCTGAATTTAACGTTAAGGGTTATAACGAGTTTACTAATAGCGGAGACATAAGGGAAATTACCGTAAAAGAAATTAAGGGAAATCTTATAATTACGGTGGTCGCACTTCACGATAAACTTCCCGAAAAGGATAGACTTATCGATATTTTGACCGACGAATTAAAGATTAGATTTTCATTATACTTAAACGTAAACGATAAAAACACCAACGTTATTTACGGCGATAAATTTTTCCTTTTATACGGCGCGCCAAACTATACGGCGGATATGCTTGGTATAAAGTATAAAATAGGTGTGCAAAGTTTTATGCAAGTTAACACGGCAGTTTGTGCTAAACTTTACGGCGCTGTAAGAGATGCCGTTGATGCTGACGAAGATACCGTTGTTATCGACGCGTATAGCGGGGCGGGACTTATGACCGCGTTGCTGTCAAAAAATGCAAAGAAGGCAATCGGTGTGGAAATCGTTCCTGAGGCTGTTGAATGTGCCAACGAACTTGCCGAACTTAACGGACTTAGCGGAAAAATCACCAATTATCTAGGTAAGTGCGAAGATATTGTTCCCGATTTAATCAAAAAGGAAAGGGAGCAAGGAAACAAGGTTTGTCTTGTTTTAGACCCGCCGAGAAAGGGTTGCGATACAAAGGTAATAAACGCTATTTTAGATAGCGATATCGATAAAATCGTGTACGTTTCGTGTAAGCCTTCAACCCTTGCGCGTGATATCGGCCTGCTTGTCGGCACTCTTGAACTTAGCGAAGGCGAAATTAAACGTGCGGAAAACCCGACGTTTAGATATGACGTAACAACGGTAAGGCCGTTCGACATGTTTGCCCAAACAAAGCACGTCGAAACTCTCGTTTGTCTTGAGCGCAAGACCAACTAAAAATAGCAAGCATAATCGTTGTGCTTGCACAAAAGATTAATACAATAAATAAAAATCAATAAAAACACTCGCTTTTTGGCGGGTGTTTTTTGCATACAAAAAATGTGGATTAAAAATCATATTTTACACTTTTCGCCAGTATTATATTAGTGAAAGTTATCCACACGACTACAAAAAATCGCGGTAAAAATGTGGATAACTAGGTGCATTTAGCAAAGTTATCAACATTTTTAGGTGGGCAATGGTTTTTATTAAAAGAAGAAATATTTTAATCATAAGTGTTCTAATAATAACCGCGCTAACCTTTATAATGTGTTTTTCTGCTTTATCTAAAAGTCCCGCAGGAGAAGCGACCGCTAGCAAAATTAAAGTGGTTTTAGACGCGGGGCATGGCGGAATCGACGGTGGGGTTAGCGGAGTTAATTCGGGAATAAAGGAGAGCCAATTAAACCTTATAATAACAAAAAAAGTGGAAAAACACTTGACCGATTCGGGTATCAGCGTTGTGCTTACACGGAGTACTGAAGCGGGGCTTTACGGAGTTGCTACAAAGAACTTTAAAAAGCGAGACATGGAAAAACGAAAAGAGATAATCAACAAGGCTCAACCAAACCTCGTCGTTAGCATACATATGAATAAATATTCTTTATCTACTAGACGAGGGGCGCAAGTTTTTTATAAAGCGGGGGATGAGAGCGGTAAACTTTTAGCCGAGAGCTTGCAGTCGGTTTTTAACGATATGGAAGAGGCGACAAGAAGTTGTGTTGCCCTTAGCGGTGATTATTACATACTAAAATGTAGTTCGTATCCGTCGGTAATTGCTGAGTGTGGGTTTTTATCTAGCCCCGAAGATGAAGCACTGCTTTTGACCGAAGAATATCAAGACAAAATGGCGTATAGCATATTTAAGGGAATAATAGGTTTTTTAGCCCAACAATCAAGCAAATAAAATTAATAAATTTAGCCCGAGTAATAAAAATTATTCGGGCTTTTCCATTGAAATTTTTATTTAAATGTAGTATAATAATTAAAATAGGAAAAGTGGGGGTATTTTGTGTTTAAGCTGGGCGAGAAAATGGATAAAATAAAGGCAAACAACTTAAGTCCTGTTGTTCTTGCTTTCGTCGGCGACGCAGTGTACTCGTTATACGTTCGTGAAAAGCTTACCTTTCTATCGGATAGTAAGCCCGGGGAACTTAATAAACTTGCCACAAAGGAAGTAAACGCAACCGCACAAGCGGAGTTTATATCGGCAATTCTTCCGCATCTAACCGAGGAGGAGTTAAGCATTTATAAACGTGCACGCAACGCAAAAAAAGTCAACAAGGCAAAGCACGCGTCGGTTGCTGACTATAATAGTGCAACGGGATTTGAGGCGGTGCTTGGGTACTTATATCTTATTGGTTGTGATGATAGATTGAATTTTATATTAAACAAAGGAATTGGCTATGAAGATTGAAGGTAGAAATGCAATATTTGAATTGCTTAAAACTGATAAAGAAATAGATAAAATCTTGGTTCAAAAGGATTTAAAAGACGATGCAAGCAAGCGTTTGATAAACGTTATCCGCTCTAACAAAGTTAAAATTCAGTTGGTAGATAAATACGTTATCGAAAAGGAAAGCGAAAGTAAACGCAATCAAGGTTTTATTGCCTACGTTTCCGACTATAAATATTTTGATATTGAAGATATTATTGAGGCGGGCAAAGATAAAGACGGCTTGGTGGTTATCCTAAACGAAATTTTAGACCCGCACAACTTAGGTAGCATTATCAGGGTTTGTGAGTGCGCGGGGGCGGACGGGCTTATTATCGGTAAAGATAGAAGCGCGTCGGTTAGCGACACGGTTATGCGTATTTCAGCAGGGGCATTAAATCACGTAAAGGTTGCGAAAGTTACCAACATAAACAACGCAATCGACAAATTAAAGGAAAACGGATACTGGGTATACGGCGCCGAACTTGGTGGCGAGGATATTTATAAAGCAAACCTTACTGGCAAAATTTGTTTGGTTATCGGTGGCGAAGATAGTGGTGTTAAGCGCCTTACAAAAGATAAATGCGACGGAATCGTTTCCATTCCAATGTACGGCAAGGTTAACTCTCTCAACGCGTCGGTTGCTTGCGGTATTGCCGTTTACGAAGTTTTAAGACAAAAAAACAGCAAATAACCGTCGGGGGAGAAGATGGATTACAAAAGCCTTACTGATGAACGTTTGGTCGAACTTGCGCAAAGTAAAGACGTAAAAGCCATTGACGTTTTGGTGGAGCGGTATAAACGCACGGTCGCATCGATTACCCGTTCGTATTTTTTAATCGGCGGGGATAAAGAGGACCTTTTGCAAGAAGGCATGATTGCCCTATACTCCGCGATGAACACCTTTAATGGACAAGTAGGTTTTAAGAGTTACGTCTACACGTGCGTAAAAAACCGCATATTGACGTTGATAAAAAGTTCAAACAACCAAAAAAATAAACCGCTCAACAATTACGTTTCACTCTCGGGCGGTGTAGATGGCGATGCGGATAAGTCGGAAATAATCGTTGACAGCGGGTTTGGGCCCGAAGAGACCTTTATTAATAGAGAGGCCGTTCAAGAACTTAACGAAAAAATCAAAAAGACGCTAAGCGAATACGAATACACAATTTTAACCCACTATCTAAAGGGGCTTTCATATTCGCAAATAGCGGAAGAAGTTAAAGAAAAAGTTAAATCAATAGATAACGCGATACAGAGAATAAGACAAAAATTGTCAGTGTTTATCAAGTGATTTTAGGAGAATTATGGCATATTTAGCACTTTATAGAAAATACCGTCCTTCAACTTTCGATGGGTTAATCGGGCAAGAACACATTGTTAAAACCTTGGTTAACCAAATTGAAAGCCAAAGGTTAGGTCACGCATATTTGTTCACGGGAACAAGGGGAACGGGTAAGACGTCGGCTGCAAAAATCTTTGCAAAGGCAATAAACTGCTTAACCCCAATTAATGGTTCGCCGTGCGGAAAGTGTGAAGCTTGCAAGGCGCTTGCCGACCCTTCCAATATCGACGTGATTGAAATTGACGCCGCATCAAACAACGGCGTTAACGAGATTAGGGAGTTAAGGGAAAAAGTTCAATATCCGCCCGTGTCGGTGCGCTATAAAGTTTACATTGTAGACGAAGTGCATATGCTTACTGGTGCTGCCTTTAACGCACTACTTAAGACCTTAGAAGAACCGCCAAAACACGCGGTATTTATTCTTGCAACAACAGAGGTTCATAAAATTCCCGCGACTATTTTGTCGCGTTGTATGAGGTTTGATTTTAGGCTTATCTCGGTTGAAAAGATTGCAAAATTAATTGCTGAAATTTATGATGAGCAGGGCAAAAAATACGATAAAGAGGCTGTTTTTGCTATTGCTAAGGCGGGAGAGGGCAGTATTCGTGACGCACTATCTATTGCCGACATAGCAATCTCATACGGCACTGGAAAGTTGAAATACGATGACGTGATGGAAATTTTGGGTTCGTCGAACACAGAGTTGTTGCTAGAGTTTATTTCATACTTGCTCGGCGGAAAATCAGGTCAAGTTTTAAGTGTAATCGATAGCCTTGTTTCCATGGGTAAAAGCATGGGCATTTTAACAAAAGACGTAACCGCTATCGTTAGAGATTTGCTGGTTATTAAGACTTGCGACAATGCAAACTCCATACTAGGACTTCCCGAGGATAGATTTGACGTTTATAAGCAAATTGCTGACAGCACTAACGAAGAAAGATTGCTCCGCGTTTTACAAATTTTTGCCGAGGCGGAAACTTCGTTAAAATATACAAATCACCCACGCGTTGTGTTTGAAACGGCGGCAATTAAGGCAACAAGACCCGATGCTGATTACGATATCAACGCATTGCTTTCAAGGATAAAAACCTTAGAAGAAAAACTTGAAAAGGGTGTTCCCGTAGCTTATCAAATGGCTGAAAAGGTTATAGAAAAAAAGCCGATTGAACCTATAAAAATTGAGCAGAAAGAAAAAATCAATTCGGTAACGGCTGAAGAACTAAAGGGGAAACTACTTTTAAATTTGAGAAAAATAGGCAGTGAAATGCTATGGAACGTTGTGCAAAACGTTAAACTTGAAGTAAAAGCTAACACACTTTTCCTTACTTGCCAAAGCCAAACGGACGTTGAACTTTTGCAAGGACAAAATAGCATGGCAAGGATAAAAGAAGCACTGGTTGAGTTTGAAGATTTTGATATAACGGTAAATCTTTCAAGCGAAGAAAAAATGCTTGACGAAGTTGACCAAGCGACAGAAAGATTAAAGAAAATATTTGGCGACGATATAGTCGTTATAAAATAAAGGAGAAAAATTTATGTATAAAGGTGGATTTGGCGGTTTTGGTGGTGGAAATCAAATGCAAAACCTTATGAGACAAGCACAAAAGATGCAAGAAGAAATGCAAAAGGCACAAGCTGAACTTGAAGAATTGGAAGTTGAAGGCAGTGCTGGTGGCGGACTTGTAAAAGTTACTATGACCGCTAAAAAGGTTGTAAATTCAATCACTATCAATCCCGATGCAGTTGATTTGGACGATATCACTATGCTCGAAGACTTGTTGGTTGCCGCACTTAACGACGGATACAGCAAGGCAGAAGAAATTTATAACGAAAAAATGGGCGCATTCGGTGGTTTAGGTCTATAAAATGAAAGTTTATATTGAACCTATTGGAAGATTGATAAACGAATTTTCCAAACTACCGGGTGTAGGTGCAAAGACCGCGCAAAGATTTGCATATAAAGTGGTAAATATGTCTAAGGACGAAGCCAAAAATTTTGCCGATGCAATAATTAACGTTAAAGAAAACGTGCATTATTGCTCGATTTGTGGAAATTTTAGCGAGGGCGACGTTTGTGACGTTTGCACATCTAGACCTTCGGATATGATTTGCGTGGTTAAAGAGCCTAAAGACGTTATTGCTATTGAAAAACTTAACGAATTTAAGGGCGTTTATCACGTTTTGCACGGCACCATTTCACCGCTTGACGGAATTGGTCCCAACGACATCAATATTAAAGGACTTTTAGAGCGCATTGCAAAAGGTGGTGTAAGTGAAGTTATTATGGCTACCAACCCCGACGTTGAAGGGGAAGCGACGGCTATGTATATTTCCAACCTACTTAAACCACTTGGCATTAAGGTTACAAGACTTGCGCACGGCATACCTATTGGCACAGACCTTGAATATGCTGACGAAGTTAGTCTTGCACGTGCGTTCGTGGATAGAAAAACTTTATAATTATTTGGAGTGATATGAAAGTTTCCGTTTTGGGTTGCGGAAGGTGGGGCTCTTTTATAGGCTGGTATCTTGTTCGCAACGGACATCAAATAATACAATGGGGCACCGAGGGAAATTACACTTTCGACGTGCTCAAAAATACGGGCAGAAACGAATACGTTGAGCTTGACAAAAGAATAAATCTTACTTCCGACCTCAAATTTGCGGTTGAAAGTAGCGATATTATCATAATCTCTATCAGTGCGCAGGCTTTAAGGTCGTTTATGCAAAGGGTTACCGCATTTGACGTAAGGGATAAAAAATTCGTGCTTTGCATGAAAGGTATCGAGGTTGAAACGGGTAAACGTTTAAGCGAAGTTGTGATTGAAAGTGGTATTGATAAAAACAACGTTGCCGTTTGGGTTGGACCTGGACATATCCAAGCCTTTGTTCAGGGTTATCCTAACTGCATGGTAATCGATGCTTACGATAAAGAACTTGTAAAAATGCTTGCTGATAATTTCCGCAGTAATACCATAAGGTTTTATTATGGTGACGATATTATCGGTAGCGAAATTGGTGCGGCGGCAAAAAACGTTATGGGTATCGCTGCGGGCATGCTTGACGGGGGCGGTTGCACCACTCTTAAAGGTCCGCTTATGGCACGCGGTGCAAGGGAAGTTGCAAGATTGATTAAGGCTATGGGCGGTAATGAACTTTCGGCTTATGGGCTTTGTCACTTGGGCGACTATGAAACGACGCTTTTTTCCGAGTATTCAAACAATAGGAATTTTGGTGAAAAGTACGTTAAAGGCGTTCCGTTTGAAAAACTTGCAGAAGGGGTCAGCACGGCAAAAGCAATGCGTATGCTAGGCATTAAGCACGACGTAGACTTGCCTATAACGAACGCAGTTTACTCGATTATTTACGAAAAACAAGACCCCAAGAAAGTGTTTATGGACTTGTTTTCAAGAAGCACTAGAAAAGAATTTTAATTTTTTAATTAAAAAGGGTATATCAAGATTTTCCTTGATATACCCTTTATTTTTATTGGTAATTTTTAAGTATTTCGTTTGTAGCTTTGGTGATTTTTTCTTTAAGTTCAGTAGGGGAAATAACCTTAATTCCGCTACCAAAACTTATAATTTTGCTGACAAGACCACTGTCAAACGGCAATTTTGCACTTGCGAAATATTTTCCGCTATCAATATAAACGTTTTCAATTCCTAGCCATTCTTCCACGTCCGAAACGCACTTTTTATTAAGTTCAAATAAGACGTCAATAGTGTCAAGATTGGTGTGCCAAAAGTTAAGGGGAAGGTCGGTATCAGTTATTTCTTTTCTTGTAAATGTTTGCGTGGTAACCGTGGCTTTTTCAATTCTTCCTATCTTAAAAAAGCGGAATTCTTCCCTTAAATTGCAATATGCGTAAACGTACCACAATCCCTGTTTAAATACGATGACGTGCGGTTCAATAGTTCGCTCGGTAACCTCGCCGTTGCGGTCGTGGTAAGTTATTTGAAGTTTTTTATTTTCTTCTAAACTCTTTTGAATAACACTTAGCTTACTTTTATAACCAACTGCGTCGCCCCAAGGTCCAGCATCGATAATAAGATTACCGCTTTTGATGTTAAAACCGCTAGTTTCGTTTTTAATAACCGATTTTAATTTGTTTATAGCACTTTCAAGCGTTTGGTTAGGCACACTTTCGTGTATGGCGGAAAGGGCGTTTATGGTTTGTTCAAATTCCTTTTCGGTCATGAAAGTGGATGAGAATCTAAAGGTGTCAACGATTGCAAAACCGCCTTGATTTCCGCGAATGGTGTAAATAGGGACACCTGCAAGTTCTAAACAATTTATATATCTATGTATAGTTCTCGTACTAACGTCATACTTGCTTGCAAGATAAGATGCTTTAACGCTTTTTTTCGACAAAAGTTCAAATAAAATTCTAAGCATTATTTCGTATTTCATAAATTTATTTCTCCTATCATTAATATTGTATAATACATAAAAAATTTTGTCAATCATTTTTGCTAATATGACAACCATATGTCGCAGTTGCTGTATATAATGTAGTCAAAAGGAGGCGAAAGATGAGAATGAAGTTGTTTAGGAGAATAAAAGAACTAAGGGAAGAAAAGAGGTTTATAGTAGAGGCATTAAAGCATAGAAGACGTGCGGGTTTTATGCGAGGTGGAATTTTAGATTTTCCAGTTAACGAAAGCGACAACTCGCTCAAATCATATTTTAGCAAGATTAAGGGGTTAAAGTAACAAAAAGCACCAAAACAAACGTTTTGGTGCTTAAATTTTAGTTTTTCAGCGGTTTAACGTAACTTTCTATTATATTCACAATCTCTTCGCTTGCATCGGTTACGGGGCGTTTTTCAAGGCTTTTCTTGATATTAAATCTATTTGAATAGGTCGAGGAAATTGCAAGGTTAAGTGCATCAGGGGTAAGGTTTTCTTGATAAAGTACGTTGAGTAGCCCAAGTTTTTCAAAGTAGTTTGCGTTTTCTATTTGGTCGCCACGCGACGCGCCTTTGGGGAGGGGGATAACAACACAAGGAATTTTTAAGGAAAGCAACTCAAAAAGTGTATTTGCACCCGCCCTTGTAACGCACACTGAACAAACGGCAAAAGCCTTTTCTATGTTATCCATATATTCGGTTTGATAATATCCTTTTAAGTTAAAGGTATTATCTAAATTCCCCTTACCGCAAATATGAATTACGTTAAACTTATTAAGCAAATTGTTTAAGCAGTTGCGAACGACTTGATTTATTGCTTTTGCGCCTTGACTTCCGCCAGTGACTAAAATTATAGGTTTAGAGTCGGTAAACCCGAATTTTTTTGCATCGACCTTGCCCGTTGAATAAATGGAACTTCTAATAGGTGCACCGACAAATTTCCCTTTTTTAACCTTTTTTGCAGTTTCGGGAAAGGCTGTTAAAACCACCTCGCAACGTTTTGAAGTAAACTTGTTTGCAAGTCCAGGGGTTAGGTCGCTTTCGTGCGATATTACGGGGATTTTTTTCTTGCTTGCGCTTATCACGATGGGAACGGACACGTATCCACCTTTTGAAAACACCACGTCAGGTGCTAATTCGTCAAGCAGTTTATCGGCACATTTTATACCTTTCATTAACAAAAAGGGTAGTTTAAGGTTTTCAAGCGCGTTGGTTCTGCTCACCTTTACACAAGGCACGTGATAGTACGGAATGTTTTCCTTTTCGATTATCCGTCTTTCAATACCGTTTTCACTGCCTACGTAATAAATTTTGTCAAAACTTTTTTTTAAGTAGGGAAGAAGCGCAACGTTTGGTATACAATGTCCAGCCGTTCCGCCACCCGTTAAAATTATAGTAGCCATACTAATATATATGCCCTAAAAAGTTTTATGTATACCTAAAAGAAAAAACGCACCGCAATTTGCGGTGCGTTTAGGTTTAACAAAAATTACTTTTCGTTATTTTCTTGAGAATCTACTTGCGGTTTTTCGTTCTCTTCGGACTCCCCGAAATCTTGAACGTCGCCGTAAACGTATTCGTCAAGGGTTTGTTCTTCAGCTGATTGTTCTTCTTGTTGTTCGATTTCCTCTTCTTCGGGTTGTTCTTCAACTAATTCAGCTTGTTCAACTTCTTCTTCCTCTTCGTCGGCATATTTTTCTTTTAGACGTGCAAACCAAGATTTCTTTTCAGCTTTTGCTTTACCTTTAGTTCTGCTGGTAATCTTGTAGTGAGATTTAGCATCGCTTCTATTTGCTTTGCGTCTACGTCTAATGTTCTTAACCACAAGAGCTAGAAGTGCAAGGAATAAGGTTGCACCGAGAAGGATGGAGGAGAAGGATAACCAGAATGATGCGGGATTATCTTCTTCAGATTTTTTGCATCCCTTTGTATCTTCCTCTTCTTCTTCAACAATTTTATCGTAAGGATTTTCAACGTCAGGCTCGATGGTGTTGTAAACCGCATAAACGAACGTGTCATTCTTTGCCCAAATATAACTGGGGGAGTAGGTAACGTCGTCATCGTATTCGTCGTTATATTGCTTTTCGATGTCGGTCAATTCTTGTTTGTAAAGAATCAAGTTGCCTTCAGCAAATTCGCTCATACCAACGTCATAAAGGGGATTGCCTTCAACAGTGAAAGCTTCCTTCCAAGTAGGTGTTTTAAAATCTGCAGAAGCTGATACTTTTATAGAGGATACGAACACGTAACCGGTAGAAGCGGTTTGTTCGCCATTATCTCTACCACCATTCCAAACTTCTACACGGAAGTCCTTAGCATTTACGCCGTTTGCAACGAAGAATTCAACGGTAATCCAATCTTCACCGTTCATGGTGTTCTTGTCAACTTCGAAGAAAAGTTTAAGGTCTTCGCCGTTATATTGTTTGCCGTTGGAAATATCTTCACCTTTGTTGTTTACATTAGCGGTAAAATCGCCAAAGGTCATAACTTTTTTATCGGCGTTACCAGTGTTAACTAAATAAATATAAGCTTTAGCATCGTCAACAACTCTTAAAGTAACCTCAACCTTTGCCTTTGCGTTTTTATTAATAGTGTAAGATTGACTAACGTATCCGTAGTGAGCGGGGGTGGGGTTATAAATAACTAAGGGTTGAATATCTTCGTCACCAGTGTTAAATCCAAGAGCCGTAGCCAAATTGGGAAGCATGGTGTAGTTACTTAGATATTTGGTGTTGATAAGACCAGCGGTTTTGCTTGTATTAACGTCTCTATTTTTGCTGTCTTCTTTAACGTAGAAGTGGTCGGCAACAATGCCTTGGTATCCCTTGGGGGTAGCGGGTCTAGATTCGATTGAACCCAAATCGCTAGGAGCAACCGTCAAATCGTATACTGTTTGAGATTCGGTGCTTTCTTGAGAATCGCTCGGGCTACCAGCATAGAGAGAGGTGGTCGCACTTGCTGATGAAGAGAACAACGAATAGTATTGATAGTTTGCAGTTTCATTGCCGTTTTCGTCGTATTGTTCAATAATACCAAACGCAACGTTGGGGTAGGTGAGAGACACTTCGCCGTTTGCGTAATCAGCAACGTAGGTTGCACTTGCAACGTCAGTCGGTCCGATTACTACTGAAAGATAGAATTCTCTTTCGCCAATTGTAAAGTTATTGTTGACAATAATGCTAACTTTTGCCCATTCGTCACTTGTTTCAGTGATGGTTGCAAGAGCAGGTCTTTTCTTGATAACGTCGCCTTTAATATCGTAAAGGTCGATAGTAATCGTAGTGTCGCTAAGTTTAGAAAGTTGGTTTTTAACGTAGAATTCTACGTAAGCATATTCGCCAGGTTTAACCTTCAAAGTTTGAGTTTTGCTACCGATGTCAATCGTGTAACTTGCATTAGTAAGTTTAACTTGAGTTGCACTAGCTTCGTATGGGAATACACTTGAATCAAGCGAGGTTGTAGCTGCTATAGTTTTATGGTCGGTATCAAATCTACCACCAGAGATAGCATTGCCGTCTTTATCGGTTTTATTAGAGGTGGTATATTGACTTGTGAAATTCAAACCGCTATCAACCAAATATGATTCGCCCTTTAGGTCGTCATAGATTGAACAGCTATAAACAACGGGCCAAGCCGTAGCAATTCTAGTAGTTCCATCGACGGTTTTACCAAGGTCGGTATCTAGCACCTTAATAGCATCTTCGCTATTAAATTTAACAACCTTGCTTACGGCATTAGTGGTGTTTTCGTTTGCAAATTCCTCAGCGGTGAGGGGGGTGAACACAACGTCGTCAAAATAAGCGGTACCTTCAGTCGCGCTAAACTTGTCGTAACCAAGACCAAGATTGATACTGAATGTAGTTTCGTAATTATCGTCCGCTTTAACGTAAATGGTGAATTGGGTCCAATCCTCAGCGATAATGTTAAAGATACCAAAATCTGCTTGAGATTCTTTGTTTAATGAGTTTGTAAGATAAATGGTTGCACCAGCACTATCGGTGTCGGCATAAGAACCGCCAACGTTTTGGGTTTTTACCCAAACGGTAACCTTACCGTAACCGCCCTTTTCTAAAACGATATCAGAATCGGACTTAATTGATTGAGCAGTGCCTAAACCAACGCTTGACTTAGAAAGGTAGTTATTGAGCATGTAAACGTTATCGTCGGCATCGGGTGAGTATTTACCAGGGTTGCCGAAAGTGTTTTTGTCAACAGTTTTATTTTCAAATTCAAACGGTTTATCCGAATTGATATAATTTTCTATAAAGAATGCCTTCTTATTGGAAGTACTTACGGGTTTTTCCGCCCAATCGGGGTCAGCCTTCATTGCGTCTGCAATTTTGGTGTCATCCATATCGTACATAACCCAGAAGTAATCGTAAAAATAACTGTGGTCATAGAGGTTTTTAGCAACCTTGCCCCAAGCAGTGTCTGATACGTTTATAACACCAGACTTAGCAGAGGTTGAGGTCATAAGATTGTCGCTTGACCTAGACCAACCGGTAACACTGGTTTTGGGCATATCTGAAAAAGCATAATCTTCAACAGCCCATGCAAAGTTGCTGTTTCTAACCGTGCTTTCATCAGTCGGTTCGGAATAGTTGAAAGAGGGGATTTTAAATTCTTCTTCCTTCTTTTCGTCATCCTTACCGCATGCAGAAGCAAGTAAAAATGCAAAACAAAGTAAGCTTATCAACAATAAAGTCAATAATGTCTTCCATTTAGATTTGTTCACGTTGTTGTTTCTTGTCATAGTTCACCTTTCTATATGATAGCATTTCTAGTTTGTTACATAGTAAACAATATATAACACATTGAAGATATTATATATTATTTTAAAATAAAAATCAACCGTAAAAGCAAACATTATTTTAATTTTCAAAAAAATTAGTAAAAATATTGCGATTGCCGATAATAACCATATGGATTATAATCAAAGTGAAGCAAAGTCAAACGCAAAAAATGGCAAAAAAAACGTTTATGCAGTTATCACGGGTATTATTGCTGGAATTGTAAACGGGCTTTTTGGCGGTGGCGGGGGAATGATTGTCGTTCCTATGCTGATAAAACTTCTTGACTGCCCGCCTAAAAAGGCGCACGCAACAGCACTTTTAATAATACTGCCGTTATCAATTGTTAGCGGAATAATTTATGCGGTGTTCGGCAGTTTGAATTTAAGAATTGGCACTCCTGTAGGGATAGGCGTTATTGCGGGCGGTGTATTGGGTGCATTTTTACTTTCTAAACTGTCTGCAAAGTGGGTTGTTATAATTTTTTCAGCGGTTATGGCGGGTGCAGGTATAAAAATGTTATTTTTTTGAGGTGAATAATGAGGTTTTTGTGGTATACGATTGCGGGATTTTTAAGCGGAATTTTAGGCGGAATGGGTATGGGAGGAGGTACTATACTTATCCCGCTTTTAAGCATATTTTATAAAACTGGGCAACACACGGCACAGGCTATAAATTTGATAGGATTTATACCGATGTCGGTCGTTGCACTGATTATTCATTTTAAGAATAAACTGGTCGATTTTAAGCACGTTTTAATGATAATTCTGCCCGGTGTTTTTGCGTGCGTTTTAGGTTGCTATATTGCTAGGGCAATGAGCGGAGACCTACTAAAAAGATTTTTCGGTGGGTTTTTAATTATTCTTTCAGTTTTTCAGCTCGTTACAGAATTAAAAAATATTAAAAAACAAAATTGAGTGAATTTTTAAGGAACGTGAGTGTTTTTTGTAGATTTTAACATCGCAAAAAAACAATGTAAAAATCGGCAAATTCGCTTGTGTTTTACTATAAAATCGCTAAGTTGAAAAATCTTATAAAAAATCAAAAAAATTTTTAAAAAAGGTCTTCACAAACCTTAAATCTTATGATATAATGTAGCAAAACTAAAGATTGAGGCATGGTGAAAAATTGGAAAGAATTGCAATTATTGATTTGGGTTCGAATACAGCGAGATTACTATTGGTTGACGTTAGCGAAAACGGTTACTTCCGTATCGTTGACCAATTAAAAGAAGCCCCCAGACTTGGCGAAGGCATGGAAAGGGACGGCTTTTTAAAGCCTGCAAGAATTCAAGAAACAATAAGAACGTTAAAAATGTTTAGAAAGCTTTGCGACGTTAATGGTATCGAGCATATCATTGCGGTTGCAACGGCGGCTGTTCGTCGCGCAAAAAATCAGCGCAGTTTTCTTGACGAGGTTTCGGCAACTTGCGGTATCAAACTCCGCGTTTTAAGTGCTGAAGAAGAAGCAGTTTACGTTTATCGTGGTGTTATAAACACCATGGATATTCCTAAGGGTATTATCCTTGAAATCGGTGGCGGTAGCACAAAAATCGTTTATTACAATAGAAGAAATCTCTTAAATTATGAGACTTTACCGTTCGGTGCAATTACTTTGACGGAACTTTTTGCTGAAGACGGGCTTTCACCCGTTCAACAAGCAGAAAAGATTGAGGAATTCTTTATCGAGCAGTTAAAGGGTATAGAATGGCTAAAAGAAGTTGACCCCGAAGCGCAACTTATCGGTGTTGGCGGTTCGTTTAGAAATCTTTGCCGTATGACAAAGATTATGAAAAAATATCCCTTAAAAACCATTCATAACTACGTGGTTAGTGATAATGACTTTTCACACGTATACGATTTGGTAAAGGGTCTTGATATTGATAGAAAGAAGAAAATTAAAGGTCTTTCTAGTGGAAGGGCGGATATTTTCCCAAGTGCGCTTGCAGTTGTTTCGGCGTTCAAAAAATTTATGAACCTTGAAAACATCGTAATAAGCGGAAGCGGTTTGCGTACTGGTATGCTTTATAACTACGCGGTTCCGTCCACACTTGATAAACCTATTTCAGACGTGTTGACACATAGCTTAAATGGTTTGGTGGACTTCTTTGGGTGCAACGTTAAGCACACAGAACAAGTTGTAAACCTTTCCGTTCAGTTGTTTAAGCAACTCCGTGTATTGCATAAATTCCCAAGGCAATATCTAAAGATTTTGAAGGTTGCGGCATATCTATACGATGCGGGTAAGAGGGTTGGTTTTTACAACTACGAAAAGCATAACGGATACATTATATTAAACTCTAATATATACGGATTAAGCCATAGGGATATGGTTATGGCGTCGTTTGTGGCATCGAATACCGCTATTGAAGATATCAATCCTTTCGATTGGGCAAGATATCGTGATTTGGTTACCGATGAAGACGTTGATGCAGTTAGAAAAATGGGTATTATGCTCCGCATTGCAAACTGTTTGGATAGGAGTTTATCTTCGGTTGTTAAAGGTCTAAATTGTGACATTTTGGGCGATTCAGTTATTATGAAGACTGAAGTTGACGGTGACGCAACGTTAGAGATTAATTCCGCATCGGAAATAGGTGCTGATTTTAGAAAAATATTCAAAAAGAACTTGGAAATTTTATAAACACAATACGCCGTGTTCTCACGGCGTTTGTTTTTGAAAGGGTGAAAAATGGCTACTGAAAAATACGTTATAGATTTTGATAGCGCGCAAACCAATATTTATATGCTAGGTGGCGGGGTGGTTTTAAGCGAGCCGACCGTTTCAGCCGTTGCTATGGACGATAAAAATCAAATCAAAGCGGTGGGTGAAGATGCGTGGAGGCTTATTGGTAAGACTGCAAAAAACACAAAAATCGTTTTTCCCGTTTTTGAAGGTGAAATCGTTAACGAAAAGGTTGCAATAGGCACTTTGAAGGCTTTTTTAGGTAAAATTAAGCAAAAAGGCTCTTTTTCGGGTGCTCACGTTCTCTTTCCCGTTCCGTGCGGGGTGACCGCTGAAATGGTGGAAAAGTACAAAAAAGTTGCAAAAGCTTGCGGTATCGGTAAAGTATATTTTGTTGAAGCGCCTATTTTATCGGCACTAGGTCAAAGAATTCCTATGAACGATTCTTCGCCTTGCTTTATTATTGATATGGCAGGGGGAACAACAAATATTGCGGCAGTTTCTCTTGATGGTGTTATTGCGGGTATTTCGGTAAATTTTGGCGGAAACAAGATTAGTACGGATATTATCGACTACGTTGCGGATACTTACGATTTACAAATAGGGCTTCTTACTGCTGAAAAACTTAAAAACGAGATAGGCAGTCTAGACGAAAACGATTCGTTAAGTGCAGTCGTTAACGGTAGGGATTTAAAAACAGGCGCGCCGAGGTCGATTTCCCTTAAGGCAATGGATATCGTTGCGCCAGTTAAAAGCTATTTTGATAAAATTGCAGAACTTGCTCAAGCAGTGTTAAAGAAACTTCCGCCCGAAGTCTCGGCTGAAATTAGGCATGCGGGTATATACGTTTCGGGCATAAGTTCTTCAATTTACGGGCTAGAAAGTTATTATTCTAAAAAATTCCAAATGCAAATCAACGTTGCAGAGTATGGAAATTCTTGCGTAGCGCTTGGTGGCGGTGTTGCAATTGGAAACACATCTTTACTTAAAAAGTTGGCATTGAAAACTAAATAGCAATAAAATTTGACATTTTAACACGTGATTTTACCAAATTGGTCAAAACGCGTGTTTTTTTTGCGCTTAAAATTGAAAAAGGAGGTGTGTTGTGGCAAATAAAATAGTTGTAACCTCAGGTAAGGGCGGTGTTGGGAAAACGACGGTCGTTGCAAATCTTGGTATTGCCCTTTGCGATTTGGGATTAAGAGTTGCATTGATTGACGTCGATTTTGGACTTAATAATCTTGACGTGGTTTTAGGTGTGGAAAACAAGGTCGTATATGATATATTGGACGTTTTTGAGGGGAGATGTAGAATAAAACAAGCCTTAATTCAGTGTGGTGAGCATAAAAACCTCTTTGTGTTGCCGTCGGGAAGTGCAAAAGGCAACAATATTATTAGCGGACAAAACTTAAGCGTTATTTTAGAAAATCTTTCACCGCTTTTCGATTATATTCTTATCGATTGTCCCGCGGGGATAGACGTCGGTTTTCATCGTGCCGTTTGTTGTGCTGATAGTGCTCTTGTTGTCGCAACACCAAACCTTACGAGTTTAAGAGATGCGGATAAGGTGATATCAATACTAAAAAGCTACCGAATGCAAAAAATATCTCTAATAATAAATAGGGCAAGAGGCGACCTTATCACAGGGCAAAAAATGATGAATCCCTTGGACGTTCAAGCCTTACTAAAAACACAATTAGTAGGTGTTCTTCCCGAAGAAGACGCCGTATTTTTATCGGTTGGAAATAAACTTCCTAAAAAGTGTGAGTCAAAAAAAGCATATAAGATTTTGGCATCAAATTTACATATAGGTAACAAAAAAATATTTGACGTAACGTGCAAGTATAACGGAATTTTCGGCAGTATAAGAAGGGGGCTAAAGAATAAGATATGAAAAAAGGAAATAGAGAACTTGTAAGAATACAATCAGTATTAGAGAACGATAGACTTAGTGCAGGCGATAATTTTTTTGAACTGCTGATGGGGGATTTAGAAAAAATTTTACAAGAATTTTTTGAGTATAGCGATGCACCAACGCTCTCAATAGATAAATGCGGAGATGGGTATAAGGTAAATTTTAGCATTACCGCATCAAGACTTCGCTCGTTTGGTTGTTTACCAAAATAATCAGTAAAACACTAGCAAAAACACTGCGTTTATGTGTGACATAATCGTGGTGTTTTTTAATTTTTCATTTATTTTTCTTAAAAAAGATTGCGTAAAATCTACGTGTTAATTGTGATAAATAATAAACACGATATTTTGTGGTTAAAAGTTGACACGGGCACTAAATATATGTATAATATATTTATATAAATATATTAGGAGTTCTGTATGGAAAAGAAATATTATCTTGCGATTGATATTGGCGCATCAAGTGGTAGACACATTTTGGGTTGTCTTGACAATGGTAAACTTGTTTTAGAGGAAATTCACCGCTTCAAAAACGGCGCTGAAAGATTGGGCGACAAACTCGTTTGGAATCACGAGGCATTATTTTCTAGCATTGTTGAAGGCTTGAAAAAATGCAAGGAAATGAACAAAATTCCCCAAAGCATAGGTATTGACACTTGGGGTGTTGACTATGCGCTTTTGGACGAGAACGATAATTTAATCGGCGAGATTTATTCTTATAGAGACGAACGTACTTTGGCTGTTATGGACGAGGTGCATTCTGTTATTAGTGAAGAAGAACTTTATGAAAGAACTGGTATTAAAAAGCAAGTGTTCAACACTATTTACCAACTCTCTTGCGATAAAAAAAGCGGTAAATTAAGCAAGGCTAAATCATTTTTAATGATGCCTGATTATTTGCATTTCCGCTTGACTGGAAAGAAAAGGAACGAATATACCAACGCGTCAACAACCGGCTTGCTTAATGCAAAAACTCGCGAATGGGACTATGAGATTATAGAAAAATTGGGGCTCAAGAGTGAACTTTTCGGCGAGCTTTCTCTCCCTGGAACTGAGGTTGGATGCTTAAAGGAAGAAATTGCAAAGGAAGTTGGGTTTAATTCGGTAGTTTGCCTTCCCGCAACTCACGATACCGCAAGTGCGGTAATGGCAGTGCCAAAAACCGATTTTCCCCTTTATATATCTAGCGGAACTTGGTCACTAATGGGTGTGGAAACGCCAAATGAAAACACCACTAAACTCGCTTGCGATGCAGGGTTTACTAATGAAGGTGGATATAATAGAAGCGTTCGTTTCCTTAAAAACATTATGGGTATGTGGATGATTCAATGCATCAAAAAGGAATACAACGATAAATATAGCTTCACCGACTTTGTTGACGAGGCTAGAAAAGCAGAAGGCTTTAATAGTATCGTTGACGTAAACGATTTGTCTTTCTTTGCACCCGAAAGTATGATAACTGCTGTTAAGGAATATTGCAAAAAGACCAATCAACAAGTTCCCGAAACGGTTGGCGAAATCGTTCTTTGCGTTTATACTAGCCTTGCAGTTTGCTATGCAAAAGCCGTTGAACAAATTGAAGAGATAAGTGGTGTTAAGTTTAGCGAAATCAACATCGTTGGCGGTGGTTGTCAAAACGTTTTGATGAACGAACTTACCGCTAAAATGACAAAGAGGACGGTTGTTGCAGGTCCCGTTGAGGCAACTGCTACCGGTAACCTTTTGGCTCAAATTCTTGCGTGTGGTCAAATCAAATCGCTAGATGAAGGCAAGAAAATTATTAAAGAATCGTTTGAAATCAAAGAAATTAAGGCTTAAATTAGGTGCATTATGAACAAGAATGTTTTTGACGTATTAAAAGAAAGAGGATTTATTAAACAAACAATATTTGAAGAGGAATTGTACGAGCTTTTGGGAAAAGAGAGTGTGCCGTTCTATATCGGTTTTGACCCCACGGCAGATAGTTTGCATATCGGTCACTATATTCCTATAATGGCAATGGCATGGATGCAAAGATACGGGCATAAACCTATCGCACTTTTCGGCGGTGGTACTGGTATGATTGGTGACCCGTCGGGAAGAAGCGATATGCGTCAAATGATGACCATTGAAACTATAAATCACAACATTGAATGCTTTAAGAAGCAAATGTCAAGATTTATCAGTTTTGAGGGCGAAAATGCAGCGATTATTGCAAACAATGCCGATTGGCTCTTAAACCTTAACTACGTTAACTTCCTTCGTGAAGTAGGCGTTTACTTTTCCGTTAATAAAATGCTTACCGCCGAATGCTTTAAGCAAAGAATGGAAAAGGGGCTAACCTTTTTAGAGTTTAACTATATGCTTATGCAAGGTTACGATTTCTTGCATTTGTTTAAGGAATACGGCTGTGTTTTGGAAGTCGGTGGCGACGACCAATGGAGCAATATGCTTGCGGGTGTAGACCTCATTAGAAGAAAGGAAAGAAAGAGTGCATTTTGCTTGACTTGTACCTTGCTATTAAACAGCGAGGGCAAAAAGATGGGTAAAACCCAAAAAGGCGCTTTGTGGCTTGACGAAAACAAGTGTTCGGTTTATGATTTCTATCAATATTTCCGCAACGTTGAAGATGTTAAGGTTGAAGAGTGTATGAGACTTTTGACCTTTATGGAAATGGACGAGATTAAAGAACTTACCAAATATAACGACGAAAGAATGAATCTTGCTAAAGAAAGACTTGCTTTTGAAGTTACAAAACTTGTTCACGGCGAAGAAAAGGCATTAAATGCACAAAAGCAAGCACGTGCAGCTTTCGGTGGCGGT
This sequence comes from Clostridia bacterium, assembly GCA_017397305.1. Classification (GTDB taxonomy): domain Bacteria; phylum Bacillota; class Clostridia; order Christensenellales; family Borkfalkiaceae; genus UBA1259. Next base: position 71,086 of record JAFQJB010000007.1, on the reverse strand, counting down.
AGTGCAGAAGATATGCCGACCGCCGAAGTTTCAAGTGATATCGCTTTGGTGTGCGACCTTTTGGTTGCAGTTGGTCAAGCAAAATCAAAGGGCGAAGCAAAACGTTTGATTGAAGGTGGCGGTGTTTCTATTGACGATGGAAAGATTACCAATCCGTTTGCTGAAATTCCCGCTGAATTAAAATCAAAGGGCGAATTTGTTCTTCATAAAGGCAAAAAAGTTCACATTAAAGTGGTTATAAAATGAGTTCGGGGTATTTTACCGTAACCGAACGTGCAGAAAATACAACGGTTATCGAGCGGTCAAAGTTCATATGCTCAATCTCGGGTGTTAAGGACGAGGCTGAGGCAAAAGAGTTTATTGAAAAGGTCAGAAAAACCCACTCTCTCGCAAACCACAACTGCTACGCATACATTGCTGACGATAAAGGCTTAATACAAAAATTCTCTGACGATGGGGAACCGCAGGGCACTGCAGGTCTTCCAATGCTGGAGGTTTTGAAAAATAAGAAAATGTATAAAACGGTAGCCGTTGTTACAAGGTATTTTGGCGGAATAAAACTTGGCACGGGTGGACTTACTCGTGCTTACGGCGGTGCGGTTAGCGACGTTCTTGCCTTAGCAAAGATTGCAGATATGCAACAAGCCGATATTCTAAAAACCGTGCTCGATTACGAGGGGTATTCAAGGCTTATTAAACTGCTATCTGTTCAAGACGTAGCGGTGATTGATACGGAGTTTGATAACCAAGTTCAAGTGAAGTTTGCGGTTAAAAGCGAGATTAAAGATAAGGTTTTATCAAAACTTATCGATGCTTTTAATGGTAAGATTGAAGTTTGCCAATTATCAAAGGAATATTATCCGTTTTAGGTAGATTATGGTTAAAATAACCGAACTTTCTATACAAGAAAAAAATAAAAACAAATGTAATCTTTTCGTTGACGGCCAGTTTAAATCGGGTATTCTTTTAGAAACTGCAATGAAATATCGTCTTAAAGCCGATATGGAGATTGACGAGCAAGAACTTAACGAAATTTTGTTTGAAAGTCAAAAATCGGAAGCGCTATCCCGTGCTGTTGCCTACATTAGCAGAAGGCAAAAAAGCAAGAGAGAAGTTAAGGATTATTTACTTTCAAAAGGCTATGAAGAAAAGGTTGTTTGGTACGCGGTTGATAAACTTAAAGAATACGGATATATAGACGACAAAGAGTATTCTAGAAGATATATAGAAAGCGTTTCACGTGGGCAAGGTAAAAGGCTTACTGAATATAAACTTATGATGAAAGGCGTTCGCAAAGAGGATATTGAGGGCGCTTATGAAGAGTCCAACGTGGACGAAAAACAAAACGCAATCGCGGTTGCGAAAAAGCATATTCGAAATAAGGAAATCAATAGAGAAAACCTAGCGAAAACCTATCGTTATTTAATAGGAAAGGGCTTTTCGCATGAAAATGCGGGGGCGGCTATTGACGAGTTAAAGAGTGAAGATTGATGGAACGTGTTTTAACTGCACTTGAAATGCAACAAGCGGACAAGTATACAATGGAAAAATTGGGGATACCCCAAGCCGTTCTCGTTGAAAGAGCGGGCAGTGTTGTCGCTGAGGAAATCCTTAAAAGGCTTAGCGGTGGCAAAGTACTTGTTTGTATTGGCAAAGGCAATAATGGTGCGGATGGCAGGGTTATCTATCAAAAACTTATTGAAAGAGGCTTTAACGTTCAACTTTTTGAGGCTTTTAAGGGCGATTTTACTGCTTTTAACCAAAAATTTGACGTCATTGTCGACTGCATTTTTGGTGTGGGGCTTAACCGTAAGGTCGAGGGCGACTATGCTAAAGCAATTGAACTAATAAATAATAGCGGTGCTTTTATAGTTGCTTGTGATATAGCAAGCGGGCTTAATAGCGACAACGGAATGGTGGAAGGAGTTTGCGTAAAAGCCAACTTAACGGTTGCCATTCAAGATTTTAAGCTTGGGCATTTTTTGGGTGATGGAATTGATTTTTCGGGCGAAGTTATTGCTCGCGATATAGGAATTTCTAGCGAAAAGGACGATTTTATCAAAATTATTGATAAAAATGCTGTAAAAGATTGCTTTTCAAAGCCAAAGAGAAACGTTCACAAAGGTTGCTTTGGAAAGTGCGCCGTTATAGGCGGGAGCCGTGATTATAGCGGAAGTGTTGTTTTATCGGCAAATGCGCTATCGTCTTTCAAAATGGGGGTAGGGTACGTAAACCTTGCCGTTCCAAAGAGTATGTTTTCATCATACGTTGGAAAAGTTCCCGAAGTAATATTAACGCCTATAAAAGATAGGCGGGGCAAAATGGTTTTAGATAAAACCGCACTTAATAAACTCTTAAATTACGACGCCATTGCAATCGGTATGGGAATGGGGGTAAGTAAGGGCGGATATAAATTAATCAAGTTTTTGATTGAAAATTATCAAGGTAAACTCTTAATTGATGCCGACGGAATAAACTGCCTCGCAACCTATGGTAGCGAAATTTTAAGCAAAAAAAGATGCCAAATTGTTTTGACACCACACGTAAAAGAGTTTGAAAGGTTGAGTGGGGTAAAAAAAGAAGAAATTCTTAAAAATCCTATCAAAATTGTTAGTGATTTTGTCAGACATAATGACGTTTGCGTGCTATTGAAGGGTGCTGTTAGTATAATAGCGGACAGAAATGAATGTTATATCAACAAAACCGGCACGTCGGGTATGGCAAAAGGCGGTAGCGGTGACGTGCTAAGTGGTTTCGCCGTTGGACTTTTAGGTAGATGTGAGGACGTGGCAAAAACTATGGCTGTCGCTAGTTACTTGTTTGGAAGAGCGGGCGAGATTGCAAGTCAAAAACAAACTGATTTTTGCATGACTCCGTCCGATATTGTATCAGCACTTCCCGAAGTTGTTAGCGAAGGTTTTTAAGGGATAAAAGGCTATAGTTCCCCGATAAAACGCAAATAATGATAAATACGTTTATCGCAACCAAAACGGGCATAAACACCATCATAAAAAAACTTTTTAAGCGGTACTTAAATATAAACATGAAAACGAATATTCCCGTTGCGCCACCAAGCAAACCCGTTATAAACAACCTTGTGTCGCCAATGGAAATGTTTTCTTCGTCACCGTCTTCACGGGCTTTCTTTTGAAAGTGTAACATAAGTACTCCGTAAAAGTTTATTGCTAAAACGTAAACCAATAAAACGATAAGAATAAAAACTTTCATATTTTCTCCGCTTATAGTTTGCGGAAATTTTAGTAAATTATATAGCGAAAGGAGAAATTTGAAAAAAATATAAAAAATTATAAGGAAAACAAGCTATGAAATGTATGTATTGCGGTTCTATCAATAGTAAAGTTATTGATTCAAGAGCTGGGGAAGACAACACAATTATTCGCCGTAGAAGAGAGTGCATAAATTGCGGAAAACGTTTTACCACTTATGAAACGGTTGAAAACACGCCGATATTCGTTATCAAGACAAGCGGTGCAAGACAAGCCTTTGACCCCAATAAGATTAGAAATGGCATAATCAAGGCATGTGAAAAACGTCCTGTTCCCGCAAGCACGATTGACAGAATTGTGGAAGACATTCAAAAGAAACTTTATAATTCTTTAGCACAAGAAGTTACCAGTAAAGAACTTGGTGAAATGGTGTGTGAAGAACTTAAAAACGTAGACGAAGTTGCTTACGTTCGCTTTGCATCTGTTTATAGGTCGTTTACTGACACCACTTCTTTTATTAAAGAACTTGAAAAAATGGTTAAAAAGGATAAATAGGCGGGGAATACTATGATTAACAAATGGGATGAAAGATTTATGCAACTTGCCGAGACTGTTGCCGGCTGGTCTAGTTGCTATCAAGAAAATAGACACGTTGGCGCGGTTGTGGTTAAAGACAAAAGAATTTTAACAACCGGTTATAACGGCGCTCCGTCTGGGATAGAGAGTTGTGCTGAACGTGGCGAATGTTTAAGGCGCGTTAGAAATATTGCAAGCGGAACTATGCAAGAAGTTTGCTATGCAGTTCACGCAGAACAAAACGCAATTATTCAAGCGGCAAAACTTGGTGTAAGTCTAGAAGGAGCGGTTATGTACGTTACACACCAACCTTGCGTGATTTGTACGCGTATGATACTTAACTCAGGAATTAAAAAAGTTATCTATAAAAACGGCTATCCCGATGCTTTTGCGCTAGAATTGTTCGCTCAATCGGGTGTTGAATTGATAAAATTTGAAGATTTGTAAAAATAGGCTGTAAAACGTTTGCAAAATTTTTAAAAATGATATACAATGTATCGTGCTTAGGAAATTAAGCACGATACGTAATATATGGAGAGCTATCGAAGTGGTCATAACGAGGCGGTCTTGAAAACCGTTTGGGTGCAAGCCCACGGGGGTTCGAATCCCTCGCTCTCCGCCAACCGTAACCTAATCCGAACTTTAGTTCTGGGTTAGGTTATTTAATAATTTATAATTTTGTTAGAGGTTATATGGTTTATTACGAACACGCAAGATCAAAGAAAAAAGTTTCAAAAATATTAGAAAAACACTTTATGTTAAATCACAAATTAAAATCTGTTGTAATGGGAGATTTGGCATCTAGATACGATATAATTTTTGAAGATAGTGATAAAAAATATCATTATGTTCACGAATCTTGTCGTTTAGGCAAAACATTAGCTAGATTAATTAATGAATTTGAAAAAGAAGGTTATTCATTAGTTTTTCATGTTATGGGAGATATGTTTACAAGACACGAATTGTTTTTTGAAAAAGAAATTTAGTTTTACGTTTCACACGCTCCGCCACGAATAAGCACGACACTGGCTAACGCCCTGCTCGTGCTTTTTATTATTATTTATTTTAAATTTAAGTTGCACATTGATTACGTTTGTGTTAAAATATATCTATAAAATAGGCGAGGGAATTATGAAACTTTGTAATACTACGGGGGATTTTTCCAAACATTGCACAACTGAATTTGAAAAGATAAAAGAACTGCACGACGCAGGCTTTAGATACGTGGATTTTAGCATGTATGGGGATGAGGTTGTGCCTTTTATGCACGATAATTGGAAGGAGGATATAAAGAGGCTTAAAGATTATGCTGACAGCCTTGAAATTACCTTTGTTCAAGCGCATTCACCTGCGTTTGAAACGCTTGAAACCTTGTCGCCAACAGAAAATTGGCAAGACAAGTTTGACCAAACCGTGCGTTCAATTGAAATTTGCAAAGAACTTTCAATACCTATGACTGTTTTTCATGCAGGGGTAAAACGTAACACGTCAAAAGAGCAAACGATAGAGTTAAACAAGCAATTTTTTGAAAAGTTGCTTCCCGTTATGGAAAAAACAGGGGTAAACCTTTTGGTTGAAAACGTTGGAATAAACGACAATAACGGCAGATACTATTTTAATACTGCAGAAAGGCTGAAAGAGTTTATTGAATATTTTAACCACCCTCTTCTTCACGCGTGTTGGGATATTGGGCACGGCAACTCAATGAAGATTGACCAGTATGAGCAGATTAAAATTCTCGATAAAGACTTATACGCTATCCATTATAATGATAACAACACGCTTGCTGATGAGCATAGAATTCCGTTTTTAGGCACAACTGATAACGATAAAGCGATTAGAGGGCTGATTGATATAGGGTTTAAGGGGCCGTTTACCTTTGAATGCACTTGTACCTTAAAAGATAAACTATTCGCCTTTGACACGTTAAACGCGAGGAAAAATGCTTCGATTGACGTTATTAGAGCAGAGAATAAATTGCTTTTTGAAATGGGCAAATATTTGCTTTCAACATACGGCATATATGAAGATTAAACAAAAACAAAAAAATCGTCACATTTAATTGACAATAAAAATTAAAAGTGATATTATTTAATTGATATTAAACCGATGAGGTAAAATAGTAGGTATTGCCTTGATAGATAGAGAGTTTGCGGTTGGTGTAAGCAAATTATCGGGCTTTATTGAATGGGTTACCGAGGGCAAGGGCGAAATAAGAGTAGTCTTTGACGCAGAAAGCCGAGCGTTAAAACGGCAGAGCATGATAGTGCTTGAAAAAGGCAGTTTTACTGCGAAATTGGGTGGCAACACGGATATATTCGTCCCATAGATGAGTATATCCTTTTTTTTGGCTCTGTTTCGGCAAAAGGCTTATAAAGTGCAAATAAAAATCTACGCAATAGGTCGTTAAAGTCCTTGTTAATATGTAAACTATTAACTTCAGACGTTTGCCTACTCTTGCTTGCTTTATATTCGCCCTTTTAATATAAACCATTTATTGAAACATCGCCTTTATTTTAAAAACAAGGAGGACGCGTTATGTCAGAAAAGAAAATTCCAACCAAGATGTATTTAGATGAAAGTGAGCTTCCACGCGCTTGGTATAACATAAACGCAGTCGTAAAGCATGACCCCGCACTTAATCCTAAGACTTTAAAACCTTGCACTTTGGAAGATTATTCAAAGGTGTTCTGCACTGAACTTTCAAAGCAAGAACTTAACGTTACCGACGAATATATACCTATTCCTGAAGAAGTTCAAGAATTTTATAAAATGATTCGTCCGTCACCTTTGACAAGGGCATACTGCTTAGAAAAGGTTTTGGATACCCCAGCGGAAATTTATTACAAGTTTGAAGGCAACAACACTTCGGGCTCGCACAAGCTTAACTCTGCCGTTGCGCAAGCATATTATGCAAAGCAAGAGGGTTTGACCTCGCTAACCACCGAAACGGGCGCAGGGCAATGGGGAACGGCACTTTCTATGGCGTGCGCTTATTACGGAATTGACGTTACCGTGTTTATGGTTAAATGTAGTGCCGAACAAAAGCCGTTTAGAAAGGCGGTTATCGAAACTTATGGCGGAAAGGTTATTCCAAGCCCCTCAATGACCACGGAAGTAGGCAAGTCTATACTTGAAAAATACCCCGAGACTGGCGGTTCACTCGGTTGTGCCGTGTCTGAAGCGATTGAAAGGGCAAACGAAACCCCAAACTGCAAATACGTTTTGGGTAGCGTGCTAGACTACGTTATTTTGCACCAAACCATTATCGGTTTAGAGACCAAGGCGGTGCTTGAAAAGTTTAATATTGAACCCGATATTTTAATCAGTTGTATGGGTGGCGGTTCAAACTTTGGTGGCTTTATTGCACCGTTTATCAAGGATAAAAAGGAAGGCAAAAAGAACTACCGCATAATCGGTGTTGAACCCGCGTCTTGCCCCACGCTTACACGTGGTAAATACGTTTACGATTTTGGTGATACTGGTAAAACCACACCTCTTCTTAAAATGTATACCTTGGGTAGTGGCTTTATGCCTGCACCCAACCACTCGGGCGGACTTCGTTTCCATGGTATGAACCCGATTGTGTCCAAACTTTATCACGACGGCTATATTGAAGCAACCACCGTTAAACAAACCGAGGTGTTCGACGCAGCCGTTACGTTTGCAAAATCTGAAGGCATACTTCCCGCACCCGAATCTTCACACAGCATTAGGGTAGCTATTGACGAGGCGTTAAAATGCAAGAAAACGGGCGAGAAGAAAAAGATTGTGTTCTGCTTGACTGGTACGGGTTACTTTGACCTTAAGGCGTATACCGCGTTTAACGAGGGAAAGATGACCGATTACGTGCCGACCGACGAAGATTTGGCAAAAGGCTTTGCGACTATACCCGATATTCCGCAAAACAAATAAAATTTGTTAAATTAGTTGCATTATCAACTGAAATGTATTATAATTAATTTATACTTAAATTTTAAGGAGGCGAAAAAATGGAAATAGCTGCTAAAGTTAAACAACTTATTGCTGAGCAACTTAGCAAGTCTGTTGACGAAATTACTGAAGAAAAGGAAGTTGTTAAGGATTTGGGCGCCGATTCACTTGACGTTGTTGAAATGCTTATGAACTTTGAAGAAGAATTTGGTATTACTCTTCCCGAAGAAGATGCTGTTAATATCAAAACCGTTGGCGATATCATTAAATTGATTGAAGCAAACAACAAATAATTTTTGCGATTAAAATTAAAACTAAATAAAAAAACCATCGACTTTTGTCGATGGTTTTTTGTTATTGTTTAGGTTTCTTTTTGAATAATTTTGTAATTGATTTTCTTCGTTTATGGTTTGTGATTTTTTCAACCAGTTTATCGATATTTATCTTAAAGAAAGCCTTTTGTAAAATTATCGATATAGGGATATGCGTTGCAACAACACCGGCAAGAATAAGGGTTAAATACCAATGTTTTGTTGTGATTATTGCCTTATATCCAAAGAAGTCGTTTATAAGGGGAACGATATCGAATAAGGCAAGAACAATTACCGTTGCAACAACGGTGGTTGTTACAAAGAAAACCTTTTTGCTTAGGTCGGTAAACGGTCTACAAACGTAGAACAAGTTGACAAGTCCCATCGCGATAATTGAATAAATTTGAATATCGGTGTACGTACTATCATAGAATTTGCCAAAGAAGATTTTAACAAGTTCAATGGTTGCAACACTAGATAGCATGAGTAGGGCACTAGGGAGTGACCGCTTTATTACGTAGGCAATAAATTTCCCTTCGACTCGCGAATCGTTTTTCTGGAAGGACAAGAAGAATGCGGGGATACCGATAACCGCAAATTCGAGCAAGTTCATTTGCGATGCGATAAAGGGGTAACTATACATATAAGGTAAAATCAAAGAAATTACCGCCATAAACATAGTGAATAACGTCTTCATCAAGAATAGTGATGCCGAACGTGAAACGTTGTTTATAACACGCCTACCTTCATAAACGATTTTAGGCATTGACGAGAAATTGTTGTCAAGCAACACTAAGTGGGAAACGTTTCTTGCCGCGTCGCTACCTGATGCAACTGAAATTGCACAATCGGATTCTTTAAGTGCTAAAATATCATTTACGCCGTCGCCCGTCATTGCGGTGACGTGACCTGCTAGTTTAAGCGCTCTAATCAAAACTGCCTTTTGCTCGGGGGTAACTCTACCAAAAACGGTATATTTATCCGCGATGTCGCAAATTTCTTGGTCGGAAAGTCCTTCAAGGCTGATATAATTTTCAGCGCCGTCAATACCTGCACGTTTTGCAACTTCGGATACTGTAATGGGGTTGTCGCCAGAAATAACTTTAATCGTTACGTCGTTATCCTTAAACCACTGAACAGTGTCGACAGCATCTTCACGCACGTTGTCAAGAAGAGTTATAAGTGCAATAGGCATAAAATCTTTTGGCGCACGATTGTCGATAATTTCCGTACCCGACTTGCATAATGCAAGAACACGAAGCCCTTTAGACGCATATTCGTTTACTCGCTCTTCAATTTCGCTGAACGCGTCTTTACCAAGAACAAACTCGGGTGCACCAAAAGCAAAGGTGTTTCCGTTTTTGAAGGTAACCGCCGACATTTTTGTGGTCGAATTGAAGGGGAGAAGGGTTTTAACGTTGAAAACCTTCTCGTCCGAAAAATAATTTTTAAGTGCGTTCGAGGTTTGGTTGGTATCGCCGAGAGCGGAAATCATTGTGCCGATTATTTCCTTTACGGCAGTTTCGGTATAATTGTCAAACGTTTCAATTTTATCAACGGTCATATTGCCGTCGGTGATAGTGCCAGTTTTATCAAAGCAAATTGTGTCTACACGCGCGAGCATTTCAAGAGAATAAAGGTCTTGAACGAGAGTGTTGTGCTTTGCAAGTTTTATAATACCAACCGCAAGCGCGACACTGGTGAGAAGAAACATTCCCGCGGGAATCATGCCCAAAACAACGGTAACCGCACCCAAAACTGCACTCGCAACTTCTTTTGGGTTAATTAAAAGCGACTTTATAACTAGGGCAGAGGCGATAGGTAGAATGATAAAACCTATTGCGCGGATAATTATGGAAAGCGAATTCATAATTTCCGACTTTGGCTTTTTATATGCTCTTGCTTTTGCTGATAATTGTTGAACGTAGTTATCTCTTCCTACCTTTACGGCTTGAGCGTAACAATTTCCGCTAGTTATAAAACTGCCCGCAAAAATCTTACTTCCAACTTTTTTCTTGATTGCAATGGGCTCGCCCGTAAGTAAGGATTCGTTAACTTCAATTTCGCCCTCTAAAATAACGCAGTCGGCGGGGATTTGGCTACCCATACCGAGATAGATAACTTCGTCTAGCACGATATCGTCCGAAGAAATTTCAACGCGTTCACCATTTCTTATGACGATAACGTTTTTCTGGGCGACAAGCGACAATCTATCGACGCATCGTTTTGCCCTTATTTCTTGGAATATACCGATTGCAATGTTTGCCACGTAAAAGAATACGAATACAAACTGGTTAAGCGACGCTCCGCTAAAAAATAGAGCGAAAAAGCATATAACACCGAGTAGGTTAAACGAGGTAAAGATATTGCCCGTAAAAATGCTTAGGTACGATTTAGAGTAATGCTTTTTAACCGCATTGATTTGCCCTTCGCTTTTTCGTAAATTTACTTGAACGTCGGAAAGACCCGAACTAAAATTCGGGTTAAATCTTTCTGTTGGTTGCAAATTTACGGGGCTTTTTTTCATTTTTTACCAAAAATAGTTAAATAATTATATTTATGATGCGTTTAGGAACGATTATGAGCTTTTTGATTTGTTTACCTTCAAGTTCACTTGCAAGTTTTTGGTTGGCAAAAATAATCTCTTTTGCTTGCTCTTCGGTTAAATCGTTGGGAACCATAATCTTTCCACGCATTTTGCTGTTGATTTGAACTGCAACTTCAATCTCGTCTTTAACAAGTGCATTTTCGTCGCATTCGGGATATTTTGAATAGAAAATGGAATTGCGATTGCCAAGCATTTCCCAAATTTCTTCTGAGAAGTGGGGGGCGCAAGGTGCAAGCAACATGATAAGAGTTTTGAAGCAATCTTTATAAACGGAAATATTCTTTTCGCCTTCGATTGCATCGAACTTTGAAAGTGCGTTAACAAGTTCCATAAGTCTAGCAACGGCAGTGTTGAAAGAGAAACTATCCATATCTTTATCAACTTGCTTAATTGCATAGTTGGTTGCATACAAGAGGTCTTTTTCAGCACTAGTGATTGCGTTGTATTTACTATTGGGGGTAGAGGCAACTTTGGTTGCAAGTCTTTCAATTCTATCTAAGAATTTAGTGATTGCCTTAATACCCGCATCACTCCAAGGACCGCCTTCGGTGTAAGAGAAACCAAACATAAGGTACAACCTTAAAACGTCAGAACCATATTCTTGAACGTAGGGGTCGGGTGCGATGATGTTGCCCTTAGACTTACTCATTCTCATGCCGTCGGGTCCTAAAATTATACCTTGGTGAACGAGCGACTTGAAGGGTTCATCAAAGTTAAGGTAACCCATATCGCGAAGTGCTTTAGTGATAAAACGAGCATAGAGCAAGTGCATGCAAGCGTGTTCAGCACCGCCAACGTATTTATCAACGGGAAGCATTTTGTTGATGTGTTCGGGGTTGAAGGGTTCTTTAGAGTTCTTTGCATCGGGGTATCTCAAATAATACCAGCTTGAGCAAACGAAGGTATCTAAAGTGTCGGGGTCTCTATGAGCGTCGCCACCACAAATTGGGCACTTAACGTTCATAAAGCCTTGGTGTTTAGCAAGGGGAGATTCGCCGTCGGGTGCAAACTCTACGTCGTATGGGAGTTTAACGGGCAAATCACTATAAGGAACGGGAACTACGCCACATTTATCGCAGTGAATAACGGGGATAGGTGCGCCCCAATAACGTTGACGCGAAACCAGCCAGTCACGAAGTCTAAAGTTGGTTTTGTGTTCGGCTTTGCCTGTTTTAACGAGTTCATTAATGATAGCCTTTCTTGCTTCTTCACTTGTCATGCCGTCAAATCCAGGGCTGTTCATAACGATTCCGTCATCGGTAAAGGGAAGGGTATCGTCACAATTTACACCCTTAATAACTCGGGTAATGGGAAGGTCGTATTTAGTTGCAAACACAAAGTCTCTATCGTCGTGCGATGGAACACCCATAACCGCACCCGTGCCGTAAGAATATAAAACGTAATCGGCAACGTAGATGGGAACGGCTTTGCCGTTGATGGGGTTGATGGCTTTATGTCCAATATAAACACCAGTCTTTTCACGAGCGGTAGAAAGTCTATCAATCTCATTGGTTTTTGCCGTTTCTTCAATATAAGCTTCAACGGCCTTCTTTTGTTTTGCCGAAGTAAGTTTTTTAACGAGTGGGTGTTCGGGGGCTAAAACAACGTACGAAACACCAAAAAGTGTATCCGCACGGGTAGTGAACACCTTAAACTTATCGCCACTTTCAGCGGTAAATTCGATTTCGCCACCAGTGGACTTACCAATCCAGTTCTTTTGCATAAGCTTGGTTTTTTCCGGCCAATCAAGTCCGTTCAAGCCTTGAAGAAGTTCCTCGGCATATTCGGTAATCTTAAAGAACCATTGGGTAAGGTCTTTTTTAACGACGGTTGAAGAACAACGTTCACAAACGCCGTTTATAACTTGTTCGTTTGCAAGAACGGTTTTACAACCAGGGCACCAGTTAACAGGCGCTTCCTTTCTATAAGCAAGTCCTTTTTCGTACAACTTTAAGAACAACCATTGCGTCCATTTATAATAGTCTTCTTCGCAAGTTTTAATTTCCGCACTCCAATCGAACATTGCACCCATTTCACGTAAGGTTTGTTCCATGTTTACAATGTTTTTATCGGTTGAATCTTTGGGGTGAATACCCGTTTTTATAGCATAGTTTTCAGCGGGCAGACCGAACGCGTCGAAACCCATGGGCTGAAACACTTCAAAACCTTTCATTTTTTTGTATCTAACAAAGCTATCGGTAGGACCGTAGTTATACCAGTGACCTAAGTGTAACTTTGCAGCGGAAGGGTATGAGAACATTTCCAAGCAATAATACTTTTTTCCTACGTTTTTCGGGTTAAAATTAGCAAGTTTTTCTTTTTCCCAAACAGCTTGCCATTTTTTTTCGATTTTCTTCATGTCCATAAGAGCCAAACAGCCTCCAAAAAATATAAATAACTTTTTATTATTATATAATAAACAAAATTATTAGTCAAGAAACTAATACGTTAAAAAACAAATAATTATTTAATAATTTTTTCAATTCAAAGTATAAAAAGTCGAAATTTGCGTTTACAAATATGCAAAAAAGTGTTATACTATTGTGGAAAATGTTTTTTGACTTTGGAGAAAGTAATGAAAAAACCTTATCAAAGCATTGATAATCAAATTATCGACCAATTTCCTGCACTTTACGGCGGTGTGAGTGAGTTTCAAGTTGAACGTTATAAAGCCCAGTTTGAAAGGTTTAAAAAAGAATTTTCGGCATGTGAGGCTTTCGTTGCGTCTTCTAGCGGACGCGTTGAGGTTTGTGGTAACCATACCGACCACAATGGCGGTAAGGTTGTTTGTGCTTCAATCAATCTAGATACGCTTGCAATGTTCTTGCCGACTGACAATAATATAGTCCACATCAAAAGCGAGGGATATAAAGACGTTGTCCTCGACTTAAATTGCAATGAAAAGGTTGAACTTGGAACTTCGTTAGCACTTGTAAAAGGTGTTGCCGAAGGGCTTAAAAGTAGGGGGTATTCCGTTGGTGGTTTTAACGCGTGCTTTACAAGTAACGTTATTGGCGGTGCGGGAATATCAAGTTCAGCATCCTTTGAAGTTTTGATTGCTGAAATTTTCAATTTCTTGTATAACGACGGTAAGATAGATTGTCAAACAAAATCTATCGTTTCTCAGTTTGCTGAAAACGTTTATTTTGGTAAACCTTGCGGGCTTTTAGACCAGACTGCAATTGCGTTTGGCGGTATCAATAAGCTCGACTTTGCCGATAAAAACACCATAAAAGTAGAGAAAATCGAATGTGATTTAAGTGATTTTGCCCTTGTTTTAATTAATACTGGTGGTGACCACAGCGATTTAACCGACGAATATGCTTCAATTCCCGCTGAAATGAAGGCTGTTGCAAAGTGCTTTGGCGTGGAAAGGCTTGTTGAGATTGATAAGCAACAATTTTTAGACGGCTTTTCTAGTGTGGGTGAAAAAGTTAACGATAGGGCAATGCTCCGTGCGACGCATTTTTATGAAGAAAACGAGCGGGTTGATAGACTTGCCGATGCATTGACTAGCGGAAATTATAGCGAATTTTTTGACTGCATAAATCAGTCGGGAATAAGTTCGCTATGCGCTCTTCAAAACTGCTACGTATCGGGCTCTAATATTCAATCTATCCCTAAGGCAATTTACTTTGCTAAAAATTATCTTTGCGGTGGGGCGAATAGGGTGCACGGCGGTGGCTTTGCTGGTAGTACTTTAAACGTTGTTAAAAAAGAGAATTTAAGTGATTTTATCGATAACGTTGCAAAGGTGTATGGCAAAAATAACGTTATTCCGCTATCAGTTAGAACTGTTGGGACAATTGTATTGTAAAATCTAGTGAAATTCAATGTGATTATGTTAGACATAATCGCTAAAATATGAAAAAATTTAGGAGAAAAAATAGTAATGGACAAAGTTATTCCTGTTGTTGTTATTAAAGACGTTAACGACACTATTCCTACCTTAAAAGCATTAAAAGACGGTGGAATTAACTGCGCGGAAATCACTTTTAGAACGGCTTGTGCTGCTGAAGCAATCGCACTTGGCGTTAAAGAATTTCCCGATATGAACGTAGGTGCCGGCACAATTATCAACCTTGCGCAAGCAAAAAAGGCAGTAGAAGCTGGTGCTAAATTCTTGGTGTCTCCAGGACTTTCAGTTGAAGTTGCAAAATACGCAAAAGAATTTGGCATTGCATACTATCCCGGTTGTGTAACGCCTACCGAAATTATGCAAGCTTTAGAACTTGGTATTGAAATCGTTAAGTTCTTCCCCGCAAACGTATACGGCGGACTTAAAGCATTGAAAGCACTTGCTGGACCATTCCCGCAATTGAAATTTATTCCAACAGGTGGGGTTGACCTTACTAACCTTGCTGAATTCTTGGCGTTTGACAAGATTTATGCAGTTGGCGGTAGCTTTATGATGAAGGGTGATATCGTTGACAACTGCAAAAAAATTAACGAAATAGTTAACGCATAGTTTTTTTATTGAATTATGAGTAGAATTTTTCTTCGTTTTCCCGATTTTAAGGAAAAAGCACTTACTTTAAGTTACGACGACGGTGTTAGACAAGATAAAAGGCTTATTTCTATTTTAGATAAATATGGAATTAAGGCAACGTTTAACATAAACGCGGGACTTTTTAATGATAAGCGCGATAGTGAAACGGTTGGAAGAATGACAAAAGAAGAAGCGGTTGAGCTTTATTCTAATAGTGTTCACGAAATTGCAAATCACGGCTATAAACACTTGCATTGGAGTGTTTTTAACGATGCGACCGTCGTTAACGACGTCATTAAAGATAGGTCAACGTTGGAGAGTATTTTTGGACGTGTGATAAAGGGCATGGCATATCCTAACGGTTCAATTAACTGCACCGAAACCACGGTTGATATATTGAAAAAATGCGGTATAAACTATGCTAGAACAACGCAAAATACCGAAAAATTCGATATTCCTACCGATTGGCTTAAAATGGGTGCGACTTGCCATCACAACAACCCAAAATTGATGCAACTTGCTGAAGAATTTTTGGATAGTACTCCTAAGAAGTATTTTTGGGCAAACACACCAAAACTTTTCTATCTTTGGGGACATAGTTATGAGTTTGATAACAATAACAACTGGGAAGTTATCGAAAAATTCTGCGAGTTTGTTGGCGGTAAAGAAGACGTTTGGTATGCAACCAACGGAGAGATTTACGATTACGTGACCGCATTTGACCGTCTTGAGTTTTCAGTTGACGAAAGTTTGGTTTATAACCCAAGCGCAGTTGACGTTTATATTCAATATTATAGTGTAAAAGCGGTAATTCCCGCAGGAAAAACAGTAAAAATTAAATAAAAAATGGTCGCTTTTGCGACTTGGAGGATAATATGAAAGTTATAACTTTTGGTGAACTTATGTTAAGACTTGCTCCCGAAGGATACTTGAGATTCGTTCAGAGCGATAAGTATGAAGCCACTTTTGGCGGTGCTGAAGCAAACGTTGCTGTCAGCCTTGCTAACTATGGCGTGGACGTTTCATTCGTTTCAAAACTTCCCGACCACGAAATCGGTCAATGCGCTATCAATTCTTTAAGAAAATTTGGCGTTGACACTTCAAAGGTTGTTCGTGGTGGTGACAGAGTTGGTATTTACTATTGCGAAAAGGGTGCAAGCCAACGTCCGTCAAAGGTAATTTACGATAGAGCAAATAGTTCTATCGCAACGGCTAAAAAGGAAGATTTTGATTGGGCAAAGATTTTTGAAGGTGTTGATTGGTTCCACTTTACCGGAATTACACCCGCACTTTCAGATTCAATGGCTGAAATTTGCTTAGAAGCAGTAAAGGAAGCAAAAAAGAGGGGTATTAACATCTCTTGCGACCTTAACTTCCGTAAAAAACTTTGGTCAAAAGAAAAAGCCGGTCAAGTTATGAGCGGACTTTGCGAATATATTGACTACTGCATCGCTAACGAAGAAGACGCAAAAGACGTTTTCGGTATCGAAGCGGATAACACCGATATTTACGGCGGAAAACTTGATAGAAACGGATATATTTCAGTTGCTAAAAAACTTACCGACCGCTTTAACTTTAAGGGTGTTGCAATTACGTTAAGAGAAAGTTTGTCGGCAAACGACAACAACTGGAGCGGTATGCTTTACATCGATGGCGAAGCACACTTCTCTAAAAAATACGCAATGCACATCGTTGATAGAGTTGGCGGTGGCGACAGCTTTGGCGGTGGACTTATTTATTCACTTCTTAACGGTTACGACGCACAAAAGGCAATCGAGTTTGCAATCGCTGCAAGTTGCTTAAAGCACAGCATTGAAGGCGACTACAATATGGTTAGCAAAAAGGAAGTTGAAACACTTGCAGGCGGTGACGCAAGCGGACGTGTTCAAAGATAATCCGAAATTAAAATAAAATGAGGAAATCACAAGTGATTTCCTCATTTTATTTTACCTTGTTTTTTTGTAGTTTAAGGGGGACAGTCCTATCTCTTTTTTGAAGATTAAGCCAAAGTAGTTTGCTGAAGAAAAACCGCATTCAAACGCAACTTCTTCAATGCTTTTGTCAGTATCGCGAAGAAGAACTTTTGCCTTGTTTAGCCTTATTCTCATAACGTATTCCATAATGGAGCAGTTCATGACGTCTTTAAATTTTTTGCATAGCGAAACCTTTGACATAAAGAAAATATCACACAAAATTTTTAAGGTTATCGTTTGGTTGTAGTGGGTGTTTATGTAGTAAATGATTTTTAGAACTTCGGGCGAAACGGCTTTCATGCTATATGCCGAACTTGCAAGGGATAAAGATACCGATTCTTGTTGGGATAAAAACAAAAGTATGGTTTTTAGAACCGCTAAAAGCGAATCCTTTTTGTTCTTTATGTTAACCGATTGAACCTTTGCACCCTCGGACAATAATCTCGTTATAATATCGCGATATTTTTCGCTTATTTTAACGGCAATGCTCTCGGTGGCTTTTTGCAAAAACTCGTTCTCAGTTTTGCTCAAAAGATTGGGTGAAACGTTTATGTTTATACGTCTATAAGGCCCGCCTTCAGTTTTATGAACGCAAAAGGGTGGAACAACGACGAGTGTGTTTTTTTGAACGATAAACATTTTGTTTTCGATAAAAAATTCCCTTTCGCCGTCAAGTAAAAAATACAGCTCGTAATAATCGTGGCTGTGCGTTTGGGGCATAACGTGTTTTTTTGTAGCAGACAATTCGTCAAATTCAAGAAAATCCATAAAAAACCTTTACGATTTATGTAATTTTACCTATATTATAAACTATTTTATATGTAAAAGCAATCGAATTTGTTATAAAATATATGTAATAAATAAAATTTATTAAAAACTTTAAGAAGGTGCATAATGGTTAAAATTGTACAATTTGGTGAAGGCAACTTTTTACGTACGTTTGTTGACTTGTATTTCGATACACTCAACAAAGAAGGGCTTGATTATAAGGTAAATATCGTAAAACCGATTACCTTTGGTAGCCTTGAAAACTTTAAGAAGCAAGACAATAAATATCACATTGTTCTTCGCGGTGTTGAAGGTGGAAAAACGGTTGAAAACGTTTATAAAGTAGACGTTTTGGAAGGCGTTGTTGACCCCTTTAACGAAATGGATAGATATTTGGCTTTGGCAAGGGAAGACGACCTTAAAATTATCGTTTCTAACACCACCGAAGCAGGTATTTGCTATAACGCGAACGACAAGTTTGACGGATTTGAAAATATTACCTATCCCGCAAAACTTACTAAATTCTTGTTTGAACGTTTCAATAGCGGTAAAGAAGGCGTTTATTTGATGCCGGTTGAACTTATCGATAACAACGCGGACGAACTTAAAAAGTGCGTAGATAAATATATCGAACTTTGGAATCTTCCCGAAGAATTCAAAAAGTGGAATGCTGAAAAGAACTTCTACTGCAACACTTTGGTTGACCGTATCGTTTCTGGTCACCCCAGAACACCTGAAGACGTTGCTAAAATTCAAGCACTTCTCGGTGAAGAAGATAAACTCGTTTCTATTGGCGAGCCGTTCGGTCTTTGGGCGGTTGAAAAGAAAGGGGATATCGCAAAATACATAAAAGACGGCGTACACAACATTGAAGTTGTTCTTACCGAAGACATTAAATACTACAAAAAACGTAAAGTTCGCGTTCTTAACGGAAGTCATACCAACATCGTTCCCGTTGGACTTTGGCATGGTGCAATCACCGTTTACGATTGCATGAAGGACGAAAAACTTGCTAAATTCTTGCAAGATACTTTGACAAACGAAATCGTTCCTTTCGTATCAGACGATATCGCTGCAACCACGGTTTTTGCTGAAAGTATTACCGAAAGATTCTTAAATCCTTATCTAAACCACTTGCTTGTAAGCATCAGCCTTAACAGTATTTCTAAGTGGCGTGCAAGAGACTTGCCGAGCTTTAAGGATTACTATGAAAAATACGGCAAAATCCCTGCACTTTTGACCATTGGTTTTTCTTACCTTATGGCAACCTATATGGGACTTGAAAGAAGGGGCGAAGAATACTTTGTTAAACTTCCCACTAGAGAAGTTGAAATTAAAGACGATAAGCCTTATCTTGATTATTTTGCTGACAAGAAGCCTTTGAAAGACTTTATGCAAGACGTAAACGTTTGGGGTGAAGACCTTACCGCTTACAAAGATTTCTATGAAACTGTTAGCGCAAACGTTGAAAAAATTAACAAAGGAATCAGTTTAATCTAATGGAAAACAAAGTTATTATTAATAAGGCGGATAACGTCGGTGTTTGTTTGGTTGCGTCAGGAGATATTCCCGCTGGACACAAATACGCTTTGCGTGACATAAAGAAGGGCGAAACCGTTATCAAATACGGACAAATTATCGGTAGGGCAACTTGCGACATCAAAGAAGGTGATTGGGTGCATACGCACAACGTAAAATCGCACCTTGACGAAACGCCCGTTTATTCTTACAACTATCAAGCAAACGAAGTAGAAATTAAAAAAGAAGGCACTTTTAAGGGCTATAAACGTGCTTACGGCGGTGTTGGTATTAGAAACGAGATTTATATTATCCCCACCGTTGGTTGCGTTAACAACGTTTGTATGCGTTTAGAAAAAGAAGCGCGCAAACTTATGAAGGGTAGTATCGACGGCATTTATGCTTTAACACACCAATTCGGTTGCAGTCAATTAGGTCAAGATAACGAAAATATTAAAAATCTTATCTGTTCAATTGCTCTTAACCCCAACGCGAGCGCGGTGCTAATCGTTGGTTTGGGTTGTGAAAACAACGGCTTAGAACCTATCAAAAACTACCTCGAACCATTTAATAGAAAAATTGCGTTCTTTAATTGCCAAGAAGTTGAAAACGACGTTGAATACGGTCTTGAAATTCTTAAGGGTTTCATTGACGATTGCGCAATTTTAGAAAGGGAAGAAGTTTCGCTTGATAAACTTTGCATCGGTCTTAAATGCGGTGGTAGTGACGGTTATTCTGGTCTTACCGCAAACCCATTGGTTGGAAGGATTACCGATAGACTTATTTCACTTGGTGGTAGTGCAATTTTAACCGAAGTTCCCGAAATGTTTGGTGCTGAACAACTTCTTATGAACAAGTGCGAAAGTAAAGAAGTGTTTGAAAACTACCGCAAAATGATAGAAGATTTCAAAAAATACTATACCGACCAAGGTTTCCCCGTATATGAAAACCCCAGCCCTGGCAATAAAAAGGGTGGTATAACAACTTTGGAAGAAAAGTCGCTCGGCTGTGTTGAAAAAGCAGGTACAACCAAGGTTGTTGACGTTTTGGGATATGCTCAAATGGTTAAAAAGAGTGGTGTAAACGTTCTTAACGCGCCCGGTAACGACCTTATAGCAGCAACTGCGCTTGCGGCTTCTGGCTGTCAAATCGTTTTATTTACCACGGGTAGAGGAACGCCGTTCTCAACCTTCGTTCCCACGATGAAAATTTCTACCAATGACAATCTTGCAAGCTTTAAGAATAATTGGATAGACTTTAATGCGTTCGGTATGGACGAAGATGCGCTATTTGACCTTTTGATTAAAACGGTTAACGGCGAATACCTTTGCAAGAGTGAAGATATTAGAGAAATTGCATTCTATAAAACAGGTGTTACACTTTAATTTGTGTTTTAACTACAAAAGGCGGGTAAATACCCGCCTTTTTTATGTATTTTGTTTGATTTATCTTCAATAAATGATTGACACTTAAACTATTTAGTTATATAATATAACTAATATTTACAAAGAAGGTTTACTATGTACTATTTTTATCCCGTATACGAATTTTATTATTATCACCTAACTTGATTTTCGTGCGGGCTAAAATTACGTTTATATTTTGTATATTTGGCCGTCGCAAAATTGTGACGGTTTTATTTTTTTAGGAGAAGTAATATGTTTTGGAACTATTTTGCTTTGGCTGTATACTTCCTAATAATGATAGGCATCACAGTTTATACAAAAAACAGGTCTAAGTCGGTTAACGATTTTTTGCTTGCGGGTAAAAAGGGACTTAATGGATGGATGAGCGCCTTTGCATACGGTACAACTTATTTTTCAGCAGTCATTTTCATAGGATATGCGGGAAAATTTGGGGGGGCTTACCAACTTGCTGCCGTTTGGATTGGCATTGGTAATGCAGTAATTGGCTCACTCTTTGCGTGGATGGTTCTTGCAAAGAGAACAAAAAATATGACCACACGTCTATCGGCAAAAACTATGCCAGAATTTTTTGAAAAGAGATTTGCTAGCCGTTCGTTGAAACTTTGTTCAGCAGTTATTATCTTTATATTCTTGATTCCATATTCGGCATCAGTATATAACGGACTTAGCAACTTATTTGAAACAATCTTTTCAATACCTGGTTGGGCGGTAATGGTTGCGCTTGCTGGTATAACTGCGCTATATCTATTCTTCGGTGGATATTTTGCAACAGCACTTTCCGACTTTATACAAGGTATAATAATGATTATCGGTGTCGTGCTTATGTTTATATTCTTTATGAACAGCAAGCAAGTATCTTGGAATATATCAACTCTTAACTGGTTTACCCACGACACGTCGGGAAAACTCTTGTATGGTGACACCATTTCATTGATAGCCTTGATACTTTTAACCTCGTTCGGTGTTTGGGCGCTTCCTCAAACGGTGCACAAATATTACGCAATAAGGGATAAAAAAGCCATAAATCAAGGTATGATTGTCAGTACGGCATTTGCACTAATCATTGGTTTTTGCGCTTATTTCTTCGGCGGTTTAAGCCCCTTGTTTAAGACGGAACTTGCTGGCAATTCTAATCCCGACAATATCATTCCTATCATGCTTAGCCTTGTTATTCCCGCTGGTGTTATGGGTATCGTTGCAGTTCTTATTTTGTCTGCAAGTATGTCTACTTTGTCGTCAGTTTCTCTTGCGAGCGCATCGGTTGTTGCAATCGATATATATAAGGGTAAAATCAACCAAAAGGCATCGGATAAAAAGGTCAACGTTTTAATGAAAGTTCTTTGCCTAGTATTTATTGCAATATCGGTTGTTCTTGCCGTATTAAATGCTGAATTTAACATTGCTGCAATCGCATATATGATGGGGTTAAGTTGGGGTACACTTGCAGGTTGCTTCATTGGTCCATTCGTCCTTGGTGTTTTGTGGAAAAAGGTAACAAAACCTGCCGTTTGGACGTCAATTATCGGTTCGCTTGTACTCACAGTTGTGCTCATAATAGTTTTGGGATACGATAAACTTGAATGGTCTTGTGGTTTTGGTGCTGCAATTCAAAGTGGTATTAGCTCATCACCGCTTATCGGTGTTATTTGTATGGCGTACTCAATGTTGGTAACTTTCATCGTAAGTTTGTTTACAAAAAAACCGAGCGAACAGGTTGTTGAAAATGCATTTAATAAAAAGATAGAAAATGAAATCGTTTGATTTTAGGAGATAGATAATGATTTGGTCTAAAGAAGAAACACTGTCTAGGGCGGAAATTGAAGCGCTTCAATTGGAGCGACTAAAAGAAACCGTCAATAGAGTTTATGAAAAAGTTCCTGCATATAGAGCAAAAATGGATGCGGTAGGTGTTAAACCCGAAGACATTAAAGAGTTAAAGGACTTAGCAAAACTTCCGTTCGTTACAAAGCAAGATATGAGGGATACCTATCCTTTCGGGCTTTTTGCCGTTGAAAAGAAGGACCTTGTTAGAATACACGCATCGAGCGGAACAACTGGAAAACCCACCGTTGTAGGATATACCGAAAACGACCTTAAAACTTGGACCGAATGCGTTTCGAGAATTGCTTGTATGGGCGGTGCTTCAAAAGAAGACGTAGCGCAAATTTGTTTTGGTTACGGAATGTTTACTGGTGCACTCGGGCTTCATTACGGTTTGGAAAATATTGGGGCAACAATCGTTCCATCATCAACTGGTAATTCCGAAAAACAAATTATGTACATGAAAGATTTTGGAACTACCTTGCTAGTTGCAACCCCGTCGTATGCGTTGAGACTTGCCGAAGTTGCAAACGAAATTGGCGTTGACCCTAAAAAAGACTTAAACGTTAAAATTGGTCTTGTTGGTAGCGAACTTTTAACCGATGCGATGAGAGAAGAAATGCACAAGGCTTGGGGCGACGATATGCTCGTAACTTCAAACTACGGCATGAGCGAACTTATGGGACCGGGGGTGTCTGGTGAATGTGAATATCTTTGTGGTATGCATATAAACGAAGACTATTTTATCCCCGAAATTATAAATCCCCAAACGGGCGAGGTTTTACCCGCTGGTGAAAAGGGTGAACTCGTTATAACTTGTATCAAAAAAGAAGGGCTTCCTTTAATTAGATATAGAACAAAAGACATAACCCGATTAATCTATGAAAAGTGTAAGTGCGGAAGAACTTTCTGTCGTATGGAAAACCTGTCGGGAAGAAGCGACGATATGCTTAAAATTCGTGGCGTAAACGTTTTCCCGAGCCAAATTGAAGAAGTTATTTTGAGTTTTGCTGAACTTGGTCCGCATTACGAAATTATCGTTACGAGAGACGGTTATAGCGATAAACTTGAAATTAGGGTGGAACTTGCACACACAACCGACTCTTTCGGGGTTTTGCAAGACATTTCTAAGAGGGTTAAAAATAAAATTAAAGTTATTCTTGGTCTCGATGCAAAAATTAGCCTAGAATCACCAAATACTTTGCAAAGATTTGAAGGCAAAGCAAAGAGAATTAAAGATTTAAGGAGTAAATAGTATGAGTGAAAAAATCATTATGCTCGGCAACGAAGCTATTGCACGCGGTGCGTATGAGGCTGGTGTAAAAGTTTCAAGTGCGTATCCAGGAACACCGAGCACCGAAATAAGTGAAAATTTGGCGAAATATCAAGGTGTTTACACCGAATGGGCACCCAACGAAAAAGTTGCTGTTGAAGTTGCATTCGGCGCGTCTTTTGCGGGGGTTAGGAGCCTTGCTTGTATGAAACACGTTGGACTTAACGTTGCAAGTGACCCGCTTTACACCTTTTCTTATACCGGTGTTAACGGCGGTTCTGTGTTGGTTGTTGCAGATGACCCAGGTCTTGCAAGTTCACAAAACGAACAAGATACGA
Source organism: Clostridia bacterium (assembly GCA_017397305.1). Classification (GTDB taxonomy): domain Bacteria; phylum Bacillota; class Clostridia; order Christensenellales; family Borkfalkiaceae; genus UBA1259. The sequence goes on along the minus strand of JAFQJB010000007.1, from coordinate 46,824 downwards.
GAATGATTGCAAGAGCATCGCACGTTCCCGTGTTGGAGCCGTCCGACAGCCAAGAAGCAAAAGATTTTATTAAATATGCTTATGAAATCAGTGAAAAATACGATACTCCAGTTATTTTAAGAACTACCACAAAACTTTCACACTCACAAGGTGTTGTTGAACTTTTAGATAGGGTTGAGGTGGAAGATAAACCTTACGAGAGAGATTTTAGAAAGTACGTTATGATGCCCGCTTCGGCAATCGGTAGACACGTTGTCGTTGAAGAAAGGGAGAGAAGGCTTGCTGAAGACGGCGCATCAATGCCTATCAACAAGGTGGAAATGAACGATACCGAAATCGGCTTTATTACTTCTGGTATTGCATATCAATACGTGAAGGAAGTTTGCCCTAACGCAAGCGTGCTTAAGTTAGGACTCGTTAATCCGCTTCCTAAAAAATTGATTGAAGAGTTTTGTTCAAAAGTAAAAACCGTATACGTTTTTGAAGAACTTGAACCCGTGATTGAAGAACAAGTTAAATCTTGGGGTATTGAAGTTAAGGGTAAGGAATTGTTCACAAAACAAGGCGAATATAGCGCAAATATGCTCAAAAAAGTGTTGTTTGGTGGCGATAGTCAAGTTTTTGACAAGACCGCAGTTCCCAATCGTCCCCCGATTTTGTGCCCCGGTTGTCCGCATAGAAGTGTGTTTTCAGTTTTGAACAAATTAAAAATTCACGCAGCGGGCGATATAGGGTGCTACACTCTCGGTGCGGTTGCTCCGCTTGGTGTTATTGATACAACTTTGTGCATGGGCGCATCAATTTCTTCACTCCACGGCATTGAAAAGGCAAAGGGTAAAGAGTTCTTGAAAAATTGGGTTGCCGTAATCGGCGATTCAACCTTCTTGCATACTGGTGTTAACTCGCTTATCAATATGGTATACAATAAGGCGACTGGTACCGTTATTATTCTCGATAACCGCACGACTGGTATGACTGGTCACCAAGAACACGCGGCAACGGGTAAAACCCTTCAAGGTCAAGAAACAAACGCTATCAATCTTGCAGAACTTTGCACGGCTGTTGGTGTTAAAAACGTTATCGAAATCAATGCGTTTGACGTTGCAGGCTTAGAAAAGGTAATCAAGCAATCGGTTAACGGCGACCAACTTACCGTTATTATTGCAAAAGCACCTTGTGCACTTCTTAAAGGGCAAAAATTCCCCTTCAGATGCGAAGTTGATGCTGAAAAGTGCAAAAAGTGCGGTATGTGTATGAAAATTGGTTGCCCTGCAATCACGAGAGCAAAAGACGGCACTATTAAAATTGACGAAACCATGTGCAACGGCTGTGGGCTTTGCATGAGTTGGTGTAAATTCGGTGCGATAAGCAAGGTGGAAAAATAGTATGGAAAAGATGAATATAATGGTTGTTGGCGTTGGTGGACAAGGTACGCTTCTCACCAGCCGTATAATTGGAAAAACAGCATTGGAAGCAGGCTATGACGTAAAACTTTCAGAGGTTCACGGCATGGCTCAACGCGGTGGTAGTGTAGTTACGTTCGTTCGTTTTGGAAAGTCGGTTAGCGAACCCGTTGTTGAAGAGGGCGAGGCTGACGTTTTAATTGCTTTTGAAAGACTTGAGGCACTTAGATATGCGCATTTCCTTAAAAAAGACGGCGTGATTATCGTTAACGATTGCAGAATCGACCCGATGACCGTAGTTATCGGTGCAAGCGAATATCCTGAAAACATAATTGAAACGTTAAAGAAAGACCACACCGTTTATACTATTGACGGTGGAAAGATTGCTAAAGAACTTGGCAACTCAAAAGTTCTTAACTCTGTTGTTTTGGGACTTGGTGCAAAGTATATCGGGTTTAGTAAAGAAGAGTGGATAAAAATTATTGAAAAAACCGTTCCACCTAAAACTATTGAAATTAATGAAAAGGCATTTTTAGCCGGATATGATAATTAAAGGAGAAAATTATGATTTGGAATGAGACCAAAGAGCAAATGAGCAGAGACGAGATGACCGCCCTTCAAAGTAAGCGCTTGGTTAAACTTGTCGACTACGTTTATCACAACGTAGAGTTCTATCGTAAAAAAATGCAAGCAATAGGCTTACTTCCTAGCGATATTAAAGGTATCGAAGATATTGTTAAACTTCCATTTACCACTAAAGACGATTTAAGGGATAACTATCCGTTCGGCTTGTTTGCAACTCCTCAATCACAAATCGTTAGGGTACACGCATCTAGCGGTACAACCGGTAAAGCAACTGTTGTTGGTTATACTAGACGTGACCTTGACGTTTGGTCGGAATGTGTTGCAAGGTGCTTAACCATGGCTGGTGTTGGTAAGGATGATATCATTCAAATTGCTTATGGATACGGCTTGTTTACTGGTGGTCTCGGTGCACACAGCGGTGCGGAAAAAATAGGCGCAATGGTTGTTCCTATGAGCACTGGTAACTCTAAAAAGTTAACAACTATGATGGTTGACTTCGGTGCAACTGCAATAGCATGCACGCCTTCATATCTATTGCATATTGCTGAAGTTTTAGAGCAAGAAGGTATGATTAACGATATCAAGCTTAAATGTGCGATTTGCGGTGCTGAACCTTGGACGGAAAAGATGCATAAGGACATTGAGGAAAGATTGCATATCAAAGCATACGATATTTACGGTTTAAGTGAAGTTATGGGGCCTGGTGTTGCATGTGATTGTGATTTCCATAAAGGATTGCACGTTTGTGAAGACCATTTCTATCCTGAAATCATTGATTCGGCGACAATGTTACCTCAAAAGGACGGCGAACTTGGTGAATTGGTGTTTACCACTTTAACGAAAGAAGGCTTACCGCTTATCCGTTATAGAACAAAAGACTTGACAAGTATTGACCGCACTCCTTGTGAATGTGGAAGAACAAGTGCAAGAATTAGTAGGTTTAAGGGAAGGGTAGATGATATGCTTATCATTCGTGGCGTAAACGTATTCCCCAGCCAAGTTGAAGCGGCACTTGTTGAAGTTGATGAAGTTTCACCTCACTATATGATGGTAGTTGACCGTGTGAACAACCTCGATACTTTGGAAGTCCAAGTTGAGATTAATCCTCAGTATTTTACTGACGAAATTAGAGGACTTGAAAGCCTTAACAAAAAGATTACACACGTGTTATCACAAGCGCTTGGTATTAATCCTAAGGTTAAGATTGTTGAACCGCAAACCCTTGTACGTAGCCAAGGTAAAGCAGTTCACGTTATAGATAATCGTAAATTATATTAAGATAAGGAGAAAAATTATGGTAGCAAAACAATTATCGGTTTTTATTGAAAACAGACAAGGTAGATTAGGTGAAGTTTTAAGCGTATTAAAGGAAAACAAGGTTAACATTTTATCGTTAAGCCTTGCCGATACCACCGAATACGGACTTTTGCGTTTAATCGTAAACGACCCAGCCCTCGGCAAAGATAAACTTGCTGAAGACGGCTTTTCAACTATGCTTACCGACGTTTTGGTTATAAATATTTCACATGAAGCGGGAAGTTTGCAAGATTTACTTTCTTTCCTTGCTGAAAACGGCATCAATATCGAGTATATGTACGGACTTTCTATCGATGGACAAGAAGCGTACGTTGTTCTTAAGGCTTCCGACCTTAAAAAAGCCGACGAAATGCTTGCTAAAAAGGGCGTAAAGACTCTTTCATCCGAACAAATTTCAGCACTATAAACTATGGTTATCGACTTTCATACGCACGTTTTTCCCGAAAAAATTGCAAAATCCACTATTGAAGCACTGACAATAAAGGCAAACGGGCACCCGACCACCGACGGAACTATTCAAGGCTTAATCGACGAAATGGATAGGGGTGGTTGTGACGTTGCTGTGACCTTGCCAGTGCTAACAAAACCTACGCAGTTTGAAAGTGTTTTAAGGTTTGCAACCGAAATTAACCAAAGGTTTTCCAAAGAAAATAATAAACTCATCTCATTTGCGGGTATTCACCCAAAATGCGACGATATTGACGGGAAAATGGCTATGGTTAAAGAGGCGGGGATAAAGGGTGTTAAAATTCACCCCGATTATCAGCAAACTTTTATTGATGATAGAGGTTACGTTGAAATCTTAAAGTGTGCAAAAAAATACGATTTAATCGTGGTTACTCACGCAGGTGTTGACGACGGATATTTGGATAGCCCAATTATGTGTCCGCCTGATAGAGCTATTAAGGTGATAAACGAGGTTGACCACGGCAAATTCGTGTTAGGGCATTACGGCGCGCACAAACAATGGCAAGAAGTTTTGGATAAAATTGCGGGTAAAAACGTTTATTTAGACACCGCATTTACTCTTCACGAAATTGATGAAGATTTGTTTAAAAAGATTTTGTCAAAACACGGCGAAGATAAAATTCTTTTTGCAACCGACTGTCCTTGGCGAGATATTTTCGAAGATATTCGCACGATAAAATCTTACAATTTAGGTGTGGAAACTGAAGAGAAAATATTTAGCAAAAACGCTAGAAAATTATTAGGGATTTAGGATATTTAAATGGATATAAATCAAAAGGCTTTGGCGCTTGGAAGTAAGCGCTCGATAATTAGAGAAATTTTTGAATATAGCAAAGTTCGTGCAGGGGAGATTGGTGCGGAAAACGTTTTCGATTTCAGTCTTGGTAACCCTAGTGTTGAACCGCCAAAGGAAGTTGAAGAAGCCATTATTGAGCTTTTGAAAACTCAAAACTCAATCTCTTTACACGGTTACACTTCAGCGCAAGGCGATTTGTCAGTTCGAGATGCGATTTCAAGCGATATAAATAAAAAATTCGGGCTAAACTTGTCGCCCGATAATGTCTACATGACTTGTGGTGCGGCTGCATCACTTTCAATTTCTCTAAAAGCGGTTATTAATAAGGGTGACGAGTGCATAGTGTTTGCGCCATTCTTTACCGAATATAGGGTGTTTGTTGAAAATGCCGAGGGAACGCTTGTTATTTCAAAACCTAATACCAAAAACTTACAAATTGATACTAATGATTTTGAAAGTAAAATTACTGAAAAAACAAAGGCTGTAATTATAAACTCACCAAATAACCCAAGCGGTGTTGTTTACTCAAAAGAAAACATTAAAAAGGTTTGTGAAATACTGGAGAAAAAGCAAATTCAATACGGAAAGGAGATATATCTAATCGCTGATGAACCTTATCGCGAATTGGTGTATGGAGATAAAGAAGTTCCTTACCTTATGAACTACTATAAAAATAGTATCGTTTGCTATTCTTTTTCAAAATCATTGTCGCTACCGGGAGAAAGAATTGGTTATATTGCAGTAAACCCCCAAATGACCGATGCAAAATCAATTTATCTTGCTATTTGCGGTGCTGGAAGGGCGCTTGGATACGTTTGTGCGCCAAGTCTTTTCCAAAAAGTTGTCGCTAAATGCTTAAATGCAAAGGTTAACCTTGATGCGTATAAGAAAAACCGCGACTTGCTCTATGATAATTTGTCGGCTTATGGTTTCGATTGCGTTAAACCCGAAGGTGCTTTTTACTTGTTTGTTAAATCGCCCGACGTTTCGGCTTTTGCGTTCTATGAAAAGGCAAAAGAACATGAAATCTTGGTTGTTCCCTGTGACGATTTTGGCGTTGAAGGGTACGTGAGAATTGCTTATTGCGTTTCTTTTGATAGAATAAAAAATTCTTTGCCAAGTTTTGAAAAGTTGGCTAAAGAATATAAGTTAAAATAAGTTAAAAACCAAATAAAAAGCCCCGCGAAAAATTCGCGGGGTATTAATTTTTTATCAATTATTTTGCTGTTAGTTCGTAAAGGTTTTCCTTATAGCATTTCATTGACTTTTTGATAATTTCAATAGCCGAATCTTTATCAGCAACAACGTCAACCGAAGTGTGCTTATTCTCAAGTTGTTTATAAACCGAGAAGAAGTGACGCATTTCGTCAAAAATGTGTTGGGGTAGGTCGTGAATGCTCTTATATGTATTATAGTTTGGGTCGGTGTCGGGGATAGCGATAATCTTTTCGTCAACCGAACCATTATCGTTCATTATAATAACGCCGATAGGATAGCACTTAACCAAACTCATAGGAACAAGGCTTTCTGAACACAAAATAAGCACGTCCAACGGGTCGTTGTCTTCTGCTAATGTGTGAGGAATAAAACCGTAGTTAGCGGGGTAGTGGGTTGAAGTGTACAAAATTCTATCAAGGCGGAGTAACCCCGTCTTTTTATCCATTTCGTACTTTTGTTTAGAGCCTTTGCTTATTTCAACAACGGCAATAAAATCTTCAGGTTTAATTCTACTACTCTCAATATCGTGCCAAATATTCATATTTAACCTCCTGTATGTGCCTATTCTAACACTAAATTATAGATTTTGCAAGTTTTTTTATATAAATTGCTAAAACTAATAAAGTTTTTTACTAAAATTACTTACAAAATTTGCTCTTTTTATAAATGTTTGGTATAATAGTTTAGTAATTAATTTATTGATTTTTAAGGAGAAATTATGAGCGAGTGTACGCACGATTGTTCATCTTGTGGTAAAGACTGTTCGGAAAGAAAAGACTTTAGAGAAAAATTGAACGAACTTAGCAAAGTAAAAAAGGTCATCGGTGTTGTTAGCGGAAAGGGTGGTGTTGGTAAATCACTCGTTACCTCAATTCTTGCGGTTTTGACAAATAGAAAGGGTTTCAATACCGCAATTTTGGACGCGGATATAACTGGTCCGTCTATACCCAAAATGTTTGGTATTACCGAAAAGGCTAGGGCTATTGACGATAAGTATTTAGCACCCGTTAAAACCCAAAAAGGCATTTCAATGATGTCGATTAACCTTTTACTTGAAAACGAAAACGACCCTGTTGTTTGGCGTGGCCCCGTTATTGCGGGTGCAGTAAAACAATTTTGGACGGACGTTATTTGGCAAGACGTTGACTTTATGTTTGTCGACATGCCTCCGGGAACGGGTGACGTTCCGCTTACCGTTTTTCAATCATTGCCGGTTGACGGCATAATCGTTGTCGCTTCACCTCAAGATTTGGTTTCAATGATAGTTGGTAAGGCAGTTAAAATGGCTGGACTTATGAATATTCCAATTCTTGGCATTGTTGAGAATATGTCGTATTTTGAATGTCCCGACTGCAAAAAACGTATCCACATTTTTGGTGAAAGCAAAATGCAAGAGACGGCAAAAGAGTTTGGTATTGATACGGTTGATTATTTGCCGATTAATCCTGAATTTGCACGTCTTTCTGACGATGGTGCGATTGAAAACGTTGGCGAATTCTTGCCAAACGTTGTTGAAAAAATTGTTAACTTATAAGGTATACTATGGAAGAAAAAATTAATGAATTTACCAAAAAGAAACGAGGTGGTTTTTCAGGAAAACTAGGTTTCGTTTTGGCGGCGGCAGGTTCTGCGGTTGGTCTTGGTAACCTGTGGCGTTTCCCGTATCTAACCGCTGAATATGGTGGGGGAATATTTATATTAACCTATATAATTTTAACCTTGTTCCTCGGTATTTCCCTTCTTATGCTTGAGATTGGCATAGGTAGATATACTGGCAAAAGTGTTATCGGCGCGTTTGGGACTTTGAACAAAAAGTTTAAGTGGTTTGGATACCTTTGCGTTATCGTTCCGCTACTAGTTGTGCCTTATTACTGTGTAATCGGTGGTTGGGTGCTAAAATATGGCGTTTCGTTCGTTGTTGGCAGTGATGGGCTAATCAGTAACTCATCTTCGTTCTTTAATAATTTTATCGGCGGTACGGCTGAACCGCTAATATACTTTTTGATTTTTGCATTTATAACAGTGCTTATCGTTATATTTGGCGTTCAAAAAGGAATAGAGCGTATGAGCAAAATTCTTATGCCGACTTTAGCAATTATTGCGCTATTTTTAATGGTGTACGTGTTCTGTCTTAAAGGTTCGGGTAAAGGGGTTAAATATACTCTACTTCCAGACTTTTCTAAGTTCAGTTTTAAGACCGTGCTTGGTGCGTTAGGACAAATGTTTTATTCGTTATCAATCGGTATGTGCATAATGATAACGTACGGCTCTTATATGAAAAAGGACGTTAGCATTAAGAGTTCGGCTATTCAAATAGGTGTTTGCGATAGTTTGTTTGCAATAGTGGCGTCTCTTATAATTATTCCGTCGGTTTTTGCTTGTGCGCCGACCACTGCTGAGGCGGAAGGTATGCTTGCCTCACCAGGTCCTGGTTTGATGTTTGTTCAATTAACTGAAGTATTTGGCACTATTAAAGGCGGAAGAGTTATTGGAACTATATTCTTTATTTTGGTATTCTTTGCTGCAGTAACTTCGTCGGTTTCACTTGTGGAGTCAATTGTTGCGGTATTGTGCGAAGGCGATAAGATGAAGAGGAGTTCGGCTTGTGCTATTGTTTTCTCTGTAATATTGACTCTCGGTGCTCTATCATCGCTCGGATTTGGTGTGCTTGACGGTGTTTCTATAAATATAGCGGGGAATAGTAAGTCGATTCTCGATATGTTTGACCTTTTGGCTAATAACATACTATTGCCAATCGTTGGCATTATGACTTGTGTTATTGTCGGTTGGTTTGTCGATAAAAAGATTATTCCTAAGGAAATTGGTATCGATAAAAACAAAACGTTAAGGGGATTTTTCAACGTAATAACAAAATACGTTGCACCTATCATTATACTAATTGTTTTGGTGTCAGGACTTTTAGATATGTTTGGTGTTTTGAAAATTTAATAATAAATAAAATGCAAGCGACGGGTTTTTGCTCGTCGCTTTTTTGTATAAAATTTTTCCTATTACACACCATAACAAACATATGGGGTGAATATGAAGAAAAAAATAATTTTTTGCTTACTTTTACTTATCGCTTTAATTTTGCCATTAAATAAAACTACGGCTAGTGCCGACGAAATCGAGGTTTATTTAGGCGGTATGCCTGCGGGCTTTACTATGCAAACAAAGGGCGCGCACGTTGTTGGTTTAAGCGACGTTGTTACTGAAAGCGGAACAATTTCGCCCGCAAAAGATGCGGATATTCGTGTAGGCGACGTTATTTTAAGTATAGACGATATTGAAATAAACAATGCTTTAGATATCGAAAAGGCCATCAATAAACTAGAAAATAAAACTGTTTGTATAAGTCGTGGCGGGGAAAAACTTATAAAGGACGTAACTCCCGCTAAAGACGTTTGCGGAAATAATAGGCTAGGCGTGTTTGTTAAGGACTGTATAAATGGTATAGGTACGATAACATTTTTTACTAAAGAGCGGTTTGCTTCGCTTGGTCACCCTGTTTTAGACGATAATGGAGGTCTCTTATCTATTCGTAATGGAGAACTTTATGATTGTGCTATAACTGGTGTTGTTAGAGGTGAGAGGGGAAAAGCTGGCGAACTTAGAGGGGTTTTTATAAAAGATAAGCCGATTGCAAACATTGATAAAAATGCAACGAATGGCGTTTATGGAAAAATTGACGACCAATTTATTATAAATAAAGGCTTGACAAAAATATCAATCGGCGAGGGACAAATGGGAAGTGCGTATATTTATACAACGATTGACGGGGGAGAGCCGTGTGCTTATAAAGTTTCAGTTGTAAAAAGTGAACGAGATAGGGACACCAAAAACTTCGTTATTAAAATTACCGATAAAAGACTTCTTGAAAAGACTGGTGGGATTGTTCAGGGTATGAGTGGAAGCCCGATTGTTCAAGACGGAAAGCTTATCGGTGCGGTAACGCACGTTTTTATAAACGACCCAACGCGTGGTTTTGGCATCTCGATTAACAACATGTTAAACAACTAATAAAAATCTAACGATAATTTATACGATTATGTGTGACATAACGAATAAAAGTCTATAAAAATGCGGAAAATATTCTTAAAATACGGAGGTATTATGAAGAAAAAATTTTCAGCATTTTTTATTTTTTTAGCTTGCGCAGTTTTGTTTGGTTGCTTTTCTGGGTTTACCAAAAAAACCGCGTTTGCCGACCAAACGTTTGATATTAAAAGCAAATCGGCATATCTATGCGATGGTATTTCAGGTAGCGTAATCTATGCTAAAAATGAAAACGAGCGATTGCCGATTGCTAGCATGTGTAAAATTATGACCTTGCTTTTATCGTTTGAAGAGATTGATAACGGCAACCTAAAACTCGACGAACAAATCGTTGTAAGTTCTAATGCGTCGGGTATGGGCGGTTCGCAAGTGTTTTTAGAAGCAAACGCAAGTTATTCTGCGGGCGAACTTATTAAAGGTATAGTCGTTGCATCTGCAAACGATGCTTGCGTGGCAATGGCGGAGAGAATTTCGGGAACTGAACAAGCATTTATTGAAAAAATGAACAATAGAGCAAGTGAACTTGGTATGACTAACACAAATTTCGTTAATTGTACTGGACTACAAAAACCTGGGCAATATTCGTCAGCAAAAGACGTTGCAAAAATGTTTTGTGAACTGATTAAACATCAAGATTATTTTAGGTTTTCTCGTATTTGGACGGATAGAATCACCCACCCAAACGATAGAATTACCGAAATTTCTAACACGAATAAACTTGTAAGGTTTTATCAAGGTTGTGACGGAGGAAAAACCGGATATACTGCTGAGGCTGGGCATTGCTTGTCTGCATGTGCGACGAGAAATGGCGTTAGACTTATTTCTGTAGTAATTTCCGCTCCTGACAGCAAGACAAGATTTAAGGAAGTTTCGTCAATGTTTAACTATGGTTTTGCAAATTTCACAAACAAACTTGTAGTGGACAATCAAAAGATTTTAGACGTTGAAGTTAAGGTTTTGGGTGGGAAAAAAGATAGAATTGAAGTTGTTCCCGAAAGACCATACTATATTTTCTCGCCGATAAATCAAAAAGTAAGTGTGGAATGTGACTTTAAGCCTATTATAAAAGTCGTTGCGCCAATTAATAAAGGTGACGTTGTTGGTCAACTTTTGATATTTAAGGACGGAATTCAAGTTGATGCTATAAACGTTTTATCAAACGAGTGTGTTTTGAAAAAGACCTATTTTGATTATATTAAAAACATCGGTGAAAAATGGGCGCTTATAGATATAAGTTAACGTTAAACAATTAATAATCAAAATTTAACACTTATTTATTGCAATTTGTTAATATTTTTGATATAATTTTAAAAAATAACGAAGGTCAATAAATATGAACGAAAGAGATACACTTTGCGTAAACCAAAACGGACAACTTGAGATTGGTGGAATTACCTTAAAAAAGCTTAGCGAAGATTTTGGCACACCGCTTTATTGTATGGACCAAACATATATTGAAAATATGTGTGCTATCTATGATAAAACCTTAAAAACCGAGTATGGTGACGGACTTATTTGCTATGCTTCAAAGGCGTTTAGTTGTAAAGAAATTTATAGAATTGTTAACTGTTGTGGTATCGGTGCCGACGTTGTTTCGGGTGGTGAACTCTATACCGCATTGTCGGTTGGTTTCCCCGCGGAAAAAATTTGTTTCCACGGCAATAATAAGCTTGAAAACGAACTTGAACTTGCGGTTAAAAACAATGTAAAGTATATTGTTTTAGATTCTTATACCGAGGCTGACGATTTAGATAGAATTTGTCAAAAGTATAATAAAATTCAAGACGTTTTGATTCGTGTTAATCCGGGTGTTGAAGCGCACACGCACCACTTTGTGCAAACAGCTACCGTTGATTCTAAGTTTGGTTTTTCTATTTCTAGTGGCGAAGCTGAGCAAATGGTTTTGAGTGCGAAGAATAAGAAAAACTTAAATTTGGTTGGGCTTCATTGCCATATCGGTTCGCAAATTTTCGAAAACAAATCTTTTTCGCTAGGCGCCGAAAAAATGACCGATTTTTATAAATTGCTTAAAGATAAGCACTCTATAGAATTTGACGTTCTAAATTTAGGTGGTGGCTTTGGCATTTACTACTCTAATGACGATAGTAAAAAAACGTGCGAGGAGTATGCTGACTATATTAAAAACATCGCTCAAACGTTAAATACTGCTATTCAAAAGAAAGGACTTAAAAAACCCTTCTTGATTTTAGAGCCCGGCCGTTCTATCGTAGGGGAAGCGGGTGTGACACTTTATACTGCTGGAAGAATTAAAACTATTAAGGACGTTAAAAACTATATAGCAGTTGATGGTGGTATGTTTGATAACCCAAGATTTGCACTCTATCAAGCAAAATACACCGTTGTTGTGCCCGAAAAAATGAACGTTAAACCCTCGGTTAAATATTCTATTGCGGGTAAATGTTGTGAAAGCGGTGACCTTATTGCAGAGGACTGCTATCTTCCTGAAATTGTTGAGGGCGACCTTATTGCAGTTTTATCGACAGGTGCTTACAACTATTCGATGTCTAGCAATTACAATAGAAACCTTGTTCCGCCCGTTGTTATGATTAAGGACGGAAAGGCGAAAATTGTCGTTAAAAAGCAATCTTATGACGATATTATAAGAAACGACGTTTAATTAAAGAAAAGCGCTTTAGGTTTTAAGGCGTTTTTCTTGCAATTTTAAATAAATTAGTATATAATATTTTATATACTAAATTAGAGGTTTGTCGTGGTTGAAATTATCCTTAACTACATCTCAATATTTCTCGCTTTGATGCTCGTGCTTCCTTTGCACGAGTTTGCGCATGCATTTACCGCTGTAAAATGCGGTGATATGACGCCCAAAGCATTCGGTAGATACACGATAAATCCCTTTGCGCACTTTAATATTTTCGGGCTTTTAAGTTTTATTTTGGTCGGTTTTGGTTGGGCAAAACCCGTACCCATTAATCCAAGTAATTTTAAGCATTATAAACGCGGATGTTTTTTAACCGCAATCGCAGGTGTTGTGACAAACTATATCCTCGCATTCCTTGCGTATCCGCTTTTTGTTGTGGCAAGTTTATACGTTCCGCCGTTTGGATATTTTACGTTCGTGCTCGTTCGCGCGCTTAGATACGTTGTGATTTTAAGCCTTTCGTTTATTGTATTTAATCTTTTACCCATTTATCCGCTAGACGGATTTAGGGCTATTGATGCATTCAGTAAAAAACGCAGTAAATTCTATTGGTTTTTACGCACCAAAGGTGTGTATATTTTGCTGGGCTTATTTGGGCTTAGTTTTCTTGCCGACATCACTGGGCTTTGGTTTTTGGACGTTTTTGGCATCTTTATGGATTTGGCGGTTAAATTTATCGGTTATCCTATTATTGCATTTTGGGGGCTAATTTTTTAATGGCAGAATTTGAATCAATCGTTGACTATTCTACAAAACTGAATAACTTTGAAGGGCCTTTAGATTTATTATTGCATCTAATCAAGGAAGCAAAGATTGAAATTAAGGACGTTTTCGTGTCGCAGGTTACCGAACAGTTTTTACAGTATATGGACGGGCTTGAAACTTTGGACGTCGATAAAGCGAGCGAATATTTGAACATGGCGGCAACACTGCTTGAGATTAAGTCTAAATCAATCCTTCCTAAAATAGAGGAGTTTGATTTTGAGGACCCCGAGCAAGAACTCATTCGCCAGCTTGAAGAATATAAGTTATTTAAAGAGGCTAGCGAAAAGCTTAAAGAACAAGAAAACGTCTTGCGTTTTTATAAGGAGCCCGATAAGTCGGTTGGCGACGTTAAGGTTGTTTATAGCGACTTTAACCTTGACGGCTTGATTGCGGCCTTCTCTAAACTTTTAATGCGTGTTGACGATAAGAAACGTCAAGAAAACGTGCTTAAAGAAATACCCAAAGAAGTATTTACTGTTAAAGACAAGGTTGAGCATATTAGAAGTGTGTTACTTGATAGAAAAGAGGCTAGTTTTTTTGAGATGTTTACAAGTTATTACACTAAAAACGAACTTATAACCACCTTTCAAGCAATGTTAGAGTTGCTTAAACTTCAATACATAACCGTTGTTCAAAATGGTGTGTTTGACGATATTACTATAACTTTAAGGGAAGATAGAAATGAAGAACTTGGAGAAATTGACGAATATAATTGAGTCTATTTTGTTTGTTTCGGGCACACAAGTTGCTATAAGCGATATTGCCGATAAACTTGAGATTACCGAAAAGGATATAAATACTGCAGTAAAAATACTTAAAGAAAAATATAACGGCGATAGCGGTATTCAACTACTATCCTTTAATAAAAAATTGCAATTTTGCTCTAATCCCGCGTTTGCCGACGAGGTTTCTTCGGTGCTCAATCCTATAAAGGAACGCGAACTATCGAAGAGTATGCTTGAAGTTGCTGCGATTATTGCGTATAAGCAACCCGTTACTAGAATTGATTTGGAAGAAATACGCGGTAACAGCGAATATGCCGTGCAAAAACTTCTTGAGCTTGGTGTTATCGAGCCGGTGGGAAGGAAGGACGCGGTTGGTAAGCCCGTTTTGTTTGGTACAACCGACAAGTTCTTGAAGCGCTTCCAGATATCTTCGCTCGACGAATTGCCAGACTATGACGAACTTATAAACAAAATTCAACTTATTCGTGGCAATTCAGTTGAAAACGATTATCTATATACCAAAGACGTTTATGTTGAAGAAGATGCTGAAGGTCAAACGGCTGCTGCTGACGTGGGCAAAAATCAAGCTGACGACGATTTTGAGCTTCCCAATATCGAAGACGAGGAAGTACCTGATTTTTTAGTTGGTGAAGAGGTTGAAAAAATCTAATAAATACATAACTATAAAAAGGACGCAAATTGCGTCCTTTTTTGTATATTAAACTTTCGATTGCTTATATTAAAGGTGTGATAATAGCGGTTGCCGTCGGCTTTTTTGTGCTTATATTTCCCTTTTATAACACTATATATTCGTCATATTCGAGCGGGCAAAAAAAGTTAAGTTTTAATTTGTCGGTTTTTTGTTTTAACCTCTTAGGTGGTGAAATAAGATTTTCGCTAAAAGGTGTAAAGATTTTTTTGTCTAAGGGCAAAAAGATTTTAATTCCCTTAAAAAAGTTGACCACTATAAAAGGAAGCGTAAAACCTCTAAAAGATTATAAGATTTATAGTATGAAATCTTACGTAAACGTCGGCGAATGCAAAAATACCGCCAAAACCTTTGGTGCAGTTTCTATCGCAAACACTTTGCTTTTAAGTTTGAACGTTTTTAGCTTACAAAAAAAGGGGCGAAAATTTATAGATAACAAAATAAGTTATAGCGAAGGTGAAAACGGGGTTAATATAACAGCAAAAGCCGTGGTTATTGTGAATTTGCTAATGATTTTTATAACTCTTATAAAAATATTATTAAGGAAGATTTTTAATGGAAATAAATAAGGATAGAATTAAACAAACTTTAGAAGTGATTTTTGATAGCGTAAACGGACTTGTCGACGTAAATAGGATTATTGGTGAGCCAATTTGTACGCCCGACCAGACCTTTGTTGTGCCCGTCTCTAAAGTAACTGTTGGGGTTTTAACTGGTGGCGGTGAATATGGCAAGACGAAAATGTTCAAAAATTCTAACGATTTACCATATTCGGCGGGTAATGGTGCGATTATCACTATTAAACCGACGTGTTTTTTGGTTAAAGAAAAGGATAAGTATAAACTATTATCAATTGCTGAAAATTCTTATGAGAAACTTATAGACCTAACAGGTGAAGTGTTTAATGGTATTATCGGTGGGGGAGAAAATGATTAAAAAAATACTAATTTTTACTTTTGCTTTTATCGTAAGTTGTGGAACAATCAGTGCTTATAAAAAAAATTCTACAAAAATTGCCTATGCTTCCACCCCAAATCAAGCCGAAATTGTTATGGACGTCGGTACGAATAGAGTTTTATTTGAAAACAATTCTCATAAAAAAATGTATATGGCTAGCACAACGAAAATCGTTAGTGCAATAGTAGTGATTGAGCATTGTAATATGTCTGACATAGTGACTGTTTCTAAGCAAACAATCGGCGTTGAAGGTTCTAGCATATACCTTGAAGAAGGCGAAAAATTGACAGTAAAAGAGTTGCTTTACGGATTGATGCTACGCTCTGGTAACGATTGTGCCGAGACTTTGGCGGTGTATTGTAGCGGTTCTATTGATAAGTTTTGCACTTTGATGAACGAAACGGCAAAAAAAATTGGTGCTAATAATAGTAATTTTGTAAATCCACACGGACTTCATGACGATAATCACTATACAACTGCTTACGATTTAGCACTTATTTCGTCGTATGCTATGAAAAATCCCATTTTTAGAGAGATTGTTGGGACGAAATCGGTGGATATTTCCTTTTCAACAAGGAATTATAAACGACATTTAGTCAATAAAAACAAGATTTTATCTCAATTAGACGGAGCAACAGGCATTAAAACTGGATATACTAAACGTGCTGGAAGGTGTTTAGTTAGCAGTTGCATGCGTGACGGCATGGAAGTTATATGCGTGGTTCTTAATTGTGCGCCAATGTTTGAGCGCTCGACAACGCTTATTGAGAATGCGTTTAATCAATATAAACCTTATAAACTTATCGAAAGTGACCATATTTACGATTTTATTGAGGTTGAAAATAGCAAGGAAAAATGCGGGCTTTGTGTGAATCGTGACGTTGTTATTCCACTTACCGAAGATGAACGAAAACAAATAAAAATCGTTGGTGATTACCCAAAAACAATTAAAAAACCGATAAAAAAAGGCGGTGAAATTGGTTCAGTTAAAATTTATTATCAAAATAACTTGCTTTTTGAAGAAAAAATCTATACTATATTAGATGTAAATAAATAACGGAAGTAAATTATGAGAATTAATAAGTTTTTGGCAACCAGCGGTGTTGCTTCTAGAAGAGGCGCCGACCAACTAATTATGGACGGAGCGGTAAAGATTAACGGAAGAATTTGTTCGCCCGGTGACGACGTTAACGTGGGTTCTGATAGTGTTACGGTTAACGGAAGACCTGTAAACGTGGTTAAAAAGTTTGATTATTACATGATGAATAAGCCAAAGGGTTACGTTTGCACGGTTAAGGACGATAAGGGACGTAAAACGGTTATGGACCTTTTGCCAAACAATCAAAAACGTTTGTTTCCCGTTGGTAGATTGGACTATGACACTGAAGGCTTGTTGATTTTAACAAACGATGGTGATTTAACGTACAAACTTACGCACCCAAAGAACGAAGTGCCCAAAACCTACCTTGTTAAAACTGAAAAACCCGTAACCTACGAGGACGTTGTACGTTTGCGTGCGGGCGTAGTGGTTGACGGGGTAAAAACTAAAAGATGCAACGTTCATTTGATAGAAAGCAATAAAACCGGCTCAAAACTACATATTACAATAACTGAAGGTAGAAATAGGCAAGTAAGAAAGATGTTTGAGGCGGTTAACAATAACGTTGACTTCCTTAAACGTATAAAAATTGGCGATTTAACGCTCTCAGGACTAAATCGTGGTGAAATTAGGCAATTATCCGTTCGTGAAATTGATTATTTATTGAATTTATAATTTTTTTGTAAATAAAAAAACCGCTTATGCGGTTTTTTCTTTTTTAGCTATATATTTTTTTGTTTTTGCAAGCAAGAATTTTACTAGGTAGAAAACCAACGCGTTTACGTATAAAATACTTGGTATTGCAAGTGAAAATATAATGGTTTTTGCGTTTGAAAAATCAACGTCGGTGAGAAGGTTAACCGCAAACGTCACGAGCAAAAGATTGAAAACTATGATAGAAGCGGTTAAAATTTTGTCTGGACCGATTGTTTTTTTGCTTCGTTCATTAGGTGCGATTATGAATTTAACTACCGTATACACAGGATATACACTTGCTAACGATAAAATAATTATTATCGGTGCGGTGGGCAATAAATCGCCAAATTTTCTTAAAATAAAGAAGAACTGAAGGGCAAATAATAATAGGGTAATTAGCGACGATGCAAGGTTTAACTTGTTTATAAGTAAATTACCGGGAACAGAGAGCGTTTCTTTTGACGAAATTCTTAATTTATAGCCTTCTTTTGCGGCCTTAAGTGATAAGTCACCAAAGTCGATTTTGCCCGTGTCAACACCTTTATAATCGCTGTAAACCGTTGTGTCAATCGTCTCATTGAATTTTGGCTTTTCGATAATGATTTCCTTGATGTTTTCTTGTTCAACTTGCTTGACAGGTTCTGGTTCAACAACGTTTATTACGTTGGCTTTTATAAGCCCGTTAAGAAGGTTTCTAAAATTAACTTCTTGTGTGGTTTCGCTTGAAGTTTCCGTGGTTTTTTCGGTAGAAACCTCTTGAACGGGGGTGTCGATAGTGGTTGACGGCTTTTCAATAGTGACAATTTTTTCAACTTCAACGGGAACTTCCACGATTTTTTCAACTATTTTAGTTTGATAGATTGGCGTCGGTGCACAATCCATAAGTTTATCTATAATTGAACGGGAATAGGACCAATTGGAAAGATTGTCTTCAACACAAGTTTTTCCGCTTTCAGTAAGCTTAAAATATTTTCTTCTGCCGTTTTCCGAATCGTTCCAGTAAGAAACAACAAATTTTAACGATTCTAAACGTTTTAGAGAACTATATAGAGTCGCTTGGTTAATTTTATATGCGTTTCCGCTTTTTTCATCAATAGAGTCGCTGATTTGTTGGGCAAATTTATCGCCGGATAATAGCGTGTGTAAAATGATGGTGTCAATATGACCACGGATTAAATCACTGCTGATTGATTGTTCCATAAAAACTCCAAAATTATTATTTATTAAAGTATACTACCAAATTTTAATTTAGTCAAGATATATCAAAACATTTAGATAAATTAAAATAATGTCAGATAAAATAATTGTTAAAAAGCCTAAGAAAACACTGACAAAAATAAATTTGATAAATTTTATTAAAACACTTGACAAACCTATGCTAATTTGATATAATCTATGCGTAAAAGTCGTGTTTTGCGCATA
Organism: Clostridia bacterium; assembly: GCA_017397305.1. GTDB lineage: Bacteria > Bacillota > Clostridia > Christensenellales > Borkfalkiaceae > UBA1259. Next base: position 27,928 of record JAFQJB010000007.1, on the reverse strand, counting down.
GATACGTGTGTGTGGATAAGTGGATAAACTTATCTCGCCCACCGCAAAAATTTATCAAAGAATGCAAAATTTATAGGATACGTTATGAAAACCTCTTATTTTGAACAGCGGGAAATTTCTTGTATTGAAAGAACCAACGCAATTGTGGAAACTCTTCCGTATTATGTGAGTGACTTTTTTGTGGGTGTTGAACTTAGAACTTCCCCCCTAACTCGTCTAAATTACGCATATGATTTGCGTGTTTTCTTCAGTTTTTTGAACAAAAAAGTGTTTAGAAATAAGGAAATTGAACGCATTTCCCTATCGGATTTGGCTCAACTTGACGTTTCCGACTTTGAATATTATCTAAGTTATTTAAGCCACTACGAGATAAATGGCAAAAAAGAACGTTGCACTGAAACGGGAAAAGCACGTAAATTATCTACGGTTAGAGCCTTTTATAAGTATTTTTTCAATAAAAACCTCTTACCTGCTAACACTCCTATGAAGGTTTCAATGCCAAAAATTCACGAAAAAGAGATTATTAGGCTTGATTCTAACGAAAAAATCGACGAAATTGGCAATATGCTCTATACGGTTGAAACGGGTGCTGGGCTTACAAAACGTCAAAAAGACTTTCATGAAAGCACGAAACTGCGTGATACCGCAATCATTACCCTATTTTTAGGCACAGGAATCCGTATTAGCGAACTAGTTGGGCTAAATTGTGGTGATATTGATTTAAGAACGAATAGTTTTGTTGCAACGAGGAAAGGTGGTAATCGTGTTGTTTTATATTTTAATCAAAAAGTAGCAGGCGCACTTAACGACTATCTTATAACCAGAAAAAATGACAAAGACGACATATCTGAACAACCCTTATTTTTATCTTTGCAAAACAATAGAATATCAATTAGGCAAGTGCAAGAATTAGTTAAAAAATACGCAAAAATCGTTTCTCCCCTAAAAAAAATTACGCCACATAAACTTAGAAGTACTTTCGGTACGAATTTATATCGTCAAACCGGCGATATTTACGTCGTTGCCGATTGTTTAGGACATAAAGATGTAAACACTACTAAAAAGCATTATGCTGCAATAACAGAAGATATTAGAAAAAATGCAGGACAAAATCTTGAATTATGAGAATAAAAAAAGCACTTAAAAAGTGCTTTTTTTTATAAGGACACTCCCCTATGATTAATTATAGTTGAGAATATAATTTGTGTTCTTGTTTTTCCATAAAATTGAATTTTGTTTATAAATTTATCCATCTCAATGGTATTTTTAAAAATAACCTTTGCAATTAATGAAAATTCACCAGTAACCCGTTCACACTCTATTACTTGTGGAGAGTTTATGAGAATGTCATATAACTCATCTTTTAGTTTTGGGTCGACTTCAATTTCAACGTAGCACTTTATCGAATTAACAAAAATTGAATTGTCGATTTCAACGTAATACCCTTTTATTACGCCCTTTTCTTTTAGGGTATCCATTCTAGACTTAACTGTTGGAGCAGATAAGAATAATTTTTCAGCTATTGCCTTGACAGACGCTCTTGCGTCGTCTTGCAATAGTTTTATTATTTTTAAATCGATTTCGTCAACAATATTTGAGTTTTTCATTTTATAACTAACCTCTATTTTTTTAAATTATATTTATTTTTGCAAAAAAAATCAATAAATTTCTTTATATTATTAAAATTTTGCTTAATATATTTTATAAAATAAATAAATTTTTCTTTTTCGATGTTTTTGATACAACTTTATATTTTTGGTGATATACTCTTTGCGAAAATCATTTGGAGGATAAAACGTTGTTTAGAAAAGAAAGTGACTCAGTAGGTACGTTAGACGTTCCATATTATGCATATTATGGTGTTCAAAGTTTGAGAGGCGCGCAAAATTTTAATATTAGTGGCAATCTAATGAACAAAAATTTCATTTATAATATTACAAAAATAAAAAAAGCTGCAGCAGTTTCGAACCAAAAGGCAAATAAACTAAATAAAAGTTATGCAAATGCTATCATTATGGCTTGCAACGAAGTGTTGGAGGGGAAATTTGACAAGGAGTTTATAACGGATGCCATTCAAGGTGGTGCGGGTACAACAGTCAATATGAACGTTAATGAAGTTATTGCAAATCGTGCGACTGAAATTTTGGGTGGAAATTTGGGCGAGTATATATGCCACCCTAACGACCACGTTAACATGTCTCAGTCGACAAACGATGTTGTTCCAACTGCTGGTAAATTAACTATAATTGACTTGTCTAATTATTTATTATTTGAAATCGATAGACTAACAAATGCGCTTGATTCGAAAGCTATAGAGTTTAACGATATTATAAAGATGGGAAGAACGCAATTGGAAGACGCCGTACCTATAAAGTTGGGGCAAGAATTTTCTGCTTATTCCTCAGCTATTAAAAGGTGTAGCAGGTTGATAAAACAATCGTTAGAAGAAATATTCTACGTAAATATTGGCGGTACAGCGATAGGAACTTCAATTAACACTAGTGAAAGTTATTTATCGTATATTATTGATGAGTTATCAACTATAACAAACTACAAACTTAAAAAAGCTGACAATTTAATTGATAGTACGCAAAATTTAGATGCATTTGTACATGTCTCGGGGGCATTAAAAACTTGCGCTATTACCCTATCAAAAATGTGCAATGATTTTAGACTTATGGCAAGTGGACCAAAAACTGGCATATCAGAAATAATATTGCCTGCAATGCAAAATGGTTCTTCAATAATGCCGGGTAAAGTAAATCCCGTAATTCCAGAGGTCGTTTCTCAAGTTGCTTTTGCTGTAATTGGTAACGACGTGACAATAAGTATGGCTGCCGAAGGTGGTCAGCTTGAACTGAATGCATTTGAACCTATTATTTTCTATAAAATATTTGAATCCTTAACTTGCTTAGCGAATGCTGTAAAAACACTTACTAATAATTGCGTTTTAGGAATAAAGGCAAATAAAATTAGATGTTCAGAATTACTTAATAATAGTGTAGGAATTGTAACTGCTCTTTGCCCCTATATTGGTTATAAAAAGTCTGCAGAAATCGCAAAAGAAGCATTGAGAACCAATCTTACAATAAAAGAAGTTGCACTTAAACACAATATCATGAGTGAGGAAGATATTGATAAAATTTTGGACCCAAAGCTAATGATATAATAGCATTTATAAACAAAATAACAGTAGTAATTTACTACTGTTCTTTATTATTCGTATCCATTATAATTTTTGTGATTTTTATGCCCGAATAACTAGCATCAGTTTCCAAACACTTACCGCAACTATCACATATCTTGTTTTTATCCAAGTCGCACCTATCACATTCCCCACATTCGATACATTCTCTATCATAAAGTTCACATTTTTCGTATTTCATAATTCACCTCTATCCTATTATAACATATTTTTAAAAAAAGTGTACAGTTTAAGCGATAAAAAATACGAACATTTGTTTGACTTTTGTATTTTTTGGTGTTAAAATAAAATTATGAAACGTACTGAAGATAAAATTAATCAAGTCTATGCCTTTGCGTTAGATTTTTTTAACGAAAAAGGTTTTCCCCCGTCTATTAGGGAAATTTGCGAAAAATGTTCGATAAAATCGACGGCAAGTGCCTATTCTTACTTAGAAAAGCTTAAAGAACGCGGACTTTTGGAAAAAGCACCCTTAAAAAAACGCGCATTTTCTATCCGTAAACCTTTAGAATATAAGTCTGTTCCAATTATCGGTACCGTTCGTGCGGGTGAACCGATTTTTGCCGTTGAAAATCTTGAAGGCTACTGCCCTCTCCCCGATGATTTTGATTTTAATGGGGAAAAATTTGCACTAAGAGTTCAGGGAGACAGCATGATAAATGCGGGTATTTATGACAAAGACATGGTAATTGTAACCCGTCAAAACACGGCAAATAACGGCGAAATCGTGGTTGCGCTCGTTGAGGATAGTGCAACTATTAAAAGGTTTTTTATTAAGAACGATAAAATTATTCTCCACCCAGAAAACGATACGATGAAAGATATGATTTTTGATAACGTTCAAATTTTGGGCGTTGTTAAGGGGTTGATGAGAAAATTTTAATTAAAATTTACTATACTAAAAAAGACTGCTTTTAGCAGTCTTTTTCTTATAAATTTAGGTTTTTAAGTGCTATTTTACAATGTTCAAAAGTAAGTCCGCCTTGCAAGTATGCAATATAAGGCGGTTTTATTGGTGCGTCGGCAGAAAGTTCGATTGAAGAGCCTTGAACAAAACACCCAGCAGCCATAATAACCTCGTCTTCATACCCCGGCATTGCCCAAGGTAGTGCATCGACGTAACTATCGATTGGTGAATTTTTTTGTATGGTTTGAATAAAGGAAATCAATTTTTCGGCATTGTTAAACTTTATAGCCCTAATTATATCGCCTGGGTGTTCGTCTAGTGACGGTGAAGTTTGGTATCCAAGTTCATTTAGTACCGCACCGAAAAGGCAGGTTCCTTTTAGTGATTGCAAAACCACGTGTGGCGCCATAAATATGCCTTGGAAAAAGGCTTGGTATCCGCCCATATATGAACCAACCTCTCCACCGATTGAGGGCGCTGTAAGGCGATTTTGCACCATATCTACGTATAACTTATCCCCGACAACGTAACCGCCCGTTGGGGCGATTCCACCGCCTAAGTTCTTAATTAAAGAACCCGCCATTAAGTTGACGCCAACTTCGGTGGCTTCTCTTTCTTCTAAAAATTCGCCGTAGCAGTTATCGAGCATGATACAGCCCGAAAAACCAAGTGATTTTATATAAGAAACAATGTCTTCAATCTCAAAAATACGCAATGCGTTTCGCCATTCGTAACCTCTTGAACGTTGAAGATAAATCATTTTTGGAAATCCGTTTTCCTTAATGTATTCCTCTATTTTTTGCTTGTCGATTGCATCGTTTTTTAACGGCAATGCGGTAAAAGTTATATTATAATCTTTAAGTGAGCCGTTACCTTGGCCGTAAACAATGTCTCTAAGTGTATCGTAAGGTTCGCCAGTGATACATAAAACTTTATCATTGGGGCGTAATACGCCGTATAAACACAAGGAAAGTGCGTGTGTGCCCGAAACGATGTTGGGCGAACAAATTGCACTCTCAGCATTAAATACGTCGGCTACAACAAGATTTAGAGTGTCCCTTCCCTCGTCTCCGTAACCATATCCGCTAGTTGCGGAAAAATGACGGAGTGCAAGTTTGTTTTTCTTGAAGGCGTTTAACACTTTTTCTTGGTTAAAAAGAGCAACTTGTTCAAAGCGCCTAAATTGTTTTTCTAATTTTTTTTCGCAATTTTCTATCAAATTAACGTCTATCATAATCTCTAATTATCCTTTTTGCTAGGTTGTGAATGGTGTCTGGGGGTAGCGGAGTTAAATTGGGCATTCTTCTAAAGAAAGTCAGTTGCCTTTTTGCGTAGTGCCTAGTGTTTAACTTAATAAGTTCTTTCAACTCGTCAATGGTAAGGTTGCCGTTTAAGTATTCTATGGTTTCTTTATAGCCAATACCTTGCATGCATTGTTGGTCGGCTTTGATTCCACTATTAAGAAGAGATTTCACTTCATCAATTAAGCCGTTATCGACCATAAAATCAACCCGCTCGTTTATTCTTTTGTACAAAACTTCCCTATCCCAATCAATAAAATACGCATTATAATCGTGTTTTGGTGTCATTTGGTCATTTAGTTCAGACTTTTTGAAACCATTTTCATAAATTTCAAGCGCCCTTATTACGCGTTTTATATCGTTATAATGCAGTCTTTCGGCACTATCAGGGTCTTTGTCGGCTAAAATTTTATAAACGTGCTCGTTTCCAAATTGACTTGCTAACGCCTTGTATTTTTCACGTGCGACAAGGTTTTCCCCACCTTTTCCGTAAGAAAGGTCATAGATTAGCGAATTTATATAAAAACCTGTTCCACCGCAAACGATAGGTGTCTTTCCGCGGGATAGCATATCGAGAAGAATAGGCTCGGCAATGCGTTTATAATCGCTTACGGTAAAAGAATGCTCGCTTGGGTTAGCGACGTCAATCAAATGGTGCACTATCCCATCTTTTTCCTCATCGGTAGGTTTTGCCGTGCCGATATCTAGCCCTTTATAGATATACATAGAATCGGCAGAAATGACCTCGCTATTTAATAATTTCGCGCATTCCACAGCGAGTGCCGTTTTGCCCGATGCCGTGGGACCGCAAATTATAATGATTTTATCTAAAGAATTCTCTTGAACCATTTGTCTATTTCCGTTCTGGTGATTTTAATTGCGACTGGACGGCCGTGAGGACACTTTAGTCCAATATTGCCTTTTAAGGTATCGATTAGCGTTTTAATTTGAATTTCGCTAAGCTTATCCCCCGATTTTATCGCTGATTTGCACGCCTTTTGTGCAAGTTTTTCTTGTAAAAGTTCATTTATCGTTAGTGCTTTGAAAGAATTTAAGTCGTTTAGCACGGATGAAAAGAATTTTTCCAAATTCATATCGGCTAAAAAAGTTGGCACAGCCGAAATTTTAAAGGAATTTCTACCAAATTCGCTAATTTCTATACCCATTTTTGCAAAAACTTCAAGTTTTTCACTCAAAAATTCAAATTCTTCATTGTTCGCATTTAACACGTAAGGCAAAAGCAATGGTTGGGTAATAATTTTTCCATCCTTGTACGTTTGATTTATTTTATCGAACAAAATGCGTTCGTGTGCTGCGTGTTGGTCAACAAAATAAACATCTTGTCCATCGTCTAGGATAAGATATGTGTTTAATACTTGCCCTATATATTTAAGTTCTCTATCAATTTGTATAGTTTTTTGCTCCGCCTCATCAATAAGCCTTTGCTTTTTTTCTTGTTCAAGTTTTTCTAAAAAGGCTTTATTTTCAGCAAAAATATCAACCGCGGGCTTTGATTCTTCAATTTTATCAAATTTAATACCGCTTGATTTATATGCATCGCTGAACGTTATTTTATCTAAAGTGTAACTAGAATTACCCTTGCTTTTCCTTGGGTAATTTGAGGCGAATTCTTTATTTTGTGTAACATAATCGATAGGTTTTTCGATAGTATTTTGCTGATTATTTGCGACTATGTTTAATGCCTCACTGCTCCCGTCTAAAACTTTTGATACAACCGAATAAATGGTGCCGTAAATAATTTGGTTATTGGAAAATCTTACGTCAAGTTTATTGGGGTGCACGTTAACGTCCACTATCTCTGAAGGTAAACTTATAGATAAAACGTAAAAAGGATATTGCCTCTTCATTAAATAAGAAGCGTACGCGTTAGAAATCGAGGCGGAAATGGTTTGGTTTATAATATATCTACCGTTAATAAAGGTTGTTTGGTAGGTCCTATTCCCTTTTGTAAAGTGGTGTTTGCCTATATAACCCTTAACTTTAATGCCGTTCTTTTCGGTATCGATATAAAAGCATTCGTTTATGGTGTCTACTCCGTAAATGCAAACGAAGGCTGATTCAAGTCCGTCGCCATACGATTGATAAATAGTTTTTCCGTCGGCTACGTACTTAAATGAGATATTTGGGTTGCCAAGTATAAACTTTGACATTATAGAGGATATTTCCCCTTCTTCCGACCTAGGCGTTTTAAGGAATTTTTCTCTTGCAGGGGTGTTAAAGAATAGATTATTTACCGTGATAATCGTTCCGTCTACCATACCGCAGTCGATAATTTCGCTCATATCACCGCCTTCAGCACTGATTTTAGCCCCCATTTCTTGCGTTGCAGGTTTTGACTCGATAGAGATTTTAGAAACGGATGCAATACTTGCAAGTGCTTCACCACGGAAACCTAGCGACAAAATGTTGTCAAGGTCTTTTAAGGTTGAAATCTTGCTTGTCGCATGTGGTAAAAGGGCTTTATTTAACTCACTTTTTTCAATACCACAGCCGTTATCGGTAATTTTTATTGATGAAATTCCACCACTTTCTATTTCTACCGAAATGCTTGTTGCCCCCGCATCGATAGAGTTTTCCACCAACTCTTTAACGACCGATGCAGGTCTTTCAACAACTTCGCCAGCCGCTATTCTATTGTAAATTTTGCTACTTAAAATGTTAATTTTGCTCATAAATTACTTCTTGTTAGAAATTTTATCGTGTAAATCGGCAAGAACGTTAAATGCTTGCATTGGTGAAAGGTTGTTTATATCTAAATCTTTGATAATTCTTTCAGTTTCACATAACTTTGGCGCGGGCGTCGTCGTTTGATTGTCGATTTTGATTTTACCGCTTGCAATGTCGTTTGCTTCAAGTTTTTTCAAAATTTTTCTCGCTCTATCGGTAACTAATTTTGAAACACCCGCAAGTTCAGCAACTTCAATACCGAAACTCTTATTCGTTCCGCCCCTTGCGATTTTACGCAAGAAGATAATGCCGTTTTGCATCTCTTTTACTGAAACTTTATAGTTTTTAACACCACTCATCACCCCTTCAAGTTCTGTAAGTTCGTGATAATGGGTTGCAAACATTGTTTTAGCCTTAACCTTCTCGTTAATGTATTCAACGACCGCCCATGCAATACTTAATCCATCGTAGGTGCTTGTTCCCCTACCGATTTCGTCAAGAATCAAAAGGCTATTTTCAGTTGCATTGTGCAAGATGTTTGCTACTTCAGTCATTTCCACCATAAACGTACTTTGGTCGGAAATTAAGTTATCGCTCGCTCCAATTCTAGTAAAGATTTTATCAGTTAACGGAATTTTTGCCTCTTTTGCGGGGACGAACGAACCGACGTGTGCCATCAACGTAATTAATGCCGTTTGGCGCATATAGGTGCTTTTTCCCGCCATGTTCGGTCCAGTTAAAATCATTGTACGATTTTCATCGCTATCAAGCAAACAATCGTTTGGAACAAAGTGTTGCTTTGAAATGGCTTCGATTACAGGGTGTCTACCCTCGACAATATCAAGCGTTTCACCGCCACTAACAATATCAGGTCTAGAGTAAGAATTTTCACGCGCAACGGTCGCTAACGATAAAATTACGTCAAGACACGCAATAGCATCCGCCGTCTCTTTGAGTTCGGGGATTTTTTGTGCAAGAGTTTGCTTTATATCGTTAAAAATTTTGTTTTCGATTGCCAAAGCCCGCTCTTCAGAAGATAAAAGTTTTACCTCTAACTCTTTAAGTTCTTCGGTAACGTATCTTTCGGCGTTTGCCAAAGTTTGTTTACGTTCATATTCATAAGGAACTTTATCCTTGAACGATTTTGACACTTCAATATAGTAACCAAAAACGCGGTTATAACTGATTTTTAGCGTTTTAATTCCTGTGTTTTCCCTTTCCCTACTCTCAATCTCGGCAAGGCATTTTTTGCTGTTTTTGCTCAAATTTTTAAGCTCGTCAAGTTCAGCAGAATACCCTTCCTTGATAAATCCGCCGTCTTTAAGTGAGTTTGAACAATCTTCGTCGATTGCTGAAGAGATTAGGTTTATCGTAGAAGAATAGTCGTATAAAGCACGGCTTATATCTTCAATAAACGTCGACTCTATACCGAGTAATTGGAATTTTACGTTAGGTAAAACTTCGAGCGAGTTTTTTAGTGCCAAACAATCTTTTGGAAGAAGGTTGTTATTTGAAATTTTACCAGTCAACCTCCCAACGTCTCTAACCGACGTTAAAAAGGACGATAAACTTTGCCTAATCAGTGTGTTGTTGTATAAACTTTCCACTGCATCTAGGCGATAATTTATAGCATTTGCGTCGTTTAGCGGGGATAAAATCCAGCCTTGCAACTTTCTTGCTCCCATGCTGGTTTTTGTTTTATCCAAAAGCCATAAGAGTGAACCATATCTCTTGCCGTCTTTTAAGGTTTTGGTAAGTTCTAAATTCCTTATCGCATTGACGTCTAGCATCATCATTTGGTTAGGATTTTCAAGTTTTATGGTGTTAATATTGATAAGTGCATGTTTTTGTGTTTGCTTAAGGTACGCAATAAGTGCACCAGCAACAGATATACATTCCTTTTCCTTTTCGATGCCGAAGGGTTCAAGCGTCAAAACGTCAAATTGTTCTTCTAAAGAGTGTCTTGCGTGTGAAATATCAAATTCGCTTTCAGTATATTGTGAAAAACGAGGCAATACACCGTGTGTAACAAGTGGTGATTGCGAAAAGATATCCTCCGCTTCACGATTGCAAATAATCTCTACGGGTGAAATTCTAACCAAGCAATCGACAAGTTCGCTAATTGCTTTTTCGCCCTTAAACGCACGAACGAAAAATTCACCAGTGGTGATGTCAGCCCAAGAGAAAGCGCAATTTTTGTTAGAGGTGTAAACCGAGCCTATAAAGTTGTTACTCTTTTCGTCTATAAGTTCGTTGGTGGTAACGGTACCAGCCGTAACAATTTTAACCACGTCGCGTTTAACAAGGTCTTTACCGTTTGGTGAGGTTAATTGTTCGCAAATAGCGACCTTTTCACCTAGTGAAACGAGTTTTGATATATAAAGGTCGGCAGCATGAAAAGGGACACCGCACATTGGTGCGCGTTCTTTAAGCCCGCAATCTCTACCGGTTAAGGTTAAATCTAAAAGAGCGGAAACTTTTACGGCATCGTCGAAAAACATTTCGTAAAAGTCGCCCAGCCTATAAAAGATAACGCAGTCTTTGTGCGCTTCTTTAACTTGCAAATAATGTTGCATCATTGGTGAAAGTCCCATACGTCACCTACCAAATAATTTCTCCTATGAGTGATATACCACCTGTCTTGGTGATTTTAACGTCGACAAACTGACCGATAAGGTTCTTCTCCGACTTAAAATAAGCCATTCTTCCGTGCGTGTCGCGTCCTAAATACATTCCTTTCTTTTGGTCAAAGTCCTCACAAAGAATTTCCACAGTTTTATTTAGGTATTCTTTGGATTGTTCGCGATTGGTGTTATTTTGAAGTTCGATAAGCCTTGTAATTCTATCTTTTGAAACGGCTTCTGGTATTTGTCCGTCCATTTTTTCGGCAGGTGTCCCTTTTCTTTTAGAGTAAATAAAGGTAAATGCACCCGCAAATTTAACACGGCTTGCTAAGTCCATTGTATCTAAAAAATCTTCTTCCGTTTCAGTCGGGAAACTTACCATAATATCGGTAGTTATCGCAACGTCGGGAATATATTTTCTCAATAATTCAACCTTTTCTAGATAATCTTCCCTTGTGTATCGCCTATTCATAAGCTTTAAGATACGGTTTGAACCAGCTTGCACGGGAAGGTGCACCGAACGGCAAGTTTTTTCGCTTCTTGCTATTGCTTGAACTAGTTTTTCGGTCAAATCTTTGGGGTGATTGGTCATAAAACGCAAGCGGAATTTACCCTCGATTTTAGAAACTTCGTCAATAAGTGTGGCAAAATCGACGTCTTTTAAGTCGTTTCCGTAAGAGTTAACGTTTTGACCTAAAAGGGTGATTTCTTTGTACCCCTCTTTTACTAATTGCCTACACTCGCTAACAATGTCTTCGATTTTACGGCTTCGCTCTCTACCACGAACGTAAGGAACTATACAATAGGTGCAAAAATTGTTGCAACCATAGGTAATATTCACCCATGCGTTAGGGAAACTTGTTCTGCACTTTGGCGTACCCTCTTTTATTGCCTCTTCGTGTGGTAAAACCTCAATCAACTTCTTCTTTTGGGTAAGTTTTTTGTCAAACAATCTTCCAAAGTCTTCTAGGTTATGCGTACCGAAAATTATGTCGACAAACGGAAAGGTTTGGTGCAATTTTTCTGCAAAATCTTTTTGCTGGGTCATGCAACCGCCGACGGCAATTATAAGGTCTTTGTTTTTTGCCTTTAATTTTTTTAGTGCACCTATATTGCCCTCCGCTCTATCTTCGGCATTTTCACGTATGCAACAAGTGTTAAAAACTATCACGTCGGCTTTTGTTTCGTCGTCCGTCGCGGTATAACCTCTTTCGCAAAGTAGTCCACCTATCTTTTCCGATTCGTGAAGGTTCATTTGACAGCCGTAAGTTATTATTTTGTATTTCTTTTGCTCTATAATATTATTATCCATACTAATTATAATATCTTATTAAGCGAGTTTTGTCAATTTATAATTGTGAAAAAAGCATATAAAATTACAACATTAACATACTAACCTATATGAAAAAAGCTTTTAAGATTGTACTTTTTATATTAGGCAGTATTTTTATTTTGTTTTCTGGTATAACTTCATACTTTTTTATCGCGACGTCAAACGTTAAACTTGATGATAAAAAACTTGTAAATCTTGATAGAACTATTACTTTTTACGATGATGCCGGGGAGGTGTTTTTTCTGCAGTCAAACGGTCAAAACGTAGTTGATAGTAAGGATATCCCCTCTCATACTAAAAACGCATTTATTGCCATTGAAGACAAAAGGTTTTATTCTCATAGCGGAATTGATATGAAGCGCTTGGTCGGGGCAACTATTAAAAACGTTAAGAGTATGTCGATAAAAGAAGGCGGTTCAACTATAACCCAACAACTTATAAAAAACACGCATTTAAGCAGTGAAAAGACCTTAAAGAGAAAACTTAACGAAATTAGGCTTGCATTAAAACTGGAAAAAAAGTATTCTAAGGACGAGATTTTGGAGAAATATTTGAATACCATTTACTTCGGGGATAATTGTTATGGGATTAGCGAGGCTTCAAAGCACTATTTTGATAAAACTCCTAGTGAGTTAACGGTGAATGAGAGTGCAATTCTTGCAAGCATTATTAAATCGCCCGCCACCTATTCCCCAAAGAGAAACGAACAAAAATGTTTTAATAGAAAAAACGTGGTGCTTAAAGCCATGTTTGAGCAAGGTTATATTGACAAAAACACTTTTGAAAAATGCAAAAATGAGCCATTAAAAATTAAAGACGGCGGTGGATATCATTACGATATTTCACACTTTTTTATAGATGAAACGTCAAAACTAATAGAAAATTCGCCTTATGACAATAGCGATTTGAAAATTTATACTTCCATAAACAAATTCGCACAAGAAATTGTTGAAAATGCAATCGAAAACATTAAAATTGATTGTGATAAATCGGCAGTTTTGATAAACAAAAATGGCAAAATAGTGGCTTATTCTTCAAATTGTCCTGATTCTCCTCGTCAATTAGGTTCTGCATTTAAACCTCTTTCAGTTTATGCTCCGGCTATCGAAAAAGACGTCATTAACTCGTTCACAATTATTAATGACGAAAAGGTTGATTTTAATGGGTATTCCCCTTCAAATTATAACAATAGATATTACGGCGACTTGTCAGTAAAAGAGTCGCTTGAGAAAAGTTCAAACACAATTAGCGTTAAAATCTTAAATAGTTTAGGCACTAAATATTCAATAAATTACTTGCAAAAATTAAATTTCGACGTCAAAGATAGCGACGCAAATTTATCGCTTGCTTTAGGGTCAACTTATAACGGTGATAAATTATCTACATTAACCGCTGGATATGGTGTTTTTATTAATGGTGGAAATTATATAAAACCCAGCGCAATAAACAAAATGGTAGTAAATAATAGACGAACTATTAATATTACCCAACCAAAAACGCAAGTGTTTTCCAGTGATACTGCGTATATTGTTGCGGATATGCTTAAAGGCGTTGTCGATAACGGCACGGCTAAAAAACTTTCTTCGCTCCCCTTTAGCGTGTATGCAAAAACGGGAACGGTTGGTGATAAAAACGGAAATAGTGATGCTTATTGTATATCGCTGACCAGTGAATATATTTTAGGTGTAAGGCTCTCCGCAAAGCAAAATAAAAAACTTGATAATTCTATTACTGGTGGCGGATTGCCGACAAGTATCTCAAAAGAAATTTGGGAAAATATCTATAAAGATAACTACCCTAAAGAAATTGCAATGCCGAGTTCGGTAAAAAAAGTTTTAATTGACAAAATTAGTTTTGAGCAAGATAAAACCATATTATTAGCCGAAGAAATTGCTCCAAAACGATACGTGAGAGAAGTTTTATGTAAAGAAAAGTCACTCCCCAATGTAATATCTACAAGGTTTTCATCTCCCAAAATAGAAAAACCAAAATTATCAATAAATAACAAACAAATTTGTATCAGTTTATGTGTGGTAGAATACTATGATGTGATAATTTTACGGGAAAATGAACAAATGGAAATCGAAGTTTACAATACAAAAAATAACGATAGAACTTATTTTGTTGATTCTGCTATTCTACCCGATAAAATTTATAGTTATTATGCTATTCCCTATTTTATCGATAATCATGGAAATAAGCGATTTGGTGAAAAAATATTTATTGAAACAATAAAAGCGCCGAGAATAAATCTCGACGCTTGGTGGGACGATTGATATTATATTGATATTATAAGGTGTATTTTTCGATATTTTTGAAAGCCTCTTCGATAAGCCCTTCAATATCAAGTTTACTCTCCGCCCTTTTAACCCTTTCAAGATTAGGCTTTATTGCGGGATATTTAGGTAAGAAAACCGTACAACAGTCTTCATATGGTAAAATTGACGTTTCATAGGTGTCGATTTTTCTTGCAATTTCGATTATATCGATTTTGTCAAAGCACACTAGCGGACGAAGAACGGGCATTGTTACAACTGAGTTTGAAGAAGTCATGCTTTCAATAGTTTGACTTGCAACTTGACCAAGGCTCTCGCCCGTGATAATTGCTTGGTCGCCTTGTTGCAGGGCAAGTCGTTCTGCAATTCTCATCATAAATCTTCTCATAATCGTAATCATAAATTCCTCAGGGCAATGCTGATGAATTGCCTCTTGGATATGGGTGAAAGAAACGACGAAAAGATTTATGCCCCCATTGTACTCACCAACCTTTCTAGCAAGCTCGATAACCTTTTCTTTTGCCGCCTCGCCAGTGTATGGGAAGCTGTGGAAATGCAAGCAGTTAAGTTTCATACCCCTTTTTGCAGTCATGTAACCAGCAACGGGGCTGTCAATTCCGCCTGAAATTAAAAGCATACCTTTACCCGCTGAACCGACGGGCATACCACTTATGCAGTGTTCAATATCGGTGTAAACAAAGGTTTTGCCGTCTTCTCTAATATCAACGTACACGGCAAACGACGGATTAGAAACGTCTACTGAAATTTTACCGCCAAACGTTTCTAAAAGTTTTCCGCCAAGAAGTCTTGAAGTTTCCATAGAGTTTGGTGTAAAGGTTTTATCCGCTCTATTAGTTATAACCTTAAAGGTGCCTTCTTTTTCATTTACAAGCGATTTTGCAGCCTCAAAAATATTGTCAAACGTGCTGTCAACAACAAGTGCCTTAGAAATCGTGTGAATTCCTGCGATTTTATGAAGTTTTTTAACGATTAAATCATAATCAAAATCGTCAAAATTTTCGATTAAATATCTGCTGTGCATGGCAACAAAATCGCATTTAATATCTTTTAACGACCTTTTTATGTTTTCCTTTAATAATTTTTCAAAGAAACCGCGGTTTCTACCCTTTAAGTGAATTTCGCAGTACCTTATTATAATAGCATTTTTCATTATGATAGAATTCCTTTAAGTTTTTTTACGTTTGCGTTAAGTTTTTCAACCAAAATTTCAGCCTCGCTAATAGTAGACTCAGTGGAAAAACTTATTCTTATTACGCCATCTAGAACGTCGCTAGAATATCCGCACGCCTCAATTACCCGACTATATCTATTTTTAGACGAACATGCTGAGCCGTTACCGATAATAACACCTTCGGTTTCTAAGGTGTGCATAACTACTTCACCACGAAGCCCGACAGCCGATACGGTTAAAATATACGGACTAGAATTTTCACCAGATATAGTTATAATGTTGTCTTTATCAAGATTATTTTTAACGTATTCTTTGATTTTTGAAACCTTTTCAAAGTTGTCTTTTAAATTAGAATACTTTTCTTCTGCAGTATATTCAAAGACCTTTATGCCAAAAACGTTTTCAGTTCCGCTTCTAAGCCCGTTTTCTTGCCCTCCACCAAATATTAGCGGGGAAAGATTTACACCTTTTTTCCTAATCAGTGCGCCAACACCTTTAAGTCCGTTGATTTTGTGCGCACTTATAGAGTATAAATCTATCTCTTTTCCAAGTTTATATTGCAACTTTCCGTATGATTGCACGCCGTCAACGTGAAATGTGGTTTTCGCATTTATTTCCTTAATCTTTTTGCCGATATAATTGACGTCGTTTATACCGCCCGTTTCGTTGTTTACGTGCACGATTGATAAAAAATCTATCTTATTTGTTTTTGCAAAGGCTAAAAGCTTATCAACGTTTACCGTGCCGTCGGGATTTAAGTCGATAAATTCAACGTTAAGCCCTCTATTTTTAAGTTCTAAAAAACTTTTATACACAGCCGAGTGCTCGCCCTTACAAGTAACGAACGTACCGCGTTTAACCGAGCAAAAAATTGCCATATTGTCACTTTCACTTCCACAAGACGTGAAGATTAATTCGTGATTAATAGCACCTATATTTTTTAAAAGGCTTTCTTTAGAAGTTTTAATCTCTTTTGCGCAATTTAAGCCCCCCGAATACAAGGTAGACGGGTTATAAAAGTTTTCTTGATTAAACACATTTGCCCTATCTAATGCGCTACGTGAGGGCTTTGTGGTCGCTGCATTGTCAAAATATATCATTTTTTCCTAAGTTCCTCGTCAAGTATTGTAATTCCGCGCGAAAACGAAAGCACGTTTGAAATAAACGTTTTTGTGCATTCGATTACGAATAGATACGTTTGTGCGTCGATGGGAACAACAATGTAGTAAAAATCTTTGTTTGGTGCGGGAGTGTTGTTTTTAGTTAAAACAAAAGTTGCAACGTCATCGCGCTCAATATACTTATAAAATTGCTCGCTACCCATTTCACCTATTTTTTCAACGTCTTTTGCGTCGAATTTATTGATAAATTTACGTTTCTTTTGTTTGATTACCTTAGAAAAACGCACCGAACCGTTAACGAAAACGTAATCAAACTCAACGTAGAATTTATCTTTTAGTTTTAGCATTAAAAAGCCAATGAGCGCAAAAATAATTATAGGAATTAAGCAAAGAATGATTTTAAATAAAATCGCAATCTTAGCATTAAAAAGCCATGCTGGTGCAAACGCTAAAAGCCAAGGTGCAATTAGAACAAAAGCCAAAATCGCTATAGCAAGGCAAAATGTATACTTAAAGTTTGCTTTCTTAAAATCAACTAGTGTTGATGACTCTTCGTATAAAACTTCTCTCATAACCCACCTAAATTACTTTAGTTTAATGATGGTGACACCGTTTTCACCCTCACCATACTTACCGCGTCTAAATTCTAAAACGTTTTTATCAGTTTTTAGATATTCACGAATTGCCTTTATTAAAATCCCTTCGCCAACCCCGTGGATAACTTTAATTTCTTCAATGTTATTCATAACCGCTTGGTCAATAAAATTTTGCACGTCGTCTATTGCTTCTAAGGACGTTTTACCAACGACGTTGATTTCACTTTTTGGTAGGTGGTTTGCGGTGTTTCTATAAATTTTGACCTTTTCAGGCTGATTTTTAACGATTTCTTGGTTAAAAATATCGTCAAACTTGACTATCATTTTGATTTGACCAATCAAAACTTCTGCCTCTTTTTTCTTTTCTCTTATCGATAAAATGGATGCGTATCCACCGAGAGATTTAACGTAAACTTTGCTACCAATTTTTAGTTCATTTGGCTTAACCTTTATCATTTCAAGCGGTCTATCGTCGTCTTCAGCCGTTAGATACTTGCTGTTTTTCAAGCGGTTTTTAAGTTCGCTCGCACGGAAAACCTCTTTACTTTCAAGCCCAACAGTTTTTAATATCTTTTTAAGCTCATCAATAATTTCCTCAGCTTCTGCAAGTTTATCTGCAACAATACGCTTAGTTTCTTGTTTTGCGGTAGAATAAATCTTTTCTCGTTCGGCTTTAAGCCTTTCTTTTTCTTGAACTACTTTGTCTAGTTCAAGTTGTTTTTCTTCCTTTAATTTTTCAAGTTCGCTTGATAGTCTTTCAGCATTTCTCCTGCTCTCTTCCGCTTTTTTAAGCACTGCTTCAAAACTGATTTTTTTATCGGATAGATAACTTAAAGCATCGTCTATTATAGCTTTTTCAATACCCAAAACTTTAGCAATGTCGATTGCGTTTGAACTTCCAGGAATACCGATGTTTAATTTATATAACGGACGCAAAGATTTAGCGTCAAATTCCATCGATGCGTTTTCGATTTTTTTAGATTCTATTGCAAACTCTTTTAATTTTGAATAGTGAGTGGTAATTATTCCGTAGCAGTTGCAATCAAGTAGTTTTTTAATGATTGAAAGTGCGAGTGCACTGCCCTCTTCCGGGTCGGTGCCAGCACCTATTTCGTCAATTAAAACAAGACTTTTATCGTCAACGTTGTTGATGATATTTATTATATTTTTTATGTGTGAAGAAAAGGTCGACAAACTTTGCTCAATACTTTGTTCGTCACCAATATCGCAATAAATATTGTTAAAAACCGAAATTTTACTCTCGTCGTCGGCAGGGATATAAAGCCCACTCATAGTCATAGCGACAAAAAGCCCCGTAAGTTTAAGGGTTACCGTTTTACCGCCCGTATTTGGGCCTGAAATTAGCAAAAAGTTATAATCTTGACCAAGTTTTACAGATACGGGAATAACAGATTCTTTGCTGATTAGAGGGTGCCTTCCCCTATTAATTTCTACAATGCCACTATCGTTTAGAATGGGTTTTGTGCACTTATTCTTAAAAGAATATTCGGCACGCGCAAAGTATCCGTCAAGTTCAATCAAGTTTTCAGCATTATACCTAATTGCATCCGACATATACGATACTTTCGAAGAAAGTTCGCATAAAATTCTATGGATTTCTTCTGCCTCGTCAAAAAGCGCACGTTTTAGGTCGTTGTTAAGTTCCATAACGTGCTCGGGCTCGATAAATACCGTTGCACCCGACGACGATTGGTCGTGAATAAAGCCCTTTACAAAACTTCTATATTCGCTCTTTACTGGAATAACGTATCTATCTTGACGCATGGTAACAACGCTATCTTGCAAATATTTGCCAAGATTTCCACGCATATATGAATTTAATTCCCTACGAATTTTTGCGTTTATGTTACTTATGCTCTTTCTAATAGAATAAAGTTTTGGTGACGCGTTATCGCTTATCTCGTCTTCGGATATAATAATAGAAGCGATTTCATTTTCAAAATCGGGGTTGACAAAAAGCCTATCGGAAATTGACTTTAACTCAAAAAGTGAACCATCGTTAACTGAATTTATAGCAGTTTTAACTATTCTTGCGCTTTTAAGGTTATTTGTTACCCTCAAAAGTTCAGCGGGATTTAAGCACCCGCCAATATCCACCCTTTTAAGTTCGTCGCTAACGTCGTCAAAATAATAAATTCCACCGATGCTGTGCGTGTATAGATATTTGTACGCTTCTTCAGTCTTTTTCAATAGCAACTCAACTTCTTTGAGCGCGGTTAAAGGCACGAAGGAGGAAATTTCTTCCTTCGTTTTATTAAGCACGGCGTACGATGCCACGTTTGACATGATTTTGTCATATTCTATTGCCTTTAACGTTTTTAATGCTATCATTATCTTAATTCAGCGCCTATTTCTTTGTTTAATGCCGTCAAAATATTCTTTATAACTTGGTCAATCTCTTCAACGTTTAACGTCCTTTCAGCCGAAATAAAGGTTAAATTGAAAGCCATACTCTTTTTACCCGCAGCGATTTGGTCACCAGTGTAAATATCGAAAAGTTTAACAGATTCTAAGTTTTCACCCGCGTTTTTACGGATAATATCAACGATATCACCCCATAAAACGTTAGCATCAACCGAGATTGCAAGGTCACGTTCAACCGATGGGAATTTTGAGATTTGTTTAAAGGTAACCTTTCCATCGAAATGTTTCTTTAAGAGATTATATTTGATTTCGCCAACGTAAACGCGTTTGTCAATGTCTAGTTTATCGGCAATTTGCGGTAACAATTCGCCAAAATAACCAACTACTTCGCCGTTAACAACGACGTTTGCGCTTCTTGTCGGGTGCATACACTTTTTATCGCATTTAACGTATGATACGTTTGCGGTCGCAGTGAAGTTAGAAAGCAAGTCTTCAACAACACCTTTAATTGAGAAGAAATCTTCTTCTACGCCAAACATACCTAAAGATACAACCTCGTTTTCTTCGGGAAGTTCTTTTAATGGAAGTGTTTTTGGCTGATAAATTTTAGCAAATTCAAAAAGTCTACCCTCTTGGTTCTTTCTCTTAATATTGCCAGCTAAAATTCTGCACATTGACGGAAGAAGCGAAGTTCTCATAACCGACAAATCTTCACCGAGTGGGTTTTTAATTTTAATGTATTTATGTTCGTCACTATTTTTGTCTAGCCCAAACAAGTCGTATTCCTTTTCGGAAACGAAAGAATATGTGATAATTTCATTAAAGCCGTAACCGGTCAAAAGAGTCTTAAAATCAGCGATTTTCTTTTGCTCATCGTTGAGACCACCAGCGGTAATTTTTGCCGTTTTAAGTAAGGTGGGTTCGATATGGTCGTAGCCGTATTCCCTTATAACCTCTTCAGCAATGTCGGGATAATCTTCAATATCGTCACGATATAGCGGTGCTATAACGGTGATATTATCGCCGTCGATTTCCACACCAAAGTTCAATCTCTTGAGAACGTTTTCAATAACGTCGGTTGGAACGGTTATGCCTAAAACCGCATTGATTTTGGTGATGGTGGTTTTAATAACCTTATTTTCAACCTTTTCGAACAAAAGGTCGTAGTTATCTTCAGCAATCTCGCCCATGCCGAGTTCTTGAACCAAATGAAGTGCTCTCTTTAGTCCAACTTCAGCCGAGTTTGCGTCGATGCCCTTTTCGTAACGTGAAGATGCATCAGTTCTTTGACCTAAAAGTCTTGCGGTCTTTCTAACGTTGTCTCTTGCAAATTTTGCACATTCAAATATAACGTCTTTAGTGGTTTCTTTAATTTCACTATTAAGTCCACCCATAACGCCAGCCAAAGCAACGGGCTTAACGCTATCGCAAATAACGAGGTTATTGTTGTTAAGTTCAAATTCCTTTTGGTCAAGCGTAACGATTTTTTCGCCCTCGTTAGCCCTACGAACGATAATTTCCGCGCCGTCAAGGTCGCTTAGGTCAAACGCATGCATGGGTTGACCGATTTCTAAAAGAACGTAGTTTGTAACGTCAACGATGTTGGAAATCGACCTTAAACCAGCACTAAACAGTCTCTTTTTCATCCACATGGGTGACTCGCCAATTTTAAGGTTTTTAACGTAATGAGCCATGTATCTTGGGCAAAGTTCGGGTGCTAAATCACTAACCTTTATTGTAGCCTTTGTTGAAACGCCTTTGGTTGCAACGTAATCGTAAGCGGGCTCTTTTACGGGTTTATCTAAAACTGCCGCAACTTCCCTTGCAATACCTAAAATCGACTGACAATCAGGGCGGTTTGCTGTTACGTTGATATCAAAAATAATATCTTCAATACCCAAAACTTCCTTAACTTCAGCGCCCAAAGGATAGTCTTCTTTCAAAATTAAAATACCGTTTACCGATGCACCAGGATAAAAGTCGTCGGTAATACCGAGTTCTTCACCAGAACAGAACATACCAAACGACGGCAAGCCCCTTAGTTGACCATTGTAAATGTGCTCGCCGTTAAACAACGTTGAGCCGTCGAGTGCAACGGGAACTAACGCGCCTTCAAAAATGTTTGTCGCAGCGGTAATAATTTGTAATTGACCGTATTTTCCCGCATCGATTTGAGTTACCGTAAGCTTGTCTGCATTGGGGTGTTTTTCGGTTTTTAATATCTTAGCAACGACAATTTTATCAATATTTTTGCCAAAATAAATGGTTTCTTCAACTTCAAGCCCGCACGAGAAAAGCTTTGCTTCCAACTCTTCGGGTGTAATATCTATATCTACGTATTCTTTTAACCAAGAAAGTGGTGCTTTCATAATTATCTCCTATCGAATTGTTTTAAGAACTTAACGTTATTTTCAAATAGCGTTCTAATGTCGGTGATGCCGTATTTAATCATGGTTACCCTTTCGATACCAAGACCGAAAGCAAGACCCGAATATTCGTTAGAATCAATACCGCAATTTTCCAAAACCTTTTTGTTTACTATGCCCGCGCCAAGAATTTCTATCCAGCCCGTTCCCTTACACAAACTACAACCTTTGCCGTGACACTTTGAACAAGTTACGTCAACCTCTACGCTAGGTTCAGTGAACGGGAAGAATGAAGGACGAAGACGGGTTTTTGTTTGTTTGTCAAAAACAAGTTTTACAAATTCGTCTAAAAGACCTTGTAAATCGCAAAGAGAAATGCCTTTATCCACAACCAACCCTTCGCATTGGTGGAACATCGGTGAGTGCGACGCGTCGTCATCCGAACGGTACACCCTCCCAGGACTTAAAATTTTGATAGGAGGTTGTTTTTTCTCCATTACCCTAATTTGACCAGTTGAAGTTTGCGACCTTAAAACGATATCTTCATCAATATAGAAGGTGTCTTGCATGTCTCTTGCGGGGTGGTCTTTGGGGATATTTAAGGCTTGGAAACAATAGTAATCGGTTTCGATTTCCGGCCCTTCAAATATTTCAAATCCCATTCCCGAAAAAGCGTTTATAATTTCGTTTTTAACAATATTAATGGGGTGCAAATTACCCGTTTTAATCTTTTTACCGGGAAGGGTGATGTCAATTGCCTCTTTTTCAAACTTTTCAAGCAATTCTTTTTCCTTTAACCCTGCTTCTTTTTGTTCGAAGATTTCGCCAACTTCAACCTTAAGGTCGTTTACCATTTTGCCGAATTCCGAACGTTTTTCCGCGGGGATATCCTTCATTCCGCGAAGTAGCGCGGTAATTTCACCGCTTTTTCCTAAATACTTAACCTTCAAATCGTTAAGTTCGCGGGTTGAATTAACCTTTTCAATTTCCGCTACTGCATTGCTTTTAATAATCGCAAATTTTTCTTGCATAATTCCTCCTAAAAAAATAAACGACACCCTTATTTTAGGGCGTCGTTAACGCGTTACCACCTAATTCAATTGGTTTCCCAATCCTCTTCATCTTATAACGGGGATTAACCGATGCATCCTACTTTTATTTTCAGCGCACAACTCCAAAGTGAAACGGTCAAGTTTTCAACTGTAAATGCCTTTCAGCCACGGACATTTTCTCTTTGACAGCCTAGGTAAAACTTGCCAATCTTTGTCGACGTTTTTATATATTATAACTATAAAAGTTATAATTGTCAACAAAATACTTGTGGATATGTGTTTTTATTTTAGGAAAAAAGTTTTCCGTCGAGATATACCGACGGAACTTTTCCAACCAAAACCGCCTCACTTATTAAAACGTCCGTCTCGCAACGCACTGACTTGTTATCTAGTGGTATTTCAATGCTTACGTTTGATATAACTTTTATGTAAATCGAATGCAAGGTTTGATTTATGCCTACCGACGTAAATTTAGAAAAAAATTCGCAAGTAACACCCGTCACTGAACAAGTTTTTAGGTCCACGTTTCCGCCATAACCAGACAATATTGAAAATCCAAAAAACGTCAGTATTGGTATAGGAATTCCAGCATTTAGTTTTTTTGTTAAATTATCGGCTGTTTGCACGACTATTTCTCTACTTAACGCATTTACTTTAACGGCATTTGTCGTCATTAAGGTAATTTCCCCGTCGTTATTTTTTTCAACCTCAATAACGTCGGTGTATTTTACACCATCGCTCAAAGAATCGAGTACGGCACGATTTACCGCCTCGGTACTAAAAGCGTGCGTATAGTCGGCGCAAATCTTAACAACTTGTTTGCAAACTACTTTTTTATAATAAAAAAAGCCCGAAATCAGTATTAATAGCACCAAAAATAAGCAAAAACACCGCTTAAATCTTCCTTTGCGGTGTTTTTTATAGTAAATATAACTATCCGTACATTCAATCATATAATAGCATATTCGATTTTAGTTTCTTTTAGACTTAGATTTAAATACAAGCGAAAAAACGTACCCAAAAATTATTGCTGCAGTTATACCCATGCCGGCGGAAGTAATTCCACCAGTTATTGCCTCAAATAAGCTATTTTTTGCACCTTTAATCGCCCCGTCGGCAAGTAAATAACCAAAACCAGAGATTGGAACGGTTGCCCCTGCCCCCGCAAAGTCAACGATGTACTGATAAACCCCAACCGCTTGTAAAAGTGCGCCCGCAAGCAAGAAATAAACCAAGATTTTACCCGCGGTTATTTTGGTGTAGTTTATTAAAATTTGTGCAATAACGCATATTGCACCGCCAACAACGAAAACTTTTAAGAACATAAATAAAGTTTCAATCAACATAATTAACTCTCCACTGCAACTGCATGTGCAATACTAGGGATACTCTCACCTTGTTGCGATGATACCGAAGATAAAAGCGCACCCGTTGCAACCAACAATATCTTATTTAACTTCTTTTTCTTTAATTTATCCATAAGGTAGGAATTAAACACAACCGAACTGCACCCAGCACCGCTTCCGCCCTGATACTCGTCCTCTTTAATACTGTAAATTAACTCTCCGCAATCGACGTGTTGTTTTTCTATGTCAAAACCCTTTTCCCATAGTAAATCTTTAACGATTCTAGAACCTAAAGTCCCGAGGTCACCAGTCACTATAAGGTCGTATTCATTATTAGTAATCTTGCAGTCGATAAAGTGAGTTAAAATGGTATTTGCAGCAGCTGCCGCCATTGCCGCGCCCATGTTATTTGCGTCTAAAACACCAAAATCGACCACTTTTCCTATGGTAGCGCTAATAATTTTTGGTCCTTCTCCATTCCGTGAGATGAGGCTTGCCCCCGCACCAGTTACCGTCCATTGTGACTGAGGTGGTCTTGTTGAGCCTAGTTCTAGCGGATACCTATATTGCCTTTCAGCCGATGAAAAATGACTGCTTGTAGCACAAACCACGTTGTTAAAATATCCTCCGTCAATCATCATAGCGCCTAGTGTTAATGCCTCAGTAAAGGTGGCGCAAGCATTATAAACACCAACGTATCCGCAAGAAAAGTTCCTTGCTGAAAAGGTTGAAGCAATAATTTGGTTAAGCAAATCGCCTGAGATTATAGCGTCCACTTCACTCTCACTCTTTTTAGCACTAAAAAAGCAGTCTTTTATTGCCGAAAACAGCATTTTTGTTTCGGCTTTTTCAAAGGTTTTTTCACCGAACATATCGTCTAAAAGTTTAATTTGAATATAATCTTTTATACTTCCGCTAGATTCTTTTGGGCCAGCAACGGCTGAACACCCTATAATTTTCGGTTTATTATTAAAAAAAATCGTTCTTTTCATTAAAATATCCTATATCCTACAAAATAAATCAGCCCAATCAAAACACTACTTGCAATACCAAAAACTATGATTGGACCCGCTACAACGAACATTTTTGCAGCAGTTCCATACACGTACCCTTCAGTCTTGAACTCCATAGCGGGCGAAACTACAGAGTTTGCAAAGCCTGTTATCGGCACTATAGAGCCTCCACCTGCATATTTACCTATTCTATCGTAAACACCAAGTCCCGTTAAAAATGCACCTAAAAATATCATTATCATAGAAACGTATGCGGATAATTCGTCACCCTTAAGGTTGAATACACTCTCTAAAGCCATTCTAAAACCTTGACCGATTGAACATATCAGTCCACCCACCCAAAAGGCGTGGAATATAGTTCTTTTCTGCTTGGTTTTAGGCGCAATATGTTTGACATAATCTAGATAGTTTTCGTTAGTAAATTCCTTGCTAGTTTTCATTCTTATGCTCCTTTTTAATGAAGTCGTTATGATTTATTTCTCTTTCGTCAATATTTTTTAGATATGATGCCCTATTTATTGTTTTCATACCCTTAATATGCGGAAAACTTTTGCTATTATACAAAAAAATAACGGCTAAAATTTTAGCCGTATTTTATCTATGATTTTATTTTCTAATCTTGAAATTTGAACTTGCGAAACGCCCATTGTTTCAGCAATCTCAATTTGCGTTTTGTCCCTAAAGTATCTTAAAAATATAATTTTCTTCTCCCTATCACTAAGCGTTTCTATAATTGTAGATAATTGAATTTTATTAAGCGTGCTATCCTCGTTATCTTCATATGGGATTTTATCAATAAGTTCTTGTCCCTCGTCGTCATCTTCAAACTTGTCGAATATTGAAAGCGGCATTTTAACGCTATCTAAGGCAACCACAACTTCTTCTGCGGAAACCTCAAACTTTTCAGCAATAGTCTCGATTGATGGTGACTGATTGTTTTCGGTTTGATACGCGTCTATAAACTTATTGATTTTATTTGCTAAAATTTTTAGTGTTCTAGAAACTTTTATAGCACCGTTGTCCCTCATATATCGTTTTATTTCACCAATAACCATGGGAACGCTATACGTTGAAAACTTTACACAAAAACTCTCGTCAAAGTTGTTTATAGCCTTCAAAAAGCCGATACTTGCTATTTGATATAAATCGTCATACTCAACACCCTTATTCTTAAATCGCCGAATTATGCTCTTAATCAGCGGTTCGTTGTGCAAAAATATCATTTCTTTGGCTTTTTCGTCGCCAAGTTTAGCTTTTCTTATGTAATCAAGCAATTCTTCTTGATTAAGCATTTTTTACCCTTTACGAATCGGTTTTTAAGTTTTTTGACATATAAACCTTGGTGCCTTGCCCTTTAATTGATTCCACACGCATTTCGTCCATAAAACTTTTTATGATTGAAAAGCCCATTCCCGACCTTTCGTCCTCTGGTTTTGTGGTATAAAACGGCTCGAGCGCCTCCTCTACGTTATCGATACCAATCCCATTATCGCTAACAGTTATATGTAATGAATTTCCGCTTATTAGAGCCTCTAAAACAATTTCCCCAACCGAGTTTGGATAGCCGTGCACAACCGCATTTGTAACCGCCTCGCTGACGGCAGTCTTAATGTCCGAAATTTCCGCAACGCTTGGATTAAGTGATAGTGCAAAGCAAGAAATTACGTTTCTTGCAAAGGCTTGGTTGGACGAGTGTGACGGAAAGGTAAGTTTCATTTTGTTTTCCATTAATATTTTCTCCTATCAAAATTTGGGCATGATTTTATATAGCCCTGCAAGTTCAATCACCTTTTCTGCCCCGACGCTCGCGCCCGATATGTATGAAGGTATATTAAACTGTTTAAGTTTTTTGTATCTTCCAATCAATAGCCCTATTCCCGTGCTATCCATAAACGAAAGCCCCGATAGGTCGAAGATAACTTTGCTTGTTTCAAGATTATCGTTTAGTATTTTATCCATAATTACACGCGCGCTAGATGCCGAACATTCGTCCAGTTCGCCATAAACGTAAATAGTAGTTGAGCGCGCGTCTTTTTTATACTTGATTTCCATATCCCCTCCAATTTCTTAGACTAAGTTTAATAGATTGCCGTTATAAAATTTTGTTTTTTATCGTTATTTATGGTATTATATTGTCAAAAAGGTCAATTTTAAGAAAATAAAAAAAACTATAAAAAATTTTGAAAAAACCTTGTTAAAACTGTTGACTTTTTTTTAGATTTATTATAGTATATTAAGGCGTCGTGATTGAGCGGGGTGTAGCGCAGTTGGTAGCGCACGTGGTTTGGGACCATGGGGTCGGGAGTTCGAGTCTCTTCACCCCGACCATCATAGCATTACCCTTTTAACCCTAATTACACGTTTTAGGGGCCTTTAGCTCAGTAGGTTAGAGCGGTCGGCTCATAACCGATTGGTCCGCGGTTCGAGTCCGTGAAGGCCCACCATTATTTAATTTATTTATTTGGCCCGGTAGTACAGATGGTTAGTACGCCAGCCTGTCACGCTGGAGGTCGAGGGTTCGAG
>JAFQJB010000006.1 GCA_017397305.1 Clostridia bacterium | reverse complement strand
TTGAGATACTGCCACACCCTAAAGGGACCCTGGCAGAACTTTGCCCGTCAAGGAAAGCCCGTCAAAGACGAACGAACTACGTTCTCATCTCTTACGGCACAGCCTAAAACAAATAAAGCAAGGAAAAAATCCTTGCTTTATTTGTTGGCGCGCCGTAAGAGATTCGAACTCCTGGCCTTTGGTTCCGTAGACCAACGCTCTATCCAGCTGAGCTAACGGCGCACACTAAAGTATAAGCCACCAATTCGATAGCCTACATATTATAAGATAAATATTTGCTTTTGTCAAACGTATACAAAAAAAATTACAACTTTTCTTTTAAATATCTTTTTTCCCAATAAGATAATCTAAAGAAACGTCATATAATTCTGCGAGAGCAATAAAATTCTTGAGAGAAGGAACGCTTACCCCCAATTCATACGCTTGATAAGATTGATATTTAATAAATAATTTGTCTGCTACTTCACTTTGCGTCCACCCATACTGCATTCTTAATTCGTAAAGTATCTTAGGCAATTTT
The DNA here is from genome assembly GCA_017397305.1 of Clostridia bacterium. Taxonomy (GTDB): domain Bacteria; phylum Bacillota; class Clostridia; order Christensenellales; family Borkfalkiaceae; genus UBA1259. Next base: position 22,399 of record JAFQJB010000006.1, on the reverse strand, counting down.
TCCAGCCCTTTGATTTGTTCTTTCTTCATACACTTGACATTATACAGTTTGTGATTGTATAATGAAGAAAATACAGTTCATAACTGTATGGCTATAATTTACATTTGGAGGCTATATGAAAAAAGGTAAAAAAATTATCGCGCTATCTTTAAGTGCTTTGATTTCGCTTGGACTATTCGCTTCATGCGGTGAAGATGATAAACCCGACCACGTTTGCGACCTTAAAAACTACGTTGTCAAAGAGGCTACTTGTAAAGAATATGGGGAAATTGAAAGCGTTTGTCAAATTTGCGGAAAGAAAACTACCCTTAAAGCCGAAAAAACCTCAAATCACAACTACGAGTGGACTGTCGTAGAATCTACTTCGTGTAAGGTCTTGGACAAAATGGTGGGAACTTGCACCATTTGTGGTGGAAGTGCTCAAACTAATCTCGACTCGGCAGGTCCTCACGATTTTGGTTGGGAACTCATTGAGTCTACAAACTGCCTAACCCCAAACACAAATAAAGGAACTTGCATACATTGCGGTGTAGAAGCTACTGAAGATGCCGACTCTTTTGGTCCGCACAAGTTCGTATGGGCAGTACAAGATAAACCAACTTGCACTCAAAGCGGTATTTTGTTCGGCTTGTGCGAGTTTTGCCCCGCAACGACAACAAGAATTGTAGAAAAATTACCGCACAATTTCGTTGGTGGAGAGTGCACCTCTTGTGGTGGTTTTGAAAAAATTGTTGACGTTGAGGAAAATGTCGATGTGGGTTATTCAATAGACAAAATTACAAACTTATTAAAGAAATTTATACCCGACATTGAAAACAACAACGACGCTTTATCTATCCTTTCCAGCACAGATATTTACTCTCTTTATGCTAATGGAAATGATTTGTACGTAGAATTTGGTGATGAAAACTGGCCGTCTTTCTATGCCGATGACTTTTTTAATTCAATCTCAACAATAACTTCAAGCGCAAAACACTACTCTGTAAATCTTGGCGCATTAAAGAGCGATTTTGTTTTGGAAGGTGGTTTTACAAAAACAATTTTGACAATCAACGTCAAAAAATTTGATGACGAGTATAAATTAGAAATTATATTATCAGACGGGACGAAAAAAGACGTTGGCTATTTCTTTACTGAAAACTGCACAGCTAACGACGATACCATAATTAAAGCGGTCGCCGTAAATAAGCAGAATGAATTTTTAGTTTTCTTTAACAATAATACCGCCATTAAATGCGGTACTCTCTCAGAAAACAAATTATTTACCGACAATTCATTGCTTATATACGAAAAATTACCCAATCAAAACGCTTATGCAGTTTGCGGTGTTTATGATAAAACTTTAACCGAAATAGTTATTCCTGCCACACACAAAGGCTTACCTGTTACAAGCATTTCACGGTTGGCGTTCTACAACACATCCATTACTTCTGTAGTTATTGGTGAAAATGTGCAAACTATTGAAGAATGTGCTTTCTCTCAATGCAAGAAACTTCAATCTGTATACTTTTCAGACAGTGTAAAAACTATCGGTGAGTATGCTTTTTACAACAACCTATCTCTGTCCACCGTTACACTCGGCAAAAGCGTAGAAACGATTAAAGAAGGCGCTTTTTATCAATGCGAGAACTTGTATAAAATTTCCTTCCCTTCCACGCTAAAGCAAGTTGAAGCATATGCTTTTTACTTGACAAATTCTCTAACAGTTATTGAATCAAAGGTTGAAAGAGAAAGTGTTACAATTGATGTAGGTAATCACAAACTTAAACTGCTCGATTGGACGTACGTTGACTAAATATTTATAAAAAGAAAAAGCACGCGATTGCGTGCTTTTTTGTTTTGTCTTATTTTAAGATTTTGGAACACTGCGGGTTGGTTAGTTTACGATTTGGGGAGGAAAATACAAGAAGGACGAGTGTTTTTGTGGTGGGCATACCCACAGCGGTCTGTTCACCAAAAAAACACAAAGTAATTCACAGTATTTTTCCGCCAAAAACCAACCGAGCATTGCGAAAAAATCTTATCTTAAAATTGCTTTTATTCTTCTTACGCCACCTGAAGAACTTTCTTCCTTTTTGATTTTGAATTCGCCAAGTTCTTTGGTGTTTTTAACGTGCGGGCCACCGCAAATTTGTTTGTCCACACCTTCAATCGTATAGATTGAAACGATTTGGTCGTTAGATTCAGCGGTGAACACACCATACGCGCCCTCTTCAACTGCCTTGCTGTATGGAAGTTCGGTTTTTACAACGTCGATACCTTTATTGATAACGTCGTTAACAAACTTTTCGAGTTCGCTAAGTTCTTCCGCCGTCATTTTATGGTCGCAATTAAAGTCGAAACGCAATCTTTCTTCGGTAATGTTAGAGCCCTTTTGTTCAGTGCCCGTACCGAACATTTTGCGAAGACCAGCAAGCATAATGTGTGTTGCGGTATGATACTTAATTGTCGTTTCGCTTTGCTCGGTCAAACCGCCCTTTGCTGCTTGTGCTTGCGCTTTAGATAGTTCTTGGTGCGCCTTAAACGCCTCGTTAAAGCCGTTTTGGTCAACGGTCAAACCTCTCTCCTCTGCAAGTTCAACGGTTAGTTCTAGAGGATAACCAAAGGTATCGTAAAGTCTAAATGCTTGCTTGCCGGAAATTTCCGTTTCGGGAACGTACGCGGGGTCTTTTTGACTCATGAACGCGTTCTTTCTCTCCATTCCCGTAACGCATTTTTCAAACTCTTTCAAGCCTGAAGCAAGGGTAGATTCAAACTTTTTGATTTCTTTAGTAATTTCGTCTAAAATATAACCTTCTTTTTCAACGAGAAGCGGATAAGCCTCGTCATAAATCTTTTCGATAAAGATTTTTGCAACTTCGCACATTTCGGTTGCCTCAATGCCGAGGTTTTTGCAGTATCTTATTGCACGGCGAAGAAGTCTTCTCAAAATATATCCTGCGCCCGTGTTAGAGGGTAAAATGCCGTTTCTATCACCGATAAGCATAACGGCAGTTCTTGTATGGTCGGCAACAATTCTCATTGCCTTGGTCATCTTTTCATCCGTGCCGTATTTTACGCCCGATGCCTTTTCTAAATGCTCGATAGCACCGATAAATAGGTCGGTTTTATAGCCGTCGTCAAGTCCGTTCAAGAAGAGCAACAACCTATCTAAGCCAAAGCCTGTGTCGACGTTTTTGTTCTCGAGCTCAGTATACTTTCCGCCCTCAAGTTTTTTGTATTGCATATAAACGTCGTTGCCGATTTCAACGTATCTTCCGCAGTCGCAGTTAACGTCGCACTTATCACAGCAAGGGTTATCGTGTCTAGGATAGAACCACTCGTTATCAGGACCGCAAGGCGTTCCAACCGTACCTTCTAACTCCCACCAGTTGTTAGACTTGTCGAGATAGAAAATGTTTTCGGGTTTAATGCCGAGCTCTTTTAGGTATGACGCAGTTTCTTCGTCTCTAGGAACTGATTCGTTGCCCTCGAAAACGGTTGAGCAAATTTTTTCTTTATCAAAGCCGAAAACTTCGGTCAAAAGTTCGAACGACCACTTGGTTTTATCTTTCTTAAAGTAATCGCCCAAACTCCAGTTACCCATCATTTCAAAAAAGGTAAAGTGGGTTGCATCGCCAACCGAATCGATATCTACCGTACGAACACAGCCTTGAACGTTGCAAAGCTTGGTGCCCATAGGGTGCTTTTTGCCGAGAAGGTAGGGCATAAGCGGTTGCATACCCGCAACGTTAAACATAACGCCCGTCGTTCCGTCGCCAATCAAAGATACCGCACCGATATTAACGTGACCGCGTTCTTCGTAAAATTTTATCCATTTTTCTCTTAATTCTTTAGATGTTATCATAATTTTCACCGATTAATTTTTTGTTAAAGTATAGCCGTCTTTTGCGTCTTTAATTGAATAGCCTAGGCTTAAAAGTTTGTCGCGAAGTTCGTCCGATTTAGCCCAGTCCTTATTTTGTCTTGCAACAAATCTCTCGTCTGCAATAGCCTTAACTTCTGCGGGGATATCCTCTTTATTTTTGCTATCGAATGCATCGACAACCGCCTTCGCATCCTCTTCAAAAAGCCCGATTAAAGAGTAGGTCTTTCTTATTTGACTAACATCAGCCGTCGCCGAGCTATCTCCTGCGTTAAGTTTTTGCTTAATCGCCTTAAATAGCCCGAAAAGGTTGGATATTGCAAGCGCGGTGTTAAAGTCATCCGCCATTGCCTTATTGAACTGTTCGTCAATTTCCTTGTTTTCGCCGTCAGCCTTGCCGAACGCGTTTTCAACGGCAAGAATAATTTTATAGAACTCGTAAAGGTGTTTTTCTGCATCGGGGAAAAGGTTATCGGTTACGTTGATATCCCCCCTATAGTTTGTTTGAAGAAGTGCAAACTTAATGGTTTCAGCCGAATATTTATCTAGCAAATCTTTTAAGAACAAGCTGTTTCCCAAGGACTTGCTCATTTTTTGTCCGTTAACCTTAATTAGCCCGTTGTGTATCCAAAATCTTGCAAACTGCTTGCCGGTAAGCGCCTCGGTTTGTGCTATTTCGTTTTCGTGGTGGGGGAATATTAAGTCCCTTCCACCGCCGTGGATATCAATCTCGTCACCGAACGCTTTTCTATTCATGGTAGAGCATTCGATATGCCAACCAGGTCTTCCTTCGCCCCACGGTGAAGTCCAACTAGGCTCCCCTTCTTTTGCCGACTTCCAAAGTGCGAAGTCTAGCGGGTTTTTCTTCATTTCGTCGTTATCCACGCGAACGCCGTTCATTGCGTCTTCTAAGTTTCTGTGCGAAAGTTTGCCGTATGAGGGGAAACTTTCAACCGAAAAATAAACGTCGCCTTTTTCGGTGGGATATGCGTGACCTTTTTCAATAAGTTTTTCAACGAATTCAATGATGTCTTCTATGCTTTGGGTTGCTTTAAGCCAAAGGGTCGGGTCGTCTACTTTAAGCCTTGCCATTTGCTCGTCAATGTTTTTAATCATCATTTCAGCATACTCATCGGCAGGGATACCCGTTTGATTAGATTTTGCAATAATCTTATCGTCAACGTCGGTATAGTTTCTAGCATAGGTCACTTTATACCCGCTCTTTTCCAAAAACTTTCTAATAATATCGTAAATTAGCGCTTGATATGCGTGACCGATGTGCGCTTCGCCCGAAACGGTGATACCGCACGCGTACATTTTAACCTTTCCCTCTTCAATGGGAGTAAATTCTTGTTTCTTGCCCGTAAGGGTGTTATAAATCTTCATAATTTTACCCGTTATTTTTATTTTTTAATTCTTCGATTGTCTTTTCTAAACTATAAACCTTTTCACGGAGGTGACAAATCTCTTCGTGAACAGGGTCGCGCTTTTCTTGTTCTAGGTCGCTTACCTTTTCGCCGTTAACCCTAACGACAATCCCCGGAACACCGACCACCGTTGCGTATGGTGGAACTTCTTTTAGAACAACCGCACCCGCACCGATTTTTGCGTATTCGCCGACGGTAAACCCGCCCAAAATCTTTGCACCGGCACTTATCATTGCACCCTTTTTAATGGTGGGGTGACGTTTACCCGTCTGCTTACCCGTACCGCCAAGGGTTACGCCCTGATAAATAACAACGCCTTCTTCAATCTCAGCAGTCTCACCTATAACGACGCCAGCGCCGTGGTCGATAAATACACCGCCCGCTATCTTTGCTGCGGGGTGAATTTCTATACCCGTCAAAAATTTTGCAAACTGACTTGCCCAACGCGCAAAGAGTTTAAGTTTTATCCTATATAAAAAGTTCGCCCACCTATGCCACGAAAGTGCTTTAACGCCAGAGTAAGTAAGCCAAATTTCAAACTTACTGCGTGCGGCGGGGTCGTTTGCTTTTGCCGCTCTTATGTCGGCACGTAATCTTTTAAACATAATCACCTTAAATAATACCACTATCCCACTTGCATTTGCAAGTAAAAGACAGCGATTAATAAACTTTAATTCCGCTTTCTTCTATAGATGCTTTAAGTTCTTTGGAAAAATTCTTGTCTACTACCATACAGTTTATGTCGGATAGGTTTGCAAAAGTATACGGCGTCTTCTTGTTGACCTTAGAACTATCGAGTAGCATAATAACAAAATCTGCCTTTTTTATAACGTGCCTTTTAACGTCGGCTTCGGCTTGGTTACCGCACGTAAACCCGCCTATATCCTTTATAAATCCCGTCGCAGTCATTACCGCCGTTTGAATGTTTATCTTATCGATATAATCCGAACACGTTTGACCTACCGTGATAAAGTTGTTCTTTCTTAAATCACCACCAAGAAGCGCAACGGTCGGTTTTTCCTTTCTCAAAATGGTTTCGGCAATAACCAATGCGTTGGTCAAAACGTAAAAGTTATCGTCGGGAAGAGCACGTGCAAAATAGGTGGTTGTTGAACCGCCGTCAATAAACACGCAACTTTGCGGTTCTACGAGTGCAACCGCCTTTTCGGCAATCTCAATCTTTTCTGCCGTGTTAAAGTTTATCCTTTCGGAAAAATCGGCTTCTTTTGCACGCAAAACGCTGTTAACCGATAGCGCACCGCCAGGAATTCTCAAAACTGCGTTTTGTTCCTCAAGCCTTGCTAGGTCACGGCGAAGAGTCATTGAGGACACGTTGGTAAACGTACATTCCAATTCGTGAAGGGTAACCTTGCCGTTTTTATCAATAAATTCTTTTAAGTGGAAAAGTCTATCTTTCATCTCTATCTCCTTAAGTTAGTTATATTTTATCATTTATTAACACCTTTTGCAACAAGAATTAACCTTTGTGGTAAATTTTTAACAACACTTTTGTGAAATTTTTTCAATAAATATTTTAAAAAGGTGATTAATTTTACTAATTTAGGCAAAAACCATTGATTTTAATTGCAAATATAGATATAATTAATATAATACATTTTTACGGAGAGAGTTAAATGCTTGACTTAAAGAGAATTCAAAACGAAAAAGAAAAAATCACCGAACTTCTTGCAAGAAAGGGTTTTACTGCAGACTTTGATACTATTTTAGATATCGACGCAAAACGTAGAGCAGTTATCGGTGAAGTTGAACAATATAAGGCTGAAAGAAACAAAGTTTCTTCTCAAATCCCCGCACTCAAAAAGGCTGGTCAACCCGTTGACGAGATTTTTAAGGAAATGAGAGCACTTGGCGAAAAGATTGACGAATGCGACAAAAAGGCAAAAGAACTTGAAACTTCCATGTTCGACCTTTTAGCACGTATCCCCAACGTTCCCGACGAAGACTTGCTTTCAGGCGAAAAGGAAAATAACGAGGTTATAAAGGTTGTTGGTGAAAAACCCGAATTTTCCTTCCCCATGCAAAACCACGTTGACCTTTGCACCAAACTTGGCATTATCGACTATTCACGCGGAACGAAACTTTCGGGCGGTGGATATTGGATTTACCGCGGTGACGGTGCTAAACTCGAATGGGCACTCCTTAACTTCTTTATCAGCGAACACTTAAAAGACGGATACGAATTTATCCTTCCCCCCCACCAACTCGGTTACAACTGCGGTTTCGGTGCCGGTCAATTCCCCAAGTTTGCAGACGAAGTTTACTGGCTTGACTGCGACGAACAAAGGGAAAAGAATCGCTTTATGCTCCCCACTGCTGAAACGGCACTAGTTAATATGTACGCGGGCGAAATTATCGACGAGAGCAAACTTCCTATGAAGTTCTTTGCCTACACACCTTGCTACCGCAAAGAAGCAGGCTCTTATAGAGCAGAAGAACGCGGTATGATAAGAGGTCACCAATTCAATAAAGTAGAAATGGTTCAATACGCACACCCCGAACGTTCTATGGAAGCGTTCAACGAACTTGTTGATAAAGCTGCAAGCCTTATCGAAAAATTGGGGCTTCACTTTAGGGTTAGTAAACTCGCTGCGGGTGACTGCTCGGCTTCTATGGCAAGAACTTACGATATTGAAGTTTGGATTCCTTCTATGGGTATCTATAAAGAAGTAAGTTCGGTATCTAACGCAAACGATTACCAAGCAAGAAGAAACAATACAAAATATCGTGATTCTAAAACTGGTAAACCCGCATTCCTACACACACTTAACGGCTCTGGCCTCGCTACAAGCCGTGTGTTCCCCGCACTTATCGAACAATATCAAAACGCAGACGGCTCTATTACCGTTCCCGAAGTTTTAAGACCGTTTATGGGCGGACAAGAAATTATAAAATAATTCTACAATATAAAAATAAATCGGCAATCAAACGATTGCCGATTTTTATTTTTCTTTTTTTTATTTTGCTTTCTTTCTTCTTCTAAATATTTGCTTTCTAAACAATATTACGTTCATAACAAGCAAGAATCCTAAAAGTATAAACATTGTAACAAGTGGTTGTCTTGCTGCAAACGGGAATAAGAGCATTATTGGAAGCCCAAATACGATTGCTGGGAAGTTTTGATAAACAAGGTTATCTGCAACGGGGGTAATAAAATCGCCGTCAATTTCTCTTAACAATATCATACCCGTGCTTGCAGTGCCCGTAAGCATACCATACATTGCGAGGAATTGTTCTTCCTTGTACCCTTTGAAAAGTGTTTTCGCAACAATTCTGTTATACACGTAAGTAGAAACCAAGCCAACAACTGAAAGAATTGCAATAACACCCCAATAATCTGTAAGAAGGTCAAGCCTTATTGCAGAGATGCCCGCAACGACCATCAAATCGTAAAAGAAATTTCCAACACGCGTCATAAGGAAGTTGTTTATGTATTGCTTTTTAACAACCTTCTTTTTGCGTAAGAACTGCAAAATAGTTTTTATCAAGGTTGCAGAAAGCACGCCGATAAGGAAGTTGAAGCCGAATATGGTAGATTTCATACCGGGAAGAAGCGCACTTAAGCCAAACATTATTGCGTATGTTAAAACGTATGCAATAACGATAAGTGCTATTTGAACGGTAAGCTTATCCATGCCGCCTTGCATAGGGATTTCACCGTGGCTCTCAACCGCTTCGCTGTTCAATCCGTCCCTTGATTTACGAAGGGGAAGTTTGCCCTTTCTCTTTAATATGTTAAGGTGAATAACACCGCCTATACTTGCGCAAAGGAAACCCATTGCCGCAATGGTTAAACCAAAGTTAGTGCCGTTTGCAAAACCAAAATCTTTTTGATAGTTGGTGCCCCACGTCATCGCTTGACCTGTGCCTTGCCCAAAGCCCAAGCACAAAAGCACACCGCTTGCTGGGAAAATGCCCGTTACTATAGATGCAGCAATAATGGTTACAGTAAGTCCAAGCACTGCTTGGATAAGATAGGTAGAAACGGTTGTAACACCCGTGTTAAACACTTCACCCGCTCTTTCTTTGGTTATCTTCTTTTCGGCAATCTTAAACGAGCTACCGATAAAGCCGAGTGCCAAGCAGTGATAGGTTATGATTTCTAGGTTTGCATAACCCTTAGAAACGATTTCTTTTTTCTCGTTCAACCCTACGCCGAAAATTGCCATATCGAAAAGGTTTTCACCAAAGATTAAACCACAAAGTTCGGAAATTAAAAGGATTGTAATGCCACCCAAAACAGAGGTGGGAATCAATGATTTTTTAAGGAACGGGATATTATTTTTAAGCATTGTTGCAACCATCATGCCCGCAAGCAATACCGCAATTAAAAATATACCGCCCCAATTTGATATTGAACTGAAATCCATACTATTTGTTAGCCTCCTTTGTGCACTCGTAAAGATGCAAATACTTTACCGAGTTAAAAGTCTCGTTGCCTTTAATTTGAAGGACAATATCATCTGGAAGATAAAAATTGATTTTTTTCTTTCCTAAAATGGTCGCGCCGTAAATTTCGTTAAACTTAACGTCATACACTTTGCCGCTTTCGGTTTTGACAATAACGCCGTCCCTATTAGCACTAATAGAAGATTTTTGCTTTTTATCTCTCTTAAAATCTTTAATGGTGCGGGATAAAACAAGTTTATCGCTAAATAAGGTTTGGTCGGTTTCCGCCGTCCTTTGCTTCAAGAACACTTGTTGCGCGTCAAACCACTCTCTAACCGTTAAATAGGGAAGGTCGCCCGCAATTTGACCAAAGGTCAAGTTCTCTTTATATTCGGCCTTAAAATCACAATTGGTGCAACTTAAAATTTTTCCCTTTGACTTTAAGGTATTAAACGAATGACAATGCGGGCAATAATAGAGTGCCCTTTCAACAAACTCTGCACTGCGTTTTGACTTAAAGTTGACGTTCAAACTTCTATCATCAACGTCAAGCGCGGTCACAATTTCGTTATATATTTCGTCTAAACTCATTTCTTGAATTTGCTCTGCCGAAATAACCTTTTTAAGCACCATTGTGGTTTTGCCTTTTCTTACGCCCTTGCCCCATCTTGGGTCAGAGCCATAGCAACCGCAAATATTATATAAAACTAGTGGTGCTTTTGCCATTTTTACAAGCTTTGCCGTGGAAAAATCAATCTCCCACTCTTTGCCGGATAACGTCCTATTCCCCGAGGGGTATAGCGCAACAGTTCCGCCCTCGCCCAAAACCCTTAAGGTCTGCCTTATCGTGTTGATATCGCTTTTAGATTTTGACTTTGATATTGGCGCGATTGAGTGCTTTATAAAACTTGATATAGCCCCTAAAGTGAAAAGGTCTTCACTCATAATAAAATAAATGGGCCTATGCAACAGCATTATCAAAAATGCAGGGTCTAAGGTGGCTTGGTGGTTGCACATTATTATGCACTTACTAGGCACCGCCTTATCTTCCCTTTTATAGACGTATTTATATCTAATTTTCAGTATTGGATAGAAGATTGTGCGAAGAAGCCAAAAGTAAAATTTATGTCTTTTTCTTATCCATTTTTTAGATTTTTTCTTCTTGTTTTTTTCCATAGTTATACTAATCCTACTTGTTGATTATACAACTTTTTATTACCTATTGCAACTGTTTTTATAAATTTTCTTTTTTTGGGGGTTTTTGCCCCTTGTTTCTTTTGCAAATTGCTTGTTTTTTTGCTATAATTTTTTTAGAATTTTTTGTTTATTAGAGGCGGAATATGGCGGTTTCGGTCATAATTTCATCAATAACCGTGCTTTTAATGGTCGTTACCGTTTTGGTAAAGCCCTTTATAAAAATCGGCACGCATAAACTTGGGCTTTATTGGGTGGTGTGTTTAATCGGCGCGCTCACCCTAATTTTAAGCGGACAAATCTCATTTTTTAAGGTGCTAGAGGGAATCACCGCCAAAAGTTCAGTTAACCCTTTAAAGATTTTGACCTTGTTTTTGTCGATGACCTTGCTTTCCGTTTACCTTGGCGACGCGGGGTTTTTCGACTCTATTGCAGACTTTATTTTTAGGAAAACCAAAGGCGGAAAAATCAAGCTGTTTTTGTGCCTTTATCTTGTCGTTTCCGTTCTCACTATCTTTACCTCTAACGACGTTATAATTTTGACCTTTACACCGACCATTTGTATATTTGCAAGAAAGGCAAAAATTTCGCCCCTTCCCTTTCTTTTGGGGGAATTCGTTGCGGCAAACACTTGGAGCATAACACTTATCGTGGGAAACCCCACCAACGTTTACCTCGCTCAATCGGCGGGAATTTCTTTTGCTAAATACTTTTCTATAATGGTTCTACCCGCAATCACAGCGGGGCTTGTTGGGCTTATTATGGTAATTCTTCTTTTCCGCAAGGAATTGTTCTCGCCCATAACAAGCACCTCGCACGAACTTATGATAACCTCCCCCACGGCACACTCTAAAATGAATAAAGCGCCCATGATTGTTGCGATTATCCACTTAATCGCTTGCATCGTGCTTCTCGCCGTGTCCGACTTTATCCACTTAGAAATGTGGCTTATATGCCTATTGCTTGCATGTAGCCTAACGGTGTTCGACTTGATTTACGATTTTATCGCCATTAAATCGGTAAAACCCGTTTGGCGTTCTATAAAAAAAGAGCCGTACGACCTTATCCCATTCGTTTTGTCAATGTTCGTTATCGTGCTTGCCTTAAAAGAATGTGGGGTTATGGATATACTAAACGGCTTACTTGTTAAAAACACAAAGTTCGACGGATTTTCGTTCGGGATAATCTCGGCACTATCTTCTAACCTACTAAACAACATTCCTATGAGCGTTATGTTTGAAAGCGTAATCGCGTCTAAATCACTCCCAGCGGTGTACGGTGCAATTATAGGCTCTAACGTCGGTGCGTTCATCTCGCCCGTCGGTGCGCTTGCGGGTATTATGTGGAGCAAAATTTTGGGCGATTACGGTGTAAAGTTTCCTTTCACCAAATTCGTGCTTTACGGCAGTGCGGTGGCTATCCCCACACTACTTGCGTCTTGTGGCGTTTTATTGTTAGTTCTTTAATTGCGGAGTTATTATGGCAACAGTTTTACTTTTAATTATATATGCGGTATTTATCGGGCTAGGGATACCAGATTCGTCCTTCGGTCCCGCTTGGCCTGCTATTTTTCCCGACTTTAACGTTCCCGTAAGCTTTGCAAACTTTGTGGAAATGACCGTTTCTCTCGCCACGGTAACGGCAAGTTTTTTCTCGGCAAAAGTTATCAACAAGTTTGGGACGGGATTAGTTGTCGCCTTTAGCACCTTTTTAAGTTGCTTTGCTATTTTAGGGCTTGCACTTGCGCCGTCGTTTTGGTTTATGATTTTGCTTGCTATCCCCTTAGGGCTTGGCGCGGGTGCAATCGACGCGGCGCTAAACAACTACGTCGCAACCCATTATAAGCCAATGCATATGAGCTTTTTACACTGCTTTTACGGGGTTGGCGTTTCGTTAAGTCCGCTATTGATGTCCTTTGCCTTAATGGATAACAACGACTGGCGACTGGGCTTTAGAATTATCTTTTATATAATGCTTGTAATTTTGATTACGGCAATAATCGCACTTCCCCTTTGGAAAAAGACGGCAAAAGCCGATGGCGAAGTTAAGGCGGAAGAAAAGCCCGTCACTTTGCCCATCAAAAAAATGGTCAAATCTAGGGCGGTAAGGCTTTCGTGGTTGATGTTCTTTTCCACTTGCGCGTTAGAATTTACTTGCGGTTGGTGGGGTTCTACCTTCCTTGTTAAAAGCGAGGGGGTTACCGAATCGCTCGCTGCAAGGTTTATTACCTTTTACTATCTAGGTATGACGGCTGGGCGGTTTGTTTCAGGACTAATTTCAGGAAAACTCGACCAAAGAAAAATCGTCACAATCGGCTATTCAATAACAGGGGTTGCAATCGCAATTTTGTTCTTGCCCATTCCCCCCGCATTTAAGGGTGTGGCGCTCTTTTTAATCGGGCTTGGCAACGGACCGACCTTCCCGAACATGATTTACCTTACCCCCATATTTTTTGGAAAAAGGGTTTCGGGCTCTATCGTTGGAACTCAGCTTGCGTGCTGTAATTTGGGTATAATGCTTATGCCACCACTCTTTGGTCTGCTTGCGGAAGTTTCAGCAACCATATTCCCCTACTTTTTGACCGCTTGCTTTATCCTTATGGTTATATCGACCGTGCTCTACGTGAAAAAGGCAAAAAATACCCCACCCTTTGAAATCTAAAATTTCACTTGCGCTTCTTTACCGCTTGTGTTACAATATATAATAGTTAAACTGAACGTTCGGTTTTGGAGTTTATAATGAAAAGAATTGCACAATTTTTTAAGGTTAGTAAAGATGAATACCTAAAAAGTGGCACTTTGGACCAATATAACGGAATTTTGCTCCCCAAAAGAGCAACGTCCGGCAGTGCGGGGTACGACTTTTTTTCGCCCGTAGATTTTTCCCTAGAGCCTAATCAAACCATAAAGGTTGCAACTGGTATCCGCGTTAAGATTGACGATGGTTGGGTGCTTAAAATTTACCCCAGAAGTTCTTTAGGGTTTAAGTATCGCTTGCGTCTTGATAACACCGTAGGTATTATCGATAGCGATTATTTTAATGCTGATAACGAAGGACATATCTTTATAAAAATTACCAACTGCGGTGACAAACAACTTTGCATTGAAAAGGGCAAGGCTTTTGCGCAAGGTATTTTTATTGAATACGGAATCACCGTCGATGACGATTGCTCGAACGAGAGGACGGGCGGTATCGGCAGTACTGATAAAAAATAATTTTAAGAGGTTAAATATGAGAACTATTAAAGTAGAAAAATTGACCAAAGAAGCTTTTGCACCATTTGGAACTTATTATGACTATGCTAACCCCGACGGATATGCTTTGTGTGGTGAAATCCATAAATTTTACCCCGATAGACTTACCGCATATCACGATGCTCAAGTTGGCTTTTCACCTATCGTTGTTAAAAAACCCGACCAAATGAAGATTACCCAAGTGGAATACCACACAAGGTCAGCAGAACTTATTATGCCCTTAAACGACGATATGATAGTGCACGTGGCTCAGCCTTCTGCTGGTAAACCTATCCCCGAATTTACTAAAGCCTTCCTCGTTCCTAAGAACACTATGATTAAAATGAACGCATGCGTTTGGCACCTCGCTCCCCTACCCGCAAACGAGAAGCAACTAAACGCGCTCATTATTCTTCCCGAATGTTGCTATATCAACGACTGCACGGTTGTTGACCTAAAGGAAGACGAACAATTTATCATTGAAAAATAAACTTTAAGTAAAATAAAAAACGGACGAAATCTCGTCCGTTTTTTTGTTTTAGTCTTCAAATTCATTAAAATATTCTCTATCAAAAAACTCCGCAAGCGTTATTCCTGCTCCTTGACAAAAGGCTTTGATTGTCGACACTTTAGAACACTTTGTCCGCCCTTTAATCAAATCATATATAGCCGACGGCGACTTTCCTCCATTTAATGCCGTCCCGCATATGTTTATGCCTCTTTCTTCACAAATTTCGTTGATTCTTTTAATTATCGCATCGTTTAAATTCATACACTCACCCTCGTGGAATTCCTTATAGGTGTTTATTTACGCCAAGGCTTCGTCAGCGGTTTTTTGGTTCATATCGTTTAGGCATTTTAGTTCGTAGAACTTGCCCTTTTTGGCCATAAGTTCGTCATACGTGCCCATTTCCACCGCTTTGCCGTTATCCATAACGACAATTCTATCTGCATTTCTAATAGTGGATAGTCTATGTGCAACGATAAAGGTCGTTCTGCCCTTAATAGAGGACGATATCGCCTTTTGAACGTGGAATTCGGATATATTGTCGAGTGCACTTGTCGCTTCGTCCAAAATCAAGATTTGCGGGTTTCTAATAAGTGCTCTTGCAATAGTTACCCTTTGTTTTTGCCCGCCCGAAAGTTTGTCGCCATGTTCACCGATAATGGTATCCAAGCCGTTTGGAAGCTCGTCAACAAACTCTTTTAGGTTTGCCATTTCCACAACCTTTTGAAGTTCTTGCTCGCTATATTTTTCAAGCCCGTAAGTAATATTATCACGGATAGAGCCCGAAAAGAGAATGCTGTTTTGCGGAACGACTGAAATGTGGTGGCGGTATTCGGTAAGGTTGCAATCTTTTATAGACTTGCCGTCCACCTTCATATCGCCTTGCTGGGCTATCAAAAAGCCGATAATTATGTTCATAATGGTCGACTTACCCGAGCCCGACGGACCGACGAAAGCCACGCATTCACCCGGTTTAACGTCAAGCGAAAGCCCTTTTATCACGTAGTTGTCGGTATTTGGATATTTATAATAAACGTCCTCAAAGGTGATTCCGCCCTTAATAGACGGCACTTTTGATTTACCGATATTCATTTCCACTTCGGTCGCATTCATAACCTCGGAGAGAGAGGACAGCGCGTCAAACCCCGCAGACATTGGGTGCATTGAGTTTATAAGTGCCGAAACACCCGCGTTTATTTGCGAATACATGCTTTGATAAAGCACGATATCCCCCACGTTTATTTGGTCAAATATTGCCATAACCGAGCAGAACACAAGGTTAATTAGCGACATAATATGCGACACGACGTATGCGCTTGCACCAAAGAATGCGTGCGTTTTATCCACTTTAATCCCAGAGCCTGCAACACGTTCAATCGAGTTTTCAAGCGAGGAAATTTCCTTTTGCTCTAAGCCGTGCGATTTTGTAACCTGCATCATGGTGAGCATGGTGGTAAGCTTACTACTCATATCCTCACTATTTATGCGGAAATCGTGATAGTTCTTTCTTACCTTTTTTCTAAACGCACGGGTTATCAAAAGGTTTAGCGGAACGATTAGGAGGAAGAAAAGTGCAACCACCCAATTCCTATAAACTGAAATTGCAACGGCAAAAACAACGTTAAATATTTGTGGGATAAGGGTATTTACGGTAACCCCCATCATTTGGTCGACAAGTTCGGTGTCACGAAGGAATTTGGACTGAATTTTGCCCGTTTGCATATCCTTATGATAGGTTATCATAAGGCTTTGGAGCTTCCTTACAACCGCACTCTTCATGCCCGCGCTGTTTCGACGGAGCATTTTACTAACTACCATGCTTCGCCATACCGTACTGGGAACGTTTTGCGCAATGACGAGGAGCATAATTAACGCGTTTACGCCAAGTTCCCACCAAAGCGCACTGGGCACTTCCTTTAAGCCTACCGCTTCGGTCACGATGTTAATTATGTTTGCCGTAATAAGCGGTATTATCCAAACGGGCAAGGCTTGTATAAAATATATAAGTGTTGACGTTGCAAGTGGTCTTGCGTTTGCTTTGAGCAGTTTTCTAAACAACTTTGGCTCTTTTTTGCCCTTGTCTTGTCGGTTAGAAGGCTCAAAAATGTGGTCGTAATCAGGGATAACTTTGCTGGTTAACGAACTTCGCTTAGGTTTTTCCGCCTGTTCCATAATCCACCTCGGCTTATAAAATAAAGGCTATAACTTTATCGTTATAGCCTCCTTTCGCTATTATATTACAATGAGCATTTTGCCTTGTCAAGCCTTTTTCTAAATTTCTATAAAAATTTTTTTCGTCAACCTTTTTCTAGCGATTTTGCCCCTTTATAAATTCGTAAAGCGCTTTTGTGCCCTTCACTACGTCGCGGTAAGTCGCCTCAAAATCACCCGTCCAGTATGGGTCGGCAACGTCCCTATTTTCGCCCGTAAATTCTAGTAGCATCTTAATTTTACCCTCTTTGTCGCCACCGAGCATTCTTTTCATATCGTAAACGTTGTCCTCGTCCATTGCGATAAAATAATCATACTTATCGTAATCAGCCTTAGATAGCATCACCCCAACCTTTCCCTCGTAAGAAATTCCAAGTCGGTCAAGAATTTGGCGTGTTCCTCTATGTGGTCTACACCCCAGCCCGTCGGTATGGGTTGCAGAAGAGTTGATTAAAAAATCGTGCTCTTCCCCCATTCTTTTAACAAGGTCTTTCATAATAAATTCCGCCATCGGCGAACGACAAATATTGCCGTAACAAACAAACATAATTCTATTCATGATTTTATGATATCCTATAATGATAAAAAAGTCAATCAAAAAGGGCGGTGATAATTCCGCCCTTCCCTTTATAACTCTATCGTTTGGTCGTCAAGTGTGTCTATAATTTCAAAAGGATATTTTTTGCTGTCGATTAACGCTTTAACGTGCGCGTGTTTTTCTTCTGGTCTATTCATATGGTTAAAGCAAAAATATTTGGTGTTAACCCTATCCATATACGGCTCTATGTGGGATAGTTCCATATGTGCTAGTTCGCAAAGGATAAAATCGGTGGGGTTTTCTAGTGCGTATTTAGGGAAATCGTCCGCAACCATAAGGTTTGACATATCGCCCGTAAATATAAGCTTTTTGCCCTCCGCCTCAATCAGCATAGAGTAACTTTCGTTGTTTTTTAGGTGCTGTGTTAAATAGTAGGTGACCTTAACGTTTTCGTCCTCAAAAATAACGCCTTCTTTTACGTCGTGAAACCTCATTCTATCGGTCGCCATAGGACGATTTGAAATTGCCTCAACGTAAGTTTGCATGGCACTTCTTGCCTTTTCCCTAGCCATAAACACGTCGTAACTTGCCTTAAGAAATCTATGGTTTGTCATGTTTAACACGTTGGGCATTCCGTCAACGTGGTCGCAGTCGGGGTGGGTTATAAAAATAGCCTTAATATCTTCAAACTTTTTGCCCATATCGATAAGTTTTTTGCCGACGTGAGCACCCATATCCACAAAATATAGTTTGCCGTTTGTTTCTATCATTGTTGAAGAACACGCCCTATTGTCGCAAGGCGCACCATGGCTTGTTCCCAAAAAGGTGATTTTCATATAGCACTCCCAAAAGTTTTTTTATATTTTATCATACGCCATTATAAAACACAATGGATAAACGCACATTTTTATTGCATTTTTGATAATTTTGCTGTTCCTCTCCATACTATCTTTATGCCATACTTTAACTATCACGCAAAGGTAAAACAACTTATTCGCGACGGCAAACTAAAAGGGTTTTTCTTTGCTGACACTCACAACAAAATCTCGCCCGCGCTCGTACTCGTCTTCAACGATTCTCGCCACCCCTTAATGCCTATTAGAAAGGAGCGGTGGGAAGAGTATCTTCAATTAATAGAAAATTTAACAAAAAAATAACGCCCTCGACTAAAGGACGCATTTTTAATATTTTAACCAGCGAATAAAGAATATTATCCCCACACTAGATAGTGCCGTTATAACGATGTTAATTATCGCCGCTCTCATAAGGTGTTCCCTAAATGCATAAATAATCGAAAATATAGGCATCCACGTCCCCGCAATAAGAAGCAATATCCCCAAAATAAAGCATATCACCGTGTATTCGGTTGCACCTGCCATTTTTATTGCGTAAAGC
Source organism: Clostridia bacterium (assembly GCA_017397305.1). Classification (GTDB taxonomy): domain Bacteria; phylum Bacillota; class Clostridia; order Christensenellales; family Borkfalkiaceae; genus UBA1259. Next base: position 3,621 of record JAFQJB010000006.1, on the reverse strand, counting down.
CCAAACAATATCGAGCCTATACCAAGAATTGTTATTATAATCATATTCCCCTCGCTTTTACTTGTTTATTTTAAGGCTTTTATATATAATTGTCAACAATTTTTTATAAAATAAGCCCGCCGAATTTTCGGCGGGCTATTTGCTTATTTTTTTATCGTTTGTGTCCACAATATTGACAGAACTTTTGTCCGTCTTCAAACTTGTTTCCACACATTATGCAGAAATTTGCAAGTTCTTCTTTTTCTTCCCTAGCCTCTTCGGCTTTGGGCTCTTCTACCAGCTCTTCCTCAACCGCCTTAGGCTCTTCCACGGGTGTTTCCGCGGGCTCAACCACAACGGCTGGCTCTTCCTCTACAATCGCCTCTTCCACAGCAGTGGGCTCTTCTTTAACCTCTTCAACTGCTTCTTCAATAGGTGTTTCTTCTACCGCCGTCTCTATCACTTCTTGTACGGGTGCTTCTTCCACTTGAGGTTGTGCCTCTTGGGGTTGCACAGCAACAACTTGTTCAACAACAGGCACCACTTGAGGTTGTGCCTCTTGAGGTATTACCTCTTGTTTTTGACCAGATTTTGCTATCGACGGAACGTCTGCCTTTGATGAGAACAACAATAACGCAACACCAAAAACCACGTACGTAATAAGGTTCAACAAATAAAATATGAGAACCCTTCCCAACCCGTTATACATATATTGTTCGCCACGGAATGACATATATTCAGAAAATATTTCAATAGAATTAATAAACCACTTAAACGCAATAACAAACTGAAGAACGGCAATGGTTACAACAAAGCCCCTCTTCTTAAAACCCTTAAATGCGTCTACACCTGCTAAAATTGCAAATATCATAATGGGGAGGTATAAAAACATCGCTTCAATAATCAATGTCGCGTCCGCATAACCATAAGGCATAGTGAAGTAATATACAGCTTCTATGACACACGCTAAATTATAAAATGCAACAAGCAAAATGCCTATCGGCAATAAAACGGTTACCTTTTTCTTTTTATAAAAGAAGGTTGCGTAAACAAATAATAGTGCATAGGTTGCAATTTCAACAAAGCGGAAGAAAACCGCCGACATATTAACGTTTAAAAGTTGAAAGCCATAATATTTATTATAACTAAACAAATTAAAAAACGTTTTAATAAGTGTTAAAAATAGAGCAACGCCAAACAATATTCCAGCGGCTAGCTTGCCTTTTCCTTTTGTGTTTAAAGTGTCCATAATTTCTCCTTCTAAATATAAAATATTTTTATTTGATTTTTAATTTGCTTTTGCTCTATCTTTTGTTTCCGCATTTTGCGCAGAAGTTTGCCTCTTCTTCAAACCTTCTTCCGCACTTAGAACAAAAGATTGCTCTTTCTTGCAAGGGTGTTTCGGGGGCTTTTTCCAGCTCTTTTTTAAGTTCGGGCAAAGGCGCGGGCTCGCTTATAGCAACTGGCGTTTTTTCTTTCGGCTCTATATCCACCGCCACCTCTTCGGTCTTCGGTTCCTCTATTATCGGTGTGGAAATTGAGGGCTCGATAACCGAATATTTCATAACGTTTTCGTTTATATATTTAACTATTGCGTTAACGTTGCTTTTGTTCTTGCCCATATCAAATATTTGGGTGGGCATTCCGCACTCGGACAAAATGTCAAGTTTTATCCCTTTTTCTTGGGTCGGGGTAAGTGTTATGGTTATTTTTTCACCCCACGAAGAAAATGATACGCCGTGGTGAAAGCGATACCAAACACCTGTTTCGGTAACGTTTTCAGATTTTAGTTCAATGTTAAGTTGGCTTGCAAATGCTCTATCGTTAAGCAGTGCCTTTATTTGCGACATATCTGCATTGATTGTAAAATTTCCCGTATAACTTTTGCCCATATTTGTGCCTTTCCTTGTAAAATATTTTCATAAATTATAACATATTTTTTTGCGGTTTTCAATATATAATAAAAAATAAAGGCTTTTCTTTTTATTTTTGATTTACTATTGACACCAATTTTATAAAGTGATATAATCTACGTATATTCTAAAAAGGAGAAAGATTATGGAAGAAAACAAAATCGTAACTGAACAACCAGTTGCAGAGCCCGTTACAGAGCCCGTTGTCGCAGAAGCTGTTAAGCCCGAAAAGACCGGTGGCGTTAAAGCAATGTGCATTATTGCAAAAATCGCTGCTATCCTCGGCTTTGTTATGGCAATCGTAAGCTTTTTTACTATCTTTGTACTCGTTGTTTCGTACAACTTAAGGTTCGGCTTTAAGGAAATCCCCTATAGTCAAATAGACGAATTCCTTGCAACCGCCGCTGCTTACAAAGGCTATGCAAAAATATTGCTTGTTTGTGCAATCCTCGCTCTTATGTGCGGTATCGCTGGTCTTGTTCTCAACAAGATTGTGGCAAACAAAGGCTTTGGAAGCAAACTCGTAAAAGTGTTCTCAATTCTCGCTATCGTATTCGGCACCCTCGCTGCATTCAACAGCGGATTGAACATTATGCTCTTCGGTAGATACGAAGTAAGATATCACTACTATTAATAATTAAAAACCAACTAACCCCAACCACGAAAGTGGCTGGGGTTTTTTGTTTAATTTTCCTCTCTACAACAATTTCTTCGACAATTTTTGTGGGTTTTTATGAGTTGTTATATTCTGTTAACCATAAAGCACAAAAGTGTAGTTTGTGAAAATTGAAAATGATGCTAACTGCGACTTCTTCACGGACACGAAAGCGAAAGCGGTCGTCGGGACGGGAAACGGTTGTTGCGCAAAAAGAAAAGCACCCATCTTTTGATGGATGCTATCTTTTTGGATGCAGCAACAAGCATTCACTCGCCGTTAGGCGATATGTCGCAACTTGTTATATTCTGTTAACTACAAAGCGCAAAAGTGTAGTTTGTGAAAATTGAACGCGATACTAACTGCGACTTCTTCCCGCACGAAAGCGAAAGCGGTCGTCGGGAAGATAATACGTTGTGTAACAACGCAAAAAAAGAACCACTCGCTTGAGTAGTTCTTTTTTTGTTTGGATGCAGCAACAACCTATCTTCCCGGACCGTCGCCAGTCAAGTATTGTCGGCGCTAGTGAGCTTAACTACTGTGTTCGGTATGAGAACAGGTGGGACCTCACCGCTAACGTCACCGCAATGGTATATATACAAGGTTTCCCTTGAACATATCGCTTTTTCGTGTGCTCTCATTGTAGCACACTTCTTGCTCTCCCGTCAAATTTTTTACACGGCAGATTCACAACTGCATAGATTTTTTTCCTTTCTAAAGCACTGACCTCTGGCTAAATTGTATAGTTAGGTGTTCTCTGTATAATTCGCTTCTCTCTCATTTTTCATGAGATCAAGCCCTCGACCTATTAGTATCAGTTAGCTCAACACATTACTGCGCTTACACCCCTGACCTATCAACCTCATCGTCTATGAGGGGTCTTACTACCTTACGATATGGGATATCTTATCTTGAGGTTAGTTTCACGCTTAGATGCTTTCAGCGTTTATCTAATCCGCACTTCGCTATCCTGCCATGCCGCTGGCGCGACAACAGGTGCACAATCGGTGCGTTCATCCCGGTCCTCTCGTACTAGGGACAAATCCTCTCAAATATCCTACGCCCACGATGGAT
>JAFQJB010000005.1 GCA_017397305.1 Clostridia bacterium | reverse complement strand
CTTGCGTCAACTATCGTTATATGGTTTGCAAGTCACTTTAGTTTTAACTGGCAGTTCTTAACCGAAGAGCAAATGAGTCAAAGCATATTGGCGGGTCTAAGCGGACTTATTCAACCGCTATTTACACCGCTAGGATTTGGCAGTCAACTATCCACACACGGCTGGGTATTCGCTCTCGCCGCACTAACGGGACTTATCGCAAAGGAAAACGTTGTTGCTACCCTTGGTTCTCTAGCTGTTGGCTTGGGTTTTGCGGGTATCGACGGGTTGTTCCTTCATACGCAAATAGCAATTCCCGCACTACTTGCATTTATAGCATTTAATATGACAACAATTCCTTGCTTTGCAGCAGTTTCGGCAGCAAAGGGTGAAATGCCCGACAAAAAGAAGTTTAAGTGGACGCTTGTTTTTTGGATTGCAACTTCGTTTATCGTTTCGTCGGCAATCTACGTAATTGGAACGTGGTGGTGGACTTCGTTCATCTTCGTTACAGCCTTCGTTCTAGCATGCTTTATTATAAAGTTTGTTAACAAAGGCAAGGAAAAGAGAGAAAAATTATGACACTTTTAGAAATATTAGTTATCGTTGGCTGTTGTTTAATAGTTGGCGGAGTGGTTACTTTAAGCATAATAAACAAGAAAAAAGGCAAAACCTCTTGCGGATGCGGTTGCGATTGTTCAAAGTGCTCTGCATGTTGCAATAAAAAAGTTAGAGATGAAAAACAAAATTAAACATAATTAATCACTTTTAGATTGCCTCCGCCTAATTTTTGGTTGGAGGCAATCTGTTCTATTGAAAAGCAAATTTTTTTGTGTTATAATGATAACACAACTAAAAAGGGGAAAACTATGATAAAAAAATTCACTATTGGCGGTATGAGTTGTTCTGCGTGTTCAAGTGGAATAGAGCGTAACGTTAAAAAACTTAATGGCGTAAAGGACGTAAACGTATCCCTTCTTTCAAAGCAAATGCAAGTGGAGTTTGACGAGACGGTTATTATCCCCGAAAGGATAATAGAATGCGTTAAAAAACTCGGCTATACGGCGCACGAATACGGCAAGGGCGAGCGGGATAAAAATAGCGATGCTAAAATGATGAAAAAGCGATTTTTCATATCTCTTGGCTTGCTTCTTCCACTCGTGTATTTATGCATGGGCGGAATGATAAGATTGCCCGTTCCTAACAATAAAATAAGTTTCCCCTTGCAGTTTTGCCTTGCCCTTGCAATTCTAATAATCAACAAAAAGTTCTTCATAAGCGGGGTAAGGGCGGTTATAAATAAATCGCCAAACATGGATACACTGGTGTCGCTCGGCTCTGCATCGGCATTTATATATAGCGTCGTGGCAACCGTATACAGTTACTTTGGTAAAAACGTTTCGCACACCTTTTTCGATGCGTCGGCAATGGTTGTAACCTTGGTGACGCTTGGTAAATGGCTGGAAGAATTATCAAAAATAAAAACTGGTGACGAGATAGAAAAACTCGGCAACTTACTACCAAAAACCGCAACCGTTCTTCGTGACGGAAAAGAGATTTCGGTTTTGACCGCACAAATAAAGGTGGGGGATACAATCGTTCTAAAAGCGGGCGAATACGTAACCGTGGACGGAATTGTTATAGAAGGGCTATCCAGTGTCGACAAATCGGCTATAACGGGCGAAAGCATGCCGATTGAAATTGGTGTTGGCGATAAAATAACTTCGGGTAGTATCGTAAAAGAAGGGCACTTGCTTGTGAGGGCTGAAAAGGTAGGCGAGCAAACCTTATTTTCTAAAATAATCGAAATTGTAAAGACGGCGGGGTCAAGTAAAGCCCCCATACAAAAGTTTGCAGACAAAGTTTCAAAAATTTTCGTTCCAATAGTGTCGGCAATTGCACTTTTGACCTTTACCATTTGGATATTAATAACCAAAGATTTATATACGTCGTTTAATTTTGGTATAAGTGTTCTCGTGGTGTCATGTCCTTGTGCTTTGGGACTTGCAACCCCAGTTGCAGTCATGGCGGCAACGGGCAGGTCGGCAAAACACGGCATACTCTTTAAGAATGCTGAAGCACTTCAAAACACATGCAAAATTTCTTGCGTATTGCTCGATAAAACGGCAACAATCACTGTTGGAAAGCCAAAGGTTACCGACTACGTTAACTTTACCGACGAGTCAAATTCGGTGCTTTTTCCAATAATTTCAGCATTAGAACAAAAATCTTCACACCCTCTTGCAGAATGTGTGGTAGATTACTGCGGAAATACCGATAAAACCGTGCAAAATTACCAATACGTTATAGGTAAAGGTATTATAGGCGAGGTGGACGGTGTTACTTACTATATAGGTAACCGCGCACTTATGCCGTTCTCGGTTGACGATATAATCTTACCTAAAGAATTTGAAGGGAAAACCGTGCTTTATTTTGCCGACCAAATTCAAATTGTGTCTGTGTTTGCACTAGCCGATTATCTAAAAGAAGATAGCGAAAAAGCAATAAGCGATATTAAAGCATTAAACGTAAAAACCGTAATGATTACGGGTGATAATAGGGAAGTTGCCAAAAAGATTGCAAGTGAAGTTGGGGTAGAGCAGTTCGAAGCCGAAGTTTTGCCCGAAGAAAAGTATGCAATCGTGGAAAAATATAAGAGCGAAGGTTACTTTACCGCAATGGTGGGCGACGGAATTAACGATAGTCCCGCCCTAAAAGCCTCAAACGTAGGTATAGCGATGGGAACGGGTACTGACGTTGCTATTGATAGTGCCGAAGTGGTTATTGTAAACGGCTCGCTATCAAATATCCCAAAAGCCATTGAAATTTCCAAAAAATCACTAAAAATTATAAAACAAAACTTGTTTTGGGCGTTCTTTTATAACGTTTTGGGTATACCGCTAGCGGGTGGTGCTCTGTCCGTTCTGGGCGTAGTGTTAACTCCCGCAATAGCATCGGCAATGATGTGTTTAAGTTCGCTTTTCGTGGTGACTAACGCGCTTAGAATAGGCGGAAAAACCAAAGAAAAAGCAAAGGAAAAACCGAAGTATACCGCTCAAATTTTAATTGAGGGAATGCATTGTAATCACTGCGTTCAAAAGGTGAAAGATGCATTAGAGAGTATTGAAGGTGCAGTTGAAGTTAGCGTAGATTTAAAAACAAAATCGGCAACGCTCAAATCAATTTCGAGCATTGCCGAAGAACAAATTAATTCGGTTATTACTGATGCAGGGTTTGTTGTTAAGCAAATCGATAGTTAAAAAGTAACCTTGATAGTCATTGATTCATTCAGGCGCGAATTGGCGGTTATATGCCACTTGTTCGCGTCTGATATACTTTTTGCGATAGAAAGTCCAAGCCCGCTACCACCCGACTCACGCGAACGTGATTTGTCGGCACGATAAAACCTTTCAAACACTTTTTTGGAGTCTTGGTCGGGCACCGCGCTGCCGTCGTTTTTAACGGTGAGCACAGTTTTAGAACCCTCTTTTGCTAAGGTTAGATATATAACGCTATTTTCAGCCGAGTGTTTTATTGCGTTGTCTAGCAATATGCTAACAATGGTTTTTGTGCTTTGAAGGTCGCCCAAAAGTTTAATATCGGGGCAAACGTCAAGTTCAATGCTTTTACCTTTTTCAAAGGCAACCGCGTCGAAGGGAAGGGCGGTGTTGATAACCTCTTCAGACAAATTAAATTCCATTTTAGATAGATTGATTTTGCCTTCGTCCATTTTTGCAAGGGTTAGCATGTCGTTAACAAGAACGTTCATTCTATCTGTTTGCGACTGAATGTTTTTAACCCACTCAGCATTTTGTTGGTCTTTAAGAACTTCTGCGTTTGCTGATATTACTGCAAGCGGGGTTTTAAGCTCGTGACTTGCGTTAGAAATAAATTGTTTTTGCTTGCTTAAAGTTTCTCTAATAGGCTGAAAGAGCATAAAGGATATTCGGTACGCACCGTAGAACAAAGCGCCGTAAACGATAAAGAGAAAGATAAGCGAGCGATAAATTTTGCTCATAATAACTTCGTGATTTTGCGTGGTGTCGTAAGCAACGAGCAAATATTCGCGATTTACAGGGTCGATTGTGGAAATTTTATATCTAACACTGTCTATTGAACCCGAATCGTAAGGCTTTGCTTTTGCTTGCTCAATAATGTATTCCACGTCACTTTTGGTGAATACTTCTTCATCATAGGTGTAAGTGTATTCGGTAGAATTTGTTTCTTGATTGTGGGTAAACAAAACGACAATGCAGTTTGGTTCTTCGATGTTGCTTCCAAGCTTAGAATAGTTGTTTGCCGTATCGTTTAAGATGTGGTCAATGTGATAATCGTTAACACTGCTTATTAATATCACCGACGCACCGAAAAGCAAGACAAAAACCACAAGAAGAATGGACATCGTGATAGATATAAAGGTTATTTGTGCCTTTTTAATCATAATTTTTCACCCAACGTGTAGCCAATTCCGCGCAAAGACTTAACTTCAGTTTTTGCACCGATTGCCATAAGTTTTTTTCTTAAAAACGAAACATAAACTTCAATGGTGTTGTATTCTGCCTCGCTCTCAAATCCCCAAATTTTTTCAATAAATTTTTCCTTTTTGATAACCTTTCCGTTCGATAGCATAAGCATTTCTAAAATTTGGAACTCTTTTTTGCCTAAAAGTATGGTTTTTTGGTTGCAAGAGAGTTCTAACGTGTCACGGTTTAAGGTGATATCGTTAAACTTAACCACGTCGCCAACAAAGGTTTCCTTTCTTCTAAGCATTGCACGAATTCTAGCAAGTAACTCGTCGGTATGGAAAGGCTTTGTCATATAATCGTCGGCACCAAGGTTAAGCCCCTCGATTTTATCGGAGATTTCAGATTTTGCAGTCAGCATCAAAATAGGGGTATCCAGGTTTTTATCCCTTAGCGATTTTAACACCGAAAGTCCGTCCATTCCCGGCATCATAATGTCAAGAATAATAAAATCGTAAATTCCACTCATTGCAAGATAAAGTCCGTCCTCGCCGTTTAGGGCGCAGTCTACAGAGTAGTTGTTTTGCTCTAAAATTTTCTTTAGGGCGTCGGTTAATTGACGCTCGTCGTCTACTAATAATATTTTCATAAGTCAATTGTACCATATAACGATTGAAATTTACTTAAAAAAATTATAAAAAATTTTCCAAACTTAAAATTTTTCAATCTAAATTCAAGTTTCGTTTGTTAAACTCTAATTGTAAAGGACAAAAACCCTTTACTTGATAAATTCAGTCCACACTCTCAATAAACTTTTTCCTGGGGTAGAACGTCGAAATGTCGGCGTTTTACTCTTTTTAAAGACTTTTCCGCTCAACCTAATTGTTTTTTGACGGAAAAATACTGCGCATTGCATCGCGTTTTGTTCAGTCACATACTTTTCAAGTATGCTCCTTTACAAGAACGCGCGCCCTACTTGTATTTTCCACGTCAAATCGTGCATAGCACTAAACAATTATCTTTCGCTCCAAAGTCTTTTATTATTTTATCAAATCGCGCATTAATGCGCTAACAAACACGCATTGCTCCAAAGTCTTTTATTATACATTACTTCGTGTTTTTTTGCTAACAGACCGCTTTGGGTATGATAGCAAAAAACAATACTCGTTCTTTTTGTGTTTTATCCGTCAAATCGCAATCGCTAAACAATTATGTTTCGCTCCAAAGTCTTTCATTATTTTATCAAACCACGCAGTACTGCGTTAACAAACACACATCGCTCCAAAGTCTTTTATTATTTTATCAAATCGCGCATTAATGCGCTAACAAACACACATTGCTTTAAATTCTTTCTTTATTATAACAACATTTTGTAAACAAAAAAACACCCGAAAGGGTGTTTTATTTTTATAAAATTGGGATTGATGCAAGATAGGTAACGTCAGGTCTATCTTTTGCACTGCCTTCGGCAAGAACGAAGAGGTTTTGAACAACCGTTCCGCCCGCTTTTTTAACAAGTTCGGTAAGTCCTTTTAGGCTTTCACCAGTTGAAACAACGTCGTCTACGATTGCAACTTTCTTGCCCTTTATGATACTTACGTCGTGAGCGGATAGGTGAAATTCTTGTGGTTTACCAGTGGTTATAGATTCACCGTAAGCGATATGAATTCCGTCTTGCATATAAAGTTTTTTAGATTTTCTTGCAACGGCATAGTAGGGCATACCGAGTTCCCTAGCAACGACGTGTGTAAGTTGAAGCCCCTTTGACTCCGCAGTAATCAGCACCTCGGCATCTTTAACCCTTTTGGCAAGTTCTTTTCCACAGTGTTCAGTAAGTGTAGAATTGCCGTGAAGATTGAAAAATGCTATAGAAATTCCGCTAGGAAGTTTAATAATGGGTAATTGTGCGGTATATCCGCAAATATCTACGTTGTGAAATTCGCTCATAATACGCCCTCTTTAATTTTATACTTTAATTTTAGCACAAACTTTACCTTTTGTCCAATAAAAACATAAATTAAATTTAAACAGCATAAGTTAAAGGGACAAGATGGAGGTAGCTATGACGGTTCACGACAAAACTTTGCCATATTTAATGCAAAAATTTCAATCCAACGAAAAAAGCGGACTAAAACTTACCGCACTAAACGTAAACCGCCAAAAATACGGAGTAAACGTCCTTACCGAAAAAAAGGGGGACAGCATTTTTGTTAGGATATTAAACGTTATCAAAGAACCCATGCTACTTATACTTTTGTTTGGCTTTTTGATAGCATTAGGCACAAACGTCGGAAAGTTCTTAAAATCGGGAGAAGCCGATTTTTTAGAGTGTTTTGGCATACTTTTCGCCATAATCTTATCCGTTCTCATCACTTTGTTTATGGAAGGCAGTTCGCAAAAAGCATTTAAGGCATTAAATAAAATTTACGACAGTGCATCGGTCAAAGTAATTAGAGACGGCGTGGTGGTTTTTATTAGGCAGGTCGACGTTGTAGTAGGGGATATAATCTTAATCGAAAGTGGCGACAAAATCGTTGCCGACGGAAGAATTATCGAGTGCGAGCAGTTAAGGGTGGATGAATCGGCACTAACTGGTGAGAGTGTTGCAGTTCAAAAAACGGCGCAAGTGATAAATAAACAAAACGTAACATTGGCAGAGAGATATAATTGTGTGTTTTCAGGCACTTTCGTGACTGGCGGAAGTGGAAAAATGCTGGTTACCGCAACGGGTGATAGTACAGAAATTGGCAAGATTGCGGGTGAACTTACAGGTAAGGTATTAGGTCCATCGCCACTACAACAAAAACTAAATAAACTTGGTAAAATCATATCGCTTATAGGCATAATTACCGCGGTGTTCGTATTCACCATTTCGGCAGTAAAACTCTATCTTTTAGGCGGTATGAGTTTTAGCGGAATACAAGATTTGTTTTTATCTTGCATAATACTTATCGTCGCTGCCGTACCCGAGGGGCTACCCACGATTGTGGCGGTATCGCTTGCGTTAAATATGATAAAACTTGCAAAAGAAAACGCATTGATAAAAAAGATGAACGCAACCGAAACGACAGGGGCGGTGAGCGTTATTTGTTCGGATAAAACAGGGACCATAACCGAGAACAAAATGACTGTTGAGGGCATATACGAAAATGGTCAAAACCTACTATTAAAAAACAACTTAAGCGAGCAAATAAAGCAAAATATAGTGTGCAATTCTACCGCAAATATGGAGATGCAAAAGCGCAAAAAATTAATGCGTGGCAACGCAACCGAGTGCGCACTTTTAGAGGCTTACATAAAGTATGGAAAGAAAGATTTTTTAGAGTATAGGGAAGGTTTTTTTGTGGTGGAAAGGCAACCCTTTTCAAGTCAATTAAAGTTTATGACTACCACTATAAAAGTTAAAGACACAAAACGAACGTTACTTAAAGGCGCACCCGAAATCGTACTAAACAAGTGTGAACTATCCATTGAAAAACGTCAAAGAATTCTTGCCGAAATGGAAAAATTCCAAATCGAAGCAAAAAGGGTAATTTGTTTTGCTCACCTTGACCAAAACGAGAAAAATGGTGGCTATATTTACGATGGGTTTGCCGTTATTGAAGACCCCATTAGAAAGGACGTTTATCGTGCCGTTTTGGACGCAAAAAGGGCGGGGATAAAGATAAAAATTTTAACGGGCGACAATAAAGTTACCGCATTTGCAATAGCAAAAAAATTAAAAATTGTAACTAGCGAAACACAAGTTTTTTCTGGTGAAGATATAGATAATATGGACGAAGAAAAACTTAAAAGTTCACTAGATAAAATAGTTGTTGTGGCAAGAAGTACGCCAATGACAAAACTACGTATCGTTCGTGCATTAAAAAGCAAAGGCGAAGTTGTTGCCGTGACTGGCGACGGAATAAACGACGCGCCCGCAATTAAGCACGCGGACGTTGGTATTGCTATGGGAATTAGCGGGAGCGAGATAACCAAGGAAACTGCCGACGTAATATTGCTTGACGATAGTTTTGCTACCGTTATGAAAGCCGTCTCGTTTGGAAGAAACGTTTATAAAAACTTGCAAAGGTTTATACTTTTTCAACTGACGGTAAACCTATCGGCACTTTTATTTATAACCGTTTGTGCGGTAATGGGTTTGGAATCACCCTTTAACACCTTCCAACTGCTTTGGATAAACGTCATTATGGACGGACCGCCCGCCTTAACTTTGGGGTTAGAAAGGGCAAGCGACAGCTTAATGGATTTAAAACCTATAAAGCGCAACCAAAGTATAGTCGGCTTAAAAATGCTTTTAAGAATTTTAATCACGGGTGCATTTATCGGTGTGATTATGGTTGTTCAATACCTATTTAACTTCTTAAAAGTGCCTTTTAACCAAACAAAAAGCGCATTATTTACGCTATTTATAACATTTCAACTATTTAATGCCTTTAATTGCAGAGAACTTGGGCTTCAATCAATCTTTTCGGCTATCGGGAAGAATAAAATTATGGCGTGGACCTTCCTTTTAGTGTTCGTTTTGCACGTTTTTATTGTTCAAGTGGGGTATTCGCTCTTTGGAATTTTGCCTATGAATTTATTGACTTGGATAAAAACCATTGCGCTAGCCTTTTCGGTACTATTATTTTCCGAACTTGGAAAGTGTATGGTAAGGCTTTTATATAGACGAGCGAAAAAAAGATAAATGATAAAAAACAAACGGCAAAAATAAATAAATTTTCTATCGGAGCGTAAACTAAAACATATGAACGACCAAATAACTATAACTGAAAGTGTGTCAAGCGAAGGAAATTTATTATACGTTCAGTCGGCAATGAGCGAGTTTTGTGAGTGTGCGGGGTGCACGACAAGGCTTAAACGGGTAAACGATAGAGCGGTGCTCACGGTTACCTTTTCGGACTGCTATAGGGAAATTATCCGCACCGAAATTGCCGACAAAATTGCCGAAATCATTGCGATTAAGTATAAATATGATTTTTTTAAGCAAGAAATATCGGTTAGCGGGCTAAAGAGCGTAGAAAAGGAAATCTTGCTTACAAGTTTAATCGCCGCCGATTTAGAAGACGATAAAAAATATTCATATTCTCACCTTATGACCTTTAACGATTTTGCAATAGACGGAGTGTATAACTTTAGGTTAAAACCATTAAAGAAAAAGTGGCAAGACGTTACCACATATATCCCAAACTGCTTTTTAGAAGAACAACTAAAAGAATTTATAAAATTTTTATTAGAAAACAAAAGTAAACGCGTGTACGTGGACGGGGGAAGGGTGTACGATTCGCATTTTCGTAGGCTGAAAAGAAGTAGTTTGCTCGGTGGCGAGCAAGTTCAAATTGTAAGGGAAGTGTTGCTTAGCAACTGCGGGGTTATCGAATTATGCGGTGAAATTCCAAAAGACGACGAGAAATATTTGAAAGAATATTACACCGACAAAATAATATTTTCCATAAGCAGTCAAACTAACCCAAAATATCTTCATTAAAAAGTTGACAAAGGCAAAAATATGGTATACAATATAACTATAAATTTGCCGTTTATAAGCGGACAAGTAGTGTCTTTTAAAGCGATTTTCAGAGAGTGGGTGGTGCTGGAAAACCCATAACCGCAAAAGATAACGAAACCACCGTTTTAGGCATAGGTTGCGAGCCTTATTTCGCAAAAGAGAGGTCGTCATTGTACGGCAATTAAGGTGGAAACGCGGAAATTATTTCGTCCTTAAACATTGGTTTAAGGGCGTTTTTTATTGGAGGAATATATGAAAATCACACTTAAAGACGGTTCTTTTTTAGAGTTTGACGCACCGATTACTGCATCGGACGTGGCAAAAACTATTTCAGAAGGACTGTGGAGAAATGCAGTTTGTGCAAAAATCAACGGGGAACTCGTTGACCTTTCAACAGTTATTGAAAATGATTGCGAATTGCAAATTGTTACCCTCAAAGATAAGGAAGGGTTGGACGTTTATCGTCATACTACGGCTCACGTTTTGGCTCAAGCCGTTAAAAATATTTATCCGACTTCGAAACTTGCAATCGGGCCTACTATTGAAAATGGGTTCTATTACGATATAGAATTTAAAACCCCCGTTACCCAACAAGATTTGGCAAAAATCGAGAGCGAAATGAAGGAAATTATCAAAAGTGATTTACCTATCGAACGCTTTGTATACAGCAAAAAGGACGCGGTTAAAATCTTCAAAGACTTTTCAGAGCCTTATAAGGTAGAATTAATCAACGATTTACCCGGAAAGAGCGTAATTTCTTGCTATAAGCAAGGTGATTTTATGGACCTTTGCCGTGGGCCGCATCTTCCGTCTACTGGCAAGATTAAAGCATTCAAGTTGACCTCGGTTACTGGTGCATACTGGAGAGGGGACGAAAAGAACAAAATGCTTACCAGAATTTACGGCACTGCATTCCCCAAAAAGAGCGAACTTGAAGAATACCTTACCGCTTTAGAAGAGGCAAAGAAACGCGACCACAATAAACTTGGTAGAGAACTTGGAATATTCTTAACCGAAGAAGTTGTTGGTCAAGGTCTACCAATACTAGCACCCAAAGGCGCAAAGATTATGCAAATTTTGCAAAGATTCGTTGAAGACGAGGAAGAAAAACGTGGCTTTATGATAACCAAAACACCCTATATGGCAAAGCACGACCTTTACCGCATTTCGGGGCACTGGGACCACTATAGAGATAAAATGTTTATTTTGGGCGACGAAAATTCACCCGAAGCAATGGCACTCCGCCCGATGACTTGTCCTTTCCAATACCAAATCTACAAAAACGGACTAAAGAGTTATCGTGATTTGCCGTGCAGATATAGTGAAACGGCAACCCTCTTTAGAAAGGAAGCAAGTGGCGAAATGCACGGACTTATCCGTGTTCGTCAATTCACTTTGTCCGACGGACATATCGTTTGCACCCCTTCACAAATTGAAGAAGAATTCAAGCGCTGTCTAGAACTCAGTTACTACTTCCTAGATTGCTTGGGAATGAGAGAGGACGTTACCTTTAGATTTAGTAAACGCGGTGCTTCAAACAAGGCAAAATATATCGATAACGATAAGGCTTGGAATGAAACCGAAGCACTTATGAAAGTTATTTTGGACGGACTTGGAATCGATTACGTTGAAGCGGACGACGAGGCTGCTTTCTACGGACCTAAACTCGACGTTCAAGCAAGAAACGTTTACGGCAAGGAAGATACCATTATCACCATTCAACTTGACTTTGCCGCAGCGCATAGCTTTGATATGACCTATATCGACGAAAACGGCGAAAAGCAATATCCTTTCGTTATCCACAGAAGTTCAATCGGTTGTTATGAAAGAACACTTGCTATGCTTATTGAAAAATATGCTGGCGCATTCCCGTTCTGGATTTGCCCCGTTCAAGTTAAGGTACTAAGCCTTACCAATAGAACGGCTGAATATGCAAACCAAATAGTTAACGAACTTGCTAAATACGGCATAAGAGCCGAAGCAGACAATAGAAACGAAACGATTGGTTATAAGATAAGAGAGGCAACACTTGAAAAAGTTCCTTATCAATTCGTTGTCGGCGATAAAGAACTTGAAGAGAGCACCGTATCCGTTTCAAGCAGAAAAGAGGGTAAACTCGGCGCAATGACACTTGACGAAATTATCAAAAAACTTGTTGAAGAAGACAGGTCAAGAAAGGCTTAAAATTAAATCAATAAAACATCAAAACCGCTAGCAAAATGCTAGCGGTTTTTATATTATTCTACAAATAAAACAAGCGAACACGCAAGAGAAAAAACTTGCGACAAGCGATATAATAATCGGCGCGGTAAGTTTTTTGGTTTTTGCCCCCGCAAAATAAACGGACGCGACGTAAAACACCGTTTCACTGCTTCCGTAAATTACTGAAGCCGAGCGGGCAAGGTAACTATCCACACCAAACTTTTGGTAAATATCGCTTAAAACTGCAAGCGAACCACTGCCCGAAAACGGCTTTATCAAAACCAGTTTGGTAAGTTCTTTAGGTATCCCTAAAAGCGAAAAAAAAGGTGATACAATTCGCTCGATAATAGCCGATAATCCGCTCGCTTCAAATAGTTCAGTTAGTACAAAAATACTTACTAAATAGGGGAAAATACTGACCGCAAACGGCACCGCCTCTTTTGCCCCCAAAGTGAAGGTTTCATACGGCTTGACCTTCTTAAAAAGCGAATAGACGAATATTAAAAAAAACAAGACGGGAATTAGGTAAATTGACATTTCTTTTTACGCTTTTTTAAAAATATTTTTACTAACAAAACGCCGATAATTGTGGATAAGGAAGTCGCTAAAATTGTGGGCAAAATTATGTCGGCGGGGGAAGAGGAATTAAGAGAGGTTCTAAGTGCCAAAACCGACGAGGGAATAAGTTGAACACTGGTTGCGTTTATAACGAAAAACATAGCGATTGCATACTCGGTGTCGGGGTGCTTTTCAAGTTCTTCGATAGACTTTATCCCCATTGGCGTTGTAGCACCGCTCATACCCAAAACGTTTGCAGAAATATTTAAGGACATAAAATCGTTTGCCTTGTTTGGAACTCTTCCAAATAAAAACTTATTGATAGGCTTTAATAGTTTTGCGAACTTGTTTGAAATTCCGCTCTTTTCCATCAGTGCAAAAACACCCATCCATACCGCGTAAATTACAACCATTTTAAGCGATAGATAAAGTGCTTTTTCTCCGCCAGCAAGCATTGCCGATAATGCTTTATCGGGGGACAAAAAACATATCAAACCTAAAGATATGGTTAAAATGATTCCAAAAATTGCGTTCATACCAAATTTTATGCCGAATAATCCTTGAATATGAGAGAAAAATGTGCTAAAATAGATAAGATTAATGAAAGGTTGTCTTGTAAAGACAACGGTTTTAGGAGCAGGACATGAAAGAAAAATTTTATATAACGACCGCAATAGCATATACTTCTGGAAAACCGCACATCGGCAACACTTACGAAGCAATACTTGCCGACAGTGTTGCAAGATTTAAAAGGTACGAAGGTTACGACGTGTTTTTGCAAACTGGTACGGACGAACACGGTCAAAAAATAGAAGAAAAGGCTGCGGCTGCGGGTAAAACCCCAAAGGAATTTGTCGACGGCGTTGCAGAACAAATTAAAGCTATTTGGGACTTGGTTGGCGTTTCTTACGATAAGTTTATAAGAACGACCGACGATTACCACGAAAAACAAGTTCAAAAAATATTCAAAAAATTATACGAACAAGGCGATATCTATAAAGGCTCTTACGAGGGTTGGTATTGCACTCCGTGTGAATCTTTCTGGACGGAAAGTCAACTTGTAGACGGAAAGTGCCCCGACTGCGGAAGGGAAGTGAAAAAATCACAAGAGGAAGCATACTTTTTCAAAATGAGCAAGTATGCCGATAGGTTGATGCAATATTACGACGAACACCCGGAATTTATCCTTCCCGTTTCAAGAAAGAACGAAATGGTAAACAACTTCTTAAAACCCGGACTTCAAGACCTTTGCGTTTCAAGAAGTTCGTTCAAGTGGGGTATTCCCGTTGATTTTGATAATAAGCACGTCGTTTACGTTTGGCTTGACGCACTTACCAACTACATCACGGGTATCGGCTATGACGTAGACGGAAATAATACTGAACTTTACAACAAACTTTGGCCTGCCGACGTTCATATTATCGGTAAGGATATAATTCGTTTCCACACAATTTATTGGCCAATCTTTCTAATGGCTCTAGGTCTTCCTTTGCCCAAAAAGGTATACGGACACGGCTGGCTACTACAAGAAGGCGGTAAAATGAGTAAATCTAAGGGCAACGTTATCTATGCCGATGACTTAGTTGAATATTTTGGTAAAGATGCCGTTAGATATTACGTTTTGACCGCTATGCCACAAGACAACGATGGGCTTATTTCTTGGGAAAGCGTTATCGATACAATCAATAGTGACCTTGCCAACGTATACGGAAACTTGGTGAGCAGAACTATTGCAATGAGCAATAAATATTTTGGCGGTGTTGTGGAAAATACCGCGGTTACCGAGCCCGTTGATGAAGAATTGAAAGCGGTTGTAACCTCTGCACGCGACAAAATAAAAGCAAAAATGGACGAATATAAAATTGCCGACGCAATCTTTGAGATTATGAGTGTGTTTAGAAGGGCAAATAAGTATATCGACGAAACTATGCCTTGGGCTCTTGCTAAAGACCCTGAAAAACAAGATAGACTTAAAACCGTTCTCTATAATCTTACCGAAAGCATTATTATAGGAACTTCACTTCTTAAGCCTTTCCTAACCGATACTGCGGATAAGGTAAGCGCAATGCTCAACCTTCCTATTAGAGAATTTGACGATGCAAATAAATTTGGACTTATCGATAGCGTAAAAGTTACCGAAACACCCGAAATTTTGTTTGCAAGGCTTGATAGTGCAAAAATTATGGAAAAGGTAAATGCAATGATAGAAGAGAGAAAGGAAAAGGTAGAAGTAAAGAAGGAAGAAAAGAAAGAACAACCAAAAACCCACGACCACACTGCAAAAGAACAAATCGATTTTGAAGATTTTGCAAAAGTTGAATTAAGGGTTGCGCTCGTTACCGCTTGTGAAAAGGTGGAAAAGAGCAAAAAACTTCTTAAACTCACCGTAAAACTAGGTGACGAGACAAGGACTGTTGTCAGTGGAATTGCTGGGTATTATACCCCAGAACAATTGGTTGGTAAAAAACTTACTATGGTAACAAACTTAAAACCCGCAAAACTTTGCGGAATAGTAAGCGAGGGTATGATTGTTTGCGCTGAAGATGATAATGGCAATATTGCATACCTTTCACCTGAAAAAGATGTTCCCGACGGAAGTATGGTGTTCTAATGTTTATCGACACGCATTGCCACCTTCACGACCCAAAGTTAATAGGTGACATAGATTTTCACGTTCAAGAACTCTTGCGGGACGGCGTAGATATTGCAATAAATTCGGCATGTTGTGCGCTTACCTCTAAAATGGGGTGTGACCTTGCCGAAAAATATCCGTCCATATACTTTATGACTGGTTGTCACCCGAGCGACGTTTCGGGATTTAATAGAGAAGAGTTTGATAAGATTGCAAGCTTAACCTCTCACGAAAAGTGTGTTGCCGTGGGCGAGATAGGGCTTGACTACCATTGGGAGCCGTTTGACAAAGTAAAACAGCAAGAGTGCTTTGCTGAGCAAATTGAACTTGCATTTTCTAGCAAACTTCCCATATGTATTCACAGCCGTGATGCGACGGCGGATACCTTAAAAATCCTTAAAGAAAACAAGGCAAAACTTCAATACGGTGCTGTTATGCACTGCTTTTCAGGTAGCAAAGAAACGGCGAGAGAAGTTTTAAATATGGGGCTATATATCTCGTTTGCGGGACCATTGACTTTTAAGAACGCAAACAACCTCATTGACGTTGCAAAATACGTGCCCGAAGATATGTGCTTAACTGAAACCGATTGCCCGTATTTGACCCCGCATCCGTTTAGAGGCAAACTAAATTCGCCAAAAAACGTTTGGCTAGTCACTGCAAAACTTGCAGAATTAAAGGGGCTTTCTATTGAAGTTATGGCTGAAAAGGTTATGCAAAACGCAAAACGACTATTTTATAAACTTAAATAATTTTAAAACAAAATAAAGCCGAAACGTCGGCTTTATTTTGAATTTTTCTCAATCGTCATTTGTAAACGATATATTAGTAAAGATTTCTCTTTACAATAGTATTATTGGCAGTATGAGAACAAATATTCTTAAAAACATAGGTAAAAAATGGAAAAATCACTAAAAACGTTGCTCGCTGAACACGGCTTTTCTTTTAAGAAAGCATTCGGGCAAAACTTTTTAACAGACGATAATTTGCTTGATGAAATCGTGGAAAAAAGCGGTATTAGTAAAGACGATACCGTTCTTGAAATCGGCCCTGGTGCGGGCGCATTGACCCGCCACATTTCAAAACGCGCAAAAAAGGTTGTGTGTTATGAAATTGATACAAAATTAAAGCCCATTTTAGACGAGGTTTTATATAATGCCGATAACGTTGAAGTGGTTTTTTCCGACATAATGAAATGCCCCATTGAGCAAGTGGAAAAAAAGCTTGGCGGTAAGTACGTTATGGTTGCAAATTTACCATACTATATAACCACGCCTATCGTTATGAAGTTTTTAGAGCAAGCAAAAAACCTTAAAGCAATGGTTATAATGGTTCAAGAAGAAGTTGCGCTTAGATTTTCTTCCTCTGCTGGTGAGTCCGATTATGGCGCAATCACCGTCGGTATTGATTTAAGGGGTTCTGCGGACATTGTGTTAAGAGTGCCGAGGGAAAAGTTTACTCCCGCACCAAACGTTGATTCGGCGGTTATCAAAATCACTATTGACGAAAACAAGTTTAAGGGAGTTAATTTTGAAAAGGTGAGAGAGGTCGTTAGAATCGCCTTTTCAAGCAGAAGAAAAATGCTTGTAAACAACTTAATGAACGGCTATAAAATTTCGAGAGATATTGCAAACGAAATACTTAGTAGTGCGGATATTTCCCTTACTGAACGCGGTGAAAATCTGTCTGCCGAAAGGTTTGTCGTTTTGTCTAAAATAATAGCCGAAAAAGGTATAAAATCATGAGTGAAAAACAAAGGATTGTCGTTGCTAGCGGAAATAAGCATAAGATAAAAGAAATTGCCCAAATGTTACCCGAATTTGAAGTAGTTGGCTATAAAGATTTAGGGTATGATTTTGAGATAGAAGAAAACGGACAAACCTTTTATGAAAATGCACTTTCTAAAGCAAAATTTGTTGCGAACGCATTAAATTTACCCGCTTTAAGCGACGATAGTGGAATATGTGCAACCGCCTTAAACGGCGAGCCTGGTATATATAGCGCAAGGTATGCTGGCGACGGTGACGACGAGCATAATAATCAGCTTTTGCTTAAAAATTTAGCCGATAAGGAAGATAGAAGTGCAAAGTACGTTTGTTGTTTGGTTTACTATTCTCCAGACGGAAAAATCGTTACCGCAACGGGTGAAACTTACGGCAAAATCCTATTCGAGCCAGAGGGGAATAACGGCTTTGGCTACGACCCTATATTTTTTAGTGACGACTTAAATAAATGCATGGGAATTGCCACCGATGAAGAGAAAAATTCGGTAAGCCATAGATTCCGCGCCTTAGTGCAATTAAGGGAAAAACTAAAGTGAAAAGGGTTGTCATTTTATCCGATACGCACGGAAATTTTTCGGCTATAGAAAAACTTTTACCCATTATGGAAGAGGCGGATATGGTCTTTCATTTAGGCGACCACCAAAGCGATATTTTGGCTTATCAAAAGGAATTAAAGGGCAAAATTTACTCTGTTAAGGGTAATTGTGACGGTGGCGGTGACGAGCAGGTTTTGACGATTGAAGGGGTTAAAGTTTTGCTCACGCACGGCAATAGGTATAATGTTAAACAATCACTATATAAACTTCAACTCCGTGCCGAAGAACTTGGTGTAGACGTCGTTTTCTTTGGACACACGCATTCTGCCGTTGAGACCGAAACTAACAAAATAAAATACGTTAACCCCGGTGCAATGAGCGGTTTTTTTGAAAAATCTTATTGCTACGCTGTGTTTTATAACGGCACTCTTACGACAAAAATTGTACCGATAAATTAGGTGAAGAGATGAAAATATACGATAAAATTGAGCAATTAATAGGAAAAACCCCGCTTTTTGAGGTTAAAAACATTGAAAAAGAATTGGGTTTAAAAGCCAAAGTTTTGCTTAAACTTGAAAAATTTAATCCCGCGGGAAGTATCAAAGACCGCACGGCACTTTTTTTGATTAATGAAGCTGAAAGGAGCGGAAAATTAAAAAAAGGAGGCACGATAATAGAGCCTACCAGTGGAAACACGGGGATAGGGCTTGCCTTAGTTGGAATTCCTAGGGGATATAGGGTAATTTTAACAATGCCTGACACCATGAGTTTGGAGAGAAGAAAATTGCTATCCGCTTTTGGTGCTGAAGTGGTTTTGACCGATGGAAAAATGGGTATGAACGGAGCGGTTGAAAAGGCAAAACAATTACAAAATGAAATTGAGGGTTCTTTTATTCCCGACCAGTTTTCAAACTCCGCAAATATTATGGCGCATTATCAAACAACGGGTCCTGAAATTTTTAGTGATACCGACGGAAAAGTCGATATTTTCGTTGCCAGTGTAGGTACGGGCGGAACGCTTAGCGGAACGGCAAAATATTTAAAGGAAAAAAACCAAAATATTAAAGTCGTTGCAGTTGAGCCTGAAAGTTCACCGCTTATAAGCAAAGGATATTCTGGCACACACAAAATTCAAGGAATCGGTGCAAACTTTATCCCTGAAAACTTTGATAATTCAGTTTGTGATGAAGTTGAAACGGTAAGTGATGAAAATGCGTTTGAGTGCGCAAGATTACTTGCAAAGAAAGAGGGGATACTTGCGGGTATATCCTCGGGCGCAAATCTTGCCGTTGCTATAAAGTTAGCAAAATTAGAAGAAAACAAAGGGAAGATTATAGTTACCGTTGTCGCAGATACGGGCGATAGGTATTTATCCACCGATTTATATTAAAAAAATAAAAAAAGAAAAAGCCACCGATGGTGGCTTTATACTTTTAAAAACAAAAATAATTAAGCTCTTTCAACCTTACCGCTCTTCAAGCATCTGGTGCAAACGTATTGCTTAGAAACCGTACCGTTTTCGCTTTTAACACTTACTTTTTGAAGGTTTGCTTCATACAATTTGGGTGTTTTACGGTTAGAGTGGCTTACCAAGTTGCCAGAAAGTTTACCTTTTCCACAAACACTACATACTCTGCTCATATTATTATCCTCCGATTTGGAACAAATTTATTTTTTAACACCAAATACTCTACCACATTATTGGTTAAAAAGCAACAAAAAAACACGATATTTATTAAATTTTTGCAATTAAAATTTTATTAGATATAAAAAATTGCATTTATTTTCAATAAATTGTTGCAAAATGCTTACAAATATTGTAAAATAATTATGATGCAAAAAGTGAGGTCATTATGTCAGTAAGAACTAATAACATTTACGGCAAGATAGTTATATCTGATAAAACGATTAAAAGGTTCGTCGCGCACGTCGCAACGGACTGTTATGGCGTTGTTGAATTTATGCCTAAAAGGTTTGTTCGCAAAGTTGTTGGTTTTTTCAAGTTCAAGTCAGATTCTCGTGGGGTAAAGGTTCGTTCTTTTGGGGATAGAATTTTTATCGACGTTTGTGTTGCAGTTAAGTTCGGCGTTTCAATTAAAGCCGTTGTTGAAGCACTTAAAGAATCAGTCAAGTATAAAGTTGAACGTTTTACTGGTATGGTCGTAGACACTATTAACGTAAAAGTTACAGGTGTTAGAGCTTAAGAGCATAAATTTGGGTTTTTTCCTTATAAAACAGGGGTAAATATATGCAAAAAACAATAAACGGCGCAATGCTAAGGTCGATGTTTATGACCGCGGCAAAGTTGCTTGAAATAAACAGAGTTCAAATCGATGCGCTCAACGTTTTCCCGGTGCCCGACGGTGATACCGGAACAAATATGTCACTAACTTTCCAATCTGCAATCAAGGAATTGCAAGCTTGTCAAAGTAACAATATATCAAATATAGCAGAGGCAGTTTCCAAAGGCGCACTTCGTGGCGCACGTGGTAACTCAGGCGTAATTTTATCACAAATCCTAAGAGGATTTTGTGGTTCACTTAAAACTGCTGAAGAGGTTGACACAAAGGCCTTTTCACAAGCACTTATCGCTGGTGCGGAAGTTGCGTACGGCGCGGTTTCTAAACCAAAAGAAGGTACAATTTTAACGGTAGCAAGAATGGTTGCCGAACACGCAAAGGCTGTTCGCGGCAAATGTAAAGATTTTGAATCTTTCCTTCCCGAACTTATCGATGCGGGTAATAAAGCAGTTGATTTAACACCGAGTTTGCTTCCCGTTCTTAAAAAAGCGGGGGTTGTTGACGCGGGTGGTAAAGGACTTATGTGCCTTTACGAAGGTATGCTTAAAGCATTCAACGGAGAAAGTGTTGGGGAAGCAAGCGTAATTACCAACGTTGAAAACGTTGAAACTGCTATGGACCACGCCGATATTATGAGCCTCGGTGATATAGAATTTGCGTATTGTACAGAATTCTTTATCATAAACCTCAAAAAGAAGACCACTCTTGCCGATATCGAAAGACTTCGTGAAAAACTTATGAGTATAGGCGATTCTGTTATCGTTATCGGTGACTTGGAGTTTGTTAAAGTTCACGTTCACACCAATAAACCGGGCAAGGCACTTACCGAAGCGCTTGAACTTGGCGAACTTGATAAGCTTAAAATTGAAAATATGTTAGAGCAAAACCGTGCTCTAATGAAAAAATACGAAGAAGAAAAGAAAGAAATGGGTATGCTTGCAATTTCAGCAGGCGACGGAATTTCTGCAATATTTAAAGACCTTATGGTCGACGGCGTAATCGAAGGCGGTCAATCAATGAACCCGTCCGCAAACGATATAGCAAACGCAATCGCACGTATCAATGCGGATAACGTTTTCGTTTTCCCCAACAATAAAAACATAATCTTAGCGGCTGAACAAGCAAAAGCGTTGGTAGAAAAGAAGAAAATTCACGTTATACCCACCAAAAATATACCGCAGGGCTTCTCGGCGGCACTTTCCTTTAACCCTGAATTATCGGTTAACGAAAATAAAGCAAACATGATACATTCTCTTGACGCGGTTACGGTCGGTCAAGTAACCTATGCGGTAAGAAACACCAAACTTTACGGCTTTGACCTAAAAGTTGGCGACATAATGGGGCTTGACAACAAGAAAATTCTTGCAAAAGGCGATGATGTGAGTCAAGTTACCTTGGACCTTATTGAAAAATTGCGTTCGGACGAAGAAATTATCACCCTTTACTATGGTCAAGACGTAAAGGAAGAAGATGCAATAAAGGTTTCGGAAGCAATTATGGAAAAATATCCCGATTGTGACGTGACAGTTCAATATGGTGGTCAACCCATATATTACTATTATATCGCTTTAGAATAATAAAAGTGGGAAAGAGAAATCTTTCCCTTTTTTAATAGGTAAAAATGGAACTAACAAAAATACGCGGAATTAACGAAAAACGCGAGCAAGAACTTAATAAAATGGGCATTTTCGATACCGCTGATTTAACGCGGTATTTTCCGCGTGCTTATCTTGATTTAAGGGAAAAACAATTCTTAAAATATGCCTACCATAACGACGTGGTTTTGACGGTTGGTAAACTACTTTCAATGCCGATGACAAGGTATTATAGAAAGGGTGGAATGGTAAAGGTTGTTTGCGAGCAAGAAGGTTTTGTTTTTTCGGTAGTTTGGTTTAATCAGCCATACGTTGCGTCAAAATTAAAAGTCGGTGAAGAATATCTTTTTTATGGTAGAGTTCAAAACAAGTTTGGTGAGGTAAGTTTGGTCAACCCCTCGTTCGAACTTTGCGAAAAAGCCTTTAGATTAAAGGGGATAATTCCACAGTATTCTATTAAGGGTTCTCTTACCCAAAAGGTGCTTAGGGACTCTATACGCCTCTCAGTCGATATCGAAAAACCAAAAAGCATAATTCCTAGTGATTTACAAGCAAAATACGAACTAGATAACCTTTATTCCGCCTATCGTGAAGTGCATAATCCAACCTCGTTTGAAGCACAGAGAAAGGGGGCGGAGCGTATTGCCGTTGAAGAATATTTTGCACTGATTTCTGCGTTTAAGTTTATTAAAGGCGGTCGGGAACAAATAAGGATAAATAAATATGATTGCACGGCGAAAGAACTTTTGCAGTTTATTTCCACCCGCTTTTCATTTGAGTTTACTGACGGACAAAAGAGTGCCGTGAACGAAATTTTTGCCGATATGAACGGGCAAAAGGTTATGAATAGACTTATGCAAGGTGACGTTGGAAGCGGTAAAACAGCCGTTTCAACTTGCGCGATTTTTATTGCGGTAAAGAGTGGCTATCAAGCGGTTATGCTTGCCCCAACCGAAGTTTTAGCACGTCAAAATTACTATGCTATGAAAAAGGCGTTTCCCGAGTATAACGTTGACGTTTTGACCGGTTCTATGACCGCAAAAGAAAAGAGAGAAGTTAAAGTAGCGTTAAAGGAAGGCTTTATCAATATTTTAGTGGGCACGCACGCACTTTTAGAAGACGACGTGGAGTTTAAGAAATTATCGCTCTGTGTGTGCGACGAACAGCAAAGATTTGGTGTGGCGCAAAGAAGCGCACTCTTAAATAAAGGCATAACACCCGACGTCTTGGTAATGAGCGCAACCCCTATTCCTAGAACGCTTTCGCTAATTTTTTACGGCGACTTAGATATAACGACCATAAAGGACAAGCCAAAGTCAAGGATAGAAATTCAAACAAATATCGTTCCCACCGAAAAATACAACGATATGCTTGGCTTTATTTCAAAAGAAATTGAAAACGGCAGGCAAGCCTACTTCGTTTGCCCCAAGATTGAGGGTGATGAAGAAGGGGCTGTTATAAGTGTTACCGAACTCTATGAAGAACTTTGTCAAAAACTGCCTAATATTAGGATAGGATTGTTGCACGGAAAGATGAAGGATAAAGAAAAAAATTCCATAATGCAACAGTTTAAGGATAAGCAAATCGACTTTTTGGTGTCAACAACGGTTATTGAAGTGGGGGTAGACGTTCCCGATGCGTCGGTTATGGTTATTTATAATGCCGAAAGGTTTGGGCTTTCCCAACTTCACCAACTCCGCGGTAGAGTGGGCAGGTCGGATAAAAAAAGTTATTGCTTTTTGCTGACAAACCTTAAAGACGGCTTAGGGCTTGAAAGGTTAAAGATATTAAAGGATAATGCCGACGGCTTTAAGATTTCCGAGCAAGACTATAAACTTCGCGGTGCGGGGGATTTTATGGGCGATAAACAAAGCGGAAAGTTTATGCACGATTTAGGCTCGCTAAACTATGGAACAGAGTGCATTTTCCTCGCAAAAAAAATAAGTGACGAAGTGTTTGAGGGCAATCACGCTCTCGACGAGATAAAAAAAGTTGCGATTAAAAAATATCAAAAACTTAAAGACATCACGATGAACTAAAAAAAGTTAAGGTTTAAGCATAAAATTATGCTTAAACCTTTTTTCATAACTTTACAACCAAGTTAAATTGATATATAATATATTTATATAAAATCTTTTGGGGATAAAAATGAAGTTTATACATTGCTCAGATTTGCATTTAGATTCAAAAATGAACGAACTTTCTAGTGAAAAAAGAAAGACTAGAAGGGAAGAGATTTTGCGCACCTTTGAAAACCTTTGCTCGTTTGCTAAAAATGAAGGGGTTAAGGCTGTTATTATCGCTGGCGATATGTTCGATACTGCAAAGGTAAGCGAAAAGACGGCAAAAAGGGTGCTTTTTGCAATGGAAAATGCAAATCCCGTTGATTTTTTGTATATCGCAGGCAATCACGATGAGGAAAGTTTTATAAACAAAACGGAAAATTTACCTCAAAATCTAAAGATTTTTGGCGATGCATGGACCACCTTTTGTTACGATAACGTTAGGATTTGCGGTGCAAAAATCAATAGTTTAAACGCACCATTTATTTACGATACGTTGTCCCTTCCAAAAGATACCTTTAATATCGTAACCTTGCACGGTCAAGTTGCTGGTTATAAAAGCACTGACAATGCGGAAATTATTTCTATCCCACTATTTAAGGATAAAAATATCGACTACCTTGCGTTAGGGCATATCCATTCTTATGCGACGGGAATTATCGATGCACGTGGTAAATACGCATATCCAGGCACACTTGACGGCCGTGGTTTTGACGAGCTTGGGGAAAAAGGCTTTATTCTAATCGACGTTGAAGGTGCTCGCGCAGACTATTCTTTTGTGGAATTTTCTTCACGTGAGATTTTTGAACACAATTTTAACGTTGAAGGGTATGATAACTACATTGAGGCAAGGGAAAAACTGATTGAGCAATTGAAAGTTAAATACGACAGTAAAAGTTTGATAAAAGTCGTGCTATTAGGTGCGCATAAACCCGATTTTGAAATTGATAAAGAAGGGCTTAGTGAAAGATTAAATCAATTGTTTTTCTTTGCAAAAGTTTATGACAAAACCGAATTGAAGATAGAAATTGAAGACTATATTCACGATAAAACCGTACGTGGCGAATTTGTTCGCGCCGTGTGGGAAAGCAAACTTTCCGCGGAGCAAAAACGCAAAGTTGTTTTGACGGGACTATCTGCACTTAAAGGGGAGGAAATCTAAGATGAAAATTGTAAAAGTATACGTTTCTTCCTTTGGAAAATTAAAAGATTTTTCCTATGATTTTTGTGACGGACTTAACACCATTAAACAAAATAACGGCTGGGGAAAAAGTACGCTTGCAACCTTTATTAAGGCAATGTTTTACGGGCTTGACGGCAGTGCAAAAAGGTCTATTGAAGATAACGAGAGAAAGAAGTTCAAGCCTTGGAATTCCACCCAAACGTTCGGTGGCTTCGTGCAGTTTACTTGGGGACAAAACGAGTATAAGTTAGAACGTTATTTTGGAAATAAAGAGGCTGAAGATACTATAACTTTGACCGACGTTAAGACGGGCAAAACCTTTTCAAATACCGAAAATTTAGGTAAACGCATTTTTGAAATCGATGCTGAAGGTTTTTCGCTCACCACGTATTTTGCCCAAAAGGATTTAGAGAGTAAGAGCAATACTAGTTTAACCGAAAAATTCAATTCGGTTTGCGATATCGATAACACCGATGCTTTTGACAATGCGCTTGAAAGTGTTGTCAATAAGGCAAAAAAATACAAATATTCTGGCGACCGTGGGCTAATCCCCGATGCAAAGCGGGAAATTTATGCCCTAAACGAACAAATTGATAGAACGGCGCGTGCACAAGCCACCGCAAACGCTTTAAAGCAAGAGGTTAACTCTTTAGAGGAAGAGGTTAAGTTATTATCGGCAAAAACTAAAGACCTTACCACGCAAATTTCAATTGCCGGTAGGGCAGAAGCAAATGCGATAAAGAAGGAGAGATACCAAAAGCTTTTGAGCGAAAAAACGAGTTTAGAGGGGCAAATTGTAAGTGCAAAAGCCACCTTGAATGGTGTTTCAAGAGAAAATATTGCCGATTGCGAACGCAAAGTTATGTCTTTAGAAAACTTAAAGACTAACCAAAAATCGCTTGAGATTGAGATTGAAAACCTAAAAACTTCCAATAAAAACGTTGAAACTAAAATAAAATCACCAGCATTTATAATTTTGCTTATGCTAACGGCAATTTTTGCCATTGCGGGAGGCATTTTAGCAGTTGCTATTGGACTAACTAGCGTCATTCCTTGGGTGGCGTTGGGTGTTGCTTTCCTTACGGCAATCGGTGCTATTTTATTTAAAGTTATGCAAAAAAACAAGCAAAAATTGCATACAAATCCGCTCGACGAAATTATTGAAAATAAAACGGTACAACTTAACCAATACAGTCAACAAATTACCGCATTGGAAAGTGAAATTTTTGCTTTCATCTCGGCATTTAATCTTGAAAATCAAAATATTAACGAGGGGTTGAAATTGCTCGATAAAGCCGTTCAAGAAACTGATTTGGCAAAGCAAAACTTAATTAAAATAAACGCTGAACTTTTAGAACTTGAAGATAAAAAACATGAGTTTTTGTCTAGTAATTTTGACACCAAAACCCCAGCGGAACTCAACGCAAGTTTAAGTGAACTACAAAGATTATATTCACAAAAATCGAACGAGCTTGCAAACAAAAAATCGTCAGTTACCGCCTATGAAAATATAGCCAATACTTACGATGATTTAGAGGATAAAAAGACCGACGTTTTAGATAAAATTGTGGCTTATGAAGACGAGCTTGAAACCTTAAACTTAGTGGCGAAATATCTTAAACTTGCCGACGAAAATTTGAAGGTTAGATATAGAGCGCCCCTTCAAGATAGTCTAAATAAATACGTGTCCCTTCTTACCGACGGTAAGTATAGCGTTAATATCGACATCGACCTTAACGTTTCGGTTTGTGAATCGACGGGGGATAAAGACACCGAATTTTATAGCAAAGGTTATCAAAATCTTTTTGAAATTTGCAAAAGATTTGCCCTTATCGACGTATTGTTTACGGGCGAAAAGCCGTTTATAATCTTAGACGACACGTTTTATAATCTTGACGAAGAAAAACTTAACTTGGCACTTGATTTAATCAAAAAATTGTCAAGCGAATACCAAATTGTTTACCTTGTTTGTCACCAAAGCAGAGAGGTTAAATAATGGAGTATAAACTTAATTTTGAACTTGTTCCCGACGGGTGCTGGTATTCAAATTTACGTACTATTTTGTCTAAAAAACAATGGGATTTTCTGCGCGCCGAAGCAAAGGAAAGGGCGGGCGGAAAATGTATGATTTGCGGACGAGAAAGTAAAAGGCTTGAAGCACACGAGCGCTGGAGTTACGACGCGGAAAAGGGCGTACAAAAACTAGAAGATATAGTTGCGGTGTGTAAAGATTGTCACAGTGTTATCCATATTGGGCGCACGCAGTTAAAGGGCGACGAGCAAAGGGCTGAAAAACATTTTATGAAAGTTAACGGCTGTTCTTACGTTGAATATAGGAAAGCACTTGGAATTGCAAACGAAAAGCATAAGAAATTAAACCAAGTTCCCGAATGGAAACTTGACCTATCATACTTTAAGAGATATATTACTGACGAGAAGGAATAGAAAAATGCAAATTATTGACGCACACGCACACATTTACCCAGAAAAAATTGCAAAAAAAGCAACGGTTGCGATTGGAGATTTTTACGATATAAAAATGGATATGCCCGCCGGCACTGCTGAAAGCCTTATCGAAGAAGGAGGAAGGGCGGGAGTGACAGGTTACGTTGTTCACTCGGTTGCAACCACCGCGCATCAAGTTAGGTCGATTAACGAGTTTATAAAAAAAGAAATCGATGAACACAAGGAATTTATCGGGTTTATGACCCTTCATCAAGACCTTACCGAACAAGAAGTTAAAGAGGAAGTTGATTGGTGCATTAAAAACGGGTTTAAGGGTGTAAAATTGCACCCTGACTTTCAAAAATTTTATATAGACGGAGAAAACGCACAAAAGTTTTATCAAATTATAGGCGACCGCTTGCCCATATTATTCCACGTTGGTGACGATAGGTATGATTTTTCCGCCCCCGAAAGACTTGTAAAAATGGCAAAAAAATATCCAAACGTAAGATTTATCGGTGCACACTTTGGCGGATATAGGAACTGGCACTTGGCTGAACTTTATAGGGGGCTTGATAACGTTTATTTTGACACTTGCTCATCCTTAGCATTTATTAGCCCCGAAAAAGCAAAGGAAATTATCGATATGTTAGGTGCTGAAAGGTTTTTCTTTGCAACCGACTTTCCTATGTGGGACGCCACCAAAGAACTGGATAGATTTATGGCGATAAACCTTAGTGAAAACCAAAGGAAAATGATACTTTATAAAAACATAAAAAAATTTTTGAAAATCGATTGAAACCTATAAAAATTGCTTGACATATGATTTTTTATAGGTGTATAATACGAAAAAATTAATAAAACGCAATGAAGGAAACAGACACTTATTGTATAATATAGAGAGTTGACGGAGGGTGCAAGTCAATGCGTATAAAAGTGTTACTCATTCCAGAGCGGGAACTGCGAAAGAGAGTAGTGGTTTTCGGTTAACTCCGTTAAAGGTGAATAAGTGGTTGCTTTTAGCAATAAAAACGGGTGGTACCGCGGTAAAAATCGTCCCTGACAAATTTTGTCAGGGTTTTTTGTTTAGTTTAAGCCGTATAACACCTCTATTGTCACTTATTTGCTTGACAATCCGATATGATACAATATATAATAGTAATAATATTATATTATTATATATACTTAATGTCAAATGGGACGGAAAAATTGACCGAATTTTCTAGGTTTAGTAGCGGTTTTCGGGTAGCTCCGTTAAAGGTTTTGAGTGATTGCTAATATTAGCAATAAATCACGGGTGGTACCGCGGTGAAAATCGTCCCTGACAAGATTTGTCAGGGTTTTTTTGTAGAAAGAGGAGATAAATATGAAAAAGATTATTGTTTCAGACGTAACGTTGAAATCTATTGAAGAGCAAAAACTTTCCTTAACATTTAGGGAAAAGCTTGCTATTTCCGAAAAACTTGACCTAGCAAAAGTTGATTGCATCGAATTGCCTCTTTTGGCAAACTTAAAAGAAAATGAAGTTATATGTCGCACCATTGCATCATCAGTTAAGGGTGCGGTTATCAAAATTCCCGTTGGAAGCGATTTAGAGTCGCTTGACGTTGCCGTTCAATGCGTAAAGGACGCGGCGAATTTTTGTTTGCAAGTGGTTATGCCTGTGTCTACTGCACAAATGGAATATCATTATCACCTTAAAGCACCTGCAATGATTGAAAAGATTGCAGAACTTATTATAAAAGCAAAAGAGAAGTGCGAAAAGGTGGAGTTTGTCGCAAAAGATGCTTTTAGGGCGGAAGAAGGTTTCCTTATCAAATGCGTAAAAACCGCAGTTGAAGCGGGCGCAACCGAAGTCACCATTTCGGACGATGCTGGCATTGCTTTTCCAGAAGATTTTTATAACGCAGTTAAAGAAATTAAAGACGTTTTTGACGTTAAGGTTAACGTTCAGCCGTCAAATGCACTTTCACTTGAATGCGCTTCGGCAATCTCTGCGCTCAAAGCGGGTGCCGATGGTGTTAAAACCTCGGTTATGGGTGGACTTTCAGTGGACGTTTTGGCAGAAGTGTTTAGGGCAAAAAAGTTCGACCTCAACTTAGATATTAACGTAGACGTTACCAAGATTAAAACCGTTTGTGATAAAATCAGCGGTCAAGTTATTAATCAAGCTGAAGATAGTGCCGAACAAAAATGCGAAAAACTTAATGCTAAAGCAAACTTAAGTCAAGTATGTTCAGCTGTTAAGCAACTTGGATACGAACTTTCCGATTCGGATATGGGTAAAGTTTTTGACGAGTTCAAAAAGGTTACTTCTAAAAAAGAGGCAATCGACGTTAAGGAATTGGAAGCCATTATTGCTAGCACGGCTATGCAAGTTCCGTCTACCTATCACTTGGTAAACTTTGTGGTAAACAGCAGTAATATTATTTCGGCAACCGCAAACGTTACACTAGAAAAGGATGGAGAAAAACTTACCGGCGTTTCCACTGGTGACGGACCTATCGACGCAGCTTTTCATGCTATCGAACAAATCGTTGGGCACCACTATGAACTTGACGATTTTCAAGTTCACGCAGTAACCAAGGGTAGAGGGGCTGTTGGTTCTTCTATCATAAGGCTTAGGGCTAATGGAAAACTATATTCTGGCAACGGCGTGTCAACCGACATTATCGGCGCTTGTATCCGCGCGTTTATCAATGCGCTCAATAAAATAGTTTACGAGGAAAACTAATATGAAGTTTTCGTTTCCAAATAAATTTGTAAATACGGACAGTTTTATAGAACTGTGTAACGTGGCGCAAAGTTATGGGTTTGACGGCATTGAAATTTGCAATGTTGAAGAAGAAAAGTTGTCCCATATCGACAGTATTTTCCGTACGGACGTTTCTGCCGACGCAAAGAGAAAACTTGTCAACCGCCATATTGCAATACCAGTAATAACTTGTGCTGAAAGCATAAGGGAAGGCATGGATATTGAAGCGGTTAAAAAAGCCGTTGACTATGCGTCGCTTGCCTCAATCAGCGGTGTTGTCGTTAGTATGGAAGAAGACCTTTCAAACCAACAACTTAAAGCCGTGTTAAGACCTATTTTAGATTATGCTGAGCAAAATAACTTATCAATTTTAATCGAAACGTGCGGTGCGCTTGTTAATACCGAAAAAGTTTTGGACGTAATCAACCTTTTCGGCACGGCAACCTTAAAGGTGTGCTGGAACATGCGTGAAACTTTTTTCACGGCGGGTGAATCGGCTGATAAAACCATTCAAACGCTCGGTGCGTACATTGAATACGTTAGATTGGGAGATAAAAAGGACGGTAAGAACGTTTTAATCGGCGACGGCGAATTGCCCGTTAAAGATTTTGTCAACGCACTTCGTTCGCTCAACTACGACGGATACGTTTCGGTTATGGATTCGGGCGAAATTACTTCTGCCGACATAATTTTAACCCATTTTAAGAGTTATCTCGACGGCAGTGCAAACGTAAAACCCACAAAAGAAGTGCACTATAACCGCTCAAAAACCGGAACTTTTCCTTGGAAAAAGTACGACGTTTTAGACTTAACGTTTTCACAAGTTCTTGACGAAATAGTGGAAAATTATCCCGACCAATATGCTTTTAAGTACACTACTTTAGACTATACGAGAACTTATTCTCAGTTTAGAAACGACGTGGATAAGGTCGCAGCGGCACTCATTTCTTTGGGTGTAAAAGCAGGGCATCACGTTGCAATTTGGGCAACCAACGTTCCACAGTGGTTTTTAACATTTTGGGCAACCGTAAAAATCGGTGCCGTTTTGGTAACGGTTAACACAGCCTATAAAATTCACGAGGCGGAATATCTTTTAAGGCAGTCCGATACGCATACTTTGGTTATGATTGATAGTTGTAAGGACTCCAATTATAAAGAAATCATTGAAGAACTTTGTCCCGAACTTAAAGACATGACCGCTGGACAACCCTTGTATTCTAAAAAACTTCCGTTTTTACGCAACGTAATAACAGTTGGCTTTGATATGGACGGATGTTTAGAATGGAACGATTTTGTTAAACGTTATAGTTTAGTTCCGCAAGAGGAAGTTCGTAGACGTGCGTTCGAGGTTAAACCCGACGACGTTTGCAACATGCAATACACTTCGGGAACAACGGGTTTCCCAAAAGGCGTAATGCTTACCCACCGAAACATTGTAAACAACGGCAAAATCATAGGCGATAGAATGGACTTATCCACGGCGGATAGAATGATGATTCAAGTGCCAATGTTCCACTGCTTTGGTATGGTGCTTTCAATGACTAGCACCATGACGCATGGCGGAACGCTTTGCCCAATGCCGTATTTTTCGCCCAAGTCTTCACTTGCGTGCGTAAACGACGAAAAAATCACTTGTTTTAACGGCGTTCCCACAATGTTTATAGCAATGTTTGCCCATGCAGACTTTGCAAAAACCGATTTTTCACACATAAGAACAGGTATTATGGCTGGTGCAAACTGCCCGCCTGACCTTATGCGCCGTGCAGCAAAAGAAATGAATATGACCGAAATTATAAGCGTTTATGGTCAAACCGAAGCATCACCAGGCTGTACTATGGGTGAAGTTAACGAAGATATCGACCATAGGGTAGAGACGGTTGGAAGTGCATTCCCAGGTGTTGAATGTAAGATTATCGACCCCGAAACCGGCGAAGAATTGCCTGACGGACAAAACGGTGAATTCGTTGCTCGTGGATATAACATTATGAAGGGATATTATAAAATGCCCAAAGCAACCGAACAAACAATCGATGCTGAGGGCTGGCTCCACAGCGGTGATATTTGTTGTAGAACACCCGACGGATATTATAAAGTTACGGGTAGATTAAAGGATATGATTATTCGTGGTGGCGAAAACCTTTATCCTAGAGAAATTGAAGAATTTTATCTTACTAACGATAAGGTTAGGGACGTTCAAGTTGTCGGTGTTCCCGACGCTAGATACGGCGAAGAAGCATGTGCTTACATAATTCTTAAAAAAGGTGAAACTTCAAGCGAAGAGGAAATGAGAGAATATGGAAATTCGCACATGGCAAAGCATAAAGTTCCAAGATACTTTATATTTGTTAGCGACTTCCCGATGAACGCCGCTGGTAAAATTTTGAAATATAAGATGCGCGAAGACGCAATTGAAAAAATTAAAAACATGAAATAGCGAGGTTATATCATGATGGAAATAAAAATTGAAAAAGCAAAAACCTTAAAACAAAAACCAGACTTTTCTAAGCTCGGTTTCGGTAAATTCTTTACCGACCACATGTTCGTTATGCAATATAACGATAAAGAAGGTTGGCACGATGCAAAAATCGTTCCGTTCGACTATATTCCCATTCATCCCGCATCGACCGTATTGCATTACGGTGCGGAAATTTTCGAGGGTATGAAGGCTTATAGAACGGATGACGGATATCAAATGTTCCGTCCTATTGAAAACATCAAGAGAATGAACGATTCTGCTGAAAGACTTTGCCTTCCCACTTTAGACGAAGAGTTTACCTTAAAAGCATTAGAAACGCTTATTACTTTAGAATACGATTGGATTCCCAATCTTCCCGGTACTTCGCTTTATATCCGTCCGTTTATGTTTGGTAACGACGAATCGCTCGGTGTGCACGCAGTTCATAACGCAACGTTCGTTATCATTTTGTCGCCCGTTGGCAGTTACTATGCTGAAGGTATTAACCCTGTTAAAATCAGTATTGAAAGTGAAGACGTTCGTGCCGTTCGCGGTGGTACGGGATATGCCAAATGTGGTGGTAACTACGCGGCAAGTTTAAGGGCTGGCAAACGTGCCGAAGCAAAGGGCTTTACACAAGTTCTTTGGCTTGATGGCGTTGAAAGAAAATATATCGAAGAAGTTGGCGCAATGAACGTTATGTTTAAGATTGACGGCGAAATTGCGACCCCCGAACTTACGGGTTCAGTTCTTCCCGGTATTACTAGAAAATCTTGTCTTGAAATTCTTAAAGAGTGGGGATATAAAGTTAGTGAAAGACTTATCTCTGTCGACGAACTTTTGACCGCCGCCGAAAACGGAAAACTTGAAGAAGCGTGGGGAACAGGTACGGCAGCAGTCGTTTCACCTATCGGTCACCTTTTCTATAAAGACGTAGACCACGTTGTTTCAAACAACCAAATCGGTGAACTCACTCAAAAACTTTACGACGAACTCACTGGCATTCAATGGGGCAAAAAGCCCGACGTTAGAGGCTGGTGCTATAAGGTAAAAGTTTAATGTTTGATAAACGCGTAACGCTATTTATGGGGCATTACGGAAGTGGCAAAACCTTTGTTGCTGTAAACTACGCACTGGCACTTAAAAACCTTAAAAAAGACGTAAGTATTTACGATTTAGATATCGTAAACCCTTATTTTAGAACTGTTGACGCACAAAAAACCTTGGAAGAGGCGGGGGTGGAATTGGTTGTTTCACCTTTTGCTGAAACCAACGTGGATATCCCCGCAATGAACGCAAAATCATATCAAATGGTGGCGGATAAATCTAGATATGCGGTTGCTGATATCGGTGGCGACGATAGGGGTGCGCTTGCACTCGGTAGGTTTTATCAGCAAATTAAGGAAGAAAACGATTACGACGTTTTGTGGGTTGTCAACAACCTCCGTCCTGAAACGAGAACGGTGGAAGACGCAATCCAAATCAAAAAAGAAATTGAGTATTCTGCAAAACTTAACTTTACGGGAATTGTAAACAATGCAAATCTCGGTGACGAAACTACCGCTCAAACGATAATCGACGGCTTAAAGTTTTGTGAAGAATTATCAAAAGCCACAAGTCTTCCCATAAAATTTACATCGGTAAGACGAGATTTAATAGACGAAAAATTAACAAATATAAGCAAAATATTGCCGATTGAACGTATAAAATACGGCGATTGGCTGTAAAGGAGAAAATATGGCAAAAGTTACTTTTGACGTAGAGCGTTGCAAAGGTTGCGGACTATGTGAAACGGTTTGCCCCAAGCAAATAATTGCGCTCGCAAAGGACAAAATCAATGCTAAGGGTTATCACCCCGCAATGATTACTGAACAAGACAAATGTATTGGATGCGCGTTCTGTGCAACGATGTGTCCCGATACTGTAATTACGGTTGAAAAATAGAGGTGCAATATGGCAGAAAAAGTGTTAATGAAAGGTAATGAAGCATTAGCGGAAGCCGCAATAATGTCAGGTTGTATGCATTATTTTGGCTATCCCATTACACCCCAAACCGAAGTTGCCGCTTATATGAGTAAGCGTATGCCCAAAATCGGCGGTGTTTTCCTTCAAGCAGAATCGGAAGTTGCCGCAATAAACATGGTTATCGGTGTTTCGGCTTGCGGTAAAAGGGTTATGACAAGTAGTTCAAGCCCAGGAATTTCTCTAAAGAGTGAAGGTATTTCATACCTTGCTGGTTGTGAACTTCCCGCGCTTATCGTAAACGTTCAACGTGGTGGTCCTGGTCTTGGTGGTATTCAACCCTCACAATCGGACTATTTCCAAGCAATCAAAGGTGGCGGTCACGGTGACTATCACTTAATCGTTTTAGCACCCGCATCCGTTCAAGAAATGGTTGACTTGACCTTTAAGGGCTTTGACCTTGCTGATAAATATAGAATGCCCAGCATGATTTTGGCTGACGGTACGCTTGGTCAAATGATGGAACCTGTAAGCCTTGACCTTGGCGAAGTTAAAAAATACGACAAGCCTTGGGCAACTACTGGTACTTCTACCCACGAGGGCAGAAACGTTGTAAACTCTCTTTCTTTGTCACCCGCACAACTCGAAGAGTGGAACCTTTCTAGGTATGCTAGATATGAACAAATCGAGAAGAACGAGGTTATGTACGAAGAATTTATGATGGACGATGCTGAAATTTGTATCGTTGCATTCGGTATCGCGGCAAGAATTTCTAAAAACGCTATTATGGAAGCGAGAAAACGCGGTATTAAGGTAGGTATGATTCGTCCAATCACCTTGTGGCCTTTCCCCAAGGAAATTTTAAACAAAACTGCAGGAAAGGTTAAATCTTTCTTGTCGGTTGAACTAAACATGGGACAAATGGTTGACGACGTTAAACTTGCAATCAATTGTCAAAAGCCGGTATATTTTTACGGCAGAACGGGTGGCGTTTTGATGACTCCCGAAGAAATCGTAAACAAACTTACCGAGATTGAAAAAGGAGAAGCAAAAGTATGGTAGTATTTGAAAAGACTAAAGGTCTTACTGATAATCAATTGCATTACTGCCCGGGTTGTACCCACGGTATTATTCACCGTTTGGTTGCCGAAGCGCTTGAAGAATTGGGCGTAACTGGTAAAACTATTGGTATTGCTTCGGTTGGTTGCTCGGTATTCTCTTATAACTATTTTAACTGCGATATGATTCAAGCCGCACACGGAAGGGCACCCGCTGTTGCAACTGGTGCAAAGAGGGCAAACCCCGATAATATCGTGTTCACCTACCAAGGCGACGGCGACCTTGCTGCAATCGGTACGGCTGAAACCGTTCACTCTGCTGCAAGAAACGAAAACATCACGGTAATTTTCGTAAACAACGCAATTTACGGCATGACGGGTGGTCAAATGGCTCCCACAACCTTGCCTAAGCAAATCACCCAAACCTCACCTTACGGTAGAGACGTAACCGTTGTTGGTTATCCCGTTAAGGTTTGTGAAATGCTTTCTCAAGTTGAAGGTGCGTCATACTTAGAACGTGTTGCCGTTAACAACGTTAAAAATATTAGAAAGGCAAAACAAGCGATTAAGCACGCATTCCAAAACCAAATCGAAGGTAAAGGCTTCTCGCTTATCGAAGTTCTTTCCACTTGTCCTACAAACTGGGGACTTTCACCGAAGGAAGCACTAAAATGGCTTGAAGAGAATATGGAAACTCATTATCCTCTGGGCGTGTACAAAGATAAGTACAAGGAGGAAAAGTAAATGGGAAAGACTACTAAAATTTTGATTGCAGGCTTTGGCGGACAAGGTATACTCTTTACGGGTAAAGCAGTTGCTTATACTGGACTTAAAGCGGGTATGGAAGTAAGCTGGCTTCCTTCATACGGCCCCGAAATGCGTGGTGGTACGGCTAACTGTAGCGTAACGTTAAGTGACGACTCAATCGGCTCACCAATCGTTGATAAGCCCGACGTTTTGATTGCTATGAACCTTCCTTCTTTGGAAAAGTATCTAAACGAAACCGAAGAGGGTGGATATATCGTTTTCGATAGTTCGCTTATCGCAAAAGAATGCAAAAGAGAAGGTGTTTCAATTTTTGGAATTCCCGCAACTCAAATGGCAAGCGACAATTCACTCGAAGGGCTTGCAAATATGATTATTCTTGGTAAAGTTATCAAAGAAGCAGGATTTTTGACTTTGGAACAAATCAAAAACAGCCTTGCACAAATGGTTCCCGCTAAAAAAGCAGAACTTTTGGAAAAGAATATCAAGGCAATCGAACTCGGTTATAACTATTAAATGAGAAAAAGCAAGGCGAACGTCTTGCTTTTTTTATACCCTTTGTGTCAAATGGAAAAATTGCATCATATATTAAAATAGAAACCTTTAAAGGAGGAAAATGATGTCGTTTTTCTGTAATTTTCAATCGGACAAATGTCCGGGGCAGATAAGCGGGAATCCGGTTAGCGGTTTAACCGAAAAGGTTTGCGTGCAAGTAAAGAAGGTCTTTGACGCGTGTATGCAACAAAGCCAACTAAATAACGTTATATTAAATATTACAAATTTAACGCCCGCAACTCCTACATATCCGTTGACCTTTGTAAGCGCAAAAAGTTTAACGTCTAACGGCGTGATATCAAATCTTACAGTCGACCCGCTCCCCGAACGTCCAAATTCAGCAAGAGTGCGTGCGGACGTAACAATTCCCGTTTCGGTAGCATTCACCGACGCAAACGGGGTAGAAGGCACGGCAACGGCAGACGTGACAGTGACAAAAGACGTTATTCTTTGCATTCCCTCAGCGTCGATTATGCCGTATAACGTAGAGGCGCTCGTTTCACTTGTTTCAACGCAAGGCACGTATACGGGCGAAAATCAGTTTACGATTGACGCGTGCGTTTCCATAATTCTTAAAATCGTTATGGAAGTGGAATTGCTTATTCCGTCATACGGATATACTGCGATACCGCCTTGTCAAGAATACACGCAAGAGATTTGCGCGGGATTTTTTGAATTACCTATGTATCCAGAATAAGTCAATGCAAATTAGCGCGGTTTTACTGCGCTTTTTTGTTTTTAAAAAAATTTGCTTATTACGATTGTGTTTTTTTAATTATATGTTATAATTAAAATATGAAAATATTTGCTATAAGCGACCTTCATATTTCCACAAACACCAATAAGCCAATGGAAGTATTTGGCGGTAATTGGGTTGGCTACATGGAAAAAATTAAAGCCGACTGGCTGGAAAAGGTTACCGATGACGACTTGGTTTTAATCGGTGGTGACATAAGTTGGGCGATGGATATTGAAGACGCAAAAAATGATTTGCAAACCCTTTCAAATCTTCCCGGCACCAAAGTGATAATAAAAGGCAATCACGACTACTGGTGGAGCGGAATAGGGAAGGTTAGGGATATTCTCCCAGAAAGGTTTTTTGCCCTTCAAAACGACAGTATTCGGTTTGAAGGTGTTGTTCTTTGCGGTTCAAGGTGTTGGAGCGTTCCCGGTTCGCCTGATTTTACCGAGCAAGATAACAAGATTTATCTTAGGGAAACCGAAAGGCTAAAGCTTTCTCTATCTTCGGCAAAAAAACTTGTTCAAGAGGGGGACAAGCTTATAGCACTCGTTCATTTCCCGCCCTTTAACGTTCATAGAGAAGATAGTAATTTTACTAAAATTTTTGAAGAATTTGGTGTGGATTCGGTCATTTACGGGCACCTTCACGGTAAGAGTGTTCGTGCCGATAAACTTGTTGTAAAAAATGGGGTAAAATATTACTTGACCTCGTGCGACCAACTAGAAAATAAACTTAAGGAGATTGATTTGTGAAATGGCAAAATCATCAGCAGTTAGCAAGGTAAAAGCCTATTTCAAAAGTGCGCCAAAACGTTATTTTATAACGGCTTTTTCGGGTATGGCACAAGGACTATTTGTAACGCTTATTGCGGGCACAATCTTAGCGCAAATTGCTGGATGGATAGGTGATAATTACGTCGGCATAACGTTGATGTATATTGCAAACTTTGCAAAGATATTGATGGGTGCTGGTATCGGTGTAGGTATTGCGTTTGCATTAAAGAAAAACAAACTTTTGATTTTTGCCGCTGCGGTTGCGGGAACCATCGGTGCTTGGGCTGACCAACTTATTATTGGTGGCAGTGGTTATGGCGCCGTTGCAATAGATAGTGGGTTAAAAGCCCTTCTCGAAGTTAATAATTTAGTAGCGGTTGGGAAGAGCACGATAATTGCAAAATTGTTTTCAAGTCTTCCCGGAAACCCAATCGGCTCTTACGTTTTAACGATGCTAGTTGTTGAAATTGTTGAATTATATGCGGGCAAAACCAAACTCGATATAATTTTAATTCCATTAGGGACTTTGGTGCTATCTTTCGCGGGTATTTTCGTCGCATGGCCGTTTATTAAACTTGTGGACTTATTTGCAAAACTTTTGGTTGTAACTATTAGTGCTGGTGTTGCCGTTAAGGTCATAATCGGCGTGTTGATTGCAGTAGTTATGGGTATTTTACTAACAATGCCCACCTCGTCGGCTGCTATTTGGGTTGCCATTGCAACGTCAAATACCGCCCTAGAAAACCCCGAAGTATTTGCAATTGCTGGTGGTGCTGCCGTTGCGGGTTGTGCCGCGCATATGGTCGGCTTTGCCGTTACTTCTTATAGGGAAAACAAGTTTGGCGGTTTAATTTCGCAAGGTATTGGAACGAGTATGTTGCAAATACCAAACATCATGAAAAAGCCTATAATTATGGTTCCCGAAATAATTTCCAGTGCGTTTTCTGGGCTTGTTGCGGTTTTACTTAACATGAGATGTACTGCCGCTGGTGGCGGAATGGGTACGAGCGGTTTGGTTGGACTTTTCGGCGTTATCGAAGCCAACGCAAAGGCGGGTGTTTCAACCGTAAATACCGTGCTAGGAATTGTGCTCTGCTTGTTCGTTATTCCAGTTGTAATTTCGCTTGTTGTTAGCGAATTTATGAGAAAGAAAAAGTGGATAAAGTTTGGCGATATGCAACTTCCCGACTAAATAAATAATAATCACGATAAAAAAGGCGGTTAATCCGTCTTTTTTTGTTGATATTAGCATAACTTAAAAATAAAACCTTGGAGGAGTTATGGGGCAAAAAGAGTTAGAAGTGCAAAAACTTATTTTAGAAGATAGAAAACATTTGTCGCTTAGCGGAGTAGAGGCTGTTGACGGATTTTCCGAGCAGTGCTTAAAACTTACTGTTTCGGGGAGTAAAGTTGTGGTTTTGGGCAATAATATCAAAATATCGGCATTTAACAAACAAACGGGCAATCTCACTGCTGACGGGGATATATTCGAGATAAAATATTCACACAAAAACCAACCGCTAATAAAGAGGCTTTTTAAGTAATGTTCGTCAGTAAAAATCAGTTTTTCGTATTTATCGCGTGCATTGCGTTTGGTGGGCTGGTTGGCATACTTTTTGGCATCGTTTCAATCTTCAAAAAACGGCTGAACGTTTACGTTGGTGCCGTACTTGACGTGCTTTGCTTTGTTTTTGTATCTATTTTATACGTCGGCTACTCGTTCTTACTGAAATTTCCCAACTTTCGCGTATATATGACGGTTGGTGTTTTGCTTGGAATATTAATCTATTTTAAAAGTTTTAATATAATACTTGCAAAAATCGCACAAAAGATATATAATATATTTAGAAAATATATTAAAAGGCAAAAACATGACCGAAGAAAAGAAAAGAAGATTAATAACGGCATTGAAAGTGGGTGCTGTGGTGTTGCTTGTGTTTCTAATTGCAATACTCACTTATCAAACCGTGAAAAAAATCTCTTACAACAAAAGAATAAAAAATCTAGAAGCAGAAATAACTCGTTACGAAAGGCTAATCGAAGAAGGCAAGAGCGAATACGAACTTCGTGAACTAAAAGAATGGATAGAGGCAGAGGCAAGGGAACTTGGCTATGTTTTCAAAAATGCCGATGAGGAGCTTGGTTAATGAAATTTGGCGTTATCGACGTTGGTTCAAATTCGGTTAGGCTTATGATAAGCGAGGGCACGACAACTTTAAATAAGTTTGTGCAAACCACTCGTCTTGCCGAAGGTATGAATGAAGATGAAATCTTAAAAACGGTGGCGATAGAAAGAACCGTCGCCGCCGTTTCTTTTTTTTGCGACAAGGCAAAATCATTAGGCGTGGACAAGCTTTTTTGTTTTGCAACCGCTGCGGTTAGAAAGGCTAAAAACGGCAAGGTTTTCGTTGAAAAGGTAAAAGAAACTTGCGGTGTAGACGTCGATGTTATATCGGGCGAAACCGAGGCTAAAATCGGCTATATGGGTGC
Source organism: Clostridia bacterium (assembly GCA_017397305.1). Lineage (GTDB taxonomy): Bacteria > Bacillota > Clostridia > Christensenellales > Borkfalkiaceae > UBA1259. The sequence goes on along the minus strand of JAFQJB010000005.1, from coordinate 5,654 downwards.
GCTTGACGGTAAGGACGGAGCGATTGTCGACGTCGGTGGTGCAAGCACGGAAATTATCGTTGTAAAAGGCGGAGTGCAGGTTTATTCTAAAAGCCTAAATATCGGCGCAGTTGTAACTACCGATATTTGCGGACAAGATTATTCGGCGTCAAAAACTTTTATTGAAGATAAAATTGAAGAGTATGGAATCGTTCCAAATTCTGCCTTTTACGCAATCGGTGGAACGGCGACGACGATGGTGTCTATTGCACTTGGGCTTGAGCCTTATGACCCTAAAAAAGTGCACGGCTATAAACTTGAAAAATCACAACTTTCCCGCCTTTGCGACATGCTGTTTTCTATGTCGGTAGAAGAGAGGAAACAAATTAGGGGCTTACAAAAAGATAGGGCAAAGGTCATTGCAAACGGCGCAAATATCCTTCTTTTAGCAATGGAAAAGGTCGGTGCTGACTATTTTATTGTTAGTGAAAGTGATAATTTAGAAGGCTATCTTAAGCTTAAAACGGAGAAAATATGAGTAGAAGAAAAAATTTAATCGACAACGTGCTATATATCTTGTTGTCGCTCGGCGCACTGTTTGCGCTCGTTTATATTTGCAGTCAAAGGTATTATTCAAACGTGTTTAGTGCCTTGCTTAAAATTGCCGTAGGTGCAATCGTTGCGGGGCTTATAGTTACCTTTATGCACGAACTTGGGCATTTAGTTGCGGGAAAGCGCAGTGGTTTTGCTTTTGCAGAAATGCGCGTGTGGTTTTTTAAGTGGAAAAAAGTTGGAAAGAAAACCGAATTTTCTTTTTGTTGGCTCGGTGAGGAAGCGGGGTATACCGATATGATTCCAAAGTCAATAGAGAACTTAGAAAAACGTTTTTCAAAAATGGTTAGGGGAGCATTAATTGCTTCTTTTATTGCAATGCTAATCGGTATTCCGCCCTTGTTTATAAAAGGTTTATCCGTTTGGATTTATTGTATTTGGGGCGCATTTTTCCCAGTCGGCGCCTACGTTTTCTTTGGCAACGCACTTCCTATGCTTAACGAAGGACTTTCAAATGACGGAGCCGTTCTTTCTGGAATAAGGCAGGGTAGCGACAGTATGAATGTTGCTCTTTCCATCCTTAAAATTCAAGCCGAAATGTATCAAGGAAAGACCCCTAAGGAAATTGAAAAAGACCTTTATTTTGACCTTCCTCAACTCCCAGAAGACGACCCAAACTTTGTGCTTTTACTGAATGCTAGATACAACTATTATCTAGATTTAGGCGATTATGAGAACGCAAAAAAGGTGACTGCAAGACTATTGTCACTTGAAGACGAAATGCCAAAAGCATACACCTTCCCGATAAAAACCGATGCGTTATATAATGCGTGCACCTTCGATTTTGATGAAGAAAAAGCCGATGACTTAGTGTATGAACTAGAAAAATATTTAAACAACGTCAACACCGCAACTAACGTTAGGGCAAAATTGGCGTACATTTTGAACGTAAAGGGCGAAACCGAGACGGCTGATATCTTTTACAAGAAGGGTATTAAAGAGGCGGATAGGTGCCAAATTAAAGGTTACGGCGCGTTTGAGAAAAAACTTATTGAAGATTTGTTTAATAATCGCCCGCCCGAAGAGTGAAATAATTGAAATTAAAAAAATGCTTGCAATTTGCAAGCATTTTTTCTATTCGCTAAATTCTAAATCATAATAACAATTTGGGCAAATTCGCTTTGTAGCTTCAGCACAATTATAGCAAAAAACCGTGTGACAATTAGGGCAAGAAAGCTTATACCCATCGGCAATTTTATTTTGACAATTTTTGCAGTTATTTTCCATTTTCACTAATAATTTTACGTAAAATTTTACTTTTTATCCGCAAATTTTGTCGCAATTATAAAAAAATCGCCCTTAAAACTATAAATAGTTTTAATTTTAGATTTTTCGCTTGTAAAATTTTTCAAGTTGTGATATAATTATATCACAAAAATAAAAAAGTTTAGGTGTTAGAAAATGGAAGAAAAAATCAAACACGAAGGCAATTACGGCGAAGAGCAAATACAAGTTCTTGAAGGACTAGACCCCGTTCGTAAAAGACCGGGTATGTACATCGGTTCAACGGACGCGAGGGGGCTTCATCACCTCGTGCAAGAAATTGTCGACAACTCCGTTGACGAGGCTAATAACGGATATTGTGATACCATTATCGTTCAACTTAACGCCGATGGTTCTTGTACCGTAAAGGATAACGGACGTGGTATCCCTACGGCTATTCACCATACCGAAAAAATTTCTGCCGTTGAGGTTGTATTGACCAAACTTCACGCTGGCGGTAAATTCGGCGGTGGCGGATACAAAATTTCCGGTGGTTTGCACGGTGTAGGTTTGTCGGTTGTTAACGCACTTTCCGAATGGCTTGAAGTGGAGGTTTATCAAAACGGCAAAAAGCACAAACAAACATATAATAGGGGTATTCCTCAAGCACCGCTAAAGGTTGTCGGCGATGCTGACTTTACGGGTACTTGGGTTACCTTTATGCCTGACGACGAAATTTTTGAAACTGTCGACTTCCATTACGATACCATTAAAACAAGACTTAGAGAACTTGCATATCTCAACAAAGGTCTTACCATAAAGATTATCGACAAACGTCCCGAACGTGAACAAGAAGACACCTTCTTTTACGAGGGTGGTATTGCACACTTTGTAGACGATTTAAGTCGCAACAAAAAACCGCTCTTTGATAAACCGGTGTATTTCGACGTGTTCTATGGTGATACCGAGGTCGAGGTTGCTATTCAATACACCGAAACGTATAACGAAGTCGTTTACGCGTTTGCAAACAATATAAACACTGAAGAGGGTGGTACTCACCTTGAAGGGTTTAAGAGTTCGCTTACAAGACTTATCAACGATTTTGGTAAAAAACTAAACGTATTTAAGGGCGAAGAAAAGGTTTCGTCCGACGACTGTAGGGAAGGTATTGTTGCCGTTGTTTCTGTAAAACTTACCGAACCGCAGTTTGAAGGTCAAACCAAAACCAAACTTGGAAATAGCGAAATGAGAAATTACGTAACCAAGGCTATGAACGAATACTTGGGTGCGTACTTAGAAGAAAACCCTGCAAAAACCAAAGAGGTTTTAATGAAGTGTATAACTGCTCAACGCGCTAGGGAGGCTGCAAGGCTTGCTAGAGAAAACACTAGAAGAAAGGGCGCGTTGGAATCGACAACACTTCCCGGAAAACTTGCCGATTGCTCTGATAAAAACCCCGAATTTTGCGAAATATTTATCGTCGAAGGTGACTCTGCAGGCGGTAGTGCAAAACAAGGTAGAGATAGGCGTTTCCAAGCGATTTTGCCACTTCGTGGTAAGATACTTAACGTTGAAAAGGCAAGGCTTAATAGGGTTTTAGAAAACGAAGAAATAAGAAGTATGATTACCGCGTTTGGCGGTGGCATTCACGACGATTTTGATGAAAGCAAACTCCGTTACGATAGAATTATTTGCATGACCGACGCGGACGTTGACGGAAGTCACATAAGAATATTACTTTTAACCTTCTTCTTTAGGTTTATGAGACCGCTTATTGAAAAAGGTCACGTATATATCGCACAACCCCCGCTTTACAAAGCAACTAAGAACAAGGTCGATAAATACCTTTACTCCGATAAAGAACTTAACGACTATCTTGCTGAAGTTGGCAAGTGCGACATTCAAAGATATAAAGGTCTTGGTGAAATGGACCCCGAACAACTTTGGGAAACGACCATGAACCCCGAAACAAGAACAATGCTTAGGGTTACAATGGAAGATGCGTTAGAAGCAAACGAAACCTTTACAAGACTTATGGGTGACGACCCTGAACTTCGTCGCGAGTTTATAGAACAAAACGCAAAACTCGTTACCGACCTTGATATATAAGGGAAGGAGGATAAAGTAATGGCTAAAAAAGATATGAGTGCTGAACTTTCAGCCGAATTTAAGTCCACGCTTGAAAAGACAAAACTTATCAATATAGAAGTTAACAACGAAGTTAAAAAGTCCTTCATTGCCTATGCAATGGCGGTTAACGTTTCGCGTGCAATTCCTGACGTTAGGGACGGTATGAAACCAGTTCATAGACGTATTTTGTACGCAATGCACGATATGGGGTTAACTTCTGACAAAGCCTTCAAAAAATGCGCTAAAATCGTCGGCGAAGTTTTGGGTAAATACCACCCGCACGGCGACAGCTCCGTTTACGACGCGCTCGTTCGTCTTGCACAAAACTTCTCTATAAACTTCCCGCTTGTCGACGGACATGGAAACTTCGGTTCGGTCGACGGCGACCCCGCTGCAGCATATAGGTATACTGAAGCAAGACTTTCTAAACTTGCAAACGAAATGCTTCGCGAAATAGATAAAGACACCGTTGATTTTTATCCTAACTTTGACGATACCGAAATGCAACCGGTTGTATTGCCTTCAAGAATACCTAACATCTTGGTTAACGGTGCTGACGGTATTGCAGTTGGTATGGCAACAAACATTCCGCCTCATAACCTAGCAGAATGCTTAGACGCTTGTATGGCGGTTATGGATAACCCCGAAATCACCATTGAAGAACTTATGGAACTCGTTCCCGCACCCGACTATCCAACGGGTGGTGTTTTGATGGGTAGAGCGGGCATTAAACAAGCTTACCGCACTGGTAAAGGTGGTTTTGTTCTCCGTGCAAAATGCGAAATTGAGGAATTCAATAACGGCACTAGGGAAAGAATCGTCGTTACCGAACTTCCTTATCAAGTTAATAAAGCAATGCTTATCAAGAGCATTGCCGATATGGTTAAAGACAAGAGAATAGAGGGTATAAGCGACATAAAAGACGAGTCTGATAGACACGGCATGCGTATGGTTATCGACCTTAAAAAAGACGCCAATGCTCAAGTTGTTCTTAACACTCTTTATAAACACACCAACTTGCAAGTTAAAGACGGTATTATCCTTCTTGCACTCGTTGACGGAGAACCTAAGGTTTTGGGCTTAAAGGAAATTTTAACCCATTACATTGCCCATCAAGAATCGGTTATCGTTCGCCGTACTAAGTATGATTTAGCTAAGACCGAAGAACGTGCGCATATCGTTCAGGGTTTGGTTATAGCGCTTGCAAATATTGATAGAGTGATTGAAATTATCCGTCAATCAGCCGACAAAAACTCGGCTTGCGATGCTTTGGTTGCTGAATTTGAACTTTCCGACAAGCAAGCAAACGCAATTTTGGAAATGAGATTGCAACGTTTGACCAGTATGGAAGTTGAAAAACTTAAAGACGAATTGGTTGAACTTCAAAATATCATTGCTGACCTCAACGATATACTCGCTAAACCTGAAAGGGTTAAGGCAATCATTAGAAGGGATATGGAAGAAATCAAAGAAAAATATCCCTCGCCTAGAAAGACTGAAATTTCTTACGATTATTCTAATATTGAAGATGCGGACCTTATTCCTCAAGAAGACGTGGTAATAAGCCTTACCCACTTTGGATACGTTAAACGTGTTCCCGTTGCTGAATATAGAACGCAACGTCGTGGCGGAAAAGGTGTTACCGCACATAGACCTAAGGACGAAGACTTTGTAAGCAATATGTTTGTAACGTCCACCCACGACGACGTGTTGTTCTTCACCGATAAGGG
>JAFQJB010000004.1 GCA_017397305.1 Clostridia bacterium | reverse complement strand
GTGAGTCATACCCGAGCAACCGATAGTTTCTACAAGCGCTTCTTCGATGATACCGTTTTTAACGTTGAGCGAAAGTTTGCAAGCACCTTGTTGGGGTGCACACCAGCCTACACCATGCGTATATGCGGAAATGTCTTTAATTTCCTTTGCTTCTACCCATCTGCCCTCTTCGGGGATAGGAGCGGGACCGTGTTTTGGTCCTTTGCAAACGCAGGTCATTTCTTTAACTTCAGTTGAATACTGCATAAATCTATGCCTCCAATTTTGTTTTTATATTTTATCTCGTTTAGTATAACACAAATTGCCTATTTTTGACAATTATTTTAATAAATATTTTGTGCTTTTACCAACTTTTATTCCTTTTCTTTGCTTCTTTTATAGAAAAATAGGTATTGCTGATAATATCCCGCATTATCTAGGAATTTATTTGAAAAATATTCGGCTATTTTTTCACGGTTTATTATCGTTCCCTTAAAGTCTTCCCTATACACCTTTTCTATCCACGTATCGACGGGGAAAGCGTCGCTTTTTCTATACCCGAAAAGGCTTACGCAGTCGGCAACCTTTTTACCAACTCCATAAATTGATACGAGTTTTTTATTTAACTCTTTAGTGGATAAATTTTTCCACTCGAAAATATCAAGCCCCTTTTCAATCTCTACCGCTAAGCGACGGATATATTCGGCGCGATAACCTAGCCCAATACTTTTATAAAACTCTTCCCCTCTTTCCGCCATTTTTTTTGCTGTTGGGAAGGAAAAATAATCTTCTCCCAAAAATTCTTTTCTTTCGCCAAGGGCAACGCACATCTTTTCGATAATGCCCTTAATCCTTGGGATATTGTTGTTTTGCGATACGATAAATGAAAATAGCGTTTCGGTTAAGTCTTGATTAAGAATTCTAATGCCTTTACCAGCTTTTGCTGAAATGGTTAAAATATCAACGTTTTCTTCTATTGCGCTATTATAAATTTTGCTATAATCTCTGCTTAAATCGAAATAGTTATAAAAATACTGCTCGTCTTGTTTTTCGCACTCTATAAAGGCAAAATCGCCCTCGTTATAGCAATAGCAACACTTGTCGGCAGAATACACCTTAAAACCTTTTTTGTACGGCAAAAACCTGAACACTTGCCCGCATTCCAAAGTGTCCTTGACCGAAAAATATTGACTTTCAAACTTGATAATAGCAATTTCACTCATAATACAAAAAAGGGGTTGTGAAAACACAACCCTTGCTTTTTAGTTTTCTTTAGCGTATACGCTAACCTTTTTGTCTTTTCTACCCATTCTTTCGAACTTAACAACACCGTCGATAAGAGCGTACAAAGTATCGTCCTTACCCAAGCCTACGTTGTTACCGGGGTGAATTTTGGTTCCGCGTTGACGTACGATAATTCCGCCTGCTAAAACTTCTTGACCGTTAACTCTCTTAACGCCAAGTCTTTTTGCGTTACTGTCTCTACCGTTCTTGGTGCTACCGCCACCTTTGTGGTGAGCAAATAATCTAAATAAAAACATCATAAATCTTTACCTCCCACTTACTTTTGAACGATTTCAAGAATCTTAACTGCCGTGAAGGGCTGTCTGTGACCTTGTTTCTTTCTTTCATTCTTTTTAGCTTTGTATTTGTAAACGATAATCTTCTTATCTTTACCTTGTTCCAATACTTCGCCAACTGCCTTGAATGCCTTTGCTTCGTCTGCTACTTTGATGCCGTTTTCATCAGCTAACATCAAAACGTCAAACTCAACTTTGTCGCCTACGTTTGCAGAAAGTTTTTCGAATCTAATAACAGAGCCGATTTCTGCCTTGTACTGCTTTGAACCGTTTTCTACGATTGCGTACATAATTACCTCCTCTAACCTGACTCGCCGAATTGAATTTTGGGGCGGTTTTGACACACTTAAAAAAACCCCTTTCGCGCGGTTACCCCAATATTCTATACTATTAGAGTTAAAATGTCAAACGTTTTTCAGCACTTTTTTATTATTAAGAATAATTCTTTTTTTACTATCCAAACTATAAATATAAGGAGGGAAATATGGTATTAAACGAATATAACGAAAAAGCAATTAACGATGCTTATAAGAACGCGCACATCGCGCTTCAAAGCATTTCCGACCTTTTGCCTATGGTAAAAAGCGAGGAATTAAAGGAAGAACTTTCTTATCAATACGATGGATACGAAAATATTATAAATAAGATAAGCGTGTTTATGAAAGAGAACGAAATTGAGCCAAAGGACATCAATCCATTCAAAAAAGCTATGCTTTGGGGCAGTATAAAGATGAAAACCATTATTGACCACAGCCAAAACCAAGCGGCTGAAATGATGGTTAACGGCACGGTTATGGGTATTAACGAACTTACTGCCATGATAAACGAAAAGGAAAATTTGACCGAAGAAGTTACTTCTTTTATTCAAGAAATTCTTGATTTAGAAGAAGACTACGAACAACGATTAAAGAAATTTTTATAAAAGTGAAAGGGGCTAAATTTAGCCCCTTTTTTATTTGACCTTTCTAAATTTTAGTTCGGCAAACGGAATGTTTGCGCCGTCGCCGTCGCGTTTAATAAATATAGATTTTTCGCCTTTTTTAAGCACTACTCTACCAAGTTTATAGATTGAACGAGAGTTGCCAGCCTTTGTTCTGCTAAGTTCATACGTTGCGTCGGGATTATCCGCCCTTAACTCTTTAGCAAGTGAATAGCCCTCAACCTCTACCCTAACGGTACCAACGCCACGCATTGGCTCGGTTACAAGTTCGCACTCGTACTCGCCGTCCTCAGTAAACTCCGCCGTCCATTCTAAATACTCGTTTTCCCTCTCCCACGCGCATACCGTTGCGTTAAAGTGCATACTCATACCGCGTTTGTTCCAAAGCGGGTCGTATAGGTTGTATTGGAAAACGAACTCCACGTTTTCATGAACGTCGCCGTCAATTCTAAACTTTTTGCCGTAATATGCGGTCAAAGTTAATAAGTCGCCGTGCTGAATTGAAATTTCACTAAACGTTGCACTATTTTCAAATTCTATAACGAACACGGGGATAGTTTGGTCTTTATCTATCCTGTTTAAGTTAATGGTAAGTGCATTATCGATATAGGTGTATTCCTGCTCGTTACCGAAAACCTCTTTTACCGATTTAATTTTTGCATTTATGCCGTTTAAGGTGATTTTATCGGTATTTTTATCGGTCACGTATAGATACAAGCGCTTTTTGTCGCTTGAAAGGGAGGTTGACCCCCACTCGAAACCGCAAAGGAAGGGCGTTTTATCGCTATCTTCCAAAACGCATCTATATTTTTCCACCCACTTACCAACCCCGTCTAAAATGACCGAGGTTTGTTCGGGAACTATTCCGTCGCCCTTTGGCCCAACGTTAAGTAAAAAACTTGATTGAGAAGCCGTGCAACGCACCAATTTTTCTAAAATTTCCTCGTCGGTCTTCCAGTTTTCGTCGTAACTTCTATAACCCCAAGTATCGTTTAAGGTTACCAAACACTCGTTTGGAACGCCAAGCGGAACGGTGCAAACGGTGTTATCACCAAGCGAGTTATAATCGCCATATCCGTGACCGATACGAGAGTTAACCAAGCAATGCGGTTGAAGGGCTTTAACGTGTTCGTAAAGCTCTTTAGACTGCTCTATGGTGATGTCGTGCGGATAGTCGAACCAAATCAAATACACGTCGCCATAGTTGGTTAAAAGTTCTTTAACTTGTGGCATACACTTGCCGTAAAAATAGTTCTTAAAATCCTTTGTTTCTCTGTCGGGATAGTCCCAGAAGTTAGAGTTGTTTGCAGGTACACCGCCATAGTAACGGCAAAAGTACCCCGCGCCATCACGTTCGGCCCAGTCCATTGCGTGCGAATAGTAAAAACCCGGCTTTATCCCCACTTCTCTCATAGCGTCAACGTATTCTCTAACCAAGTCTCTGCCGTGCATACTGAAGTGGTTATAGAAAGAATAGTCGGTCTTAAAAAGGCAATATCCGTCGTGGTGCTTTGTTGTTAGCACCGCGTATTTCATACCCGCCTTTTTGGCTTCCTTTGCTAATTTTTTTGCCCAGTCAGGCTCTGGTTCAAACTCGTAGGCATACCTTGTATATTCGGCAAGCGGAATTTGAGAGTGGCGCATAATCCACTCAGCATTGCCGTAAGTGAACTTTTCACCATTCCTCCACCCCGCAAGGTGACTATAGACACCAAAGTGGATAAACATACCAAAGCGGTCGAATATCATTCTTTTAGAATCTTCATCAAATTTAACCGTTGTTGGTTGCATTGTGGAAGTTAGGTTTGTTTTAATATTTCTCATATTTTCACCTTACTTTATGGTTTTATAAAGGGGTCCGTAATTACTGCACGCCCTAAAATCTTGACCTTCCTTATCCATGCCGAACGCATTCCAGCACGCAGGACGATAAATTTTTTGTTCTTCAACGTTGTGCATGCATACGGGGATACGGAGCATTGAACACATTGTGATAAGGTCTGCACCGATATGTCCATAAGATATTGCGCCGTGGTTTGCGCCCCAGTTATTCATAACGTCATAAGCCGAAGCGAACGCACCCTTACCCGTAATTCTTGGTGCAAACCAAGTGCACGGCCAAGTGTAGTCTGTTCTCTTCCAAAGTTTATCGGTAACCTCATCTGGAAGGGCTATAGTCCAACCCTCTGCAATTTGCATAACGGGGCCAAGCCCTTTAACAATATTTAATCTCATCATAGTGACTGGCATTTCGGCCTTTGTTACAAAGCGGGAAGAATATCCACCGCCCCTAAAATATCCAAGGTCGGCATACGGCCAAGTGGTCGCTTTCATGCACGCATCGATATCCTTGTCGGTCATTTCCCACCAACGTTTCATAATTGCGTTGCCGTCCTTATCCTTAACCTCGCCACACGCGTCTACACACGCAGCGCCAGAGTTTATTAGGTGGATAAAGCCGTCCGCCTCTTTTGCTTTTCCTTGTATTTTATAGCCTGTAACCCTTTCAACCGCATCGCCCGACCAATACGTTCTAACGTCGGCAAAGATTTGTGCGCGGTTGGTTAAAAGTTTACCAAACAACATACATACACCGTTAAGGCTATCGTTTTCGGTTGCTAAAATATAAGGCTCTCTTGCCCCGTTCCAATCAAACGATGAGTTCAATATACTTTCGGGGAAGTCGCAGTTGGGGTAAAAGTCCGTCCATTGTCTTTGACCTTGGAAGCCCGCGCAAATTGCGTTGTGCCCCACCATTTCTTCTTCCGCACCCTCGGGAAGATTTTTGTTGCCGTTCATAAGGTCTTTAATTATACACGCCATCTTTGCGGTAAATTCCCAGTCCTTTTGCTTTTGTTCGGGCGTTCTTTGAAGTTCAACGGGGTTTTTATCAAAGTCGGGGTTGCATTTTGCCTTTATCCAATTAAGTGCTTTTTGGTATTCCGCGTCATCGTAAATACCCTCGGTCATTCTTCTTATAATTTCGACCTCGTCCACACTTTCAACGCGCATACCGAGATATTCTTCAAAAAAATTAACGTCCACGATAGAGCCTGCAATACCCATACAAATTGAGCCAATTTGAAGGTAAGATTTACCGCGCATAGTGGCAACCGCAACGGCTGAACGTGCAAAGCGCAAAATCTTTTCCGCAACGTCATTTGGGATTGACGTGTCGCTTAAATCTTGAACGTCGTGCCCATAAATTCCAAAGGCGGGCAAACCCTTTTGTGCGTGCCCTGCAAGGACTGCCGCAAGGTACACTGCCCCCGGTCTTTCGGTGCCGTTAAAACCCCAAACCGCCTTGATTGTGGTTGGGTCCATATCCATTGTCTCAGAGCCGTAACACCAACAAGGCGTTACGGTAAGGGTTATATCCACCCCTTCTTTTTTGAACTTTTCTTGACACGCAGCCGCCTCAGCCACACGGCCAATAGTCGTATCGGCAATAACGACTTTAACCGGCTCTCCGTTAGAATAGCAAAGGTTTTCGGTCAAAAGTTTAGCGGCGGACTTTGCCATATTCATTGTTTGAACTTCCAAACTTTCTCTAACCTTTAAGGGTCCACGTCTTCCGTCGATGGTCGGTCTTATGCCTATTACTGGGTAAGAACCGATAAGTCTTGAATTTGCCATAATTTATTCTCCTATACTTGATTTTATTTATCAATCATAGTATAATAAAGAAAATAAATCAAATCAATATAGATTATAAGCAAAACGGTTAAGAAAATGAGCAAAGTTTTAGATTTTAATATAGAATACCCACAAAGCGAAGATGCGGTTACTTTGGTTTTTAACGATGATTTCCCGATAGAGAGTGTTTTTATCGGTATAACCCACCCCCTTTCATCATACCAAATAAATAGAAAAGAGCAAAGCAATTATCACAACTTTGAGTACGTTTTGTCGGGAAAGGGTGAAATTATTATTGACGGCAAAAAAATGCCCTTATCTAGTGGCGACGCCTTTGTTTTAAGCAAGGTAAACGTGCACAATTTCCGCTCGGATAAACGTGACCCCTTGAAAAAAATTTGGATAAGCTTAAAGTCCGATTATTTAGATAAAATGATAGAAAGTTTTAAGGTAAAGTCGGGCGTATATAAGGTAAACGTTGAAAAAAACTTTTTGGCAATCTTCAACGTTGCCCGCGCAGAAACCACACCGCAAAACAAGTTCTTTACCATTGCCGATAACTTGCACCAAATTATAACCACAATTTCAAAAAGTATTCTAACCACAAACGATAGTGTTTTCAACTCCATAAAGAACGAACTTTTATCTTCGGTTTATACCAAACGCTCTTTAGATGAGATTGCATCAAAACTTTTTATGTCCCGCTCTAACCTAATTAGAATTTTCAAAAAGAATACGGGCATTACCCCCTATGCGTTCTTACTTAACGAAAAATTATCGGTTGCGTCCACCCTTTTATCTTCTACCGATATGACGGTTAAAGCCGTATCCGACCTTTTGTGCTTTACCGACGAGCATTATTTTTCCTTTCTATTTAAGCAAAAAACGGGCAAAACCCCAACCGAATTTAGAAATTAAAAAAAGGCATGACCTTAGGTCGTGCCTTTATTTTTTTAATTATTTCTTGGTTGCAAGAACTTTTTTCAATTTTGCAAATCTGGGAAGTCCGTCTTCTTTTTTCATATTTACTTCGCCTTGGATAAGGGGAAGTGCGTATTTAACGAATTCATCTGAAATACCAGTGCCGTTATTGATAATCCATTCCATAGGAACGGTCTTTTCGGTGTTTGCAGCAAGCTCTAAGGGAAGAAGTTTGTATTCACACTTATATTCTTCGCCCTCTGCCCTAGCGTAGCAAACCATTTTATCGGTTTCGCCGTTAACAGCCGCGCGAACTGCTTGCTTACCTGCTTCAAAAGTTTCTTCAACGTCGGTTGCTGAAGCGCAGTGTGCTGCACATCTTTGCATTAGTGATAATTCGATTGCTCTTACCTTTGAGCCAGTTTCAGCCTTTACGATGTTAGAAAGGGTTGCAGCAACGCCACCTAATTGTGCGTGACCAAAGCTATCCCTTGCACCAGCTTCGCCAAGTGCTTCACAAACGAGAACACCGTCAGCATTCTTGATACCTTCAGAAACAACTGCGATACACTTGTTGTTGTTCTTTGCCATAACGTCTTTAACGTCAGCAACGAATTTGTTTACGTCAAAAGCAACTTCGGGAAGATAGATAAGGTCTGCGCCGAGTCCCTTTGCGTTTGCAAGTTGAGCGGCAGCGGTAAGCCAGCCTGCGTTTCTACCCATTACTTCGATAACGCAAATCATAGGCGTATCGTAAACCTTTGCGTCAAGGTTAATTTCCATAATTGAGGTTGCGATGTATTTTGCAGCCGATGCAAAGCCAGGGCAGTGGTCGGTTCCAAAAAGGTCGTTGTCGATGGTCTTGGGAACACCGATAACGTTCATTTCATAGCCTGATTTTGCCATGTACTTACTGATTTTGTTGCAAGTATCCATACTATCGTTTCCGCCGTTATAGAAGAAGTATCTTACGTTATATTTTTTGAATACTTCTAAAAGTCTTTTATAATCGGTATCGTCAACTGAAGCGTCTTTAAGTTTATATCTTACAGAGCCAAGTGCTGACGAGGGAGTATTTTTTAAGAGCAAGAGTTCTTCCATATCTTCTTTAGAAATATCATAGAACTCTTCGTTCAAAATACCTCTAATACCGTGTGCTGCACCATATACTTCAGTAATCATTTCTGATTTAAGTCCTTCAATAAATACACCAGCCGCACTTGCGTTGATAACCGAAGTAGGTCCACCTGATTGCGCAAACATTAACGCGCCTTTCAATCCTTTCATTGTTTTTCTCCTTATATATGTAAATCAAAATTTTTTCTTTTATTTTTTTATAAGTTAAGCACGTGGGCGATTTGATGAAGTTCTTTATCAAACTTCTTTTCCGCTTTTGCAACTTCTTCAAACGGAACGGTGATAATCTTGTTATCCTTGATACCGATTGCACAACTATCCTTATCGTCACGAAGAAGTTCAACCGCCTTATAACCAAACCTCGCTGCAAGCACACGGTCTGCCATATCGGGTGAACCACCGCGTTGGATATAGCCAAAGTTTGTAACCTTTACGGTTATACCACTCTTTTTGCCGATATATTCAGCAATCTCGTCACGGTTCCCTGCACCCTCTGCAAGAATAATCATGTTAGAGGTCTTGCCCCTCAAATACGATTTTTTGATTGAAGATGCAATTTTATCTAAATCATAGGGAATTTCGGGAACGAGAACGTATTCCGCACCGCCCGCTACACCCGCGTAGAGTGCGATATCACCGCAGTTTCTACCCATAACTTCGAGTAGTCCTACTCTATCGTGAGAGTGAAGTGTGTCACGAAGATTGTTGATTGCCCAAAGTACCGTGTTTACCGCCGTATCAAAACCAACGGTGTAATCGGTGTATGCTAAGTCGTTGTCGATTGTGCCTGGGATTGCCATTACCTTTATGCCAAAGTTTTCCCAAAGGTCTTTAGCCCCGCGGAAAGTTCCGTCACCACCGATAACAACAAGTCCTTCAATGCCGTATGCTGAAAGCGCTTCAACCGCTAATCTTTGAACTTCAATATCCTTAAATTCGGGACATCTTGCGGTGTTTAAGAAAGTACCGCCCTTATGTATCATATTTGATACCGAACGAGATTCCAACCTTTTGATTTCACCCTTGATAAGTCCTGCGTATCCCCTTTCAACGCCGTAAATATCCATTTTGTAGTTAAGCGCCGTCCTAACAACCGCTCTTATACAAGCGTTCATGCCCGGTGCGTCGCCACCACTTGTCAATACTGCTATTCTGTCCATATTTTCTCCAAATATTTCTTTAGTAAATCTATAGATACATTATACTACCAAAGCGACGTTTTTTATTTATAAAAAAGCCCTAGGAATTTACACAAAAAGATATTACACTTATTATAACGTATCAACGATTATTTTATCATATACTTAAAATTTTTACTAGTTAATTTATAGTGTTTTTAAGATTTTTTCTTAAAAAATATAACGTTATCAGCGGGTAGATAATTTTTAAGTTCAATCAAAAGCCCTTCACATCGTCTTGTTGAGACGTGTGCGTTATATTTTTTGCCACCCATTGCGACAATTACCGGAATATCGCCCGAATAACTAGACACAACGTCCAAAACGTCGTCAAGAATATTTTCCTTTCCGTCGGGAATTATAATGCCCATATATTCTTGCTCTGCGTTTTGCTCTACCTTACTTTCTTCAATTACGATTTTATCCACGCTGTCGGCAACTATTTGCGGTACACCGTCTTTTATTTGAAGTTTACCGCTAATCTTAACCGCTTCTTCTTCCTTTAAAAAGTCGCGTGATTTTTCAAAGATTTTGGGGAAGAATATAACTTCGATTTGCCCATAAAGGTCTTCCACTTTAACAAACGCCATGTTTTGACCACCGCGGGTGGAAAGCCTTTTAAACTCCGAAATAATACCGCCCATAACGACGTGCTCGCCATCTTTGATTTCGGTATAGGTCTTATTGCCCTCTTCGTCTTCTTCGTAAAAGTCAAGCGCACTAGTGTTAAACGAAAAGCGGTCGAACTGCTTTTTGAAATCGGATAGCGGGTGACCTGATAGATAAATACCAAGAACGGTCTTTTCGAGCGACAACTTTTCTTTTGAGGAATACTCGCTCATCTTTGGATATTCGAGCTTTAGTCCCTCGTCCTCTTCCAATATAGTACCGAAAAGGCTTATTTGGAAGTTGTCCTTTTTCTTGTTTGCCGAAGAAATTCTATCCATATAATCGGCGTAAACGCTCATAAGTGTTCTTCTATTTACACCAAAGTTGTCGAACGCGCCAGCAAGAATTAAACTTTCAACCAGTCTTTTATTGATACCAAAGCCGATACATCTATTGATAAAGTCTTCAAACGAAGTAAAATCGCCACTATTTTCACGTTCCTTAACAATCTCGTTAATAACGCCAAGCCCAACGTTTTTAAGCCCTACAAGTCCAAAACGAAGTCCGTTATTTTCCGTCTTAAAGTATGCATTACTCTTATTTATATCCGGGGGCAAAACTTCCGTTGCTTTGCTTTTAAGATAGGTTAAGTATTTAGAAATTTCTTCAATTTTATCAATTCTGTTATTTAAGATTGAACAGAAAAATTGCACGGGATAATAGCGTTTAAGATAAGCCGTTTGATATGCAAGCACTGCGTACGCAGCCGCGTGCGATTTGTTAAACGCATACCTTGCAAATGGTTTCATATTATCGTAAACCTTTATTGCAACATCTTCAGGAACACCACGTTTAATTGCACCGTCAACGGGCATACCCGTGTTTTCATTAATACCACCGTAAACGAATATGCTCTTTTGCTGTTCCATAATCTCAACTTTCTTTTTACCCATTGCTTTTCTAACAACGTCAGCATGACCTAGGGTAAAGCCACCGAGATTTTGACATATTTGCATAACCTGTTCTTGATAAACAAGTATACCATAACTGTTTTTCAAAATCGGTTCAAGCAAGGGGTGGTCGTAAGTCACTTTTTCAGGATTATGTTTGTTTTCTATATATTGCGGTATAGAATCCATAGGCCCTGGGCGATATAAAGAAATACCCGCTATAATATCTTCAAAGGTGGACGGTTTAAGGCTTGCCATAAATCGTTTCATACCGGGGCTTTCAAGTTGGAACACCCCGTCCGTTTCGCCCGCACCAATAAGGTCATAGGTTTCTTTATCTTCATACCCTAATTCGTGGAAATCAATGTGTATGCCGAAATCTTGTTCAGCGTATTTACAAGCAAGTTGCACGTCGGTTAAAGTTCTAAGCCCCAAAAAGTCCATTTTTAGCATACCAAGGGCTTCAACTTCAATCATATCAAACTGAGTGGTAACGTCATCTCCGTTCCTTTGCAAAGGAACGTTTTCCATAATCGGTTTTTCACAAATAACCACACCCGCCGCGTGCATACCCGTTTGCCTTGGCATATCTTCAACACGCCTTGCCATGTCGACAACCTTTTTAACGGTTTCATCTTGGTTGTACATTTCCACAAGTTCTTTAATGCTAACGTCTTCCCCGTCTTTAGTCTTTTTAAAGCCAAAGTTTTGGTCAACGCTATACTTTGCATCCATAAGTTTAGTTATTTTGTCCGTTTCAGCATAAGGCACTCTATATACCCTACCAACGTCTTTGATGGCAAGTTTTGCAGCAAGTGTTCCAAACGTTACGATTTGGGCAACTTTATCGTGACCGTATTTATTTCTAACGTATTCAACAACTTCACCCCTGCGTGCATCCGAAATATCAACGTCAAAGTCAGGCATACTAACGCGTTCACGGTTCAAAAACCTTTCAAAAATAAGGTTATATCTAAGCGGTTCAACGTCGGTTATTCCAACTGAATACGCAATAATACTTCCTACACCAGAGCCACGACCAGCACCTACGGGAATATCAACGCTTCTTGCATAGTTAATAAAGTCCCAAACGATAAGATAATAATCGCAAAAACCCATTGAACTTATAACGTCAAACTCGTAATCAAACCTATCTTGAATTTCCTTGGTGATAACGGGATAACGTTTTTTAAGCCCTTCGCTTGCAAGTTTATATAAAAAGTCTTTAGGGGAACTGCCGTCTTCCGGATAATATTTAGGGATAAGAGAAAGGTCTCTAATCGGCTCTCCCTTTTTAGTTAAATCAAAAACTTCTTCAGTAACCTTTTCAGCAATCTTGACCGTGTTTTCTATTGCTTGCGGTAAGTATGAAAAAAGATTTTTCATCTCTTCCGGGGTTTTTAAATACGATTGGTCGCTTTCCATTTTAAGTCTTGTTGGGTCGTCAATCGTGGTTTTCATACTTATACACATAAGAACGTCTTGCATTTCAGCATCTTCACGCTCTAAATAATGCACGTCGTTTGTGGCAACAAGTGGAATACCCGTTTCATTAGAAAGTTTAATAAGTAAAGGGTTTATACGCTTTTGTTCTGCTAAACCGTGGTCTTGAATTTCCAAATAAAAATCTTCGCCGTAAACACTTTGCAAGTATAATGCGGTTTGTTTTGCACCGTCATAATCGCCTTCTAAAAGACGTTTAGCAACCCTTCCCGCAAGGCAAGCAGAAAGGCAAATTAATCCTTCGCTGTGTTCTTTTAAGGTTTTATAGTCTATGCGCGGTTTATAATGAAACCCGTCTACGTATGCAATAGAATCTAATTTGATAAGGTTTTTATATCCCTTTTTATTTTTACAAAGTAAAATTAAGTGGTCAAAGTTTTGTTTTCCAGTTTTCTCAAGGTAATCGTCGCAAACGTACATTTCACAACCGATAATACACTTTACACCTGCCTTTTTGGCTTCTTCAGCAAAATATAAAGTACCGAACATGTTTCCATGGTCGGTTATAGCAATGGTATCCATACCCTTTTCTTTAACGTTTGTAAACAACCTATCAATTCTGGTTGCACCGTCTAAAAGGCTATATTCAGTATGCAAATGTAAATGTACGAAATCTGACATAACGTTTTCCCTTGTTTTTATTATAATTCTTCTGCTATTACTATAAGTTTTCTTAGTCTATGATTTAGACAACTTTTGCTTATCTTTAATTCTTCAGCAAGTTCGCCAAGCGTTAAATCGGGGTTTTCCTTTCTTGCAACCGCCGTCCTTCTCAAATCATCTTTTAAGGTTTCTAGCCCAATTGTTGAAGATATTTTTTCAATCGCCTCAAGCTGTCTTGCAGATGCCTCCACCTGCTTATTAACGTTTGCTATATCGCAATTTTTTTGTCTATTGGAGCGGTTTTTTAACTCCCTATTTATCATAAAATCGGTAAGTTTTAGCACCGCTACTGGCGCGGGCAAAAAGGCTATAAAGTCTTTTATTTCCTCCGCACTCTTAATGTACACGATATAACTATCTCTTCGTTTTGTTATCTTTGTTAAAACGTTGTGCTCGGCAAGTTTTTCGCTTGTCTTTAACGCGGGGGTATAATGCGAGAACACAAGTTCTAAGTGATACCCCGTCGTCGTGTCCTTCTTTTGCGGAATTGTGCATCCGCCAACCGCCACGAAAAGTCCCCTAATAAATGCACGGAGGCAACAATCTCTTTTGGT
The DNA here is from genome assembly GCA_017397305.1 of Clostridia bacterium. Classification (GTDB taxonomy): domain Bacteria; phylum Bacillota; class Clostridia; order Christensenellales; family Borkfalkiaceae; genus UBA1259. The sequence continues at coordinate 107,153 of JAFQJB010000004.1, read as the reverse complement.
CATTTGCCCGTACATATCAAGGTTTAGTTCGATATCGCCCTTTCTTTCTATCAAGATTTCAAGTTCGATTAGTATCTCGATAGTGCGTTCGCCACTTATATTTAGGGTAAACTTGTCCTTTTTGTTAAGCCTGTCCTCACTTACCGACATTTCCCTAACTTCGTATCTAAAAAGCGTTCTAAATACGTTAGTTATAAACATTGCCGTCATTTCATCGGCAACCGAAAACTCTAACCCAAGTTCGCCGTCCTTTTCGTAAAGCGCACCCGTCCCTCTTATTATGCCGGCAATGAACGCCTTTTTGCAGTGGTTTTCCTTTATGATTTTGGACAAAATCTCTTTTTTTATAGTGTCACCAAAATTCACTTACCTTCCCTCCTTAAACCTTCTAAATCTAAAATCGGGAAGTTTGCCGTCGATATTATCTATCCTATCTTTAGGAATGTCGACGATGGAAAGAATTTTTTCCGCAAGTTTAACGTCACCCACGCGGTCGGGGGTGTGCGCGTCCGAATTGATAACGAACCTTACGCCAGTTTTCAATATTGCGTAGAATTCTTCATCGGTAAGGTGAAGTTTTTTGGTGCTTATTTCTAAGTAAGTGCCGTAATCAGCGCAAGCCTTTGCCACTTCAACCGCATCAGCATAACAACAAAAGTTTAAGTGGGTTATAACGTCCACGGGGTTTTTCTTTATAACGTTTATAAACGTTTTGGTATTATTCTTTATTAGTCGTGCCGACACTTCCTTTTTCTTAAAAGTTGCGGCGGTAAGATTTGGAATTGCAAGAGGGAAAATACTGTTCGGCTTATACATAACGAACTTATGAATGCCAGCAAGGAATATATCAAAGTGGTCGTACATCTTTTCTTTAAGGTCAACCACTCCGTTTGTGCCGATAATATTTGACTCTATGCCGAGAAGAACTTTAACACCCGTTTCTTTTGTGGCTTCGTCACATTCTAAGCGCATTTTGGGTATCTTTCTATTCCTTAAACCAAAAGCGGGGTGAGCAAAGCCGTGGTCGGATATACCAATCTCTTTTAAGCCCTTCTCTTTTGCGGAAAGGGCATTATCCAAAATACTCCCTTTGCCGTGGCTAAATACCGTATGCGTATGGTAATCGGCTGTTAACTTCATTAAAATTCTCCTACGTATTCGACCTCCTCAAACAGTTGGACGCCGAATAATTGTTCGACTTTTTCTTTTACGTGTAATATAAGGTGATAAACGTCGGTCGCCGACGCGTTTTTATCGGTCACTATAAAGTTGCCGTGCTTTAGTGATACCCTTGCACCGCCAAACCGCAAGCCTTTAAGCCCTGCCCTGTCAATAAGTTCTCCCGCCCTTTCGGGTTTAGGATTTTTAAAAACCGAGCCACAACTTCTTCCCTGTGGGTGAAAATTGTTTCTGTGCTCCCTATAACTATTAATTGCACTGATTATACGTTGTGGGTCTTCTTCCCTAAAGTTAAAGGTTGCCGACACTATGGTTTCTTTCGAGTGATAAAATCTGCTCTTTCGGTATTCAAACTTACACTCGTTCTTATAATACTTTTTTATCTTACCGTCTTTTAACGTTTCTACTTCGGCAATGTGGTCGCTTATACTCCGCCCGAACGCACTTGCGTTCATAACCACAGCACCGCCCACCGTTGCGGGAATACCCGCAAGTGATTCTATACCGCTAAGTCGGTTTTTTAGACAAAAGGACAACAGTTTTTCTATTTTCACGCCCGCCATTGCACGCACTTGTTCACGCTTAAAATAAACGTCGTCAAGCCCCTTAGTGCAAATTACAAGCCCGTTAAACCCCATGTCGCTGACTAAAAGATTACTGCCGTTGCCGATAACTTTATACTTAACTTTATACCGCTTTGCCGTTTGAATTAAACTATTCAAGGCACAAAGGCTATCGACCTTAGTAAAATATTTTGCCTTTCCACCCACCCCGAAGGACGTGTGTTTTTTCATAGGTACGTCATACAAGATTTTTGAAAGGGTAAAGTTTTCAAGTTCTGTTTTAAACCCCATATAACTCCTTATATCATTTTACTATATTTTTTTCAAATTTTCAAGATTAAACGAGCATATTTTTTATTTTATTTACGTCGTCTTTTTCCCCTAGTGCAATAGACTTAGAATAATCTTGCAACTCTAAGAGTTGCACCGACGAAATAAACGCCGATAAAGTACTACCTGTTTTCACCTTTTCCATCTCCAAATAGTGTGCGTTGTCATACCCCACCGAATAATAGCAAGAAAACATTCCAATTTTATCAAGTTTCTTTTGCGTACTCTCCTCGGTTAAAAACCGCACGAATTTTTGTGCATAAAAGTTTTTTTGCTCGCTATCGGTGGTTATCGCAACGTATTGAATTAAATCGTTAAACTCTTTTAGCGGTCGAACTGCGACGTCGAAGTTGCGGTTGTTAAGTCTTATAAGGTCACGCTGAGTTCCCAAAAGATAATCGGTATTGCCGTTAACGAAATCGTAATAGGCGTCGATAGGCTTTTTTACGCTGACTTTTTTTGCTCTAAACCCCTCTAAAACGAACGCTACAAGGGGTTCAGTGTATTCGGCTTGCGATACGGTTATACTGTCGAAGTGGTCGGGAAATGAAATTGTTTTGGACGCGTTTGCAATCAGCACGTATCCGCCCCTACACCATGCCGTCGCATATGCTTTATCCCCAACAAACCCGCCATTAGATAGGTTTTTACAATCCAGCCTTAAAGTGCGGTCAACGTTTACACCTAAACTAAAAGAGATTAAGTCGGGATATTCGCCCTTAGCTAATCTTTCATTAATCCCCTCAAACGTAAAGTTGGACACCATAACAAGCACTCCGCTATTTTGTTTTTCAAACTCGATAGCGCGATTTAATAAAAACTGACGCCTAGACCCAACTCCCCCTTCAAACCCGTCAACGTGCCAGACGTTTAGTATGCCTTGATACTCCGCGCTTTTGTCGTCAAGTTTAGTTGCGGAAATTTTTTTCCAACCGAAAGTAAAGGTGAATATAGAACAAAAAACTAAAATTACCGACAATATGATTCTTATAAATTTCATAATAAATATATATTCTTTTCGGCAATAAAAAAGGACTTTCCCACGTGGAAAAGTCCATAATTTTATATCTTTAGCGACGTTCTTTTAGGACCTACCGTTGCGGTAGAAGCCTTATCGATGTCAAAGTGCTTTTCTATTATTTCGTTGACGTCGTTTAACGTAATCGCATCAAGTTTATCTATGCGGTCGTCGTAATCAAACTGCTTGCCAAGGTAAATCATATATTTGCCGTGCACAAGCATTTGCGAAGAGGTGCTTTCCCTACCGAAAATGGTAGAACTTTTTAGTTGCTCTTTAGCACGCAAAAACTCTTGCTCGGTAACACCGTCTTTTTTAAACTTTCTAACTTCTTCGGCAATTGCATTGGTTGCTAAATCTCTGTAATCGGTGTTAACCCCCGCATAAATTTCTATCACACCGTCGTTTTTATAAGCCGACGGGTATGAGTAAACACTATACGCAAGCCCTAATACTTCACGAATTTTTTGGAACAATCTACTGCTCATACCACCGCCTAAAACTGCGTTTGCAATAGAGAGAGCATCCGACTTTTCGTCCCCCATTTTTAAGCCCTTTAACGCAAAGCCGATATGTGATTGCTCGATGCGTTTGCTTAAATGTAGGTGGGCGGGTTTTCCGCTTTTACTTTTTACTTGTTCAGCACTTTTTTTATTAGAAAATCTTTTTGCGAACAACTCTTCAATGGTTTTCTCAGTCTGCTCTTCGTCCACGTTGCCAGCGATTGAAATTACAACGTTATCAGCCGTATAGTACTTGTCCATATAACTTTTAATGTTGTTTTGGTTAAAGTGCCTTATGTTTTTCGAGGGTCCTAAAATAGTTTGTCCAAGCCCCGCACTGCCATAATAACTTTTTGCAAGAAGGTCGAAAAGCAAGTCCTCAGGGGTATCTTCGCTCATATTTATTTCTTCGATTATTACACCCTTTTCCTTTTCAAGTTCTTCCTTTTTAAAGGTAGAATCAAAGAAAATATCCGCCAAAACTTCCAAACTATCGTTTAATCTATCTTTGGTAGACTTGGTGTAATAGCAAGTTAGTTCTTTTGAGGTAAACGCGTTTATTTGCGCGCCTATTCTATCTATATAATCGGAAATTTCAAATGACGAACGTTTTGAAGTGCCCTTAAACATAACGTGCTCGATAAAGTGAGAAATGCCGTTTTCTTCCGTCATTTCGTTTATACTGCCCGTTTTTACAAGAACGCCCGCCGACACCGATTGAAAACCTTCAAGTTTGTTTACAATCAATCTAAGTCCGTTATCGTATTTTTTATAAAAACCCATATCATTCTCCAATTTCGCCAACGTTTTCGCTGACGGTTACTAAGTTAAAGCCGTTTTGCTTATAAAAATCTATAATTTGAGGTAAAACCGACAAAGTGTGTGCTTTTGGGTGCATTAAAATCAAATCGCCGTTGGTTGCGTTTTTTGTTGCACGAGTTATTAAGGTTTGATGGTTAGAATCCCGCCAGTCTATCGTGTCTTTGGACCACATAATGACCTTATAACCTAAATTAAACGCAACTTCAAGTGTTGCAACCGAAAAACTGCCCGATGGCGGTGCAAACAGCGTAGGTTTTACCCCCGACAGTGCATAAATCACAGTGTCAGCAAGCGAAATTTCTTGCTCATTTTGTTTAACGTCAAGCTTTGCGTGGTCCTTATGGAAATAGCCGTGGTTTGCTATCTCGTGTCCCTCAGCAACTATTCGTTTTAACGTTTGCTCGTTATCGTCCGCCCAGCAACCGCCCACAAAAAAGGTCGCCTTTGCTCCCTTTTCACTTAAAACGTCCAAAATGCCGTTAACAACCTTGGTGTTTTCATACACGTTGAACATAAGCGAAACGTTCCTATTTTCGCGATTGCCGTTATAGATTGCACCTATCTCGTTACCGCCGTACATAGGTGCTACACTTTGGGGCAAAAACCCTATCGAAAACACGGCAATCATAACCAAAAATAAGATTGCGTTGGTTATTATCGTTATTCTTTTATTTATTATCTTCATATACCGCCACCTCTATGCAATTATATGCTTAAGTTTAGCGGTAAAATAACTTATAATATCTAAACAAACAAAATATGCAAGGCAAAGCGCCTTGCATATTTTATAGTCAAATAAAATTAGTCGTTAACGATTTCCAAAAGTTTAAGGTCGATACCCTTTTCACCAATCTTGATGATTTCTACCTTAACTTTATCGCCGATATGCAATACTTCTTCAACAGTGTTGATTCTCTTTTCACTCATTTTGCTGATGTGGATAAGTCCGTCTTTTCCGGGAGCGAGTTCGCAGAATGCACCAACCTTAGGTAAAATTCTTACAACTTCGCTAATGAACATATCGCCAACTTCGGGGTCTTTTGCAATTGACAAGATGATTGCTTTTGCTCTTTCAGCATTGCCACCATCGCCAACTGATGCAATGTTAACTCTTCCGTCGTCGTCAATATCAATCTTAACACCAGTTTCTTCGATAATCTTGTTGATTACTTTACCTTGCTTACCTACAACGTCGCCAATCTTTTCGGGGTCGATGTTGAAGGAAATAATTCTAGGTGCGTACTTAGAAAGTTCTGCTCTAGGAGCATCGATAACTTCAAGCATTTTACCAAGGATATGACGTCTGCCTACGTTTGCTTGTGCAATTGCTTGACGCAAAATTGCCTCGTCAATACCTTTAATCTTAATATCCATTTGGATAGCGGTGATACCCTTTTCAGTACCAGCAACCTTAAAGTCCATATCGCCAAGGAAGTCTTCTAATCCTTGAATATCACTCATGATAGATACTTTACCAGTTTCGGTATCCTTGATAAGACCCATTGCAATACCAGCAACCGGTGCTTTAATGGGAACACCAGCATCCATAAGTGCTAGGGTTGAACCACATACGCTACCTTGTGAGGTTGAACCGTTTGAACTCATAACTTCAGAAACGATTCTTATTGCGTAGGGGAATTCTTCTTCACTAGGAATTACAGGTTCTAATGCACGTTCAGCAAGTGCACCGTGACCGATTTCACGTCTACCAGGGCTTCTCAAAGGTTTAGCTTCGCCAGAAGCATATCCCGGCATGTTGTATTGGTGCATATAGCGTTTTTCAGATTCGCCGTCAAGACCTTCAAGTTTTTGTGCTTCAGAGAGCATACCCAAAGTACAAGTTGAAAGAACTTGGGTCATACCTCTAGTGAACACACCTGAGCCGTGAACTCTGGGAAGAACGCCTGCTTCACACCAAATATGTCTAATTTCATCAAGTTTTCTTCCGTCGGGACGGATACCAGTGTTGGTGATTTTTGCTCTAACCTTTTCTTTGGTCATATAGTAGAGCGCATCTTTAATTTCTCTTTCTTTGCCTTCAAATTTGTCAGCAAAGTATTCGAGGCAAGCCTTTTCAACTCTATCTTGACCTGCTTGTCTTTCATGACGGTCAAAAGTGTCGAGTGCTTGGTCGAGCATCTTGTCAGCATATTCTCTAACAGCGCTGTCGATTTCTTCGGGAACGTGGTAAAGTTCCATTTCCCTTTTGGGTTTGCCTATTTCTTTAACGATTTCTTCTTGGAAAGCGCAAAGACGTTTGATTTCTTCGTGACCGAACAAAATTGCGCCAACCATTTGGTCGTCACTAATTTCGTTTGCACCCGCTTCAACCATCATGATAGCATCTTTAGTACCAGCGAGGTTTAAGGTAAGGTCACTCTTTGCTCTTTGTGCTTCATCGGGGTTGATAACGTATTCGCCGTCAACAAGACCTACTACAACACTACCAGTGGGACCAGCAAAGGGAATGTCCGAAATGCTGATTGCAATTGAACTACCGAGCATTGCAAGGGGTTCGGGTTGAACGTCGGGTTCAACTGACAAAGCGGTTGCAATAACGATAACGTCGTTAAATAAGCCCTTGGGGAAAAGAGGTCTAATAGGTCTATCGATAAGACGACTGGTTAAAATTGCCTTATCAGACGCTCTGCCTTCTCTCTTTTTGAATCCGCCGGGGATTTTGCCGATAGAATACATCTTTTCTTCAAAATCAACGCCCAGGGGGAAGTAATCCATACCGTCTCTGGGTGCGCTTGCCATGGTTACGTTAACCATAACTGCGGTATCACCGCACTTTACAACGCAAGAGCCGTTTGTTTGTTCAGCGTACTTGCCCGTTTCTACAACGAGTTCTCTTCCGCCGACAGTGGTCTTAAAAACTCTAAAAGTTTCTGTCATTTTTTCTCTCCTTCTAAACTCTATATTTTTTTGAAACGTAACGCACCTGCGCCACGCATAATTACCTTGGTTTTAAAAAAATTGGGCGACAAAAAAATTATGTCGCCCCAATGTTTTTACTTTCTCAAATTCAAGTCCGCGATAACCTTTCTGTATCTTTCGATATCGATTTCCATCAAATACTTCAAAAGACCGCGTCTTTCACCAACCATTTTCATAAGACCACGTCTTGAGTGGTTGTCGTGCTTGTTGGTTGAGAGATGCTCGTTCAAGTGGTTGATTCTTTCGGTGAGGAGTGCGATTTGCACTTCTGCTGAACCAGTGTCACCTTCATGACGAGCGAATTTTGCTATAATTTCTTGTTTCTTTGCCTTTTCCATATTCTTTTACCTCCTATTATTTATGGAATAATTCGCTTTAAGCAAAGCAACGGGTGGAGAACCACAAAACCTTGCCTAAAGTATCAAGCCTAATTAGTATATCAAAATTATTTGGGTTTGTAAACTATTTTTTATCCTATTATGAGAATAATTTGAACTTTTCACTCTTAATTTGCTCTATTTTTTGCAAGTAAGTCGCCACGTCTTTGGGTGAAGCACTTCTCTCTATCCGTCTTCCGCCAAAATAAACTCGCTTTGAAATGGCGTTTGCACCGCACGCAACGTTTTGCGAAATTTCTTCCATTGCGTCCACGTTATAAATACAAGCCTTGCCCGGTTTTGTGTATCCAACGTTCTCTAAATTGCCCGCCATATACTTTTGCCTGTAGAGGTAATAGGGATTAAATCCTGCCTCTTCAAGCGATTTATGTGCGTAATCAACCATTTTTTCCACTTGCTCACCAGACAGCCTACTCTCGCTCTCAGCTAGGCGCGACCCTCTTTTTATGCAAAGGGTATGCACGGTTATATTGTCGGGGGAAAGCGATATTGCGGTATCTAAGCTTTCTTTAAAGTCCTCGAACGTTTCGCCGTCAAGCCCTGCAATTAAATCCATATTGGTAATAAAATCGTCCTTTGCCATATAGAATTTTTCTTTGACTTGTTCGGCAGTATGATTTCTTCCCAAAATTTTAAGCGTTTTATCCGAAAAGGTTTGCGGGTTTACGCAAACGCGGGTTACTCCGTAATCTTTTAGAAGTTTAAGGTTGCTCTTAGTTATAGCATCGGGTCTTCCCGCTTCAACCGTATATTCAACGCCTGTATTAATCTTAGCGATTGCTTTAAGCACCCTTTCAAGTCTATCGTCGGATAGCGCAACGGGCGTACCGCCACCGATATAGATGCTTCTTAGGTTTTTAATAAATTGTGCGCTATATTCAATTTCGTCAATCAAAGTGTCGATATATTGGTCTACGTAACGTTCAGCACTCTTAATGTCAGCGCTTATAAACGAACAGTATCGGCACCTAGACGGGCAAAACGGAATGAAAACAAAGAAGTCGGTATTATTGTCGTCAAGCGTATAAATGCCACGTTGTTGCTCTATTACCTTTTGGGTAAGCAAGGTTTTTTCCTTGCTAACTTTCATTGTATCTAAGAAAAACTCGGTAAATTCGCCTGTGTCTTGCAGTTGTTGATAGGCAAGTTTTGTAGGTCTTATACCCGTTAATGCACCCCAGGGCAAGTCCTTTTCAAAGAATTTGGAGAGGGCTTTATAGATAGAAAGCTTTGCATACCTTTTGACAATGCGTTTTCTTTCTATTTCATCCATTTCTTTTTTTACTAAATTTCCGTACGCGAAAATTTTGCCGTTTACCGTGACGGTATTGACAACCTTTCCTTCACTTTCGGTAAAGCGATGACGAATTTTAAGCTCGTCACCACCCGCAAATAAATTTTCAACTTCTAGTAAATCACTAGTTAAAGATTCCAAATTAGTATCAATCATAATCTACAAAGGTATTATACTTTCTTTCGTGTTCTAGTGTGGTAAAATTTTGGTGGCCTGGGTAAACCTTATAGTCCCCTTCCCTTGCGTAAAGCCTTTTTATCGAGGCAACGAGTTGCTCCCTGCTACCCGTTGGAAAATCCGTTCTACCCACCGACTCCAAAAACAAAGTGTCGCCCGTGAACATCATATTTTCCACGATAAAGGTTGCCGAGCCGTCTGTGTGACCGGGGGTCATCACCACTTCAAAATCAATTCCGCAAATCGTGAACTTATCCCCATCGCTAAAAGTTACGTCAGCATCAAGATAATCAAAGGCTCTACCAAAATTTCCGCCCAAATTAAGTTCATTTTTAAGTTTTGGTGCGTCAATCTTGCTTATATAAATCTTTGCGCCGTCCTCTTGAAGTTTTTTTGCGTTGCCCGCATGGTCAAAATGGCCGTGAGTAAGCAAAACAGCCTTGATGGTCACACCAAGGCTTTGCTCTGCTTGTTTTACTTTTTTATAGTTTTCACCGCCGTCGATAACCACCGCTTCTTTTGTTTCATCGTTAATCAAAAAGTAGGTGTTTACACTGAGAAGGCTGGTTACTAAATGATATAATTTCATCAGTTTGCCGTCCTATAAACGTCTATTATCTTAGGGTCTTGTTTAAGTTTGGTTATAAGGCTGTTAAGGGCGTCTTTGCTGTTAATTCTTACGCAAAAATCGACGATTGCCTGCTTGGTCTTTAAGTCCACTCTTCCGTTTGTGGATATAATATCTAGGTCAAACTGAGCGACAACCGACGCAACGATGGTCAAAATTTCCGTTTGAGTATTGCCGATAACCTTTATCGTTGCATTGTAACTGCTCGATGCGGTATTTGCCCAGCTTACTTCAATAAGCCTATCGCTTTCAATGTTTTTAAGGTTAGGGCAGTCGCGTCTATGAACGGTTACACCATGCCCTCTTGAGATAAAGCCGACGATATCGTCGCCCGGAACTGGCGTACAGCACCTTGCAAAGCGGACGAGTAGCCCCGCCATGCCCTTAACGTTTACACCACCAGAACTGCTCGTGTTTTTGTTGATGAGTTTGGTGATTTCTTCCTTAGGTTGATTTCTTCTATAAAAATCAATAAACTTAACGATTACGTGGTTTACCGTCAACGCGCCGTAGCCGATAGATGCAAACATTTCGTCTTGACCGGTGAAAGAAAGTTTTGAAGCAACGTGTTCGAATGCCTCGTCGGTAACCAATTCGCTGAGCGAATAGCCCCTTCTTTTTGCCTCGGCTTCAAACATGGATTTGCCCATTTTTATGTTTTCTTCCTTCATTTCGCGCTTAAAGAATTGCCTTATCTTAACGCGAGCTGAAGGACTTTTAACAATTTTGAGCCAGTCCCAAGACGGACCTTTAGAGTTTTGCGAAGTGATGATATCAACGACGTCGCCAACCTGCAATATGGTGTTTAAGGGCACCATTTTTGAGTTGACCTTTGCCCCTACGCACTTATTACCTACTTGTGAGTGGATATTGTATGCAAAATCTAGTGGGGTTGCGTCTTTTGGCAGACTTATAACGTCGCCTTTCGGGGTGAATACCAAAACTTCAGAACTATATATGTCACCCTTTAACGAGTTCAAAAACTCCTTACTATCTTTTAAGCCACCCTGCCATTCCATAACCTCTCTTATCCAAGAAAGGCGGGTATCAAGGTCATCGGCTTCTTTTTTGTTTTCTTTATATTTCCAATGCGCAGCGATACCGTATTCGGCTGCGTGGTTCATTTCGTACGTTCTTATTTGAATTTCAAAAACCTTACCAAAGTTGGTCATTACCGTCGTGTGAAGCGAGCGGTACATGTTTAGTTTTGGCGTTGCGATATAGTCTTTGATTCTTCCCGGAACAGGTTTCCATTTGTGGTGAATTTTACCAAACACTTCATAGCATTCGTCAACGGTGTTAACGATAACCCTAATCGCCACTAAATCATAGATTTGGTCAAGGGTTTTGTTGCGTTGTTTCATTTTTCTATGAACGCTGTATAAGTGTTTCTTTCTACCGTAAACGTCACCCGACACACCAGAATCGGCAAGCATAGCTTTAACCTCTTCAACAACGTGTTCAACGAGGTCTACGCTCTCTTTCAACCTTTCGTCAATGTTACTAGAGAGGTATTCGTATATATCGGGTTCAAGGTATTTTAAGCAAAGGTCTTCAAGTTCGCACTTGATTTGCGAAATACCAAGTCTATCGGCAAGCGGTGCGTAAATTTCAAGCGTTTCCCTTGCCATACGTTGTTGGCGGTCGCTTGACAAAAAGTTAAGCGAGCGCATATTGTGCAATCTATCGGCAAGTTTTATAATAATAACCCTTATATCTTTTGCCATTGCAACAAAAATTTTTCTAAAGTTTTCGGCTTGCTCTTCTTCTTTAGAGTTAAAACGGATTTTATCGAGTTTGGTAACGCCCACAACTAGTTCTAAAACCTCGGCACCAAACTCCTTTTTGATATCCCCTTCCGAAACGGGAGTATCTTCTATAACGTCGTGCAAAAATGCCGCGGCAACGGTTGCCGCGTCAAGTCCTAAATCAACCAAAATGCGCGCAACGGTACAAGGGTGAATAAAATATTCTTCACCCGAAGCACGTTTTTGGTTTGCGTGCGCAGTTTTCGCAAAGTCGTATGCACTTTTTAATAGTGCCAAATCTTTGCCGTTATAGGTCTTTTCTAATTTTTGCAAAATATCAAACATAATTAACCTTTTATTAAGCTAATTTTACTATACAAACTAGAGTTTGTCAATGCGTTTTTCACCATTTGGTCATAGGTAAAAACTCCGTTATCATTCTTAAATATTCCAAGTTCTAAGAACACTTCAATAGCGAATATGGTTTGATAAACGTCTTCACTAAAATATTGGCTTGCAAACTTTGCACTGCCGTAAAAACCTTTTCCCGTAAAGGATAATAATTCGCTAAACTTTTGCTTAAACGCATCTCTATCCGTGCTTATGCACTTTAGAATAAGATTTGCGTCAACGTCGCTAACGACAAAGTTTTCCGCGTTAGAATCGATTAGTTGCGAAGTATATTCTAGATACACCACCCTATTATATCCATCGGGAATATAACTTGGACTGACTAAAACTATCGGGGCGGTTTTATGCTCGGTTGTAAATGCACTTATAGGCAAGCCTAAAAGTTCGGGATAAAGCTTTAAATTATCCCAATCGTAGAGGACGAAAAGAGTTTTTTCAGCTATGTATTCCTTGACCTCACACGCCTTTATATTGCGCGCTACCCCGCTTTGACTATTTTTTAAGCCCTTTAACCTATTCTGGAAAATATAGGGTTTAAGCTTATCGAGATTTTCCCATTCGGGAATGACGTATTTACAATAACCTTTAAGCGATTCGCGGTTTTTAAACACCGAAAGATTAGGCTCAAACACAACCTTTTTCTTTATGGGAAGCCCCAAAATTTCAACGTTGTTTTCACCGTTAAAATCGAGCATTTCCATTGCCTCGGTCTTAAAGGAATAGTGCACCGAACCGCTCTTTAATGGAAGGGATAGCACCGATTCAATCTCAGTTGCAAACACTGGTTTGCGGTTGCCTACACCAAACGGCTCTAACATATCTATTTCTTTTGCAAACCTTATGGGGAATTTTTTATCAATTTCCCACTCGGCAAACACTTTTTTTTCGAGTTCAGGTTTTCCCGAAAGGTTTTTAACGTAATTATTTAGTCTTGCGGAAAGTAGTGCAAGATTTTCTTCACTTACTGCAACGCCAGCCGCTTGTGCGTGCCCGCCGTATGCAATCAAAAGGTCCTTTGCCGAACATATCGCGTCGTATATGTTAACCCCGTCTACGCTACGTGCCGAGCCTTTTAGGTGGTCTTCATGCCCCGCAAAAACAATTACGGGACGGGAAAATTCTTCCACTAGTTTTGAGGCAACTATACCAACAAAGCCTGCTTGCCACTTTTTGTCGCTAACGAAGATTACTTGCTTGTCGCTAAGTTTTTCGGTAACGATTTTTTCCTTTGCCTCTCTATAAATGCTTTCGCATTCGGCTTGTCTTGCAATATTATATTCGTTAAGTTTTACCGCTAAGTCAAACACGCGGTTTTCGTCTTCAGTTATAAAGATTTCTAGCGCGGTGTTTGCGTCGCCCATTCTTCCGCCCGCATTAACCCTAGGCGCAATGACGTATGCTAAGGTTTGAGCGGTGACTTGACGAACGTTTTCAGGCAGTAGATACTTAAAAGCCAACCTTTGCTTATCTTTATCGTTGAATATTTTAAGCCCTTCAACCACGATATCGCGGTTTTCTTTTACCAAATCCATGCTGTCGGCAACGGTTGCGAGTGCAACCAAATCCAAATATTCGTCAGCATCTTCACCGATAAGCGCTCTTCCCAATTTATAGGCAACACCCGCCCCACAAAGTGCGTCAAACGGGTATTTTTGTCCCTTGATTTTTGGGTTTATGGTGATAGTTTCGGGCAAATCTTCGGGCGCTTCGTGGTGGTCGGTTACGATAACGTCGATACCCGACTGAATGACCGAACTGATTTTTTCCTTGTCACTTATACCGCAGTCAACGGTGATTAAAAGGTCAATTTTTTGCTCTAAATTAAGCCTTTCGATAGTTTGAATGTTTATGCTATACCCCTCTTCGCGTTCGGGGACGAACACGCGTGCGTTTATGCCGAATTTTTTTAGGCAATAATATAGCACGGTCGCTGCACAAACACCGTCGGCATCGTAGTCACCAAAAATCAAAACACTTTCATTGTTTTGTTTTGCGATAGTAATTCTATCCACGGCATCTTGCATACAATCTAGGTCAAAGGGGTTATTGAAGCCCTTTTTCCCTGGTGATAAAAATGCTTTTGCTTGTTCCACGGTATCGATATCACGGCACACCAAAAGACGTGCGGTATCAAACAAGATATCGCATTCGTTTGAAATTATGCTTGCCTTTTCCCATTCGGCATTTGATAGATTTTTACCGTAAACAATTTTCATTTTTTATTTTACCAAATATGCAATAAGGCGGAAAAAATCCCGCCTTATTGAATGTTTATTTATCGATATTAACGATTATTTTTTCTTTTTGCTCTTTACCAAAGACCAAACGAGTGGTGCGCCAAAGTATGTTGTAAAGAGTGCGCTTGCGCCTGCAAGAATTATTTGAGCACCCGCCCAAATGAAGTATCCAAGACCGCACAATGCAAGAACTATACCAACGAAGGCAACAACACCCGCGCACAAGATATATTTTTTCTTCTCTTTCTTTGAAACGTCGTCAACTAATTGTGCATAAGTTAACTTTTCGTTTGCGGTATTTTTAGCTTCTTCCTTATATCTAGCAACTGATGTTAATGCCATTGCCGAGGATAATACCATTGCTATGATGCTTGATGAAACAATGAACGGGCTTGCGGGAAGCCTTGTTATTCCCATCAAAGCAAGGAAGGTTATAACCGACACGATTGCCGAATAACAAACGGCAAGTGCGCCAGCAAGTTTTTCAAATATGAGTGCGTAAATAAAGATTACGACAAGGGCAATTCCCGATGCTAAGAAAATCTTCCAGCTTACGCCGTTGTTTACAACGATTTCTTCAGCTTCAACACTTACCTTTGCTTTAAGTTGTTTAGCATCAAATTTTTCTTGCAAGAACGTTTTTGCTTCGGCAACGGTCTCATCACTGATTTCTTCTCTTAGTTTGAGAATGATAATCTTTCCGCCGTCTTCAACTTGGGTTGCGTAAGTTACAACGTTTGCTTTTTTATCAAAGAATTCTTCAACCGATTCTTCGAGAAGTTGAGTTGCCCCCTCTGCTTTACGGTCGATAGAAACTTTTACTTGATAAGAGTCTTTAAAATCGCTCGTTTGGTTAAAACCGAATATACCAAAAAGGGTAACGCCAACCACAACGATTACAAGCAAGGCAATGATATAGTGCTTAACTTTACTCATAACACCGTTTTTCATATTATCTTACCTCCTTCTTTGCGTGCAAGAAATTTTCCTTGTCCTTGTAAAGAGGTAAAAGAAGTGCGGTAAATATTCTTGTCAATGCAGTACTGCAAACGAATGATACTGCCACCAAAATTCCAAATACTGCTGCGAACGAGCGGAGCGTTCCAGTTGCAAATATCAATAGCAATATTGCAAACACACCCGAAACAACGTGCATGCCGAGAACGGGAATGAACGATTTTCTAAAGCCTTTATTGATTGCGGCTTTAACCGTCTTTTCGCTGTGAGAGTATTCTTCCTTAACTCTGTTGCAAGTTACAATCAAGGACGATGCGTACAATATGATAGCAAGCAACGCACCGAACAAGCCGTTCATAGAAACGACAACGTTAGGAACTGCAACGAGTAACCACAAGCCCGAAATGAAGAACACTGCCTTTCCAATGCCAGCAACAGTGCCGAGTCCTTTGTATGCAATTATGAATGCAATCATAAGGGTAACGATTGTAAACGCAACTGCTAAGGCAATTCTCGTCGATGCTCTTTCGCCAAAGATAGAGAAAGTCTCTCCACCCTCTTCTATGGTGTACTTGTAGTTAAGTCCTCCCGATACGATTTGCAAAACCATTTGTTTTGCACCCGCTTCCGACGGGCTAGTAACGCCTAAGGTCTTTTCTGCAAAATAGTCTGCCTTAATGGGTGACGAACCTTGAAGCAACACTTGGTCGCCAAGTTTAACCTCAACGTAATAACTGCTTGCGGAATTTATCTTTTCGATAAGTGCATCGTATCCTTCTTTAGTAAACTCGATAGCAACTTGGTGTCTCTTTGTACCAGTTTCTTCATCGGTGTATGCTCCAACGTATTTAGCATTATCAACCACCTTTACGCCTTCAAGTATGCGTTCGGTGGGGTTTGCTTCCGTACCGCCGAAGAACTGCACTTCGCCATATGCCGCAATAACAGCAATATCTTGATTTGCCGTGTCCTTGTCAGCCATTTCCACCCTAATTTCATAGTCCAAAACGTCTTTATCGGTAGACTTTACAGCCTTTACCGAGTGTGCGGAATATCCAAGCGCGTTTAGTCTATATTCGAGAGTTTCCAAAACTTCGCCGATATCTTCAACTTCTTCTTCATTATCGTCGGAAAGTTTTAACGTGTAAACCTTTCCCCCTTCGATATCATAATCGAGAGTTACAGCACCGAAAGCAGGCAAGTATTGTTTTTCTTTATTAATACCGAAAGAAAAACGAACGAAGGTGAAAAATATCACCGCTGCCATAATTATGCTGAATATGACTAATAAAGTTATTGACTTTCTTTTTGTCATTTTTGCCTCCTGCGGAAAACCCGCATAAATTTGCTAGTTAATCAAAAATTAAAACTCGTTGAGTTCTTTGAGCATTTTGTCTAAATCTGCTCCGTGAACGTCAGCAGCTTCACCAACGGTTTCACCGTGAGCAAGTGCACATCCCAAACAATGCATGCCGTAAGACATAAGAATTTCGCCAGCCTTGGGGTTTAACTGAATTGCTTCAAAAATAGTAGTGTTTTCAGTGATTTTGTTTGCCATTTTTATATTCTCCTTATTTTTAACGCGTTTAATAGTTATACCAAAAATTGAACGGCATAAACCTCTACCGTTCAATTATATAATTATTTTCTTTATAAGTCAATCGTATTTAACGATTTTGTTTGATTATCCTTTGATTTTTCTTGAATATTAAAGCTTTTCGACAATGATGACGATTAAACTCGTTGCTATCAGCACCATACCCACCACTCTATTAAGGGTTTTTGCCTTTGCTTTGTTTGCAATTATCGATGCAACTTCCGCCCAGAAGAATGTAAAAGTTGCACAAAGAAGCAAACAACCTATATTTGGCAGTCCACCCATAGTAAAGTGACTTATAGCCCCAGTAAGCGCAGTAAACGTCATTATAAACACGCTCGTCCCTACCGCTTTATGCATAGGATAACCCATAAAGGTGGTCAATACTAGAAGCATAAGCATTCCGCCACCAGCGCCGACAAATCCGCATACGAACCCTATAATAAGTCCGCCAATGATTGATTTTATAATCATTTTGGCTTTGGTGTGGCTTCCATTAAATTGCTTTGGCTTATTGATTGGGAAAATTATAAACTTAAGCCCCAAAATTATCATGGTGATTTGTGCACCATTGTTCATCGTATTGTTTGAAACAAAGGTTGCAACAAAACTGCCTAGAACGGTAAATGCCAAAATAGAGCCCAATAGCCATAGGCTGTTTTTTATATCAACGTTCTTTTTTCGTCCATAAGTAAACGCACTTCCCGCACTCGCTAGCACGTCGCTGATAAGTCCTATGCCCACTGCTTCATAAATTGGCATACCTAAAAAGACGGACAGCACGGGTCCAATAACCGCCGCGGCACTCATGCCCGCAAATCCGGTTCCTAACCCCGCCGCCGCACTGGCCATAAAGCAAACTAGTAAGGTATACCATTCCATAATAAACTCCAATGCAGATTCGTCGCGTGTTAAAAATATCTTTTATTTTAACATATATGCTTACATTAGTAAAGTGTTTTTTTAAATTTCTTATACTTGGCGGGTGATGAGAAGCTCCTCCGTTTCACTACGGAGGCAAAGCCGAACAAAGTTGATTCTCGCTACATCCAGCCCAAAGACAAAGGGCACCCTTGGGTGCGAGGTTTTTATACTTGGCGGGTGATGAGAAGCTCCTCCACTTCGTTACGGAGGTAGAACCGAACGTAGTCCAATTCTGTTACACTCATTCCAAAGATAAAGGGCACCACAAGGGTGCGTGGTTTTGCACTTGGCGGGTGATGAGAAGCTCCTCCACTTCGTTACGGAGGTAGAACCGAACGTAGTCCAATTCTGTTACACTCATTCCAAAGATAAAGGGCACCACAAGGGTGCCCTTTATCTTTGGAGCGGGTGATGAGAATCGAACTCACAACCACAGCTTGGGAAGCTGTTGTTTTGCCACTAAACTACACCCGCTCGTCCAAACAAACTTCGCTACAAGCAATTTGCATAAGCACAAATTGCAAAATCGCTTAGTTGCTTTTAATTTAGTGTTATTTTATCACAGATTAAAAAATATTGCAAATAGAATTTTGTCAAATTATAAAAGTCCGTAAAAAATTGCGCCGAGCCCTGCTGAAATGACTATTAATAGTATTGGGGATATAGTTTTCTTTTTCCAGAATTTTACCGTGTAATGTATACCCGCAACAACTCCAAAAATTACAAGCGCTTTCCAGTCGAAAATTACTTTATCGTATACCGTTTCAAGAGAAAAAATTACAGTTAAAATCATCGTTACGGCAGTTGCCAAAATCAAGCCGACTGCAACAGGTCTAATACCGCCCAAAAAGGCTTTTACGCCCGCAAATTTGAGCAGTTTTTTGATAAGTGCAACGATAACTAATATAATTATAAATGACGGCAAAACCACGCCTAAGGTTGCAACTATTGCGCCTAGTATTCCGCCTTGTGAAGCACCCACAAAGGTTGCCATGTTGATTGCTATGGGGCCCGGGGTTGATTCTGCAACGGCAATAAAGTTCATTACTTCGGCGCTTGTCAACCAGCCGTTAGATATCGCCTCTTCGGTAACCAGCGGTATCATTGAATACCCACCGCCAAAAGACACTGCACCTATTTTTAGGAAGGTTAAGAACAATTTTAGGTAAATCATAAATCTTTACCTCCTTTGTCCTTACCTTTTTCACGTTTTGCGATAAGATAAATTAGGTAAGCGATAATGCCAACCCCTCCGCCGATAAGAATAAAGAACACCGACGAGAAATCTTTTGCAAATATAGAAAGCGTAATAAATCCCGCCACGGTAAGCACGGTTAGTATTACGTTAAACGCATTAAGTTTTAGGTGTTTGAACATTTTTATGCCCGCGTTGAGTATCAAAAAGGCTACGCACGCTTGGATACCGCGGAAACAATACCCCACCCACTTCAAACTTAAAAATTTATCAAAGAAAAGGGAAATTACAAAGATTATGATAAGAGAGGGCAAAACCACACCAAGAGTAGCAAAAACCGAGCCCAAAACACCGCACACCTTATACCCTATATAAGTTGCGGAATTTATTGCAATCGGTCCTGGTGTTGATTCGGCAATACCTACAACGTCCATAAATTCTTCGTGTTTTATCCATTTCTTCTTTTCAACGAGTTCTCTCTCGATAATTGCAATCATTGCATAACCGCCACCAAAGGTGAATAGCCCGATTTTGAACATCGCCCAAAAAAGAAGGAGAAGTGTTTTTAACTTTTTCATAATATCCTTGCCTTTCTTTTTCTATACCATTTTAATACAATAAGGCAAATTTTGCAATCGTTTTTGCTATAAAACCGAAAATCGACAACCTTTCGGTTGCCGACTCTCGGGGTTTTTATATGTTATGCTGGTAGATTTTGTAATCTTTGTGTTTTAAGTTCGCTAAGTCTTGCCTTTGCTTGAAGTTCAGCATCGTCAATGGCTTTATCTAGCGTTGCTTTTAGAGAAGCGAGTTGCGTGTTGAGTTTTTCCTTTTCGGTATTTATAGCACTAACTTCTTCTTCGCTTAAGTCTTCACTAATCTTATTGAACATTTCGGTTGCTTTTTCTTCCATGTCGCCCGCTAAATCACGCACTTCATAAGAAGTTATCGTTCCATCTTCGATTGCTGTTTTCATTTTGCTAACCAGTCCGCTAAAATCAGCCTTAAAGGTTGTTAGCGCGTCGGTTAAACCGATATTCGGGATAAGATTAATTACGCCTTCTGCTGCGGATAGCATTTCCGTGATATCTTGTTCGTGTTTTTCGATAAGGTCTTTAACCATTATAGCAAGTTGACCTTCAACGTCCTTTAACGCAATAGTAAGTTCTTGCTTCATGGCTTGCAATGCCTCACCGCTCTCTGTATTTTTGAACACCTTGTCGGCATATGCTTCAACGCTTTCAATCGTTACTTTTCCGTCCGAATTTTTAATCAAGTCAACGTCGTCGCTAGTGAGGTTAAGCGCGGTCAAAACGCTTTGGGTTTGCTCTTCGCTTAGTTCGTAAGAAGATAGGTCTTCAACGTATTTAATTGCGTCGGCTGTGCCGTTTAACCCACGTGCTAAACTCTTATACGCTTGATAAGCAGAGCCGTACCAACAAGTTGAGAGGTGGTTGGGCATATTTTGAGGATTCAAATAATGTTTTGCATACAATCCGTCTTCAAGCGCACCAACAGCAACGTCGTATGCTGCTTGTGCAATTTCTCTTGCCTTGCTAAATGCTGTGGTGGTGTACTCTTCTGCCTTATCGTGTGCCTCAGAAACCATTTTTATAAGTTTTTCTTGGTCAAGTTTAACCGCCGTCTCAATGGTTATTTCGCCCGATTCGGCTACAGAATAAGCAAGCTTAAACTCCGCAATTGAAAGTTGTTGAACTTTTGGGTCGGTTGGATACTTTGCCTTAAATTCTTCGTACTTTCTAACGAGAGAATATGCCCCTTCAGCATCGGTAGTTACCGTTAAGCCCACTTCGTTTGCACTTGTCTTTATAGTCGCGTTGATTTCACTCAAAATTGCGTCGGCATTATTGCTTGTTGATGAAACGCTTGTTCCAACCACTTTGTTATCTTCTGCAAGATAACCCATATCCACTGCAAGTTTGGTAATCTTTTCTACCGCGTCACCCACGTCCTTACCGACTATGTCCTTTTCATTATATAAAAGAACTTGCCCGTCTTCGTTAGTGCCCCTTATGCTCATTACGTTGTTTTCACCGTCTAAAACAAGTTCTATTGACGGGTTGATATCTAAACTAACGTAAGATGTTGCAACCTGTTCGGTTTTACCCTCGTCTTTTTTACCGCACCCAAACAGCGAAACGGCAAGTGCCGATGCGCACGCAAGCGATACGATTGATACTAATTTTTTCTTCATTGTCGTCCCTCCTAATCAGTGATTTCATTAATTAAACAATCTAAACCGCCCTTTTATTGCATCAAATTTAATTTTTTTTAATTTTGGCTATTCCAGTAATTATCAAGGCTACCATATTGGCTTAAAATTTCGCTCAAATACTGGTTCACACTCTCTTTTGATACGGGGGTTTTTTGACTTTCGTATTCTTCTTTGTTTTTTTCTTTTAGGTAAGATTGTCTAAACGGCATAGAGTTGCTCGTCATCTTCACGTACTCTTCAGCATTTTCGGGAAGTTCTAGCATTGGCAATAACCACTCTAGGTTTATTATCGAATTCATAAACTGGAATATGTCGTCAAAGGCTTCTATATAATTTTCTTCATTTATATCTTCAAACGAAACAGTTTCAAATATTTCCTGAAGTATTGGGTCTCTATCAATTATTGAAATAACGTACTCGGCAACGACTGATTTTATCATCGTTTGGAAATATTCTTCCCTAAGCACCTCGACGTCTTGTTCTTTAGCAATCTTTTCGGCGTAAAGAGTGGGCATTTTGGCAATCTTTTGAACGATTGACGTTCCGTCACCCTTTTCAACACCGATTAAATCACAAAACTCGTCGGTAGATAAATTCTTGCCAAAAACGACGTTCATTATTCCTTTTTCACACAAAAAATCTTCAATGGCATTGCAAAAGCCGTCCAAGTCCAAGCCTTTATCGTCTGTGGAAATCCTAACCGTCGCGCCACTTTCCTTATCTATAAAGCCGTATTGCATTACAAGGTCAACATAATTTTTAAGGGCATCGGGTGCGCTCTTTCCTATAACGTCTTCTTTAGTCTCGTCCAAAGAAACTATAACGTCCGCATCCGAGTTAATTGCAACAAGCGATGAAACTTCCCCCTCTTCGTTTAGGACGAATACTACCGCGGGGTTAATTTCCACCACGAACGCACTTTCATGTTTTTTGGGTTGTGTGAATGAGAAGGTTAGCACGAAAGTCAATATTAAGGTAAGTGCAAAGGATAGCGAGCCTATTGAAATAAATTTCTTTCTTTTATAAAAAGGTTTGCTTTTTTCTACTGCTTTAGAAGAGTTTTCTTTTTTTACAAACTCTCGGTCAAGCGAATAGGTCATTTGGTCTAATTCTTTTTCCCAACGTCTTTTTAACTTTCCCATACTAATCCTCCTTTAACGCCTTGCGAAGTTTTTCCATCGCGCGTTTGTATTGTGAAGTAATCGTGCCGAGCGGTTTGCCGATGAGCGAGGCAATCTCGCGGTGCTTATACCCCCAAAGTACGTGAAGGGTAACTATCCTTTGCTCCTCTTCGGATAAAACCCTTTCCATCGCGTCGGTAACACTTCCTCTGTCGCCGTTATCTATGCTCTTATGCCACTCCTCTATCGGTGTGGTGCGCTCGCTTTTTTTAAGCTCGTTCAGTGCGTAATTTTTTGCAATCTGCAATATCCACGCAACTCCGTTAGTGTCCTCCTTAAACGCGCCGGCATTTATTTTGATTTTTAGGTATACGTTATGTACTGCGTCTTCGGTTTGCTCCCTATTATGAAAATAGGTATAAAGAAAAGCAAAAAGCCCGCGTTTTGTTTGTAAATACAAATCTTGAAACGCGTTGTTGTCACCATTCGAGACCATTACTATAAGTTTTCCGACTTCCCTTTTTTGCATTTTTCTCCTTCTTTTTTAAGCGTTTCATATATTAAACACTTATGATAGCCCGTTTATTGCAAATTATTTTTTTCTTTTTAAATTTTACTGCTTTTTAGCAATTTTTGCAAACAAAAAAGGCTTGCATTTTACAAGCCTTTTTGATGTTTTTAGAAATTTTTAATTACGTCTTTTATCTTGTCCTTATGCTTAATTCCACTAATAGAATCAGCCTCCGACAAGCAGTTTATCGCAACTAGATTTGCAAACGATAAGGTTTCTTCATCGCTAAAATTATTGTAGATTGCGTATAAGCATCCCGCACAGAACGCATCTCCCGCTCCCACGCTTCCCTTGATGAAGCCTTTGGGAAGTTTTACCGATGCAACCGAGGTGATTTTTCCGCTTTTATCCAAGCAATAACCAACCTCTGGGCAGTGTACGATAACCTTTTCTTTTATACCGAGTGCCATAAGTTTTTGCAAGATTAAGGGAATATTTTGCTCGATAAGTTTGCCCTCACTATCCCTCGGTTCAACACCGACGATTGCACCGCCCTCTATCTCGTTAATTATAACGTAGTCGCAGTGTGGAAGCGAGGCTTTGGTCACTTTAAAGAAATTACCACTAGATTCGCTGACGATATCGATTGAGGTTTTTATGCCAAGTTTTTGTGCCTTTTCGAGCATTTTTGACATTGGCGTGCTTCCGTCTTCATTGATTTTATCAAACGAGTCGAGAAGCATTAAGTAGCCTGCGTGCAAAATTTTCGCCTCAATTTTTTCTAGGCAAATATCGTCGGGTGAAAAACTCTTATTCGCTCCGCGGTTATGGAAAAAGGTTCTCTCACCTGTTCCCAAAACGGTTATAACGTCCGAATAAGAAGTAGGTTCACTACCGCTTTCAATAACGCCGTCAGTGTTTATACCAACCTTTTGCATTTGGCCGATAACAAACTTGCCTTTATCGTCCTTTCCAACCTTACCGAAAGCCCAAACTGGAAGTTCGGGGTCAAGTTTTGCAATATCTATACCCGTGTTGGGCACGCAACCGCCAACCGCCAAAGATTCGCTGGTAATGGTTGCTAACATTCCTTTTTCGGGATAGCTTTGAACAAATTTAACGTTGTCGGTAAGGATATTACCAGCAAGTGCAATACCTTTTCTTTCCATTATACCCTCATGGTCTTTCCGCTAACTTCTTCAACGTATTTAACGAGTGCGGAAATTTGTTTGCCGTTTTTAATCATTTCGTATAAGGTAGCAATAACGTCGGTCATTCTGCCTTCGTAGTTGCAATATTTTTTGAGTGTTTCTTTTGCGCCGTTCTCTCTTGCAAAAGCGCAAATTTCCTTGCTACTATCGTCGCCGTCGGGGTCAAACGCCATACCAGCGGCAACACCGATACACAAGTATTCGCAAGAAAGGTTATGCTTATCACAAAGATTGATTGCACCGATTAAGCGGTCGTTTGCACTGAGTTTTCTCTTAGTGTCCTTGCCTACCCTAGCAACAGTGTCTGCGAGGGCTTTATTGGTAAAGCGATACAAAAGGTTTTCAGCGTGTGATAAAAGCGAATCGATTTCCACGCCGTTTTCTTTTGAAACTGCAAGCGCCGATTGAGTGAGTGCGCGGTATGCAACGTACTTAATATCAAAGTCTGCAACCGCTTCGTAAATAAATTCATAGTCACGCAAATATCCAAGGTAAGCACAGGTTGCGTGGCTCATGTTGTGCATGAAAAGTTTTCTTTGGATAAACAAGTTGAAGGGTGCAAAGGGATATAGTTTTTCAATTTCAGGAATTTCGCCCTTAAACGCATCCTTATCCACGGGAAGAATGTTATACGGCTCAACGTATACGCGCAAGGGGTTGCCTTGCTTTTTCTCTTCGGGAAGAACTGGAACCATTCTACCGATACTTGCTTCTACAAAGCCGATTTCTTTTTCAATTTTATCTGCGTATTCGGGAAGTTGCTCTTTTATTAGCCCTTTCAAGAATTGGTCAGCACCGATAAGGTTTTCACAAATAATGATATTGAAGGGTTTTGCGCCCCTTTCAAAACGCTTCTTTAAGCCTTGCGCAATGGGTTTAGCGATAAACTTTAGAACGTTAACGCCGATTGCCGTTGCCATAATGTCAGCCGAAGCGATTTCTTCCGAAACGAGTTCTATATCAGTCCCGTCGATACCGTATGCGTTTTTAACGATAATTTCTTCCATGCCGTCGTTTGAAACAACGTCAACGGGATATTCTTTGTCTTGATTAAGTCTGCCGATAACTTCCTTGTTGATGTCAACAAAGCCTACCGAATAACCGGCACCTGAAAACAACTGACCGATAAAGCCTCTACCGATGTTGCCAGCGCCGTACATAACGAATTTTTTCATGATTTCTCCAAATTATAAGTGCTTAATGATTTTTGCAGGGTTGCCGGCAATAACTACGTTGTCACCAAAGTTTTTGGTCACAACCGAGCCCGAGCCCACAACCACGTTGTTGCCGATAGTTACGCCTGGGTTAATAATCGCCCCGCCCCCTATCCAGCAATTGTCACCAATGGTGACGGGAAAGCCGTATTCCACGCCGTTATACCTATCTTCCGCACGAACGGGGTGAGTTGCCGAAAATATTTTAACGTTGGGTGCAAGCATACAATTTTTGCCTATCGTTACCCTATTTACGTCCAAAATTATACAGCCATAGTTTGCAAAAAAGTTTTCACCAACCGAGATATTTATTCCGTAATCGCAATAAAAGGGCGGTTGAACGTGAACTTTTTCACCCGTTGAACCAAAAATCTTTTTGATAAGTTTATTCAACTTTTTGTCGTTTGACGGGTCGATTTTGTTATATTTTCCAAACAGCTTTCTTGCTCTTAAATGAAGTTTTCTAAGTTCAGGGTCGGCGGGCGAATACAATTCGCCCGCCAAACTCTTTTCTCTTTCAGTCATATTAGTTCATGTCAGGGCTCAAAGGACCTGCGAGTTCTTTAAGGAAGAACAATCTTCCGGGGATAGTGGGAATAAATGAAGAAGTTACCCATCTGTTAGGTGTGTAACGAAGTGTCATCCATAGGCTCATACCTTGCCATTGCATACCACGTCCGTAAACGCCGTCCGCACCGCCGATTGCATAGTCTGCTTGGAACATAAGTGCGGGACCTACAGTGTTAGCACGGCAAGGAACGAGTGACGTTCTTGACTTGAATGAAGTTTGCGCGTTTTGTTCGATTGTTAACGGGTGAAGTTTTGCACCGATTCTGTAGGGTTGTTTAATCCATTCTTCGTTAGAAGCGAACTCCGAACCGAATTGGGGTTCCCAGAAAGCAATGTGACACATTCTGCCGATACCGTAAACGAGAACGAGTTTTGCACCTTCTTTCTTTAATGCTGCTATCTTTTCGGGATAGGTAGGAAGATTTTCTTTGGTAGCAAAGTTTCTGTGGTCCTTAGGAACGGTAAGTTCGCCCAAAGGATTATAAAAAGCTGTTTCCATTGCGTTTTGGAAAGATGCGTCGCCAGTAATGGTGTTGCCTTCTGCATCAGCCCATTCGTCCATGTTAAAACACCAAACATTTTTGCAAGATACGTTCCATTCTTTTAAGAAGTATACTGCCCATTTATACATACCCATAGGTCCTACGGGAAGAATAAATGCAATCTTTTCGCCCCTTTCGTTTGCTTTTTTGATTTCGTTTGCGATTTCGTGACCCATTTTTACGTCGAATTCGCCAAGGTCTTTACATTCGATAGGATTGAAGTCCTTATTCCAGAAGCTTTGTCTTTCGGTGATTGCTTCGGGTGCGTTTGAACAAATTTCGTCGATTTTCTTAAAGTCCCATCCTTCAGGATAGAAGCCTTCTAATAAACTACCTTTTACTGTTGAATTAAAATCCATAATAAATCTCCTAAAATTAATTTTCGTTATATATTTTTTCTACAACCTTTTGAACTTGAACAGCCCTATCAGTGTAGAAATAATCAAGTTTTTCACTTTGAACGGCATTGCGGAATTTCTTTAATTGCTTCAAGTACAAATTACTTTCAGCACCGAAGTATTCTTCGGGTTTATCCGTCGTTCTATTTTGAGCGGCACTATAATCGCCTTGGGGTGAATAAAGGTGCATAAGTTTACCCTTTTCTTCTTGAGCGAGCGTACCTTCGCACATAATATAACCTTTATCGCCGTAAAGTTCAAGTTTGCTTAGCGACGCATTGTCGGGAATATTGAAGTTTACGTCGATATGTCCTAAAACACCGCTAGTCGTCTTAAAGATAACTACTGCGCCGTCTTCAACCTCATAATTGAAGGTCTTGGTGTTGTAGAATGCTTTAACGTCCACGATTTCTTCGCCCAAAATATCTTCAACAAGTTCGATACAGTGAACGCCAAGGTCCATTATTGCACCACCGCCACCGAGCGCCTTGTTTTGTCTCCACGCGCCAGGGATATCGGGATACCAGCAAGTAAACTGCGCTCTCACGCTATTTACCGCACCGATTCCGTCGGTTTTAACTATTTCTTTTGCCTTTTCGTGAAGGTTGTGATATTTCATCATATAGCCAACGCAAAGCATTTTTCCCTTTTCCTTAAATGCTTTGACAAGTTTTTCACCCTCAGTGACGTTCATTGCGATAGGTTTTTCAACAAAAACGTGTTTACCAAAAGAAAGGGCAATCATTGCTTGGTCATAGTGACTAAATACGGGTGTTCCAATATAAACGGCGTCGCATTCAACGCTCTTTAACATTTCAGCCTCGTCGGTAAAATATTTTACGCCGTATTTTTGACCAATCTTTTCAGCGGTTTGGGGGAACTTGTCCATAACGGCAACAAGTTCGCTACCCTCGTCTTCAAGTATTGCAGGTATAGTTCTTCTATCGGCAATTCCACCTGCGCCGATAACACACCATCTTAATTTCATATTATCTCCTTTTATTCGGGTAGCAATCTCTTGGTTGTACCCTTTAAGTATACGTCACATTGGCGGAAACCTTCTGCGTATTCTGCTCCGCATTGATATCCCCTATATCTAGAACAAGTCTTTACCATATCGGGAAAATCGATGTGGTCGTGGTCACGCATCCAAACGATTTGACTTTCGTGGCAGTTAAGCATTTGAAGTTTAAGGTCAATCGTTTGGGTAACGTCAACGTACATAGTCGGGTTAAAGTTTACGCCGGCAAGCGTGTCCATATAATAGATAGGAACAAGCTTTGCGGGTGTATCGTCTTTAGTAAACCTATGCACCGAACATTTGTAGTTAGGAAGGGTTGCCGTAAAACTTGCGTCAAACACCAACTTGCTAACTGAAGTATGGTCGGGCATATAGTCGTTGGGGTCGTGGGTGATGATAAGGTCGGGGTTTGCATATCTAATAACGTCAACCATCTTATCCCTTGCTTGCTTATTGTTTTCATAAATTTCAAGGTCGTCAAAACCGCCCCAGATAACTTCAATTCCAGCAAGCGCGCCAGCCTTTTTGGCTTCGTTCGCCCTCATAATAGAAAGTTCATCCGGTGGGATAATAACGTGACCTAAATTACCGCTTGAAGTGTGGCATACTATAACCGTATCCCCTCTTTGAACGCATTTAGCCAAAGTGCCTGAGCATGCAATTTCAATATCGTCGGGGTGACAGCCGATTGCAAGTATTCTCATAACATAACTCTCCTAATTATAGTTTACTAGTGTATAGTATACTACGCGCGCGTGCAAATTGCAATGGAGAATAGTATACAAAAAGTGTAAAATAATATACGAATTAAAATTTTGGATATAATACTTGCAAAAATACGATTTTTTATGCTATAATTTGGCTATGAGAAAGTATTTTAAGTACAAAATTAACAGCCTATTAGTTGTTAGAAGAATTATTTCCATACACTATATCCAACCAGAAGAACAAATGGTGCAAGAAGAGGAAAATCACGATTTCTGGGAATTGGTTTTAGTAGACAAGGGCAGTGCTATTTGCACCTCAAACGCAAAGCAGATTACGTTGAACGAGGGGCACGTTCTTTTTCACCAACCCAACGAAAAACACACCCTTATTTGTAAAGATTGCTCGGTTTTAATACTTTCTTTCGATTGCCTTTCAGAAGCAATGCGTTTCTTTTCCGAAAAACTGCTTAAACTTAACAAAAAGCAAATGAGTTTGGCAAAAGAAATTGCCGATATTGCAAAAAAGACGTACGATATTACCTTTTACAATTCGGACGTGGAGATTATGAATCTTCTTCCCCACCCCACCCTTGGCGGTGAACAATTAATCAAGAACTATCTTGAAACCTTGCTTATCGATATTATGCGTTCGCTTACCGAAACCGAATATGGAAACGACGTATTCTTAAAAGAAAAGGATATAAACAACAAGCTTGCCGACGATATTATTAAAATATTAAAAGACAACCTTGACTCTAGACTGACAATCGACGATATTTCCAAAAAGATAAGTTATAGCAAGGCATATATCTTCCGCCAGTTTAAGATTGCGACGGGTAAAACGGTTATCGAGTATTATCAAGAACTTAAAATCAATCTTGCAAAGGAATATTTACTGCAAACCAACCTTTCGGTAAAAGAACTTTCGCAAAAACTTGGGTTTGACACTCCCAACTATTTCACAAAAACCTTTAAAAAATTGACGGGTAAAACCCCGCTAGAATACAAAAAACGCACGAATAGTTAGTTCGTGCGTTTTATTTTTTTATGAATTTTATACGAATAATTTTGCAACTAAGTCCATCATAGTAAGCACAAGCGGTAGTCCGCCAAGTGCTAATATGTAGGATATAAAGCAACTCTTTGCCCCTTCAGTGCTATCTTGCCCTGCTGATTCTGGGAATACAACGACGTTCATACCGACGGGCATAGCGCTTACTATTATCGATAGTTTGAACACGCGTACAAACGTTTCACCAGACACACCGCATAGGTGGATGACGAAGAATATCGCCCCAACGACCAGCGGGAATGCAAGTAATCTTATAACGCCTATAACGTAAGGCTTCCAAGAGGTAAACAGTTTACCAAACGGAACACCTGCAAGCACTGCGCCCGTTAAGAGCATTGCGGGTGCGCTTTGACAGTTACCTGCAATAGTTAACGCGTCGGTAATGATTGATGGCATCTCAAAGTTTAAACCGCTTGTCAAAAGCCCCAAAGCAATACCAGCGTAAGTACCTATCATAGGCATTGACCAAAGGAAAGAGAGTTTTTCTTTGGTGGTACGTTTTTTCATAAGTGCATCGCCAGAAACGTCCTTTGTTAAAACCGCATAGCCGTACGTATAAATTGCTATGGTCATCGGCAGGCAGAACATCATCATTTCGGCACGCATTTGGTTACCAAGAGTTTCACCACCGATTGCGGCATATATTGCGTATACGATGGGATAACCAAAATAACCGATATTGCCGATTGCTAAGCCGTATTTTAAGATGTTGCGTTGCAACTGGTCTTTACCGAGCACCCTTGCGAGCGGAAGCGCAGCAAAAATACAAAATATAGTAAGCCCAAGTCCCGCAAGAATAATTGTGCCGTACATTGGCAACTCGCCCACGTTTATAATCTTTGATAAACTTGACGCGGTGTAGCATGGTGCGAATAAAAAGGTTAAAAGTTTTGCTAAAACCTTCTTTCCACCCTCGGTTATTATGTCTTTTTTCCTTAAAAAGTAGCCTATTAATATAAACGCCAAAAGTATTGCCGTTTGTTGAAGAGTAACTAAAAACATAAATTATCCTCAAAAAAATTCTCTGTCGCAAATGCGACAGAGAAAGATTTTTTATTATCTTTGTTGTTGCAAATCGTAGTGAATGTCGTATGCCTTTTCTTCTTCGGTGAATTTACGCTTGGTATCGATAACCTTGCCGTCGTTCCACTTTCTATCAGCAACGTCTTCAGCAGTACCCATAACGGTTACGTTAACTTGTCTGCGACGAGCAATAACGTGGTCCCAGTCAATGAAGTAGATGTGAGCGAACAAGCCGAGGTCGAGTTTGCCGTCTTTGATGGTCAAAGTTTCGCTTCTGCCAAAGAATACTGAACGGAGGTGTCCGTCGGTGTTCATTGAAGAATAGTCACCGGGTTCGTTAACGTGTCTGCCGTATTGTGCGTGGATAGGACCAGGGTGACGATATTGATGTTCTTCAGCAAAGTCAGGAATCATCTTTCTCATGATATCGAGAAGGTCGTGTTGAAGATATTCAAGGTCGAATGAGTCGATATCGTGTGAGCATTCTTGAACCATTACAGAACAAGTGGTGTGGTGTGACACGATTGATACGGTGCCGTTCTTAACGCCAGATGCTTCTACGATTTCGAGAATTTCTTTTCTAATGTCGTGGAAAGTAGGAATCCAGCCTCTTGATTGAAGTTCGATTTCTTTTTGGAAAATTTTGAAGTCCATAGTGTTTCTCCTTTTAATAAATAATTTTTTCTCTTTTTATTATTACCCTTTCGGGTTAATTCCTATTATTTGCCTTGACGTTCATCGTAAGCACGACGAACTGCAGCAATCATTTCTTCGGCAAGTTTTAAGGGCTCTTTTGCTTTAGCGATTGCCGATGAACAACCAGATGCCGATGCGCCTGCTTTTATAATGTTATAGCAATCTTCACCTTTAGATATACCTGCCGACGGGAAAGGTTTGATTTCGGGATTAATTTCCCTAATAACCTTAATAACCTCGTCAACGTATTCTTTATCGGCGGGTTTACCAGTACCGATAAGTTCTGTGGGTTCAGCAACTAAGATGTTAGGACCAAGTTTAGCGATTGCTTTAACTTCTTCAACAGAGTCTGCACAAACCATGGTAGCGAGGCCCAATTCGTCCGCACGTTTGATTGCTTGTTCAATTTCTTCTAGGGTAAGCTTTCTCTCGGCATGATTTAGCATAACGCCGACAGCCCCTGCAGCTTTAACCGCTTCGGGAAGGGTTTTACCCATGCCCTTACCTACGGGAAGGCTGTCCATATGTTGAGAGTAAACGTGAATTCTCTTGGTGTTTTTTGCGATATTATAAATTTCGGTATCGGGAACGTCCAAAATAACGTCTACCTTATACTTTTTAGAAAGTTTATCAAGTCCTTTTGCTATTGCTAAAAGCGTGTCGCCATACATATAGCATTTAGGACCATATTCGAAAAACGGTTCGCTGATTTTATAATCTTTTTTCATACTCTACCCCTATTATTTTTTATTTAATCTTTCGCCAACTGCTCCACCTGGGTGGATGAGTGCAAATTGCTCGTTCTTAAAGCCCGTCTCCTCGATAAGCGCAGTTTGAAGTGCGTGGCAAATCATACAAAGTGCGGTGGTTGACGTCGTGCCTTGAGAATTGTATTTATCCGTTTCCCTATTAACGTATTGCTTTAACACTGCGTCAGCATTTATAGCAAGGGGTGACTCCATATTCTCGGTAATAGAAATAATTTTTACACCCTTTGCCTTGCAAATGTCGATTATAGGAAGAAGTTCTTTGGTCTTTCCGCCACGTGAAGCGAAAACCATAACGTCCCCTTCTTGCAAAAATCCTGTTGCGCCGTGAACGGCTTCCGCTGGTGAAATAAACCTTGCGGGTTGTTCGATACAACAAAGAAGGTGAGCAAGATGTTGACAAATTATGCCTGAGTGACCGCAACCGCAAGTGCCAATTCTCGTTGCGCCTTTCAAAAGGTCAACCGCTTTAGAAAACTCTTTTTCATCAAGATAATCTAGCATTGTGGTTATGCATTCTGCTTCGATTTTGTATGCCTCTTTAACCATTTTAAGCGTTTCGTTTTGCATATCTTTCTCCCTTGCTTTTACTTTTAGTAAAAATCTAATAAAAGTATAACACGGCAAAAGCCAATTGTCAATGATTTTGAGCGATTTAATCAAAATCTAAACGGTCATTTTGTTAAAAAAAAGAACTGCAAGACGCAGTTCCTTTTTTAATTATTTCATATTGAAGTATTTGATTGAGTTGTTGTATGCGATATCCTTTACAACGTTGCCGATAAGTTCGATATCTTGGGTGATTTCACCATTTTCAACCAAAGTGCCGAGGTAGTTGCAAAGTATTCTTCTAAAATAGTGGTGTCTAGGATATGAAAGAAGCGAACGGCTGTCGGTGAGCATACCAACAAAGGTTGCGATGTGTCCGGTTGCGGTCATATCTTTGAGGTGATTTTCCATACCTACCTTATTATCTAAGAACCACCAAGCAGGTCCGTATTGAATTTTACCCTTAGCACTGCTATCTTGGAAACAACCAACGAGTGTCATTATCTCGGTGTTCATTTTGGGGTTGAGGTTGAAAATGATAGTTCTAGGAAGGGCATTTTCATCGTTTAGTTTGTCGAAAAGCCTTGACATAAGCTTAATGCTGTTGTCTTCAGCAATGCTATCATACCCTGTATCTAAACCTAACTTTTTGAGCATTTGAGTGTTGTTATTTCTCATTGCGCCAACGTGAAGTTCGGTTCTGATATCGTATTTTGCATAAAGTTTCATAAGGAAGTAGGTAAAGTAGCCCTTGAAAGTTTCAGCTTCCTTTGCGGTGATTTTTTCGCCCTTAACCGCTTTTGCAAAAACCTTTTCAGCATCTTCCCTATCAGCAACTTCGTATACGCTTTGAAGTGCGATATCACTTGCCGTTGTGCCAACCTTAATAAAGGCGTTAAGTCTATTTTCAAGCGCCTTTTCCAAATCGTTAAGGTCTTTAACTTCGCCAACGAGTGCGGAAAGTTTTGCAATGGTGTCGGTATATCCGTCAGCCTCAAGATTCATAATCTTATCCGCTCTAAACGCGGGAATTACCTTAAATTTATAGTCCTTTTTAGCAATTGCTTCAAAGGTCGAAAGGTCGTCGAAAATTTCGTTAGTGGTGAAAATATGGGTAACGTTGGACTTTTCGATAAGGCTTTGGGGGGTGATGTTGTTAAGTTTAATGTAATCGTTACACCAATTCCAAATGGTTTCGGCATTGCCTTCGTTGATTTCTATTTCGCAGTTGAAAAACTCTTTAAGTTCAACTTGTGACCAGTGGTACAAGGGGTTGCCGAAAGCCGTACCCAAAACCTTGCAGTAGCAGAAGAATTTTTCTTTATTGGTCTTATCGCCAGTGATAAATTCTTCGTCTATACCATAGTTTCTCATCAATCTCCACTTATAGTGGTCACCTTTAAGCCAAATTTCAAAAACGTCGTTAAAGGTTGCGTTTTCCAAAATTTGCTTTTCGGGAAGGTGGCAGTGATAGTCGAAAATCGGCATATCTTTTGCATAGTCAAAATAAAGTTTTTCAGCCGTTTTGTTCTCTAATAAAAAATTGTCTTTTAAGTAACTCATATATATAACTCCTTTTTTTATCAATAATTAATGCAACTGATATGGTTCAGTTAAAATCACTTTCTAAACCTACCGAACACCTCGTTTACCTTAGAATAACTTGCAAACGTGCCGGGGTATTTTTTTATAATTTTCATCATGTCGCCTATTTGCTTTTTTCTTATTATGCAAACGACCATGTATTTTTCAGTATGTGAATACATTCCCATGACTTTTAGTTCGCTTACGCCGTGGTGCAATTTTTCCATAAGTTCGCTTGATAGTTCCTCGGGATTATCGGTAACGATTTCAAACTTATACCCCACTTTCATACCCGAAAGGAAATAGTCGACCACAACGTTTGCGATAAACAAGTTAAGCAAGGTGCAAATAACCGGTGTTATTCTCATTCCGTACACGAAGAATGCAATCGCAACGACGCTACTATCCATTAAAAAGGATACGTATGCGACGTTGAGGGCGGGTTTTGCCCTTTTAATAAGCGCGGAAATTGCGTAAGTTCCACCGCTTGCACCAAAGTGGCGAAGCATGATTGAAAAGCCTAAACCAGAGATACAACCCGTTGCAATGCAAGCGAAGACAACGTTAAAATCTTCCGCATTATTTAATGCTGAATAAGGTCTTAGCCCGCACACCGCCCAAAGTTCAGTGCCGAACGATTGAACGAGCATATAGATTATCAAAAATGCACCTAGTTTTTTGTTGACGAATATGGTAACGAGTACGAAAATCGGTATGTTGAAAATCAACATAAAGTATGCCCATGGTATAGGTGCGCCCGTAAAATGATAGGTCATTGTTGCAAGACCGCCAACCCCACCTGGAGCAAAGCCGTTACTATTTTGGAAAAAATAGTAGGCGACTGATACCACAAGCCCCGCTATAACGGCAACGAGTGTGTCGATTGAATATTCTTTTATTTTAGACTTTTTCATAAACTATTTTGCTATATCGTCCTTTTTCCATCTAAAATTGCCCTTTACCCCAGTTACGTCCGAATAGTAAACAAAGGTGTCGGGATATTTTTTAATTAGTTTTAAAAATTCGGGGATTTGGCGAATGTTCACCACGGAAATTATAATAGAATTTCCTTCCTCGGTAAACATACCCGTGCCCTCTACAAGCGTTGCGCCGTGCTTTAAGCCGTAGATAATATCGTTTTTAAGTTCTTCGGGATTGCGGGTGATAATCTTGAATTCCACTGCATTCCTAGTGTCTTTCATGATTGCGCCAGACGCCTTTTCAAACACGAACATTTGCACGATAGCAAGCAAGACGCTGTTTAGGTTGTTATCGTATACAAAGAAAGAAATACCGATAATCGCATAGCAAATTAATGATATAACCCTTTCTATACTGCCGTGTTGCCTTTTTGTTTGAACGATACCTGCAACGATATCTACACCGCCAGTCGATGCACCGATTTTAAGCATTACGCCCGTTCTAACACCGAGCATTACACCCGAAAATACCGCCGCTATAAGCCCTGAATTTTGTTCGGTGTATTGATAAAACCCAACGTTTTCTAAAAGCACTAGCATAAGCGAGGATATAACCGTGAATAAAACGGTGTATATCACGTATTTTTTCTTTAAGATAAACCACGCGACGATAAGTAGCGGAATGTTTATCATAAGTGAAAAATAACCTGCGTTCCACGTCGTTGCCTTTTGAAGCATTGTGGCAATACCATCCACCCCAGCGGGAGCAAAGGAAGCGGGATAAACGAATATATGAAGACCGAATGCTGATAGTGCCGAAGCGATAACCGTTATTAAAACGTTTACCGCTTCTTTGCTTATCTTTATGTTATTGTTTTTTGTTTGCATTTAAATCCTTAAACTCTCCAAATCTACCAAGTCCCATAAGTCCTCTCACACCTGTAAGCAAGCATTCGTAGTGAACGTCGCATTCTGCAAAGTGGAAAAGAGCAATATAAAGGTCTTCGGGTTTAATTTCCGAAGCGGGCTTTTTAATCATATGTTGAATATATCTTGCGATAACTGTATCCATAGCCATCTTATCGAAATTTTCCCTAATGAAGCCGGGTTTTTGAATTTCTTTAGAACGTTCTGCCAAACCTTTTAAGATTTCACCAGACTCGTCATAGGTTAAACCCTTTTCGGTGGGAACGTATGGAATATAATTATATTTTACGCCGTCATCGGTAATTTCCACTTCAACCACAAAGCCTTGCCCCCAAGTGGGAACATGTGCATAGTTTCTTGCAAACACGAAGTTGCCTTGACCATAAATGATTTTGCAACCCTTATAATCTTCTTCGGTACCTACGCAGTGGGTATGTTGACACAAAACGATGTCCGCACCCTTTTCAGCAATCTTTCTGCATACTTTATGAAGATGAGGTGACGGATATGCGTAGTGTTCTTTACCGCCGTGGTATAAAACGATAAGATAATCGCATTGCTTTTTAGCTTCAACGATGTCGTCAAGTGATTCTAACGGGTCAAAGCCGTTTGCACCAAAGCCATAATCTTCTACCCATGAAAATTCGTGTTCACAGCAAGCGTAAACACCGATTTTTTTGCCTTCCTTTTCAAAGAAGAAGGGCTTTTTAGCCTCTTCCTTATTGTCCCCTGCGCCAACGTGTGCAATGCCAGCCTCATCAAGAGTTTTGAAAGTTGAAACGTAACCTTCATAGCCGTGGTCGAGCATGTGGTTGTTAGATAAACTTAAAAGGTCAACGCCAAGCGCTTTATATCCTGCAATGCAAGCGGTGGGTGCCGCAATGTTGGGGCCTGCCTTTCTAATTGGGGTTTCTTTATCCGTAAGTGCAAGCTCTAAGTTGAAAATTCTATAGTCCGCACTATCCAAAACTTCTTTGATTTTTTTACCAACGAGTGCTTCAGCATCGCCTTTAATAAAGAGGTCAAAGTTAATGTCTGTGGGCACTAAGTCTGCACCGATAATAATTTTCATAATTTTCTCCTTTTCTTTTATTATAAAAGAAACATAAATATTTCGATATTTTAATTGTATCACATAAATTAAAGTATTTCAACAATTTAACAATAATTAAAAGGTAAATTTTTATATATTTTCAACAAAAATTAAAGGCGAAAAAACAACAAAAAAACGACCGCAGTTTTGCAGTCGTTTTTTATCTCTTTAATAGTTTTATGACATCCTAATTAGCCCTATTCCTAGAGGCTTTGAAGCGAAAGATAATTGATTTGTGCCCCGCACGAATTGACGAGGAAAATACAAGTAGGGCGCGCGTTCTTATAAGGGAGCATACTTGAAAACTATGTAACCGCATAAAACGCGATGCAATACACAGTATTTTTTTCCGCAACACTTTGCCTAAAGGCTTTGTAGCAAAAAGGGTTGATTCCAGCACGAATTGTCAAACGCGAGCAAGATTTTTGTTGCGCCCGACGGCAAGAGTATACATCTTGCCTAGGGGGTAACGAAGAAATTGCGAAGTGTTTCACATTTCGGGCATCAACCTTTTTTTGCGGAAAAGACTTAAAATTAGAATGCCATTGTGGTGTAGTATGCAAGGTTGGTTTGACGGTTGTCAAGTCTACCATATTGTACTACGATTTTTTGAGAGCTTGAAAGCTTCATAGCATATTGAGTTTCCAAAGGAATTTCCACACCACACATATGCTCGATATTATTCATACGGAAGCATTTAACGGTTTGTGCGGGAACTTTCCAAACGATTTTACCAACTAAAGGAGCGGCGTCAACGTAAAAAATCTTAACGTCGATAACTGCTTCTTTATCAGAATCGTTAACGATAACAACACTTTCGTGTCCTTTCAATACGCCTTCGCCTTCGGGGGGAAGTTCGCAGTCGGGAATAATCCAATATTTCTTTCCTACTACCATAACCTTTATCCTCCAAAATTAGAAGCCGAGTTCGATAAGGCCGTGTTTTTCGAGATAATCGGTGTAAGATTCTACGCCGTTTTCTTTAATAGCAATACCCTTTTCCCAACGGCAACCAAAGGTTGAACCTGAAATGAAGGTGTCTACTTGGAAGGTCATGTTCTTTTGGAGCATGTATTCTGAAGAGGTTTCCATCCAAGGTGCTTCAACTTCAATCATACCAGTACCGTGGCAAGGTCCGTAAACGTAGTTCTTTTCGTAACCAGCGTCTTTGAACATTTGAAGGAACTTCTTGGGAACGATGTCAGCCTTAATACCTGCTTTGAGGTTTTCGGTTGTCCAGTTGTGCATCTT
This sequence comes from Clostridia bacterium, assembly GCA_017397305.1. Taxonomy (GTDB): domain Bacteria; phylum Bacillota; class Clostridia; order Christensenellales; family Borkfalkiaceae; genus UBA1259. The sequence continues at coordinate 68,819 of JAFQJB010000004.1, read as the reverse complement.
CAAGCAGAATTCAACGAGTTCTTTCTTTTCGCCTTCAGCTTTGCCCATAAATACGGGAAGACCGATTGCGGGTGAATAACCGTCGATTTTTGCTGAGAGGTTCAATTGAACGATATCGTTTTTGCCGATTACCTTATAGGTTGAACGGCTGATTGCGTGACGGGTTGAAGATTCGCTAAATACGTACATGGGAAGACCTTCGTATTCTGCGCCGTTTTCATAAATAACTCTTTGTGCAACACCAACCATTTGAAGTTCGGTTACACCGGGTTTTAATGCCTTAACAACTTCGTCGGTTGCAAGTTCAACGATTCTAAAACCTTCTCTAATACAAGCAAGTTCGTTTTCTGATTTAATTGAACGGAGAGCAACCATGATGTCACTGCAAATAGAAATTTCTGCTTTGGGGAAAGTTTCTTTTAAGCCTTCCATAATGGGAAGGGTGCATTCTACGTAGCTACCAAGACCGATTTTAATGTTTTCACCGGTAACGCCAACGTATTTAAATGCATCGGCAAAAGTATCGGGAACGAGTTCGGGATATGCAGGGTCAGCAGATTCTCTAAATTCCTTCAATACCATAACTTTGTCAATCTTACCGAAGTCTTTTGCGAAAATTGCTGATTCGGGACCAACCAAGAGTGCTGCTTTACCGGTTGCACTGATAAGAACACCTGCTCTTTCGAACAACGGCCAGAAGCCAGAGAAGTATCTTGCGTTTGCATAGTCGCTTTCAGTTGAAACAACGAGCATTGCGTCAAGACCTTTTGCAGCAACGAGTTTAGCTGCTTTTGCGATTCTTTCCTGATATTCGTAATCAGGGATACAAATTCTTTGCATATTCATTTTCTCCTTTTTTGAGTTTTTTTCTTATTATATATCTATTAGATATATTTTGTCTTTGTAAAATCGTCAATGTTTTTTGCACAATCGTAAATTTATTTATTGACAATTAAACTGTGCCGTGTTATAATTTGACTATGAAATTTATTCTTAAAACATTGAACAAAGAAATATCGGTTAAAGGCGTTGCAAACGTCCACTTTTTTGAATTCCCCGAGAATTATTCTACCGAAAACGACAAGCACCCCTTTTACGAACTACTTTTTGTTGCGGGCGGAAAACTTATGGTTGAAAGCGAAGATTACACGGGGCTTTTGTGTAAAGACGAAGTGATTATTCATAGAGCCAACGAGTACCATGCACTCGCTTGCGTTGGAAGTGTTATGCCCACCGTTATTATCATTGGTTTTGACCTTGATAGCGGGGATATAGACAAGTTTTCTTCTTCCCCTATTCGCCTTAGCGACGCTGACGTTAAAAAACTTGCGGAAATAGTAAAAGAAGGGCGAAACGTCTTTGCTCCCCCCTACGACGTGCCCGTTTATGATATGAAAAAAAAGAAAAATCAGCCGTTCGGTGCCGAGCAACTGCTTAAAAATCTTTTAGAGTATTTTTTGGTGGGACTTTTGAGGAATTTTAGCGGAGAAAAAGAGGCGGAAGAGCAAAGTTTTTCTAGCAAGTTATCGGTAAGTGAAATTATAAATTATATAGACGTTAACTACAAGGAAAAAATCACTATTGACGAGCTTGCTTTTATCTTTAAGACTAACCGCTCTACCCTATGTAAAGAGTTTAAGATGAGCACGGGAAAAACCATTACCGAATACGTTGCAGACAAAAAGTTAGAATCGGCAAAACGCAAGATAAAATCTACCGATAAAACATTTACGGAGATTGCCGAAGAACTTAATTTTGAAAGCATACACTACTTCACTAGATTTTTTAAAAAGCACACGGGTGTAAGCCCACGTGAATATAGAAATTTATAAAACAACAATTTCCTCAAAATTATAAGTGAAAGGATAGCGAATGACTCGCTGTCCTTTTTTTATAAAAAATTTTATTCAAATAAATTAATTATTTTTTTATTCTTTTTTAATGCATATTCATAAGCAATTTTCGTGCCACTGTTGGTTTTTGTCGGAGTATTGTAATTTTTATTGTAATAAAATATACAAAAATCACTATCGTCAATCATTGCTTGATTACGTTCGACGTATTGCGCTTTTCCAGATGTCCATTTGGTTTTATGCTCAACTTCTTGTTCAAAACAAAGCAACGTTTCTTGATGTTTTACTAACTGCGAATATACTTTTTTCCAATATGCTCTATCTTTTTCTAGTATACAACTTTCACTTCGGCAAGTATATGCTCGTCTTTGTATATGTGGATACCTTTCTTTTAGTTCGGTAACAACCAAGTGACAAAGAGAATTAAAATCACTCCTACTCCCAAACAAAAAAAATTTGACCCCATTATTATTAATAAGTTTGATGAGTAAAGATTTTAACTGACTTTTGATTTCTTCACCATTTTCAATCTCCCTGTGTCCTATAAAGGAACAAGTTTTATGTGTTTCCATAATAAAAATCCCCCCTAAGTATTCATTTTGAATACTATCAACAACAATTATAGCATATATTTATGTTTTAGAGTATTCAAAATCGATATTTTGAGAAAAATTTATGTGCGTGCCTTTTCTACTTGATTCAAAACCTAATTTATAATTATTGTATCAAGGCTATTCGGGGAGTTTTTATGGAAATAAAAGAAATTTTATCAAGAATAGGTTATGTAAGGAATAAAGCAAACTTATCCGCAAGGGAAGTTAGTTTAAGAATGGGTATGAGTCCACAATACGTTGCACAATTAGAAAGCGGACGAATTGTTTTAACCGTTGAAAAATTATTGCAAATTTTAGAGATTTGCGAGTTCCCTATCGAAAGGTTTTTTAGTTCCAATATTGTAGACTATGACGTTGATAACCAATTAAAATCATTAATTGAATCATTACCATTAGACAAAAAGAAAAACATTGTTGAATTTATAAAAAAGTAATGAAAACACAAAAAAGACTAACGAAAATTCGTTAGTCTTTTTTATAGCCTACTAATAGAAGAACCTTTTTTTAGTTAAAAAATTTGCATAATTTTCTTTTCGGTTTGCTTGTATTCGCAGTAAATTTTATTATATTCACCGCCGTCCGCTTTGTACGTTTTATCGATGCTAACTATCTTTTCGCTTGCCGATTTTACGCTATCGAAAACACCTATACCAACGCCCGCAAACATTGCACTGCCGAGGCACGCCGTTTCGTTTTGCTTTAAGGTTACCACCCTTTTATCTAGCACGCTACTTTTGATATTGCACCAAAGTTTACTTTTTGCACCGCCACCCATAGAACGAATTTCTTCGACGGGAACGTTCATAAAGTCGACGTATTCTTTAATCATATAGGCAACCGATTCCATAATCGCCCTAACGAAGTGACCGCGAGTGTGTTTCATTTCCATACCGAAGAACACGCCTTTTGCATTGGGGTTATTTTCGGGCATAACCGTTCCGCAAAGGTGCGGAAGTGCAACAAGACCTTCAGAGCCCGCGGGAACGCACTCTGCAATCTCGTTTAGTTTGCCATAGTCAAGCCCTTCACAAAAACCGCGCTTAAACCATTCTAGCATTGCACCAGCGGTCGGCGCCCACATCAAAAGACAATATGTGCCTTTTTTTACGTAATAGGGCGACACTTTTAAGCCCTCGTAGTATTCGGGAATTTTATTGGTCAAAGCGCAAACTGCAAGGGCGGTGCCCGTTGTTTCGCTCATTACCCCTTCTTCTACTACACCAGCACCAGTGATACCTGCAATTTGGTCGAGTGCGCTGGTTACCACCTTTATTCCATTATATTCGCCAACCACAACACCGCTTTCGTTAAGGGTGGGAAGTTGGTCTTTTGTTATTTCAAGATAATCTAAAATTTCGGGGATATATTCGCCCGTCTTTATATCCATTAAAAGTGAGGAAGAATAAAGTGAACGCGACGCTTCGAACTTGCCCGTTAAACGATATATAATATAATCTTCTAAAAGCAAGAACTTATCCGCCCTTTCAAATATTTCGGGGCGGTTATTTTTTAGCCACTTAATCTTTGGCGCGGGATACCCTGCGGGGATTTCGGCTTGACCAGTAAGTTCGTATATCTTTTTAATACCGAAGGTTTTTTGCATGTCCTCGGCTTCCTTTTCCGCCCTATTATCTAGCCAAATAATAGCGTTCATCAAAGGTTTTCCACACTTATCTAAAACGATAAGCGTTTCGCCTTGGGTGTCGATTGCCATTGCGTCGACCTTAAACTTGTCGGTAATTTTACCCACCGTTTCAGTAAACACACGGAAAAATTCGTCCGCACTAAACTCTATAAACTCACCCTCGGTTATAAGTTTATATTGCGCACTCTCCTCAGCAAGGCAGTTGCCTTGTTCGTCGAATAAACATGCCTTTAAGGCGGTTGTACCAAAGTCTACACCAAGTAAATTTTTAGACATTTTTCTCCCCTTCCGTTACGGCTATTTTATTAGCAATTCTAACCAAACGTCTTTTGTTTGCAAGTTTTAAGAATAAGTATATTGCAAGTATACCCAAAACCGCAACAGTAGTTATGATAAGTGCGGTTATATATCCACCCGTCCAGTTATACACTTCTAGGTCGGGGTTGGGTCTTATTATCGAGCCTACAAAGGTGGGTATTACCCCCGCTGCAAGCGACGCTATCGCGTTTGATATAGTACTTAAACTGCCCGCGTTAACTTCGGTTCTAAGTTTAATAGCAACAATACTTAATACCACTTGCTTTACGCCGTTTGCAATGCACACGAACGCAGCAGAAAGCAATAACAACACTATCCAGTGCGTGTGATACAAGAACACTAGTGCAACTGCAATAGGAATGAGCATAAGCGCATAGATTAGCGCGGCTTTAATAAAGTTCCTTTGTTTATCGCACGCAGATATTGTAAGCATAGGTCCAATAACAGTTACGATAGGTGCAATAATGGTTACGTATATTGCTAGGTCTTGACTAAGCCCGTGAACGACCACCAGTGCCCTAGTAAGCCAGTTCATTACCGCATAGTACGGTGCGGTAAGCAAGAATGCCATTACCATATCGATAGCATAAAACCAAAACTTTTTGGCTTTGGTATTAAGCCTTAATAACGGCTCGTAATCGACGGGGTTCTTTTTCTTGTGGTGGAACCAGTGGAAATGGTGGTGGTGATGTTTTACGTTTTGAGGTTCGTGTTCTTCGTTAAACTTCTTTTCCTCTTCAAAATCCATTTCGGGAACGTGAAGAAGCCTCATAGATTTAGTCATTGCGATAGCAAAAATAATCAATGCGGCTATGGCTAAGCCCGCCAAAATAAAGAAAGGCAGTCTCCAAAGTCCAACGGTTACGCAAACGGCAGACAAGGTGTATGCCACGACCGTACCTGCTGCATACCCCATATTTATAAGCCTATTACCCTTGCTCATCAATTTTTTGGGAACGTATTTGGTAAGTATGTAAATTATTCCGCCCCAAATACCCGCGTGGAATATACCCTCTATCCCAAAGAACAGCCACATGTGTTCGATTTTTGTAGCGACGCCCATAAGTCCTGAAAAAATAGCCGCTATGGGAAGGGTTATAAGCAAATACCATTTGATGTTTAGTTTGCCCATTAATATCGACAACAGCACTTGCATAATACCGTACGTAAAAAAGTAGTAGGTATTTGCCATACTAGCCTTCGTTTCAGAGGTTTTTAGCACGTCTATTATCTCAGAAATTTCCGCACCGAAAACGCCCTTTGCCGCCATCATTGATGAGTATAAAAAGAAGCAGGCAAAAATCAAAAAGTTGCCGTATCTATACTTCTTCTTAACTAGTTCGCTGTCGTACACGTTGGTCTTTACACCACTATCTTGTAACTGCATTTTTCTCCTTCACCCTATAAATCGAGGGTTATAGTACCGTCTTTGTTGTATTTTACCGTTTGTTTTTTTATATTGAACGAACGTTTATGCTCTAAATATTCTTGGATTGTGTTAAAAGAAGGCTTAAAATTAGCAATTATTTGCTTGGCTTTTTCGCCGTCGTTTTCTAGCAGTTTGATAATAAGCCCAACTTCGAACTTTGCCCCTTCTACACATGCTAGATATGGGTCGGTGACCAAAAAGTCTACCCCGTGTGCCGAGCCTTTAGTTCCACCGACGTATGCGTGCAAACTTGGAACTAAAGTGGATACGTCACCCATATCGGTTGAAGACGCAACCCAATCGTAAGTGCGCTGATATTCGTCTTTTCCAACGAATTCTATCAACAACTCTTCGGCTAAGTCGGTAAGATTTTGGTCGGGAATAAGTGCTTCAGAGCCCGCTAGGTCGGTTATTTCCACGTTAGCACCAAACGCTGCCGCACAAGCCGAGATGGTTTGGTTAACCTTTTTATTAACTTCTTTTAACGCACTGGGGTTTGCCGCCCTTACGTAACTTTCGATAGTAACTTCATCGGGCACTGCGTTTACCGCACTTCCGCCTTTTGTTATTATAGAATGAACCCTCACGTAATCTTTTTCCCTAAACGTTTCGCGAAGTGAGTTTATCGCAAGTAAGGTTAAATTTGCAACGTTTAGTGCGTTTATCCCGTCGTGCGGATTTGCACCTGCGTGTGCCGCCTTGCCCATAATCTTAGTGCTCTTTCTAACCACGCCGTTATGCCCGCTACTAAGCTTAAATTTTTTCTCGTCGCTAGTCATCATAACGTGCAACATAAACGCAACGTCCACGTCCTTAAGATAACCGCGCTTAATAAACTCTGGCTTACCAGAAGTAAATTCTATTATTCCATTCTCGATAAGTTCTTTTCTATATTCAACTTCAATCCCCTCTTCCGCAGGGACAACCAACAATTTAATTTTCCCGCAAAGTCTATCTAAAACTTCTTTTCTTTTAAGCACTGCCGCCAAACCGAGCATAGCCGCACATTGAACGTGATGCCCGCAGTTGTGAACACACTTGGTCTCCTTATCGCAGTCGGGGTGTTTGTCGTTTATAAGCGAATCTAGTTCTGCTAAAACCAACACGGTAGGACCAACCCTTCCCGTATCTGCAATAGCGCAAAAACCAGTTATATCTTTGGGAAAATCTAGTTCATACCCAAGTTTTTGCATTTCCTCTGCCATATACTTACTTGTTTTGAACTCTTTATATCCCGATTCGGGGTTTTTCCACAAGTATTTTTCCGCACTCAAAATTAAGTCGCTATATTCGTCAACAATTTTAAGAAGTTCTTTCATTTTTATCCCTCTAAAACGATTTTATCGTCCACAAGTTTAAGTTTTGTGCCGTAAGGACGGCTAAGTTTATCTAAAATATCGAAAATCTCTTTTGCCTCGTCACCTTTAACTGCGTAAGGAAGCCCATCAAACTCCCCTTCAGCCTTAAAGCCCGCATTTATAGGTAACATTTCAAGTGAGCAAAGTTTTCCGTCCTTAAATTTCATTTTGGGAAGCACTGTCAAGAAATTGCACTTTTCAGTCTGCAAGCCGATAGTGTTGTTTTTCGACCTTGCCATAAGCCCTTCGTATGCCGTTGCGTTTATATCTACGCCATATTTTTTCATAAAGTCGGCGGGCAAGTATTTTACACGCATTCCTTGATAGATAAAGTCGCCTAGCGAATAAAAGATAGGACAACCGTTATAAATTTCAAGCGGGCGGAGTTGGTGTGTGCCGTTACCAATGATTGCCGAGCACCCCGCGTCGATTGATGCGTGGGCAAGTTCAACAAAATAATCGGGCACTTGTTCGTGTTTAGTCGCGCCTATTTCGTGGCAATGAACAGCCAAAATAACGTAATCATTTTGTTCTTTTGCCCTCTTTATTTGCTCAACTAAGCGGTTTAAGTCTTTTTTATTACATTCGGTCTTCTTTTTGCTGTTATCATAGCAAAAGAAGGTGTTGCCGAATTTATAAATGCCGTCAGGTGCTGACAAACTAAACCCAGAGTCTACCATAATTTGCTCGTACGCGTTTACGTTACTCGTCTTTGCTATTTCTTTTAAGCACTCAAGTTGCTCTCTCGTAATCGGGTAGTAACTTGTAAAGTCGACGTAGTTGACGCCGGGGCGGGCTTTCATAGTGTTTGTTTGCTCCCCTGCTTTAGACGGCTCTTTATGGCTTGTGTCAACTGAAATAATCGCCAGCTTTTGTCCGTTCACACTTAAAATTGCGGGGGCACTTGCCTCACTTAAACTTTTGCCCGTACCAGAGTGAGCGAGATTTCTTTTATCAAGATTTTCAATGGTGGATAGCAAGCCGTGGTAAGAATAGTCCATTGAGTGATTATTTGCCGTGCTATAATAATTGAAGCCGAACTTTGTCAAGTCGTCAAAGTCTTCGGGCGTGCAATTTAGCCACGTTCCACCGCTATATGCGTTTGGAAAATCACCAAACTCACCAACGTTGGTCTCTAAGTTGGTCATTTTAACGTCCGCATCGGACAAAAATTCTTGTATTGGCAAAAATAAGCCCTCAAAATACGCGTTTGGAACGTTTGCAGTAAATAACGAATCGCCCGTTGCCGTTAAAATAATCTCTTTCATACCCCACCTTTTTGTAAAATTGTTCACAAACAATTTGACGTTATGTTTTATTATAACCTTATTAAAGGTTAAAGTCAATTTTTATTGCTGTAATTTTTCCACAATTATATAGAAAAAGCAGAGAAAAATCTTCTCTGCTTCTTAAATTTACTAGTCAAATAAAACTTTGTATTTTTTGTCGTTATTTTCGGGGAAAGCAAGGTCGTAAATCGCAATTTCTTCGCCCTTTTCTTCGTCCAAAACGTACATAAGGTCGCCCTTGAACTTTCTTTTAAACTCGTCAATAACGGCATCTTTTTGGTCGTCACGAACAAGCAAATCGCGGTTTTTATCAACGTATAATAAAAGTTCGCAATAACGCATTGTGCAACAGAACTGTGCCTCGTATCTATTTATCCATAGGTAAGGTTGGTCTTTTAGAACGATACTGTTGGGACCAGCACCGCCGTTAACCCTATGACAGAAGGAAAGTCCGTTAAACCATACCCTTCTAAGATAGGTCAAATATTGCTTATCCCCCGTTGCTTCATAAAGGTTAAGTGCAAGAATAAAACTATCTACTACCGCACAAGGCTCCGTCCACGTATCAGGACGCTCGAACCAGTTGAGGTTTTCATACGTCAAGGTCATTCCGTAATCTCTATAGAGATTAAACACTTCAATCGCCATATCGAGATACTTCTTGTCGCCCGTGGCTGTATAAAGGATATACATACCCCTTGCGCCAGTCATTGTGGTGTGTGTTTGTGCACGTGCCTTTCTTCTATCAAACTCAAAGAATTTTGCGATTGCCGTATCTAAATAAAGTTTTGCATTTTCGTCTTTGGTAAGTGCATAATAACGTGCAACGCCGTCGATATTATGGAAAGCACAACCAACGTCGGACGAGAGTTTCCAGCCGTTAATAACCTTACCCGTAAGGCTTCCTGAAACACCGCCTTCATTAATTTGCTCTCTATCGAGCGGATAATCTTTAATGTGTGGCAAAACCCTCATATACATATTGTAGAAAAGTGTTTTTGCCATTTGCAAAACCTTTTCGTCTTTAAACAATTTGTAATATTCCACCAAACCGCAAAGAACCCAGCTATGCCCTGCAATTTGTTGCTCATCAACCTCTTCTTCATTAAACACGGGGCCAATAAAACCTTCTTCATTCATTTTTTCGGGAAGAAGTTCCATAACCTTATCAAAATCGGTAGGCTTTTTGCCTGTTATTTCGTAAAGATTGCAGTACGCCAAAATTGCCCTACCTTCCCAGTCGCCTTGCCAAGAATAACTTGCAGGTCTAAAAACAAAATCCGCCTTATATTCAGCCTCGCAAAGCCTATTAAAACTTTTTTCTATGTGCTTATCAATCATATTTATACCCCTAAAGTTTCGCTATAATCTAGTATACCATTTTATTTTGTAATTGTCTAGACTAAAACACCATTTTTTATAATTTTTATTTTATCAATTTTTCATTACTAAAAGTCAATAAATCATAACATATAAATTAGCGATTTTGTATTGCAAACACTGAAAATGTGTGATATAATTACTTGAAAAAGGTCAAACTTATTTGACAGGATTTTAAGGAGTTAACTATGATTGCTTCAATTATCAGCGAATGGACTATGTTTAGAGCAAATTTTAACGAAAAATACGATATCGTTCACCAATTTGCAAACATGATTGGTGCGCCCATGTCTAGAAACGGGCAAATCGATTTTTTGAACTCTAAACTCATTGAAAAGGAAAACCGCGATTCTTGGAATGCACCTATCGTTCTTTCCACTTCTACCGACGAAGCACCGCCTTGCGTAATTAACGGCGCGTTTATCGGTGGCGGTCACGGTCAGCCTTGCTGTATTTCCGTATACTCTCCAAACCACAATAAAACCCTTGCCGACCTCGGCGCAGTTTATACCGATGACGAGGGCACTAAGTTTACTATAGTTAGAATTCACAACGACGACTACGTTATGCTAGTATCCGAAAATATCGGCGAGAGCGTAACCAAATATAAATTTAAAATGGAAATCGTTGGCGACCTTAAGTTTTTGTCGGACGGTGAAGACAAGGGCGACATCAAGATTGTTGAACAACACAAAAACGACTACCTTTCAAATGCCCTCCGTCACATCAAAAGACAACTCGTTTGCTATAAAGACGGTCAAAGAAAGATAATTATTACCTCAATGGAATGCGATTATGCGGAAATTGAGGAAGCATACTATATAATTAACCCCGCAACAGTTGCCCCCGCCCTTACTGCAGAGCGACCAGCGGGTGGTTACAAACACGAGCCGAGACTTTCCGATTTTGGCGAGCCTATGCTTTTACTTGACCACGTTTTCCACATTAACCCCGACGGAACTATTTTAGTAGATTTTACAATTGAAAAGAAAATGGACATATTCCTCAATAGTTATATGGGTGTTATGTATCAAGAGAAAAAGGACGTTTACGGCGGTGGAATTCATAGGGTTTTGAGAAAATTAAAACCCATAACGACAGCGGAAGGCACTTTCGACTTCTCTACCCCTTACCCCTTGCGTGGAAAGGCTTATCCCAGTGGCGTAACCCCCACTAGAGAGCATAGAGAATACCCCGATAATCCTTTCGATAGAATTATAGACTATTTCCGCGACGAAGACGGAAAAGATAGGCTCGGTTTTACTTGCGGATATCTTCCCGTTTACGACGGCCACCCCTCTATTAGAAAAGACATAGTTGACGGACAAATTTTAATTTATAAATCGAGAAAGGCATACCCATTCTTCTTATCTGGTAACCACGTAGATAAAGCGCACGGCGTTTGCTTTAAGAAGTTCTTTGACACCGAACAACGCTCTTCCGTTTATTCGATAGAATACGCGGGCAAAAATTATATCTATTTTGATATTTTCGAAAACAATACTTTAACATTTAAAACTAGCGGAAAAGTATCGCTACACGAAAACTTTGGACTTGATTATAAAATTGAAGACGGCTTGATTACCGTAAGTGGTGACAAAGGTTTTGCAGTATTTATTGAGGAATAATTTTAGGAGTTTATTATGAAAGTTACACTTTGTAGAGAATGGGCGTTTTTTAGAACTGATTATAACAAAGAATACGATATGCTTTATAGGTTTACCAATATGATTGGTGCGCCTATGTTTAGGAACGGACAAGTTGACTTTTCCTATTCGCAACTTATAAAAAAGGACAACGATGATATTTGGTCGCCAGACTTCTTTTTGAACGCGGCTAGCGACGAAGCACCACCAATGCAGGTTAACGATGCGTTTATCGGCGGTGGACATGGTCAACCCTCTTGCGTTACCATTTGTGCTCCAGACCACAACAAAACTTTAGCGGATTTTGGTGCGGTTTACGTTGATGAAGAGGGAACAAAATTTACCATTGTTGAAGTAATAAACGGTGATTATCTAAAGCTAATCTCCGAAAACATTGGTGAAAGTGTTACCAAATATCAATTCAAACTTGAAATCGTTGGCAAACTCACCTTCTTATCAAACGGCGAAGATAAGGGCGATATTATCCCGCAAACACAAACGCCGAGAAGTTACCTCTATAGCGCAATCAAGCATCGCACTAGAAAGGTTGTAGGTTATAAGGACGGGGTTGCTAAAACCGTTCTTAACGAAATGGAATGCGACTACGCGGAGATTTGGGAAGCATACGACATCAAAAACCCTGCTACCGTTGCCCCCGCTATCACGGCAGAACGTCCAGAAGGTGGTTATAAACACCAACCATTCGTCGGTGACTTTGGCGAAACAATGATTACACTCGACCAAAAATTTATTATCCAGCCCGATTCAACTATTATTGTAGACTTTACAGTAAATAAGATTATGGACGTTTATATCAACTTCGTTCTAGGAGTTATGTATCAAGAAAGAGGCAACCTTTTTGGTGGTGGTGTATATAGGTTTTTATCCAAGTTAAAGCCCATAACAACGCCTGAGGGCACTTTTGACTTCTCTACCCCCTACCCCTTACGCAGTGGTGCATATCCCAACCACGTTATGCCGGGAAGAGAGTATAGAAAATATCCCGATAACCCCTTTGATAGAATTATCGATTATTTCCGTAACGGCGACGGTAAGGATGAATTGGCATTTACTTGTGGCTACCTCCCCGTTTACGACGGACATCCCGAAAAGAGAAAAGATTTTGTCGACGAAATTGCACTTATTTATAAAACTAGAAAGGCTTACCCCTTCTTTGCTTCTGGCAACCACATCGATTCGTTTAGGGGCGTTGCTTATAGAAAATACTTTAAGCCCGCAAATCGTTCTTCGGTATATAGCGTATACTTTGAAGGTAAAAAGTATATCTATTTTGACTTCTTTGAGGAAAACACCTTGACCTTTGACGTAAAAGGAAAGGTTACACTCTTTGAAAGCGACGGCGTTGATTATAAGATTGAAAACGGAAAAATAACCGCTAGTGGAAAAAAAGGCTTTGCAACCTTTATTGAAGAGTATAATAAAAATTAAAAAAGCACTTGGCTTTTGCCAAGTGCTTTTTTGTTTAAGAATTTTTATTAAAAGAATTTTCTTTTCCAACCGCTATTTATATAATCTCCATTCGGGAAATCTATTTTTCTAATAACGGCTGAAAGTTCTACCCTTGCCCACTCCAACGAAATAACCTCTGAATCCTCTTGCCAATAAGCAGCAGCGGCACTAGCCATTCTTCTTGCGCCGTTTTGCGATTCTAAAGTATTCCAAGTGGTATGTATAACACCTAAAAGGTCGTTATTTTTAACGGTTTCAGAAATAATTTTTATATTTTCGTCACTTCTATCCCAAGGGCAAGCAAGCACCTCAAATCCGTTTTCCTTAAAGTATACCGACGTTTCTAGCGGATAATTAACTGCGTTATACTGCCAATCGGCAATAATAACTGAACGCGTTAATTTGTTTATAAAAATTTCTTGTATTTCTTTCGACGGGCTGAAAAGATAATAATTGTTGCCGACATTTTGGTCAAGCACCTCCTTATGTAAAAGCATATCCCCCCACATAATTGCTTTTTTGCCCTGTTTTTCAAGTTTTTCTACAACACTGTTTATATACTCTACAACTGCTATAAAGTCCTCTTTTGTCTTTGCTGAGAAAGCTTCGTCGCAACCAATATGGAAATATTCGCCATCACCAAACAAGTCAATAAGTTCACTCCGTATTTCATCTTGCAGTTTAACAACTTCGGGATTAGCAATATTCCATTCCCAACCAGAATGACTAAACAAGGGTGCTAAACTTAGGTTTTGGTCTAAAACTACGTGCTTGCCGAGACTTATGCTAGAGCCCGCTGCATGTCCCCAATGGTTAAACATAGGCACAAGTTCTAGCCCTAATTCTTTCGCCTCGTTTAATATTGGTTTTACTTGTTCTTTTGTAAATGCTTCTTTCCAAGAAAGTTCTTTTAAGCAATCAAACTCAAGCGTCCCCCAAAACTCTATTATGACGTGAGTATATCTTAAAAATGCCGCCGTCCTCAATATCTTTTTTAAAAAATTCAACGGCGTTTCTGGGAACACGCAAAGGTGCAACATCCTAACCTTTATTTTACCATAGTCACAAACGTTGCAACACTCTATCGAAAAACGTTCTTCACCTTTTTTAGTGCATATCGGGCGTATTCTTTCTAACAAAGCGAAAAATCCATAAATAAGGTTTTTGTCATCGCTTGCAGTGAGCGATATTCCCTCTTTAGTTACTTCAAGCACAAATCCGTTTTGCGATATAGGCAACGCTTTAACGTTACCCACCTTAAAAACTAAATCTTTTGTGCTAGAAAATTCTATATCGCCAGAATTAGCGCAAAATCCATGCCAAAACTCCTTAAAAATAGGTTTACATAAAAGTTCGTTTGCTTGACATTCGGTTTTTGCACCAAAGATATAGTTGTCACCAAGTTTTTTTTCGCGCTTTGGATTAATTAACATTTTTATCTCCTTAAAGTTTAACAGCCTTGCCCGTTGAAATACTTTCGTAAACAGCGTTCATTGCCTTAATCGTGTTCTTATGCCAACCAATATTAATCTTTGGCATACGTTTTTTGTCAATATTTTCAACAAATTCGTCAATTAAGCCAACCCATTCGTCAAAATAAGTGTATTGAACTACGTATTGATTTTTGACTTCGCCATTATGGTAGGTGTTAGGACCAAAGCAATCGGTGAACATACTGCCGTCTTTGCCGTGAATAACTAGATTTACTTCCATTCGTTTAGGAAAAACTTCCCAACCCGGACCAGGTACTTTTAATTTATTTTCCGCCCTAGACCAACTGGGGTCAAGCGAGAAGATAACGCCGTTTTTCATTCTACCAACTACTGCAAGCATATCTTCTTCCTCAATTTCGTGGCGCATATTGGGTGCAACCTTTGCGAAAATTACGTCAAATTCACTTCCCGTAACCTCTCTTATAAGGTCGAAAATGTGCGGGTGGTCACAGAGCGCACCACCACGGAATTTTTCATGCCCTTCTTTTATAGGCACTCTTTTTCCATAGCTTTTTTCGGGAACACCTTGCCATGGGAACGCCCATACGGGAGATAGTGTGATATTAGTAGCATTAAAAGCATCTATTTCGCCCAAAACTTTATTTTTAACCAACTCCTTAGTGCGCATAACTACCGGATTATAATGAAGTTCAAGTTCTATTTGGAAGGTAATACCGCTCTCTTTAATAAGTCTTTCCATCTCTGCATATTCTTCCATATCGAAAGTGGGAACTTTCATAGAAAGAACGTTGATTTTTCTCTCTGCACAAAGTCTAACTTGGCGAAGATGTTCACTATTTTCACTAGCAAGAACTACCGCTTCGATTTCGGGGTGCGCATCTAGCATCGCTTCATCAGAGTCGTAACAAGGAATGCCTTGAACGGCATTTAAAAACACCTTCTTCACCTCTTCATTAGCGGTAGAAACGGCAATCCAATCGAGTTTGGGGTTATTCTTTAATACGTCGTAATATTTTCTAGTATGACCGTGAGTCATGCTCATCATAGCAATTTTAAGTCTTTTCATTTCTTAGCCCTCCACCTTAACGTTTTCTAATGTTTCAAGCGAAACTTTTGCCGCCGTCACTACCTTTTCTATATGCGCTGCTTTTTCTACGTTTGCCTTTCTCAAATCCTTGCTCTTTGCAATAGCAAAAGCATTTCTTATAGTGTTAATTTCCATTTCAGAATAACCGTAAAGTTCTGCATCAGTATCGGTAAACGTTAACTCTTTCTTACCATAAACGTAAATCGACTCTTGAGGGTTTTGAGTATCTACCACTCTGTCGCAAGCGACGCCGTTATCGGTAATAATTTCGTGCTTATCCACGTCTTTTTGACCGTTTTCTAAGGTTGCGCCGAGTTCAATAGTGCAAACGCAACCGTTTTCCGTTTCCACTATACAGTTCATAGCGTTACCGCTAGCAATTGCAAAGATTTCCTTTACGATAGAGTTTATGGTAAATTCCAAAATACCTATCTCTCTTTTCAACATTTCAAATATATCGCTACCTTTTTTAAACGTGTGTCCAATTCTATAAGTACACATATTTCCCAGCCTACCGTTCAAAACAAGATTGCGCATTTCAATAAATCTTCTCTCACTCTCATAAGGAAGAACGGGATAAGTTTTATCCGCGATATTAACGGTTTTCCCGTCTATCGAAAAACTTGCTTTATCTTCTACCGAATATTTACTTAACAAAAAATCCAAACCTTTTTGCATTTTGTTTTCTCCTTATAACATCTTTATTCTAGGGCTGTATTTAGCTAAATATGCTGCATTCTTTTCGTCTCCACCTGGGGTGTTAGCGCTTGACCAACAAGGTGCTTTTATTCCACGGCGCTGACACTCTTTTACACACTCAATTTCAAGCATATGTGCAATATAGAAGTCAACAATATTTGATATAGGTGCGATAGGTGTATCAAAGCCTTCAATCTCTACTACCGCATCGCCAACGGGGTTATAGTCGTCTATACAAACGTCAGCATATTCAAAGAGGTTGGTTTTATTTGGGTGACGAATAAAGTGTTCCTTAGGCATATCGTTTTGCCAGTAAGAAGAGGATATCGCAATGATTTTTGCGCCAGCCTTTTTAGCCTCCATAACCGCATCAATGGTAGCAGGGTTTATTCCTATATTGTGGAAAACAATAAGTAGGTCGTCCTTTTGAAGTTTATAGTACTTCATAATAGCAGCACCATAATTAACAGTTCTTTCAAGTTCAAGATATTTAAGTGCTTGGTTAAACACGGTAAGTCCGTTTTCGGCAATAGGATTGATGTTTGCAAGTCCGCCCGCTCTAAAGAACATTTCGCCCATACAAAGGGTAGTGTGTCCACCGCCACCATAAACGTTTATGAGTTTATCTTGCTCAATCGCGTCCGCCATTAACTTTGCGGCTTTTTTGATGTTTTCCGCTTGTTTTTCATTTACTTCTTGAAGATTTTGAACAATCTTGTTAAAATAAGTTAAATCCATTTTTATTTCTCCTTGTATTCCTCTATTTCATTTCTTGTTGGAATACTATCCAAAATATACTTTCTTGTTACTTTTATTGCAGCGGCAATATTTGCTTTTTCGCAAGCCGATTTTATATCTTCTCCCTCTGCAAGTCCAACCGCTAAAACTCCGTTAAAAGTATCGCCGGCACCCGTAGTGTCAACAACCTTTTCCGTCTTTACTGCTGGAATATTTATGTTTAGTTCTCTTATAAACACGCCCTTATCCCCTTGGGTTTCGATTACGTTTTTGTAATCATCTAACCCCTTTTTTTCGTATTCGTTTGGCGTAAAGATATCAATTTTGTCTAAAAACTCTTTTTTATTTTGCTTATAAGGCGCGGGGTTTAAGATAACTTTCACCCCTTTTTCCTTTGCAATTTCCACTGCGCGCTCGTTTACGGCAAAGGGAACTTCGTTATTTATAAGCAATAAATCGGCAGTTTTAATCTCATTAGAAAAAAGGTCAACATCAACGCTATCCAACTCTGCACCGCGATAAACCATTACCTTGTTATCACCATTTTTGTCCGTAGCAATAACGGCATAAGGACTGCGCACACTTTTTCCAACAAAGTAGGGCACTATCCCCATATCTTTAGCGATTTTCGAAAACCTATCGACGTCGCTAAAATGTGACGCACCTAAAAAAGCCACGCTTACGCCTTGCCTTGCAATAGCCACCGCTTGATTAAAACCTTTTCCGCCAAGTTCAGCGTGAAATGTTCTTGCAACGCCCGTCTCCCCAGTCTTATTAAACTCGTCTAGGGATAAAAAAACCGATTCGCCCGCAATACCTATAACTGCAATCTTTATCATAAATGTTTTACTCTACCCATAAAGGCATTTTCTAAAACTACGTTGTGCTCTCTACCACCCTCTACGTTTCCACTTAGATAAACGGGGGGATTATATCCTTCACTGAGCGCAAGGCGCGCCCCGTTAATCAAGCAAGAATTTAATATAAAACAAGCGGTATATGTAGAAAGTCCACCCATTTTGATATCCCCAACGTCCATACAAGCATCGCCGTAAGGAACTTTACAATCGATAGCAATATCAACGTGCTCGTGAAGTCTTCCACCTTTTTCGTTATAATTAAATGAAGATATGCCTACACTCTTAACACCAGCTTTTCTCGCCTCGTCCCCCATCTCCACGGGAACTTGGTTTTTGCCAGATGCAGAAAAAATAAATATCATATCCTTTTCACATGGCGTATATCTTCTAAATACTTCTGGAGCGATGCCCGACATCTTCTCCATACGACTAGATTTAGCCGCACCATTATGTAGCATAAGGTCGGTATCAAGAATAGGCGACACATTCGCAAGCCCACCTGCGCGGTAAAACGCATCAAGCCCAGGCAAATGCGAATGCCCACAACCAAAGGTGAAAATCAAGCCGTCAGACTTTATCGTGTCAGCGACGAGTCGAGAAACGGCGTCTAACCGTTCACTCTCTTCGCTTTCTATTCGCTCTAAACAAGCAATAATTTTATGCAAATACTCACTCATAATTTCATTCCCCAAGCAAACATTGATAAATTTCGGGATTTTTATAGGTCAAATCCCAACAGTGATAATTTAATTTCCCTATTCTGTTTTGTAAAACCCTACTTATCTTGTTTCAAAACTCTCTTGTAGTTTTCACCTATTCTATCCCAAAGTTTAATGGGGTCTGGTGCAGCAACAACCGTTCCAAGTCCACCACGGTAAGTCCATGTAGCAAGACGGTCAACACCCATACTCTCGTACATATCTACAACTTTATCAATTTGATTAAAGTCCTCGGGTTGAGCATTGTAGCCCATCAACCATCTTTCCGATTGCTTACCGTATTTTTTTGCAATTTTAACCGTTCTTTCGGTGATTTCCTTAAAGAAACTCTCTGGTAAAGTCCAGTTTATAATAGTTGTAGAGAAAACGTCGAAGTACGGGCACGCCGCAACCATTTCCCAGTTATCGTAACCACGAAGTTCTGTAACGTAATAGGTGTTCTTAGTCGCGTGCACACAACAAGTAATTTCTAGTTTAGGATTGTATTCTTTTAGTGCCTTAGAGCAGTCCGCAAGAGTTTTAAGAGCCTCTCTCCATCTAAACTGCTTAACGTCATCGTTCATAAACTTGGGCATTTCGTAACCGTAATAATCCTCAAACTTCTTCATACATTCGGGACATCTACAAGCCCAGTCATCACCTGCTCCACCCGTGATAGATGCATAAGCCTTCGGGTATGCGTAATGTGGTTCGTCCCAGAAGAAACCATCAACTTCCGTTTCACGTGCGAGCTTTAAGCAAATATTGGTAAAATAATCTCTAAACGAGTTTGTGTTGAAGCACGCTGCGTTTAAAACTTCTCCAGTATACGCCGACACTTGACGGTGATGAACGTTGTTTTGCAAGAAAAGCGAAACTTGTTCACCTCCAAAATATTTACCGATACCCCAAGTATCCGCTATACAACGAAGTCCAACTTTATGCGCTGTCTTTACGATATTGTTGATGTTGGGAAACCAAAAGTCCATATCGAACTCAGTTATTGCAAGAATAACGGTATCGCAACCGTGTTCTTTCATCTCAATAAAATCTTTTTCCGCATGCTCTACGTAATTAAATCCGTAGTAACTTACAGCCGTGTGTTTAATTGCCATAATCCACCTCTATTGTTTTTTGTTTTATTATAACAAAATTAAATATCATTCACAACACACTATTCGATACAAAAGGTTTAAATTTCGAAACAAAATTTGCTATTTGATTGACATTGGAGTTTTAATTGTTATACAATATTAGTATGTTAAACGATTTAGATTTTGGATTAAAAATTTTATCCGTTCACTCTCTTTCTTGGGATAAACAATATAAATACGCTTATCCGCGCCCCTTTCACGCAATATCGTTTCGTTTAGAGGGTCAAGCGGATTTTACACACGACGACAAAACTTATTCGGTAAATAAAAATCAAATCATATTCGTTCCTAAAAATTACGACTACACGATAAATTCTAAAACGAACGAAAAGATTGTCGTTATTCATTTCGATACCGATACTATCTACTCTAAAATTGAAACCTTTTCGCCTTCTTCCCCTGATATTTTTATTTCACTATTTGAAAAAATTGCGCACGTATACTCTACCAAGGGAATTGGCTATAAACAAAAAGTTTACTCTCTTTTTTACGAAATTTTAGAGCAAATACAAATCCAAAACAAACGCTCTTCATCAGCAAATTCAAGCGTAAACAAAAATTTTGAAGACTCTATTGATTATTTATACAAAAATTTTTCATCAGCAGAATTGACTGTATCAAAACTAGCCAAAATTGCCGGGGTAAGTGAAGTATATTACAGAAAAATCTTTAATAAACTTTTTAACGTTTCACCTTGCAAGAAACTAAATGAACTTAGGCTATCAAAAGCACAAAAATTATTAAAAAGTGGATACTATACCGTAGAATGCGTTGCATACGAATGTGGCTTTAACGACGTTAAATACTTTTCAACTTGTTATAAAAACAAGTTTTTACACTCCCCAAGTAAAGATATAAGCAAGATATTCAAGGTTATTCAGCCTCAATAGAACAGCAAATTAAAAAAAGCACTTGCAAAACAACAAGTGCTTTTTTTGATTGAACGGATGGGACTTGAATGAGGAGAAAATTTGCATTGCAAATTTCCCGAAGGGTAAACAGTCCAGTGGACTGTTTATCGGGGAAGGTCGCACAGGCGAAAGTCCCATCTTATGTATAAACAAAAACACTCGACCAAAAGGTCGAGTGTCTTGTTTGGTGTGAAGGATGGGACTTGAACCAAAAGAATAAAAAATTTAACCTAAAAAACAGCAGTCTACCATTGACGATTTTGATTTCACTTCCCAAATTGATTTCTATTTTTAATTCCGCTTTCACGCGCGCACACGCGCGCGTCCTTTTTTTTAAAATCTTTAAAATAAACCTCGTGTAAATTTTCTTTATACTATAAGTGTATAAAGTTTTTTTATATAGAGTGTAAAAATTCTTTACACTATTATATATAAAGTTTCTTTACACCCTCGCGATTTTAGTAGTGTAACGTTTCTTTATACCCCCCACCCCTATAAAGTTTCTTTATACTACTAACCTATAAAATTTCTTTACACCCTAACAGCACCAAAAAGTGGGGGGTGTAAAGTTTCTTTATCGTTTTTGCCATTTTAGTAGTATAACGTTTCTTTACACACCCCGTAGTGTAAAGTTTCTTTATACTATATAGTATAACGTTTCTTTATACGTAAAAAGGGTAGACTTCGACAGTCTACCCTTTGTTATTAAAAAAAATTGTTCTATTTCGATGTTTTTTTGTTAAATACTGTAAGCATTGCCTCCCGTCTTGCCATATTTGTTTCTAACGTTTTTTCTATTTGCGGGTCTATAAACGATAAATCCGCTGGAAGCATTGATATGTACTGCACCACCTTGTGCATAGCACCTTTTACCGTTTCTTCTTTCCTAAATTCTTTACGGATAAAGCCCTTCTCTTCCAACCTCAAAAGCGCCCTATCTACCGTCGGTAACGTTGCATTAATTAACATGCCTAGCCCGGTCCTTGAGCCCGTGTAAGCTTTTTTTTCGAGTCGGTGCGTGGCAAAGTGTATCTCTTCAAATATCAAAAGCTCGTTGGCGCTCAAATCGAAGCGCGAACACCATGATTTGTGTATCGTCAACGTCGCGCGGTTATTTTCTTTTAGTCGGCGGAACTGCGCCGTCTTTGTTAAATTCTTTTTTAAGTTCATTTTTTACACCTTCCTTTATATATCGCCTCGGAATGAGGCGTAATCTTCTTTTGCTTTTGTTACGTTTCCCCCGGAATAGTAAATATCGGGATTTAAACGCGCTGTGCCAGAGTACTTAAATTTAAGCACGTCGTTCCGCGCTAGAACGTGTATCCAATTGGAAATCGTCCGCGACGTTACGTGGAACTTGCGCGCCACCGCCTCGCGCCGGATAATCAATCGATTATGCTCGTCCACCGTTTCCACCAAATGGCAGAAGAGCGGGAACGTCTTGCGCACGTGCTTGTCTTCGAATATCGAATAGTTTTTTATCGTCACGTCATCGTCACCCCCTCCCCATCGTCCGCGCCCCCGCGCACGTGAGAATGAAAAAATTTTCTTCCGCTTCGCTTCAAAAAATTTAGTTTAGGTATGGAGAATAGCGCCTAGTTAGTCTTTCTTTTGTACTTTTTCTTTTTCTATTCTCGGTTTGTTTTGTTTTTTTGAACAAGTCAAAAAAAACAAAAATAAAAATAATAGAATTAGAAAAAGAAAAAGTAACAAAAAGTAAAAGGTTTAACTATGAGACTTTCTTCTCATATAAACTATATTTTTCTCTCTCTCCGCGTGTATCAAATTTGAACGGCAAATCTTTACTAATTATGAATGTTAGATTCTCTTCTTTCAACGAACTAGTTTGTGCGTCTTTACTTTCGTAAACGAACCTATAAAACCCTATATCTAGTATCAAATCAGTTAAGAAATTAAAAATTTTAGTCCTAAACCGCTTGTTTTTCTTTTTACGCCATAAAACTATATTCCCGACCATATTCTTGACCTTAATTAAGAAATGCGGTTCTAGTATGTTTTTTCGCTCTATTAAGCGGTAATTATTAGAAACTACCGAACGAAAACCTAAAAAGATTTCCCCGGTGCGTTGTTCATCAGCGATTATGTTCATTAAAAACCATTGACGTGTTAGAGACAACGTCTCTTGTTTTACTTTTGCCTTAAAGTCCGAGGTGTCTTTTTTGGAAATTCTAGACTCAGAGTTTGGAAGAACGTTTCCTACTTCAGTTAAAGCAACGGAAAGCCCCTCCGGTGGTCTTACTTCTTGGTCCAATATTTTTAAGTCAAATGGATAACTGCGCCGACCTTGGTACTCAATCTTAAAGTTTGCCATTAAGTGCGGTATATTAGCTTGTTTTTCCTCGTTAAACACCGCGTTTTCTTCGTAATAGTTGAAACTATCTTCTAGCACCTTAAAGTCTTTATTATTACCCAAACCATTCCTAAATGGATAATCTAGATAATACCTCAAGCGCATTTCACGGTCCTTTTCTACCGCTAAAAAAAGCGCAGTGTTTGCCGTATTTAACGTCTTGCCTAGCCCCTCCGGACCTTCGAAAACGACCTTGTTGCCGTACGTTAAAATTTCTTTGTCGTGCTTTGTCATAAGGTACGTGAATTTAATCAAATTAAGGTCCTTGAATATTTGCCTAAAGAAGAACCAAAACGACGTACAGCACAAGACGAGGTCTAGCGTAAAGCCGGTGAAAATGTTCATTGTCAATTGGTCTAAATGCCATGCGACGTCGTCGATTGTGTAACAGCTTAAAAACCAGCCGAAAAACAAAACCGACCAAAAAATGTTATATAGCCAAACTTTCCAAACACGCCTAAAAACGGACGGCTTGGAAAGTGTTTTTAATTTTTTTCTTTTTTTCATTTAATTATTTTTTCTTGAAAATGAATGCTAAAACCAAACCGACAAGCGCAATTGAAACAAAAGAACCCGTTATTTTCAAACCCGTGTTTTCGCTAAACCAACCAGCAACACCATCGGTAAACTCGCCCCACTTGTTTGTGTCTGAATTATCCGGCAACAACGGAACGTCGTCACTGGGTTCTTCCGGGTCTACGTCGCCCGGTGTTTCGGGGTCTTCCGGAGTTGTGCCGGGGTCTTCCGGGTCGGTAGTTGTACTATCGTCTGTTTCCACGTAGTAAACGTCGTCACCTATAATTTCGGTCACCGTTTCGTTTGTTAAGTCTGCGTTGTTCGTTATTTCTGGGATGAGTTCGGTTTGTCCAACCTTTTTTGCCTCAAAAGTATAATATTGTATTTGCACATTATCTTCGGTGTATTCCGTGGTAAAGTTTGGTTCAATAAATATGGTTGTTAGTTCGCCGTTTACGTAAAAATTTATCGGGTCTATATCCGCAAATTCGAACGCGTAGTTTTGCGTTTTTATGGTTACCTTATCACCGTCCCCACTCGAAGAAGCCTTTAATTTAATAGTCTTACCGACAAGCGAGTCACCGACTTGAACCTTGTCTCCTGAAAGTTCGCTTCCGTCAAAGTTAGTGTCGGCAAACGCTGTTTTTGGTGAAAGCGATATACCCACGAATGCTAGAACGGACATTAAAAGTCCTACTAAAAATGTTAAAATTGAATTTCTCTTTTTTGCGTTTTGCATGTTTTACCTCCGTCTTTTGCCTTTTTTGAAAAATATTAAGTATATCAAATAGATAACTACAGCGATTATTAAAATTATTCCGAGTTTTTCCGCAAAACTTCGCTCATTGTTCTTGTTCGATATTTTGCTTGTCCAGTTGTTGAACCACTCTTTGAATGCTCCCATGCCGAACTCGGGCGCCATCTGAGTGAACGACCCGTCGTCTATGTCGTCTTGTCCACCCGCACCAATCACTGCGTGCCTCGTTCCGGGAATACTATAGAAGAAGAAAAACTCTGCTTCTTCCGTGTCGTTAATGGTAAAGTTTAACCCAGCCATGTTCCACAACTTTTGAATATTGCTGTACTTGTAATCGTCAAGCAGTTGTTCGTACTGCTCCTTGTTAACTTCGCCGGTGAAAGAATATGACTCAATTATACCGACCTTAGTTTTGGGAACGTTAAACGATTCTATCATGAATTTGTCTAATGACTTGTCGTCCGGTAGTGCGACGAACCCGAAAAGCCCGTAGATATCGTCCGGTCCATATTTTTGTAGAACGGGATAGTCTACTATTAGACAATTAAGAATGAATTCGTAAGCATCGGTCGTGATTAACTCCCTATCGATATATTGACTATAGAAGTCGCTCATTGATAAGTTGATATCTAAAAACACGTCGTGCGATTGCCCGTTTGCGTTGATGGCTCTAAGTAACGTGTTTTTTAAGTACACCGCCCTATACGTTTCGGTTACTGCGTCCTTTTCGAACGATAGACAAGCACTATCAAAACAATTTAACGTGTCTATCCCTAACGACGAGCAAACGTCGTCAACTTTAACGGTGTCATAGAGCATTGAAACCATTACGTTTTCGGTTTTTGTAGTTGCAAACGGGGTGCCTTCAATCGGGACAAGATATTGAACCTTTACAAGTTCTTTGGCGCTACCAATGATATCGTATGCCTTTTGAATTTCTTCCTCCCAAAGTCCGCAGTCTTCGATAAGCACCTTGTCTATCCCGCCTTGGTTTTGTTCGTAGTCGTTCAATATCATGGCAATTGAACGCGTATCACTTTGAATTTCGCCCAAATACTCCTCGCCATATTGCGGAACATTTAACCAATTAACACTTTGCATAGTGTTGTAACGTGCGGTGAACGTTAGATTATATTTGCTATAGGGGCTATCTGTTTTCACCCATATGCTACCCCACAAGCCGTCGTTTGCGTAAGGAACACCTTTAATTGACGTTGTTTTGTAGCAAACCGGGTTTTTAATTACTTTGTAGCCGTTGTTTTGAAAATATTCTCTCAAACGTTGCGGTCCAGCATTTAAGCCTGTTTCGTTTGCCGTCAAATCGGTTTCTAGCAAGTAGTTAAAGCCGAATGCTACATCTAAATCAGTAGGAGACGGAACAAGGTCCTTTGTAGCATGCCACTCTCTCAAGACAACCCTAAAGTCCGAAAGTCCAACATAGTCGTAAGCAATCATATATTCCTTCAGAGCGGTAGACGTTTTTCCGTCGTCGCTCATACGGTTGAGGATGAAACTGTACATATAAACGCTTCCCGCCGAGTGAAAGCCTTTTCGGTCCACATAGTAATTATCTTCCATGTAATCTAAAATATTGGCATGTTTCAAATCGTCCAAATAAAGCTTGTATGCCAGCCTCTCGAACGTGCAATTGTTGTTTTCGTCAACGTCAATGAGAACAATTCCGGCGCCATCGTCAAAGTGAAAAGCACCGTTTGATATTTTCTCGTTTCCCGCTTCCATTTCCACTTCGTCAGCCTTCGCAGTATTGCGGGGGACAATAACCCCCGCTAACACTACGCCTAAAAGAAGAAAAAGAATGAAAAAACCCACTATTAAATTGTGTTTTAGTTTCTTTGTCATATTGACCTCATTCGAATTTATGCAAAAGCCAGCGCCCAGCAATTAGCATTTTTTCTATAACGACCGCGAGACGCGGTAAAATTAACCAAATTAGTCCTAAGCCCAAAAATTGAGATAGCAACCCGTTGTCCAAGCGCAGAACCAACGAAAAAACGTTCTTTAATAGATTCCACGCTAGACGGACGAGTCGTAGGGCTATTGTAAAAAAGCCCACCACGTGCTTAAACCTCCATGTCAGAAACGACAGACACTTCGGTGTTGGTTTCGTTGTCGGTGTTCTCAATCTTGGTGTTGTCTTTTCCGCCAAGCCAACCAGAAACGGACGTTCCAATGATAATCAATGAAGCAACCGCGCCGACAATCAAAATTAGTTTTTTAACCCAACCTTTCATTTGACCTTGCCTCCTATTGTTTTTAGAGCTTCGCAAGACCCGACCTTGCATGCACGCCTTTCGTAAAGCTCACGTCCGGGACGAGAAAAAATTTTCGAAAAACTCGTCCCTTAAATTGAAGGTGTATATTAACGGGCACTCTCAACCCGGTAATATCAGATATTGTAATTTGTCGTTTTTTGGGTAACCTCAACGACCTTTTTTGTTTTCTTAGGTGCTATGTTTTCGCGCCTTAATTCCGTGTTTTTTTTAAGCATTCCTTCCATTGTCGGAAATTCTAAGTGAATTTTTCTTCCGCTTGTCTCAAAATCAAGCGCCCATATTGTCTTTTCCGTCGTCACCACGTTTTGGTCCATCTTCCCTTCCCTCCAATTCCGATTTCTCAATAAAATAATCTTTTATCGCTTTAATTCTTAAATGCGTATCGATTATGAACCATACCGCAACCGCGATTAAAAAAATAAGCGCAACGTTCTTTAATGCCTCTATCATTTTTTGCCCCCTTCCTTAACCGCACGGTAACTCTCTATCCTTTTTGCATATGCTTGCAAGTCTTTGTGAAGTTCCGGAATGCATAAAGGACCATATTTTGCGTACTCACATTCTGGGCAGTTTGAATCAATGCAACAATGCAAGCCCTTTTTTGCTTTTTCGTCGTTTGTAAACACGTTAGATTGAACAAGCTTTAATTTTTCTATCGGGAACAACCCTAAGTGTTGCAATCTAACCAAGATAGACGTTCCATATTTTGTCTTGCTTATTATTGGCGCCTCTGACATGACTTTGAACGTTCTTTCGCCATAGACTTGCGCCTCAAAGCAATTTACAAACCTAACGTCATCACCATAACCGATAGTATCTAATGCTAAGCGCATTTTTGCGCTAATAGTTTCTTTCTTCTTCATTTTTAACACCTTCTTTCTTTTTTGTTTTTTGTCTTTTACCGCACCGTGTTTGCACCATGAGGGTACAAAGTACGGTTCCATATAAAACCACTATGCCGAGAACGGCACCAATCACCAACCACTTTAAGAGAACCATTTTAAGCCCTCCCGTTGTCTAACCTTAACAAGTGATAGCCAAACGGTCTTTGCATTGAACGACCTATAAAGCATTGATTGATTATCTTTTTAACGTCTTCATCGCTTAACGACGTTAACTCTCCATCTAGAGTTTCTAGTCCAGCGATAATTAAATTACCGACAAGCTCGACAAAGTTGCGTTTGCTGGTTGCGGAAATTATTACGTTTGGTTTTAGCAAGCCCATGTCATCCACGATAACTTTAAAGTCTTTTCCGCCTATAGGTCTATGAACAATATCGATTGCCGAACAACCAATCAAGTCATAGAACGAATCGAGCTTGTCTTCAATTTCCATTGCGACCGGCTCCTTGCCGTTCCGCACGTCTAAATAAACTACTTTAATTTTTCTTTCCATTTTTACACCTTCCTTTTTTGACAAATTTTTTACACTAAATTATTTTTGGTGTAAAAATCTTGTACTTTTTTAAAAAATATAGCACAATGTTTTTGTGCTGTCAACTATTTTGTGTAAAATTTTTGTATTATAGAAGAAAAAAGGAGTTTTTAGTATGGATTTTTACGATAGGTTTTCTGAATTAAGGGCGGAAAGTGGCTTGACTGCTCCCGAAATAGCAACACGGTTGAACTTTTCAAAAAATTTGATTTATGCTTGGGAGCACAAGCGCGCTCAACCAAATATAGAAACACTTGTAAAACTTGCGCGAATTTTTAATGTTACCGTCGACTACCTTATAGGGAATACGGACGAACTAGGGAACGTTGCTCCCGGGGAAGATTTAAGCGAGGAAGAAAAGAAGCTTGTTCTTTGCTACCGTGGAATCGGCAAGGCTGAACGTTTGGCGCTGATGACGACGGCGCAGTCTTTCTATAACCAAGCAAGAGATAGCAAAAATAAAGTAATTATTTAGTAAGAAAGAAGGTTCGATACGGACCTTCTTTCTTAAAACTGCTATTAAGATTTTTTTAATTTTTCGCGTTAGAATTAAAAGAAAAACACAAGAGGCAACAAATGAACGACAAGGACCTTTCTTTTTTTCAGTCTATCGCGGAAAAAATTCTAGTTTATTGCGCGCAAGCGACAATTAATAATTCCGAAAAGATTTTGCATGCGGAAGAGTTCCGCCAGCAATTCCGATTGGTAGAAAACAAAAAAGCGCCTTCCGAAGAAAGCGCTAGCGTAGATTTACAATTTAATATAGTTCAAAATCGTGAATGGTGGACTGCGAAGGAGTTAAAAGAATTGCCATATTTAAGAGATTTAAAGTATCGAAAAACTGCCGACGGTCTACACCAATTTAGATACCGTCGCAACGGTTACAATGAAACGTTCACGTCAAAAAAATTCGTTGTTGCAAAGAAAAAGGCATATGATTTTATACGTGAACTGAACAAAATTTTGAAAGAGCAAGGCGAAAGCGCACGTGGAGTGCGGACTATTAGCGAATTAAAAACGGTGGACTTTGTTGCACGTTGTTGGCTTGAGAACAAAAAAGCGCACTCGTCCGCGGTAAACCACCGCGTTTACATGAGCGTTTACAAAAACCATATCGAGCCCGCCTTTGGTAGTCGTTTAGTAAAAACTATCTTACCAATGGACCTACAACCATTTTTTAATGAACTTTTCATTAAAAGCGGAAGAACGTGCGAAAATGCAAAAGTAATATTGAACGGCGTTTTTAAGTATGCGGTGGCAAACCGCCTCTGCCCTTCCAACCCTATGGACGGCGTTATTGTTCAAAAGCACGTTCGAACACCGGGCAAAGCCCTTAACAAAGAAGAACGCGCACGTTTTATCCAGCAAATGGAAAACGAGCCGAACGCATTCGGGCTCGCTTGTTTAATTGCTCTTTATTCCGGGTGTCGTGGCGCCGAACTTGAAACGTTAACGTTTAATTGGTCCGAGGGAACGTTCTCTATCCGGAATGCAAAATTAAAGCAATCGCAAAAAGTAAACCCTGCGAACTTATTTAGAACGTTGCCTATTTTTCCCCAACTTTACAGCCTAAAAGACAAAATCGAATCGAGCGAGACGTGGCGCATTCGACCTTCCGCATTTTCCGACCGTTTTGGTGATTTTTGGAAGGGCAACAGCGCCAAGGACCTAAGGCACACGTTTTCAACGTGCGCGAGAGAGTGCGGAATCGAAAACGAGCTCGTCAACGTATGGATGGGGCACGCGCCGGGGAAAAACTTAACGGCGAACACTTACACGCATTTTTCGATGGAATTTCAAAAGGACCAAGCGAAAAAACTACGTTTCGACTAGTGATTTATAGCGCTCAACTTCCCAATTTACTTCCCATTTTTTGTTTTAAAAGTAGAAAAAAGGTAAAAAAAGAGCGATATATTGTACCTTTTCAGCCTTAATTAGCACAATATATCGCATTTTTGGTGTGAAGGATGGGACTTGAACCCACACGGATAACCATACGCCCCTCAAACGTACGCGTCTGCCAATTCCGCCACCCTCACACGTCAGCCTTTATATATTACTCAAAATTTTTGGGTTTGTCAAGAATATTTCCATATAATTTGTGATATTTTGCAAAAGATTTGTTAAATTTTTTTATATAATCTCTCGTTTCTTTATAAGGGATTGCTTTTAGGGTTATTTGGTCGTCGCTATACTGCTTTTGCGAAAGCCAATATGAAACCACCCCTTCGCCCGCATTGTAGGCGACGATTGCTGTTTCAAGGGCGGTAAACTTATTTAATAGATACCTTAAATAAAAACTGCCGAATTCTATATTGGTTTTTTCGTCCAATAAATTATACTCTTTTACTCCCAAAAGTTTTGCTATATACTCCGCCGTGCCGTCGGTTATTTGCATAAGCCCCTTTGCACCCTTTTTGCTTTCAACGTCCCTTTTAAAACCGCTCTCTATCTTTATAACGGCATATATAACGGCTGGGTCTAGACCGTATTTTTCCGCGCTAGCATTTACGTATTCAGTATACTCTAGTGGGTAGAAAAACTTTTTTTGAGCCCAATTAATGCCAAAAAGCACGAAAAAGAGCAAAAATATAACGGCAAGCACGAGTTTTGTTGCGTTATAAAAAACCTTAATCTTTTTACTGTTTTCCCTAAAATAAGTTTCAACGCGCATACTACCTTAGTATACGCGTTAATTTCTATAAATATTTAAGCACCGCCCCTATCGAACGGCTTTATTTCTTGCCCGCCAACGTCCAGTTCCGCAAGGCGCTTATCTTGAAGTACGGTTGCCCTTTGCACCGAATTGTTACCGTATTTTTTTCTTATTCCGTCCACAACGGCGTCTAGTTTATCCGCTTTTTGTCCCTTTTTGTTGTCATCACAAATGCACAACTGCTCAGCACCTAAAGTAAACGAACTTACCCCCACGCCAACCGCACGGACGGGGTATTCCCACTTATAAATTTGACCAAACATCTTATAACAACTCTTTGCGATATCCACCGAGGAATGCGTCGGTATTTGCAAAGTGCACTGCTTACCCACCGTTAAAAGTTGGTTTGACGTGACGGTAAGTTTTACCGTGCAAGCCTTTCCAAGTCCACTTTCCCTAAGCCTTGAGGCAACCGACTCTGCAAGTAACATTATAAGTGTTTTAACCTCTTCAAAATCGGTCAAATCTTTGTAGTAAGTGAGACTGTTGCTTATACTTTTAATGCTATCGTCTTCTCTTTTAGATACGACCGGTGTATCGTCAAGCCCGTTTGCGTAGCAGTATAAGGTTTTACCCCAAACACCGAGCAAACTTTTAAGAACGCTTTTATCAGTGCAAGCAAGCTCGCCTATAGTGTGCACACCAATTTTATTAAGTTTATTTTTAGTCGCCCTACCGACGTACAAAAGGTCTTCAATCGGTAATTTCCACACCAAATCTTTGAAGTTTTCTTGATTGATTATAGTTATTGCGTCGGGTTTTTTCATATCCGAACCAAGTTTTGCAAAGACCTTGTTAAAACTTACGCCAATGCTTACCGTAACACCAAGTTCTTCCTTTACCGCCGTCCTTATCTTTTCGGCAATCTCTTCGCCCGTACCAAAATTTTTAACGCTATCGGTAACGTCTAACCAGCACTCGTCTATGCCGAACGGCTCGATGTGGTCGGTAAACCGCCCGTAAATCTCTTTAACCGCCCGAGAAACCTTGTAGTAAGAGGGGAAGTCGGCTAGAACGCAAACGAGTTCCTCCCCACACTTTTTGCGGGCTTGCCATATAACTTCGCCCGTCTTTACACCGAGTTTTTTTGCGATTTGGTTTTTAGCAAGCACTATGCCGTGCCTATCTTCTACACTGCCGGTGACAACGAGCGGAACGGAGGCAAGGTCGGGGTTTTTCATAACCTCGACCGACGCGTAAAAATTATTAAGGTCACTATGCAAAATAGTTCTCATAAATACCTTTTCTCCACAAACCAACGTTCAGTGTATTTATCGAAATATAAATATCTCTCTTGCCCACCGATTAAAACGGTATATCTTTTGGTTACCATTCCGCCCACTTTTGACGGGGCGCGGTCGGTAAATTTAACTTTATCTATTACATATCTTTTTCCGTCACGCCACAAAATTTCAAGCGGGGTCATTCCCCCCTCGACTGAAAATTTTGCAGTCACTTGAACGAACACTTTTTCATAGCGCATAATTATATTTTGTTTAACCGTGCGCTTTCTATTCTACAAAAAAGGCAACCGAGAATATCAGTTGCCCTTGTTTACTATGCTTTTGCTTGTTCTTCGTCAGGTACTTTTTTAACCGAATCGTAAAGGTCTTGTATTTCCTTTGACGGCGCTTTTGTAAAGAGCGAAACAGCAACTGCCGAGATAAGCCCTAGTACAAAGCCCGGAACGATTTCGTATAAACCAGTGTTATAAATCACACTTGTGAAGTTATAATATTCGAAGTTGAAGAGCACCATCCAAAGAACAGATACCACGAAGCCGACGATTATAGATACAACTGCGCCCTTATAGTTAAATCTCTTCCAGAAGAGTGAAAGCAAGATTACAGGTCCAAACGCAGCGCCGAAAATCGACCAAGCGGCAGAAACCAGTCCCATTATATCCGAACTTACGAATAGTGCAATCAATAGTGCAATAACAACAATCGCACCAACGGTTATTCTACCTACCCAAAGAATTTCTTTGTCGGACGCGTTCTTTCTTATAGCAGTTTTATAGATATCCGAAGAGAATGCGCTTGAAGAAGCGAGCAATTGAGAGTCTGCAGTGCTCATTGCCGCCGCAACGATTGCAGAGAGCAACAAGCCACCGATAAGTGCCACCGCACCATAACCGAATATGCTTCTTACCATTTTAACGAATACGAGGTTTTTATCCTCACTTGCAAGTGAAGAGCCGAGGAAACTATGACCGAGCAAGCCCACAATTGTAGACATACCTAGAATAATTGCAATCCAAACAATACCGATGATTTGAGATTTTTTCATTTCCTTTTCCGACTTAATAGACATATATCTTACAAGGATATGAGGCATACCAAAATACCCCAATCCCCAGCCGAGACCGGTTATTATGTTTGCAATGCTGGGCCAATCGAATTTACCGCTTGAAAGCAAGTTGTAGTAGTTATCAGGTGTAACCACCGCACCGAGAGGACCGCTACCGTTTAGCATAAACAAAGCAACGATAGGAACAAGCATGATTGCAGCAAGCATTATCATACCTTGGAAGAAGTCGGTCCAACAAACTGCCTTAAATCCGCCTAGCAAGGTATATACGCAAATGATTGCAGCCGCAATTATCATTGCAAGTTCTTTATCGATGCCCAAAACCATATTAAATAAATCCCCGCAAGCAGCCAAGCTTGACGCGGTATATACGCAGTATGCGATAACGAAAATTACCGCACAAGAAATGCGAAGCACGGGACTTTTTGCCTTGAACCTATTAGACAAAAATTCCGGTATAGTGATAGAATCGTTTGCCTTGATTGCAAAACGGCGAAGTTTGGGTGCAACGAAAAGCCATGCACAAATGGTACCGATAAGAAGACCAACTGAAATCCAAACTTGACCTAGTCCGTAAAGGAAAATCGCACCGGGAAGTCCCATCAACACCCACGCTGACATATCTGATGCACCAGCCGAGAATGCTGCGATTAACCCACTCATTTGTCTGTCGCCTAAAAAATACTCTTTCTCGCCCGACTTTCCTTTCCCCTTAAAGAAAAAGTAAACGCCGACTGCGAGAACCAGAACAAAATACGCTATAAATGAAATAAGCTCGTATACGTTCATATCTTTCTCCTAAACACTTAGTAATACTTTTAAAACATTAATATTTTATAATAATCATATAAAAATGTCAACCTAAAACGCATACAAGATATCATTTCCTTTACTTTTACCGCCGATTTTTAAGTTATGACAATATATTCTCTTTTACGATGTTATTTGCCGTTTGTGCACAACTTTTATCAATTATAATCTTTTTACCAAATCAATTTAGGTTTTAGTTATGAAGAAAAAATCTATTCTTTCACTGCTACTTTCGGCTTTTCTTATCCTATCTTCCCTTTTATTTTCCGTTTCGGCAGTGAACAAGGCTTTTGCCCAACAAACCGAATATTTGCGCGTTATCACTAAGGATACGCCCTTTTATAGCGACACTACTGAAGGGCAACCGCTCTTTTTTCTGCCCTATACCTATTACGTAAAAGTTCTTGGGGAAAAGGACGGGTTTTACCACGTAGAGTGTTGCCCCTCCCCCTCGGCTCCGTCCATTGACGGATACGTTCCAAAAGAATTGCTTTTTAAGGATAGTTTAGAGGTGTCAAGCCCCTATCCAAACGTCACCATAACTTGCGCTACTACCGCCGTTTTATATTTTGACGCACAAGCCTTATCACCAATTCAATACGTATTCCCCGAAAGAACGCTAAGATATTACGGAAGCATTGATACGGAAGATGGACTTTTGTTCTACGTCGGCTACAACGGAAAGTTAGGCTACGTTAAAGAGGACGTCGTCTACCCCTTCACTATACCCGACCACCCCAACAAGAAGACCTTTCTTCCTAAAGAAAACGTTGAAAGTGCACCCAACTTAAAAGAACCGAGTGAAAATTCGAACAAATTACTTTCACTAAAAGTGATAATCATAGGTTGCTTTGTTTTTGCGGGCGGTATCGCGCTATTTATGTTGTTTAGGCTTAAAAAAGTTCCTACAACGACAACAGGTTATTACGACGAAAACGAATACGAATAATCAAGCCGTCTTCTTTATAGCCACCGCTTGCACGTTGCTCTTTCCAGTCACCTTTTTCTTGCTAACAGAGTTTTTAACCATACTCTTTTCGTGCAATAAAACTCTTTTATACAATTGCTTGATAAAATTTATCGTGAGGCACTTTTCTTGAAACCACTTATCGTCAAGTCCTTCTTGTTCGATAAGGTGGGAAAACCTTTTAGCAATCAAAGTTTGCCGTCTAAAATAGGTTCTGCCCGTATAGTCAAAGTCTTTATAATACTCTTTAGGTTTTTGCTTAAAATACTTATAATCTAAGCAATCCTTATCCTTTTGATTAAAATTTTCAACCACGTTCTCGCACGCAATTTTTAGCTTTATTAGCGTGTCCTTTTGTGCTGTAAATGATAAAATTTTTTCGGCTTGTTCTAAACAGGGTGAGCAATCGTTTATAGATGAAAGCGCTTTTCTTAGCACTATTTCGTCAAGTTCTTCCATAATTTTTTCTACGAGTGGGTATGCGTATAGCACGGTTTTTGCATAATATACGTTCATTTTTTACTGTCTCCGTTAGTTATTTTTGTCATCGATGCCCTTAAATTTTAACCCCGCCAAATTGCCAAAGTCAATGTTATATGTCACGAAAAACGAACATTTGTTCGTGTTTTATTCTTATCATAAATTATGAATATGACAAAGTGTGACATATTGAGCAATTTTTCGAGGAATTTTTCAGTTTGACAAAAATTCCTTATAGAAAAAACAGCAAAAATTGAGTATAGATTTTTTATGGTAATACCTTGATAAATTTACTGCGTTGTGATAGAATAATATGTATGAATATACATATTGATAAAAAAGTTAAGATTTGTTTAATAACCCTTTTATGCTTGCTCGTCACCATTTGCACGTGCGGGATTTTTTGCGTACAAAAAACCGCTAAGGCAGACCAGCAACAAACCTTTTCCGTTCAGTTGAATCTACCCAAGACTAATCTTGAGCAATTTGACCTCTCCTCGCCTATTTTTACCTATCACGACGAGGACGTGACTGCAATTGCACAAAGCAATAAAACACTTATCGTTTACTATAACGGCAAATACACAGTTGTTGAGCAAAACAATTTAGGTCAACCTATGTTTGAGGACTTAAGGCAAGTACATAGGCTCGATGAGGACACCCTTTTGGTGCTTGACCGCGCAGTGCTTTACACCATTGACCTAAACGACCTTACCGCAAATAAGGTTGCAGTTACCCATAACGGCAACAGCGTAAGCGGAACTTGTTTAGACTTTGACGGCGAGCACTTGGTTTTATCATACAACACGTATATTCACGTTTATGAAGTTGAAAACGGACAGATAACCAATATGAACAACACCGATAGAGGCGCACAAGACACCCCTATCGCGCTAAACGGCATGGGCGACATGTTCTTTATAGACAAAAACGACGATTTGATAAAACTTCCCGTTGAAAGCCTTGGCACTACCCCCGTAACACTTTTAGAAGACGCTTCAATCAACCATATGATTGCAACCGACACAAGTTTATACTATATTTCGGATAGAACCATAAACGTACTCGACCTTGCAACTAACGAAAGCACAAAACTTGACGTCGAAAAGGAAGAAGGATATGACCTAGGTCAACTTCTCTCTCCCGTAAGCCTTTGGCTTAAAGGCGATAAACTTTTAGTAACAGACAGTGCGTTAAACGCAATTCAAGAGTTTAAGATTACCGATAACAAACTTGTGTTCACGGGCTTTGCAATCGCAAAGGGCAAGACGGCTTACAACAGAATTCAAAACGATTCGCTAAACGGTGACGTGCAAAAACTTGGCGACAAGGTTGCGGTATTAGACGGCGATATGCTATCCATTATCAATACTGCAAGTGCGGACGCATACGCACGTGAAAATTACGTGAATTTCCTTTTTGGTGAAGACCAAGTGCTTAATAAAGACACCAACCTTTTTGCTCTTGGAAAAGATAAATTCATTGCGGTTGAAACACCAAGAACTTCTCCCCAACGCGTACTTTTACTAAACGCAGACGGAACCGAAGGTTTAATAGAAGTAGATTTAGGGACCGAGAACTACCACGCAAACCGCGTAACCTACCGCAACGGCTGGTTCTATATCCTTATTAACGACGCGCTTTACACCAAAGTTTACGCGCTTAGCGAACAAACTATTGACGGCAAGGCAACTCAAATTATAAGCATAAACGAAAACGCGGGATTTTACACCTTTATAGAGGTTGACGTGTTTGGTGGCTTCTACCTTGCAAAAGAAAATCAAATCGTAAAATACCAAAAAGGTGAGGACGGCAATTATCAATCGGTAACCCCCACCCCGCTTAGCGTTAACGGACTTATAAAAATGCAAACCGACCTCGCGGGGACGCTTTTTGTTTTAGATAGTCAAGGACTTAAAGCATTCGACCAAGATAACAACGTAGTTAACTTCACACAAAGCGTAGTTAGCGGTAAAATCAATTCGTTTTCTTTAGATTTTATCAGTAAAGAGGTTTATTTGCTCATTGAGGGGCAAGAGAAACTTTTTACAAGCACCGACCTTCCCAACCTTTGTGTTGACGAGATAACCGTTCCTACAAGCGATTTTATCACCACCGATAGCAGTGCTAACCTAAATAATTTAACCGCATTTAAACCAAAGGCTGACGCGAGTGTTTATAAGGTTAATCTAAAAGAGGGCAAGTTTGCCTTTGATAAACTCCTCTCCTCCCCCGACCAATACTTGCTTATTTGCCCAGTTGAAATCGATAGTGGCTTGAAAAAAACCACCCTATACGCTCTTGCTGGCCAAGACCAAATAGTTTTAATTAACAAAGACGATTGCGAACAAGTGGAAGTTTCACTTTTAGACGCGCCTGAAAAGGCATTCGTTACGGTTGGTGTGAATATGTATTTCATGCCTATCGTTACCCCGAACAGCGAGTATGCGTTGACCGAGCAAGGCGTTATCAAACTTGAAAAGGGCACGGAGATTAAACCGCAAAAATTGCTTAACGTTTTTGGCAAGGAATTCTATTTTGCAACGGCTACTATCGACGGAAAGGAATATAGCGGATACGTTCCCACCGCCTTTACCGTTGAGGTTTTGTCAAAAGATTTTGCTTATCAAGACTATACGATAAAAACCGTTAAGAAGACCACCCTTTACCAAGACCAAAAACTTTCCAACCCGCTTTTAGAGTTAACTGGTGACCAACAAGTGAAAGTGATTTGGGAAAAGGACGGAATTGCGTTTGTTATAGTTGACACCGATAACGGTGCGGTGGAGGGTTATATCGATGCTGATAAATTTACCAACCACCCCAAAACCGCAATTAGAAATTCCCTTCTTATTCTTGTGGTTGCAGCTTCTGTATTTGCAACGTCGACTTACTTTATTTTAAGAAAGAAGGAAAATAATTAATCGATAAAACTAAAAGACCTCGCTTTTTTAAGCGAGGTCTTTTTTATTCACTGTATGCTCCTTCTTGTTTTTCTTCACCAAAGTTGTACCCTAAAAGCATAAACTCTTCATCGGCATCAAAGTTTTCGGCATTCTCATATGCACAAAGTTTACTTATTGAAACCTCATACGCCGTAAGTGTTTTAACCTCGTCATCAGTTATCTTTTTTTGATATTCTCTGCTCTGTATTCTACCGCTTATAGCAATCTTTTCGCCAACGGCAAGATTTTTTGCAAACCTTGCGTTTCTCCCCCACGCAATACACGGAATATAGTCCGATTTATTATAAGAGCGGTTTACCGCAATTAAAACGTCGGCTATTTCCCTATTAAAAGGGGTTGTTCTATATATGGGCGGTTTACATATATAACCCGTAAGCACTATGCTGTTGGGGTTTTTTGCCGTCACGTCTTCCAAAATTTCCCTAACGAACACTGTCAGCATTAGTTTACTTTTTCCGTCCACAAGTTTATTGTAACTTCTAAACTGCCCTATCGCATTGATTGTAGACCCAAGTTTTAGGTCTTTATCGGCAATCAATCTCTCCGACGCGGTTATGGGCAAAACGTCGGCTTGACCGGATAGTCTTTTTACCAAAACGTTCATTTCGTAAAAACCTTCGCCGTAAACCTCGTGTGAGAATTCGGCTTGACTTACGATTTCACCGCTGATGAATACCTTGTTGTTTTTTTCGGTAAAATAGTTCATATATAAATTTCCTCCAATGAGTTTCCTAACTGTTTTTGATTTGCGTTCCGTTACTATCTACTTGATAGTTTTCCTTGTAAATAAGTTCGCCTATAGGCACGAAAGTGTAGCCTTGAGCCTTTAACCTCCCTATTATTTCGGGAAGTGCCTCGGCTGTATGCAAGCCCTGATTGTGAAAGAGCACGATTGACCCGCCTTTTGCCTTTTTTAGCACCCTAGAAGATATTTGCTCGGCTGATAAATCTTTCCAGTCCAAACTGTCTACGTCCCACTGAATAGTGTATAACCCCAGTTCCTTTGCCGTTTGAATTAAAAGGTTATTGTAGTCTCCGTATGGTGCACGAAACACCGTGACGTCCTTCCCCGTTATATCCTCTATTGCTTTTTTAGAACTTGAAAGTTCTTTAACTATTGCCTCTTTACTAAGTTTGCTCATATACGGGTGCGTGGCAGAATGCGTGCCGACCTCATGCCCCGCGTCAAAAATCTTTTTTACGTAATCGGGGTGTTTTTTTGTCCAAAATTCCACCATAAAAAAGGTGCATTTAACCCCTTCTTTTTCCATAATGGATAAAAGCTTATCGGTATAGTCCACTCCCCATGCGCAGTCAAAGGAAATAGCAATCTTTTTTTCGTCAGTTTTAACGTTATAAATTGGAAGGTCACGCTTTTGCTTTCCAAAAGTATTTACCGCACCTTTTAAGCCAAAAAACATTACCGAGCAGGCAACTGCAATTATCAAGATTAATGAAACTATAAACTTTTTCTTTTTTAATACTGCAAAAACCATTATAAACGCTCCCTCTTTGAAAATTTTAGCGACAAATATTGCTTTTTGTTTAAGTTTGTCGGTTCATATCACTCCCAAAATTATATACATTTTTATAAGACCAAATATGACAAAAAGGGCGAAAAATTCGCCCTTTAAAATTAAAAAAGCCTTCTCCCAACGGGAAAAGGCTTATATTTTAGCCAACTCTTGTAAAATTATAATTTCCGTATTCGCTAATGAGCGCTTTAATTTCTTCAGGCGTGCCTAGCGTAACGTCAAACCTATCAATTTCTTGTCCATAATAAATTCTTACTGCTTGCCAATCCCCCGCAGGAAGATAAACTCTGGTCAAAATTTTATTTCCGCCAAACGCATATTTTTCCACTGTTTCAATAGTATCGGGGAAAATATATTCTTCAATCTTAAACGCATTGCCGAACGCCGTTTCACCCACAAACTTAAGTGAAGCATTTTCACCAAAGTCAATACGCTCTAGCCTACGCAGGTTCAAAAATGCGACGAATTCAATGCTTTCACACTGGCTATTATCCTCGAAAATAATTTCGTTGATAAAAGATTTTTTTGCATCACTTGGAGAATAGAACATTCCCATTGGGATAACTTTTACTTTATTACCAATGGTCAAAACACAATCTTTAGAAAGTGATTGCGAGCCTACTCCGTCCCAAATTCCGTCAAGTTCATAAACAAAGCTTTTATCTTGATATGGGCTATTACACTCGATTGCATTAAAATATATATTGCTAACCTTCGTGCATTCGCTAAAAGCGTTTAAGCCGATGTTTTTAACCTGTTCGGGAATTGTTATTTCCACCATTCTTTGTGCGCCGTAAAACGCCTTTTCCCCTATCGTGTGAACGTTTTTGCCAATATGCACCTTGCCATAACTCATATCATACGAAAAAGCCCTATCGGCGATTTTGGTAACGGGAAGACCTTGGTAGGTTGCGGGAATCATCAACTTTATATCCGTTCCCTCGTAACCTGTAACGGTGTATTCTAACTTTTCTTGGTCGAGCAAAAATTCCATACCCGCCGAATAGTATTCTTCATCTATTCTACCGCATACACATTCACCATAATTAAATTGGCAAACGTGTGGAGGCTCTTCCTTTTTTCCGCAACCTATAAATATGGTTGATAAAATTGTTACGAAAAGCGCTAGAATAATAATTCTAGTCGAAAAGTGTTTCATGTTTACTCCTTTTTCTTTTAAATGTACTATTTTTGACTTACCTAAGAACTATATCATATATATCAAAACATTTCAACAAATTTTTTAAATTTATAGTGCTTTAGATTGTTTTTTTTAATCACTTTATTGCTTATATAAATTATAAAGGGGGCGAACGGTGTTTGCCCCCTTTTGCTATTGAATTTTCATTGGCTCTTGGGTTTCTTCCCTTAAACTTTCTAGTACCATTTCCCTATGCACTTCGCAACGGATACAATTTTCAATCGCCTTTCTCCAAGGTCCAGAAACCGCCGTCGGCACCATTATGTGCTTAAAGACATTGCCGTAATAGTAATTCTTTTGCATCCACATTGCATATTCGTGGAAACTTTCTTGCAAGAATTTATCATCTTTAACTTGTTCTGAACGGCTAAAATATCCTTCCAAAATGCTTGGGTCTTTAGAAACCCTGATAAAACTATGGTCAACTTGTTCGATTGGAATATATTCAACCTTAAAGCCGTTTGAAACGTCAACCGAAACGAGAATGCTGTTATCCCACCATTCGCAACGAACGTAGTCGAAAAGGAAGTTACCCATGCCGTAAACGATTGTTCCGCCCTTATACTCTTCACCCGCACCAACGCAGTGTGTATGTTGGCACAAAACGATATCTGCGCCCTTATCAATTATCTTACGGCAAACCTTTTTAAGCCTTGGGGTTGGATAACGATAATGTTCTCTACCGCCGTGATATAAAACGATGCAGTAATCAACCTTGCTCTTTAAGTCTGCAATTTCGTCAAGACTATCTAGCGGGTCAAAGCCATTTGCTCCCATACCGTAATCTCTCGCCCAGCCGTACTCGTGTTCTGCACACGCATAAACACCGATTTTTTTGCCTTCCAATTCAAAGATGTAAGGTTTTGCGGCTTCTTCTTGATTCATACCGCCACCAACGGTGTCGATACCTGCATTTTTAAGTACTTCCATAGTGGAAATAAAACCTTGCGCGCTTTGGTCCATTGTGTGATTGTTTGCAAGCGCCAAAAGTTTGATGTTTAATGCTTTATAGCCGTTAATTGTGTCGGGATTTGCAATTAAACAAGGTCCACTTTTAACAAGCGGTTGCTGTTCTCTACAAAGTGGAACTTCTAAGTTTGCAATTACGAACGAAGCAGAATCTAAAATTTCTTTTAGTTCTTTGCCAACTAACTTTTCAGCATCGCCAGCAATAAATTCTTTTTCGTTACCAGCGGTTGAAACGATATCTGCACCGATAATAATTTTGCCCATATTTTTGCCTCCTATTTTGATACTCTTCCGCTTGAAGAACCAACGTAGTCTTCTAGGAAGAATTCTGCTCTGTTGTTAAATATAAGTGTAACTTCGTCGCCCTTAAAGGAGAATTGACCCCAAGCATTGCCAAACACGGTGTCTATAATGTGAACACGGAAAAGAATTTTCTTTTCTTCAACCCATTCGACAACGGCTTCGCAGTCCATTTCACGATTGGACGGAACGTCCCTTTTTGTGCCGTAATAGTGCGTTTCAGGGAATTTGCCTTGAACAAACTTTCCAAGACCGAACTTAATTTGTTTTTCGCCACGTTTGTTTTCGTATGTAAGCGTTCCTTCATCACCGTTAAAGTCAAATCTAAACCATTTCCAGCCGGTAACTTCGTTCGGTTTATCAAACACGTATGTTTGGCCGTTTACAACGCTTTCATAATCAGCGTGGGGTTTACCATACATAGGACGAGCCAAGCCTTCTGCAAGTTTTTTCTTTAACTGTTCGTAAGCCTCGCCCTCTTGCTTTTTCTCCCCAATCTTATCGTAAACGATATACTTAAACATATCGTAAATAACTGCATCTGCATAGTCGACGCCAGCACCTTGCGTATCGCCTTGCATTACGATGAGAATATCCTTTTTCATAAAGCAGAAGCACTCTTGAAGCCCCATGCCCCTAAAGCAAGCAGCATCGGGGGTTATCCACATAA
Source organism: Clostridia bacterium (assembly GCA_017397305.1). GTDB lineage: Bacteria > Bacillota > Clostridia > Christensenellales > Borkfalkiaceae > UBA1259. The sequence goes on along the minus strand of JAFQJB010000004.1, from coordinate 25,919 downwards.
GATAGCCGTAGCCACCGCATTTTAACGGGCTATAATTGTTGGTAACAGCGTTGAACATTTGCATACTGGTCATTTGTTCCATATATTCTCTATCGATAAGTTGTTCGCCGTTTGCTTCACCGAGGTTTAGAACTAATTCGCCAACCTTTGCAAAGTCACGAAGTGTCAAAACAACACCGCTTCCGCCCCAACTTACGTCTTCTGCGTTCTTAACGCACCAAACGTCTTTTGAAACACCAATCTTATCGAATACAGGACGAAGGAAATCCAAAAATTCCATACCCGTTAATTCTTTAATTGAAGCCGCCATAAGTTCAGCACCGCTATTATAGATAAATCTTGTTCCAGGAGCGCAGTAATCAACCGAATTATTTACGTTGTTTGTTAACCAGTGATAAGGCTTCTCCGGTGCGGGATCGCCCGTGTGACCAAGGCTCATAGTAAGGCAGTCAAAAACAGTGGTTTCCTTTACCCTTTGGCTTGGTTCACCTTTAAGATAACTCTTCATCAAATCAACCAATTTATCGGTTGTTTTCATTATACCCTTTGTTACGGCATAACCAACAGCCAAAGCAACGAAAGTTTTGCTTGAAGAATAAATTCTATGCATAAAATCTTTATTGAAAGGCTTTGCATAGGTTTCTGCAATAATATTGCCGTTACGAGCAATAAGCAATGAGTGAATATTGATTTTATAATACTCAATTTGCTTAATTAAATCTAGTATTTGTTCGGATGCTATTCCCTCTGATTCGGGGGAAACAAAGTTAAGGTCTTTAATCATATTTCGCCTCACAATTATTAGTTTTTTGTGTTTTCATTATACAATTATTTTAGGTGGTAAAATATATAAAATAGTAAGCAAAGTGCTTAAAATTACATATATCGTAAAATGTTTTTTATACACAATCAGCACGCATAACTTTATGCGTGCTGATATGAATTTTTTATTCAACTTCGATAAAGATTGCTTGACCGATACCGAGCTTTTCTTTTAAGATAGTGCCGTCAAGTTGTCTTTCAACTTGTTTACCTTTATAGTAGAATTTAGCCTTACCTGCAAGTTCACCAAGGTCGATATCTAAAACGGTTGCTCTCTTTTTATACATAAGTTCTTCAATTGGGTTACCGATGTTTTGAACCATATACATTCTTGATTTACCGTTTCTCATTTCAGATACCATAACGGGATATTTAGGCGTCTTAACAGAAATAGGAATATTCTTAACGTCAGAAAGGAGTGCTTCACTACTTGAATCGAAATCCTTTTGAGTCTTTCCTTCGGGGAAGAAGAAATATGCGTTGTCATAGTTATACTTAATGATAACCGGCTCAAACGCCTTAACTTCTCTTATTACCTTTTGGGTAGCGTACCAAAGTTTAGTTCTTGTTCCGTCGTAGTTAAGAAGTGCGGCACCATCGATACCAGCACCACCAACCCATTTACCCTTAAAGTTCTTTACTGCCTTAGTTAAATAGGTGAAGAAAGAAAATTCCTTAAAGCCAAGACCTAAAGCAAGGTTCATTTGCCAGTACATATCCTTTTCGGTAATTCTTCTCCAAGCAACGCTTCCTTCTAAGTAACCGGGTTTTTGCTTGTTTACAACGCACGCTTCTTGTGAGAAAGATTGCAATACCATACGTGCTTCTACACCAAGTTCTTTTGCAACGTTTGCAAACACTTGGAAGGTAGGAATAGTCCAAGGGCTTACAACGTTTCTGCCACGGAAAGCGTATTCATCGGTCATTATATAGTCGATGCCACTTTCCTTTGCAAAATAACGGAGATAATCCGCTAAGTCTTTATCCATTGATTGCAAGTTATTGGGGTCAGGTGCAATTTGGCTATGCAATACCATGTTTAAGAGGTTGCATTGAAGTTCAGCTTTTGGAAGAAGCTTCTTTAATGCCCTATAAACGTGTGCATACTCTTTCAAATACTTAAATATCGGTTCATCTTCAAGTTGAATTGCATAAAAGCAAGGATGGTCACGATAAGGCTTCGTGCACTCGTCAAGATAAGCCATAAGTTCGTCTTCCGTTTTGAACTTTCCGCCCTCGCCTACGATAAGAGGTTCTTTGCAGAGCGCTTTAAGTCTTTTATCTTCAACAATAACTCTATTAAGTCCAACCTTTTGGCAAACGTCCATACATTTTTTTGTTGAACAGGTTTCCCATTTTTCGCCGTTATAACCATTGTCGTGTTGAAGCAAACAAATATTAAAGCCGATATCTTTATATTCTTTATATCTCTTTACATTTCTAAAGTCTTCACCGAGAAAGTAAGTAACTCCGTCGTGATAGTATCTGCCCCAAGTGGGTGCGTTATATCCATAAAAATCAAAATGTTCTCTTTTCATTTTCTTATCTCCCTTATTCAACTTCGATGAAGAGTGCTTGACCTCTGCCAAGTTTTTCTTTTACAATAGTGCCTTCAACCTTTCTTTCAACTTGTTTGCCCTTATAGTAGAATTTAGCCTTATCCGCAAAAGCACCAAGGTCGATTTCAATTACAGGAACTCTCTTCTTATAAAGAACTTCTTCAAACGGGTCACCAACGTTTTGCACCATATACATTCTGCTGTTGCCCTTTTTCATTTCGGTAACCAAAATAGGACATTTATCCGTCTTAACCGAGATAGGAAGGTTTTTAACGTCAGAAAGAACTGCCCAAGAAGTTGGACCAAAATCTTCTTTTTTCTTTCCTTCAGGGAAGAAGAAATATGAGTTATCGTAATTATAATTGATAATTACAGGTTCAAACGCCTTAAATTCTTTAATAATCTTTTGTGTTTCAAACCAAAGTCTAGTTCTTGTTCCGTCATAGTTAACAAGTGCACCGCCGTCAATACCGTCAGTGGTTGTTCTTTGAACCCTAAAACCTCTTCTTGCCTTTGTAAAATAAGTAAAGTAAGAGAATTCTTTACAGCCGAGACCTAAAGCAAGGTTCATTTGCCAATACATTTCTTTACCACTAATTCTTCTCCAGTGGCAACTGCCATCAACAAGTTCGGGGTTTTCAGGATTTACAACCATACCTTCTTGACAGAAAGATTGCAATACCAAACGAAGTTCCTTTCCCGTATCTCTACATACGTTTGCTAAAACTTGGAAGGTGGGCATTGAATATACACTCAAAATATTTCTACCACGGAAAGCATATTCATCGGTCATAAGATAATCGATTCCACTTTCCTTTTCAAAGTAACGAAGATAATCTTCATAGTCCTTTTCATAAGATTGCAAGTTGTTGGGGTCGGGTGCAATTTCGCTATGCAAAACCATATTCAAAAGGTTGCATTGAAGTTCCATTTTAGGAAACAATTTCTTAATGGTCTTATAAACGTGTGCATAGTTTTTAAGATGTCTATATCCCGGTTCGTCTTGAAGTTGGATAGCGTAAAATGCGGGGTGGTCACGATAAATTGCGGTCATTTCAGTAATGTACGCTTCCAATTCTTCTTGAGTCTTAAATCTTCCACCTTCACCAACAAGGATTTTTTCTTTAGGAAGGTCTTTAACCCTCTTGTCTTCAAGGATAACTTTAAGGCCTACTTTAGCGCAGATATCCATAACTTTTTTAGCAGAAGAAGTTGCCCATTTTTCGCCATTATAGCTGTTGTCGTGTTGTAAAAGAGCAATATTAAAGCCCATACTCTTGTATTCTTTATACCTTTTAACGCTTCTATAATCTTCGCCAAGGGTATAAACTTCGCCGTCTACGTAAATATTACCGCAAGTAGGTGCGTTATATCCGTAAAAGTCAAAATGTTTTCTCATGATTTTTCTCCTATTCTTTATTGAATATATTTTATCAGTATAACTACTAGCTGTCAATTATAGTTTCAAATTTCTAAATGTAAAATAGTATCTATTTTTTGTATTTTCGTACACTTTACAAGGAAATTTTATTTTCTCCTGCGCAAAGTGTTTGTACATGACCTTTATACTCAAAGTCACACTCTACACCTTCTGGGATAGTAACCACAAAATCAATCTTGTCGTCTGTCTTTTTGTATTCGACTGCAACTTTGCCCATAGGCGTCAACAAGCTTCCTTTAACGTTTGTTATTGCGTTAACTTCGCTAGGATTAATAACAATCTTTTTGTACCCAACGTTGCCTTCTACTTGCCTAATACCTAAAACGTATTCGAATAGCCAAAGTACAGGCGAACCAAACATCGGGTGGTTATGGCTTCTTGCGTTTGACCATGCTTCTAAAAGGGTGGTTTCGCCATTCTTCATCCATTGATAGTAAGAAGCCTCGCTTTGAGAGGTGTAAAGGGACATTGCAAGGTCAGGATATCCCGTCTTAAAGAGAATCTTTGGCAAGTATTTTGTGCCGAATATACCCGTATCAAAGCCTTGTAGTTCGGTGTAGCGGTTAACCAAGTTTTTAAGCGTTCTCTCGTCCCCTAAACCGATGTTTAATGCAAACGCGTTAGATGCTTGTTCGTTACCGCAGTAATCGCCAGTGCTTTCATCAAAGTAAGTAGCGTTGATTGCCTTTTTAACTTCTTCAATGCGAGCTTCAAAAACGGGAACGTCTTCGGTATGACCTAAAATGTTTGCAACCTCAATCATTCTCATAAGTGCTTCAACGTACATACAGCTGTTGCAGAATGGTTCGGGAAGTAAGGGCTTTTTGGGTCCGTTCCAGTCGCCGAGGCAATGTGCCTTTCTCTTCTTTATAGTAACGAGATTGTCGATTGCTTCATCGTCGATAAACTCTTTATACTTTTTCATTTGGGGATAGAACCTTTCCAAGATTGAAAGGTCGCCGTATTGCTTATAGAAAGCATAAGGAACGTTAACAATCGCAACACTCCAGCCACCAGGACCACCACCGCAACTGCAGAACACGGGTGCGGTGTTATGAACAAAGCCCGTCTTTCTATCTTGAACGTCCGAAATATCGTTAAGCCACTTGCGGTAAAGCTTTTCGCTATCGAAGAGTGCAAGACCTAGTTCGCAAAGAACTTGTCCGTCGCCCGTATAACCTTTTCTTTCAATTTGCGGGCAGTCACAAGGAACACCGCATTGATAGTTTTCGTTTTGGGTAAGGATATACGCGTTATAAATAAAGTTAACAACGTCCAAATTACACTCGAAAGTTGAAGTGTTTTTGATATCCGCATAGGTGAGCGCAACCTTTTTGGCGTCAATTGCGTCTAAATTACCGGTAGTTTGAACGGTGAAATATCTAAAGCCGTGCCAAGTAAAACGAAGGAAGTGTTCACGTCTATCATCGGTTACGAACACACTTTCTTGACAATATGCGTGGAATTCGTCTAAATTGCCGTTTTCGTCAAGCGTTTCACCATACTTACACGTTATCGTATCCCCTGCTACACCATCATTTATAACAACGGGGAAACCGGTCATTGTAAAGCCCATATCGTAAAGCTTTTCCGTTTGAGTTTGCTTAATAAGGGTGGGCTTATGCCAGCTGATAATTCTATTGGGCGGGCATTCGTTTAAGATGTACTTACTATCGTAATGCTCGACCTCGATTGTATTTTCCCAATCACTATCGTCAAAGTTTGCATTTGCAAAATCTTTAATTTCCTTTCTTTCGTCTTGTTCTTCGTGGAAAATACCAGCAAGCGTTAAATAGCTTTGGTGCCACTTGCAATCGCTATTTGAAACAACGTCGAATTTATCGCCGTTTTCAAACTCAATTTCAATGCGGAAAGCAACGGCGGGTTTACCAAAGTTTCTATAGTTTTTATACTTATCGCCCAAGGTGTAATACCAACCGCCAGCCAAGGTTAAGCCGAATGCGTTTTTACCGCTTGATAAAAAGTTAGAAACGTCAAACTTAGAAACGTAAACCGAATAGCCAAGCTCGTCGTTAAAGTATGCTTCGCCAAAAGCACCGGGGTTAATATAAAGTTCTTCGGGCTTTTGAGGGTTATACATTGCGTGCGGAGTGATATAAAGGTCTTCGGTGATTTTTTTGCCGTTTAAAAAAATGTCGCAAAAGCCAAGCGCACTGATATAGAGAGTTGCGCTTTTCACTTTTGCGTCAAGATTAAAGTTTTTTCTTATATACGGAAACAAATCATCGGAAGAGGCGCGAACGTATTTCGCCGTCTTAAAAAAATCAGTAAATTTCATATAATTTTCCTTTCCGATTATATTATTTTTTTAGGTTTTACCCTGATAATAATTTTAACATAATAAACTGCTATTTGCAACCCTTTTTTCAAAATAAAAGGGTAATAAAATGTTTTTTTGTAAAAATATTTTTCTTCCCCTTTAAGTGTAAAAAACACACAAAAAAAGAGTGCGAAAATTTCGCACTCTTTTTATTGTTTATGATAAATTTTTTAATTTATCTTAGTAAGGCATAATGAACGCGCCACGGCCAGTACCGAGTTCAATTCTAACTTGGCCATCAACAAGACCGATGTTAGAAATGGTTTCGGATTGCCAAATTTGTACGTTGCTGAAGTTCTTAACGTTAAGTGTAACGCTGATTTCAGAAGCGAACGCGGGGTCGGTTCCGTTTACAACAAAGTATCCGTATTGGTCATTTTCCTTATCGTAAAGTTCGGTAAGGATAACAACACCACCGCCACCCTTGGTTCCTGTTACAGTGTAAGAACCAATGTCAACGTATTTCATTTGACTAACTTCAGCGTCAAGGTTTGCAAGATAGCCGATACCTGAAGGTAGCGGAACTCTTCTTTGATAAGTCATACCTTGATAGGTGAAGTTTGTAAGAGCCTTGCCCATCCAGAGCATTTCCATATTAACTTTTTGGCAGTTATACCATTGAGCGTTTCTATCACCGTCACGGTCAATCGGGTACATGGTTTCGTCAGGAAGGTTACCGTTAGTGTTGTGGGTGGTCCACCAAGTGTAGTAAGAGAATCCCTTATGACCAAATGCCATACCCATGTTTGCTTGCCACAAAGTATCTTCGTATTGGCAAAGTCTATGTGCGCCGTCACCAGCGTAAGATTGCAATACGAGTGTGGTTTCTACGCCGTTCTTAGTAGCCCAGTCAGCAACTAATTCGTTGCAGTGGATATAGGTATTTCTAACACCATTTTCATAAATGGGATAATCGTCGTAATAGTAGTGGTCGAGAAGACGATTTTCTTCCTTGTGTTCAAAAGTACAAGCATCACCCTTACACATGTGGTCGTTATACTTGAAGTATTCTACCCATTGGTCGAGATACTTTTGGTATGCAACGTGCGCTTGCATTTTTCCGCCACCTTCACAGAAGCTGTTTTTAACACCTTCGGAGCTATCCATCGGGAACATGTTCATCATGTAAACGCCGTCGGGGTCAACTGACTTAAATGCGATTGCCATTTCTCTACAAGCTTGGAAGAAATAGTATCTAGGTTCGTCAACAACGGTAATACCAATGTATGCGGGGTGGTCAATAAGACCTTCTAAAAGGTGAGCCGCAAATCTGTTGATTTGTTCTTGGTCCTTAAATTTAATATCGCTGGTTTTCCAAGCACCTTGAGGATTTGAGAATATTTCGTACTCAACTTCAGCTTCGATATTTTCTGCAATCTTTGCGTTAACCTTTTCTCTAATCACATCATAAATTGCTGCAATGTCTGTATCTTTAATTTCATTAACAAGCGCTTGTTTGATAACGGGGGTTTCGCCCGTAGTGTCGAATACCAATTCGTCAACCTTGTTAGCGATAGCGGTTTTAATTTCTTCTTTTAATTCGGGAGTTTCAGCAGTAGCATCAACGTAAATTGCATTGTTGATAAACGCTTGCTTTTCTTGTTCCGTTTCAAAAGTTTGGCCAACTATTAAAGTTTCGATTACAGCGTTATATGCCCTTTCTTGAACAAAAGCCTTTGCTTCTTCAACCGTAACTTCGTTTGCAGCTGCAATTTGGTCTTTATACACTTCTTCAAATTCAATAGTGTATTTTGTTTCAAGGTTGGTTGTTACGGCAGCCCTTGTAGCAACTTCATTTTCAGCATAGTACACAGGGTCAATCAATGAGCCTCTACGAGAAGTGATTCCGAACCAGTCGTTACCGAAAGCCATGATTTTTAGACCATGCTTATGCATTTCGTCCATTTGTTCTTGAACTTCAGAGTTGATAAAAGAAGGCGTTCCATCTGCTGTTCTACCACGATAGCCTTTATCACCTACGCCGAATACTGAGCCAAGATAAACCTCGTTAAAACCTGCATCAACAAGCCATTGAGTACGCTCGGGAGTTTGCAGACACATCTTATTTCCGTTTTCATCGTAGAAATAATAGTAGTTACCATTGTTCATATAGTTGTCGTTCATAACTTGACCATATGCCCAAGTGTGGAAGGTTTCAGTCTCGTTTTCATAGTTAGGTCTATTTTCAAGCGCGCCTTCTGGAACAACGATTCCGCCTTTGTCCTTACCGCAACCACCAAAAACGGAGGTCGCAAGTATAGCCGAGCACATAACCGTTGCTAATAATTTTTTAGATTTTTTCATTTTTATTTACCTCCTTTACCTATTAGGCTTCGGTGGTGGGATACAAAGCATTGTATCCCGCCTTCAAGAAGTCTGTGGTAAGTGTAGTAGAATCAAGTGCAGCAGCACTAGTTACTTCAACGTAGTCGGTGCCAATAACAGGCGTTTCTCCGTTTACGTTAACAAGAGTACCAGATTTTAACGCCTTGAATTCTCTACCAGTTGCATTGATTGTGAACACGTTCTTAACAACAACCGTACCGCCTGCTTGTCCAACAATGTATCCGCAAGTATTCTTCATTGGGAACGATCTTGCGTCAATGTTAATCAATACGTTTTCAAGGGTAACAACTGAACCAGCTTCCGTTTTACGCAAAAGCCCACCAGCGTTTGAACCTTCAAGCGTATCTATGTCAACTACTACGTTTCTAATAGAAACGTTTCCGCTTGCAGTATAGCTAATTGCACCAGTTGTTGCATTAGCAACAGTAGAGTGAATATATAGGTCGCTGATTGAAGCGCCATTAAGGTTCTTAAACAAGTTGGTGTTAAGACCAGTTATCTTATGTCCGTTACCAAACAATGTTCCAGCAAAGGTTGTTGTGGGAGCCCAAGCAACACCAGTCAAATCAATATCAGCAGTCAATGAATAGTAACCTTCGGTTGCTTTAGACATTTCTTCTACAAAGTTTTCAGCAGTGAGTTCTGTAACGTCAATTTTTGACTTGCAATTTTCAATCACTTCTTTCATTGCTTCAGTTGGAAGTTTGCTCTTATCAAATCCGAACACATCAGTAATAACTGTGTAATCTTTACCAACAACAGCAGCTTCACCAGCAAGCGTCAATAATTGAGTATTATACCTATCGGTAGAACCAATTATTTTTTCAACCTTAGCATTCATATCTACAATGTAAACATCTTTTACTAAAATGTCAACAGAGTAAGAACCAAATAACAAACCTTGGTTACCAGAAGCCTTTTCGCCACCGATAACAACCATAACGTTATTCAACGTGGTGTTTGCACCTTCGTTGTGGTATGAAATACCGCCGGCATTTACACCATTTTGACTATCAATCATAATAATCACGTTTTCAAATACGGTAGGTCTATTATTCTTTCCTCTGATAATACCGAACGGAGCAGTTTGTGCATTGTTAGCTTCGGTAATATGCAAGTAGAAATTCTTAACTGTTGCACCATCGAGAGTGTAGATAAAGTTATCATATTTATCCTTGGTGTTGAGTGCAAGATTTGTAATCTTATATCCGTTACCATTAAGAGTTCCGGTAAAGGTTGCTGTTGCGGGGTTAGCCCAAACAACGTCCTTCATATCGATGTCATTGGTAAGGTACCAGTAACCACCAGTTGCTAGCTTAATATTAGCAAGGCTTTCTGCAGAATCAACTGCAACGGCAATGCTAAGAGCAGCAACACCTTTTGCGATAAATTCGTCAACTACTAGCGGATTTTCTTCTGCAAGTGTTGCGTCAACGTATTCGACAACGTTCTTATAAACGTTATAAGTTGAACCTTCGGTTACGCCACCGATTGCAAAGTGAATCTTAGCTTTTCCAGTGTAGGTTTCACCCTTCTTTTCTGCGTCAGCTTTTGCCTTTTCGTCAGCAGCGAGTTCTGCGCCTTCAATATCAGCAATAACGATTACGTTGTCGAGAGTAACTTCCGCCCTAGAAGTGTCGCCACCTACCAATACGCCCCTATTCATGTCACCAGCAGAGTGAGTGAATACGTCAATATTTACAAACACGTTTCTAACGGTCAATTCTACTGACGCGGGTAATACTTTGGTAATGATACCGCCACCCCATGAAGAGTAGTTATCAACGTCGATAACAACGTTTTCAACGAGAACTGCTTCTTTTTCCATTCTAGCAGCGATACAAGCTTGGTGCGCTGCAGTTAAGTTTGTGTAGCCTAAGTATACGTTCTTAACAGCACCACCGTCAAGGTATGAGAACAAGCCGTTGAAAGTAGGAGTCGTTGAGAAGTTAAGACCTGTAAGTTTGTGTCCAAGACCGTCGAACGTTCCTTTGAAGTGTGCAGATGATTTCCATACAATTCTAGTCGCATCAACGTCTTCAGCAAGATACCAATATCCTCCGTCAGCAGTCAAAAGACTTTCGAGGTTTTCTTGGGTAATTCTTATAGCAACCTTAGAATTGTGAAGTTCTTGGATGAGGTAGTCAGTAAGAGTAATTGTTTCATCGCTATCTGCGTGGATAAGTGCTTCTACGCTATCGAAGTGGAAGTAATCTTCTTCGATAACAGCTGCTTCGCCGTCAACACCGAGAATGTCGCCAACGTTGATTGCATCAGCAAAAGCAACAACGTAAAGTCCTTCAACTTTTACAGAAGCATCGTCAGCTAGTTTGTTATATACAACGTTCTTGTTGCCAAGAGCATACGTAGCGCTGTTAATAACTACTTCGTTGATAACGAGGTCGCCCTTAACAGTAGTGAAGATAGGAGCAGAAAGAGTTGCGTAAGTTACAACCACGTCAGAAACAAGCGCGTCGTTAACGTTGGTGATAACCGCTTTGTTTGTTGAGATTGCAACGTTTCTCAAAGTACCGCTAAATTCAGTGAAGAGCGGAGCCATCAAGTTGGTGATTGCATATCCACAGCCGTCGAGCGTACCGTTAAAGTTTGCAATAGTCTTGAAACCTGTTCCTGTGAGGTCGAGGTTGTCAGACAAGTACCAGTAACCACCAGTAGATTTCATGAATGCTTTAACAGTGCTTGCATTGAGTTCGTTTCTAACAGCGAGGTCGTCAGTTGCGTTCATGATGTCTTTATTGATGGTAATTTCACCATTTCTATCAGCATCAACAAACGCTACAACGTCTTTGTAAACTTTTGCTTCACCAGTAATGGTGGTAGTTGCATAAAGAGCGGTCTCGGTGTCGGGAGTAATTACGTAAACAGCCTCTGCTGCAACACTACCAGCACCTGCACCGATAAGAAGTGCAACGCCTTCAGCAAGTTCGATGTTTTGTGCGTCAACAAATACTTCGTCCAAAATTACAGCGCCGTTAACAGTGCTTGCAATCAAGTTAGAAGCAGTTTGGTCAGCCTTAATAGCAACGTCAACCAAAGTGGTATCCCCTGCTATAGTGTTTGCAAGAATAGCCTTGCCAGATTCAACGTTTGCAGCATAAAGTTCAACGTTTCTAACCATACCGGTAAGTTCGTCGAAGAGTGCGGTCTTAATGCCCGAAATCTTAAAGCCCTTACCATTCAAGGTGCCGTTAAACTTGCTTGCAGTCCATTCTACTTTAGAAAGGTCAATATCTTCACCGAGAATGAAGTATCCTTCGGTTGCGCTCATAAGAACGTTGATATTTTCCTTAGTGATAATGGTGTGAGGACGAATGGTTGCTGCAGTGTTTGCAGTGTAAACCTCTTTCAAGAATGCGGTGGGAAGTTCTTCTACGTAAATATCAAAGATATCTTTGTAGAGGTCGTATTCACCAGCTTCAGTAATGGTGCCGAATTTTTCATCAACAACGCTTACGTCGGTAAGTGCTACAGCACCGCTTCCTCCTGCAACGATGTATTTTGCAGTATCGTCAGCTGCTTTAACGTCAATCAACGTTTGTCTTACGATAAGTGCGCCTTTAGCTTCTTTTGCGATAGCCGCTGAAACAGCCTTATCCATAGTTACAACTGCGTTTCTAACCTTGGTTTCTTTTGTCACAGTGCCGATTACACCAACGGTAGAAGCTTCTGCAAATTGGAGTTCAATGTTTTCGATTACTGCATTGTTTGTAGACTTGAACAATCCAGTAGTAGTATTAATGTTATAGAGTTTGTGTCCGTTACCATTGAGAGTGCCAGCAAATTCTGCAGTAGCATCCCAAGTGATATCCTTCATATCGATATCTTCGGTAAGAACGTAGTAACCAGCAGTTGCACTTGCAAGAGTTGTAACGTTGTCTTTATTGATTTCAACGTAATCAGCTCTTTTAGCAAATTCTGCAGCGAGGTCATCGTACCAATCAGCAAGCATACCGTCGAAGTTTGACCTATTAAACGAAAGAATGCTTGTACCCATGAAGTAATCTTCATCTTCAACAGCAACTAATTCATCAGCGCCGTATACACCAGTTTCATAGAAACCATCTCTTACAGGAGAAATTACTCTCATAGTGTTGGTGGTATCGATAAAGTATACGTTATCAATGTATGCACCCTTGGTAGCAGCAGCGGTTGTAGCGACAAAGCCGTTAGCAACGTTGCCGAGTTGTTCACCACCCTTTCCGTTAACTATAACGACACAGTCGTTCATCATTACTTTACTTTGAATAATCGGTACAACAGCAGAGTCTTGGTTGTTTGTGAGTTCGTCGAGAACGATAACACAATTGCTGATTGTTATAGGATTGGTGTTTGCTTGACCAAACAAGGTACCGTTACGAACACCAGTTCTCGTTCCAGTTGCGTGGAAGTAAAGGTCACGAACGATTGCATTGTTACCTCTGCAGAAGAGTGAATCGTCGTTAGCAGTGCCGGGCGTAAAGTTGATAATCTTGTGACCAAAACCATCAAGCATACCGCCGAAGGTTACTACTGACGCTCTATGCCAAGTATCATTAGCATCAACAACGCCGTCACCATTAATATCTACCTTAGTAAAGTCGATGTCTTCACCGAGTACGAAGTAACCAGCAGTTGCAGTAAGTAACTTTTCGAAATTATCGGTGGTGATTTCGTTAATCATACCGAGTTCCAAAGTCTTATCGAACAACCATTCGGGAACAGACGTAGAATCGTTAGCCTTAAAGTTCTTATAAATCTTGTCACCTACCGTACTTACAAAGTAGTCAACACCTTCAGTAACGTTCATCTTGCTATCTTTGGTGTAGTAAGATACGGGATAGTGCGCAGCATTACCTATGGGTGAGTGAGCAGAGCCGTGTCCACCAACAAGGTAAACGTTTTCGAAAATTTGTTTACCACCACAGTGGGTTGAAATCATACCTACGTATTGGTTAATACCATACGGCATTTCAACGATTACGTTTTTAAGAGTAGCCCATTCGGTATATTCTTTGTGATAACCAAGGAGCGAGGTTCTGGGGTTAGCAGTACCATTGTCATCCATTGCACTTGCGCACAATTTGGTAGCATTGTAACGAACGAGAACGTTTTCAATACGAACCTTACCAATTGTTTCTGCCCCGGAAATAACACCGCCACCTGCGGTAATATTATCAATTACAATATCCTTTACCGAAGAGTTTGAGAAGGTTTTTGCAAAGCTGAAACCAGTATTAATGGTTGCGCCCTTTGCATTAATAACGCTACTAATTTTGGTCAAGTTAGATATGGTGTGTCCGTCACCGTCGATTACACCGTTAACAAAATCGTTTCCAACGTTTTGGAAGGTAAAGTCACTATAATCGATATCTTCGGTTACGAGCACGTACCCGCCACCCCTGTTGAAGAGGTCTGCTTTATTTGCATTGTTAACTATTTGCGCGGTTGTAACAAAGGTTGAATAGTTTGCACCGCCAACTTCGAAGAACACACGTTGTTTTTCACTTATACCGATTTGGTGCGGGAAGTTCATAACAACGATATCGTCTTTTGCCTTGTTATAAGTAGCTTCGTACTTTTGATTTTCTGCAGATTTACCAAATCTTACGTTGATTTTAGTGTCATCAGGAAGAGCTTTAAGTTCTTCAGTAATCAAAGGCATATAGAAGTGAAGTTCGTTATCTTCAACGCCTTCGCCGTTTTCAAGGATATAACCGTTAAGGTCAGAGTTGTGCTTCTTAGAGTCAGCAGTTGAGAAGGTAACCTTTTGGTCATCATATCCAGAGATGTTAGATGCTCTAAACGTAATAACGTAGAATGCTTCTTGGTCAAAGGTAATGGTACCATTCTTGTTAAAGGACAAGTTGTCGTTATCAGTTCCGTTAACTTCAACGCTTTCTACCGCAATGTTAATCGGCTCAATCTTATAGGTTTTATCGCTCTTAGCAAGCGTGCCGTTTTTAAGCTCGTTAACACCGAAACATTCAGCAGCAAGTTCTTTAACTTCCATTGTTCTGCCAAGTCTAATGTTTTTGAAGGTTACTTCACGGAGTTGCGGAACTTCAGGAACACCTGCGATTTTGCAACTGAGTGAGTCTCCCCCACGTTTAATCGTGAACGAATACTCGGTTACTTGGTTAAAAGTAAATACCAAGTTGTCACATTTTTCGTCCGTTACTTGCTTGCCTTCTTCAACGTCATAGTAAGAAACGTACAATTCATAATCTTGCCAGTATTCTCTGGGAAGATAATCTCTAAAGTAGATTTCGTTACTATAAAGAACGGTGGTAGGAACGTCTTTAGTCCATTTGAACGGAACGTTAGAAGTGGAACCACTGTCTTTACCGCAGGCTGCACAAGTAAGAGCTAAGATAGCAAGAATCGCAAAAACGAATATTGCCTTAATCTTCTTTGTGAGTTTCATGTTTTTTCCTCCTATTTTTATGATTTTTTTACGCACTTACGGATTTTTGTCTACTTATGTTACGCGCGCGCGTAAAAAATATAACTCCAAAATTATTCGGGGCAGTTTTGCTAAATATAGAACACTTTTTGCTATATATAGAGCAAAACTTTTCCCCTATTAGTCAGCCAAAGGCTAATCTTTCGATTAGCCTTTGAGTCCGCCGACTGCCATGTTTTTAATCATGAGTTTTTGACTCGCCGCGAATAGAATTAGCGGAACTATACCAGAGAGCAATACTATCCAATAGAATAGCGCGTTACTGATAGCACCGTGGTCACTACCGCCGACCAAGTCTCTCGCACCTTCCATCTTATACGTCGCAACTGCAAGGTTGGGGTATTCCGACAAAGATACCAAGAATGCTTGATAGTTGTTCCACTGACCCATAACGCTGTTTACGTATAGTGCCAAAGCACACGGGAAAGCTTGCGGAACAACGACCTTAAACAGTACTTGCAGTGCATTTGCACCATCAAGGAAGGCCGCTTCAGAATATTCTTTACTTACCGCTTTTATGTAGCCGTACATAATAAGCGCGTTCATATCGAAACCGTTAAATGCACCAATCATGTAGATTGGGGGGTTGTTAACCATGTGAAGCGCTAACTCCAACTTATATCCAACCGCACTAGAACCTACGATAGGAACGGTAATACGGAAGATAATTATGCCGTAAAAAAAGTGCTTTCCAGGGAAGTTATATCTTGCAAGAGGATATGCAACGAACAAACTTGCAAGAATGTTCAAGAATTGCGTACCAAAAGCAAACCAGAAAGAGTTCCAAACGGCGAGCAAGAATCCTGCATCACCATTGGTTGCAATTCTTACCGCTCTGATTGCCGGTCCAAGATATTCAAAGTGGAGCGACGTAAAGAGCGAGTTGGGGTTTGCATAGAATTCAGGGTTAGGACGCAACGCGTTAGATATACACCAAACAAGCGGGAATAGACAAATAAAACTTTGAACCAAGAATAAGAAGGTAAAGATTGTGAAAACAACCCTCTTACTCATACCCTCTTTACTTGTACCGTTCTTATTTCTGTGGTAGTTTTTCTTTAACTTTTGAGCGGCGATAAAATCAGAAAATCTTCTTCTAATTGCTGTAAACATATTTTTATCCCCCCTCTATTAGTAAGCAACGTCTTCAACAAGACCAGCAAGTCTTCTAACACCGAGTGCCAAAGGAATAGACACAGCAGTAAGAGTCAAGCCGAGTGCTGCAGGATAACCGTACAGCCCTTCGCCACCACCAGCTTGTGCCAGCAATAGCGTCTCGTAGTATACGTAGAAGCCCATTGTTGCCGTTTGATAGTGACCAGTCGTGTACAAGAATACACCACAGTCACCCATAAGCATACCAGCCGCACCGGTAATGAAACCAATTGACATGGTTGACCAAGTAAGCGGAGTTGCAATTGTCCAGAATTCTCTAATGAAACCTAAACCGTCAATTCTACCAACCTCGTAAAGTTCACCAGGGATACGTGCGTATGCACCCGTTTGAACGAGGTTAAAGCCGATTATGTGCGGTATAAACTTCAACCCCAGTAGCGTTATCCAAGCCGTGTTTGCGTGCTTTAACAGACCGCCGGACTTAATAACGCTGTCCGACACGTCAAAGCAAGCGTCGATAAGAGCAAGGATAGGACCGAGCGAGTCACCGTCAACCATAACCATTCTCTTGTATAACAATACAGTTGTCAAACCGCCGAGAACGTTAGGAATCATAAAGATTGTTCTAAACACGTAGTGTCCCCAACATTTTCTGAAGAGAACGTAACAAGAAAGATATCCTGGGAAAGCAAATAACCAACCAATGAGATAAAGTTGAACCGAACGCCACTCTATCATCAACAAAGACGTATTGTCCGCCGTTGCCGACCTCTTTGCGTTTGTCAATTCAGTGAAAACGTCCTTAAAGTTGCGTAAAGAAAATTCACCACCAAACCTGAATGCTTGTATAATCGAGTCGATATTAACGTACACCCAGAAAACGCAGAAAGATGCCAAAGGAAGAAGAAGTATTGCATAGCAAAAGAAGAAAGCACTTCTATCTTCCATGTTATACCTTTTCCTCAGTCTTTCTTTCAAAGTGAGTTTTTCAATATTAGTGTTTGTCATTTTAATTTTGTCCTTATCACTTTAATAGTTTTATTAAACTGCCCTTTCACCCACCAAACCGTCCCCCCTAAAATTTAGAGGGAACGGCGGTAGGTAAATAGCTAATTTTAATTATTAACCGATATAACCAGATTCAGCAATTTTGTAACCAGCAGCAAGAACGTTGTTGTTCCAGTTGTTTTGGAGGTCTTTATCTGCTTTTCTAATAAGTTCAGTTGCGATTGCAGTATAAGCTCTTTGTTGAAGTGTTAAACCATCGGTAATGGTCATGATGGGGTCTGCGTTGATTTGAGCACCCAAAGTTGCGCTGTAGGTCTTACCCCATTCGGTTACGTTCATGTTACCAGCAACGGTACCAGGTTCACTATGGCAGTAAACCATGAAGCCTGCGTTCTTCATAAGCTCAAACACGTCTTTAAGCATGGGGTCAGCACTATCAGAGATAGAAACTTCGGTATCGCCTCTAAATGCAGAAATCATACCGTATTTTGCCATCAATTGAGCAGCGTCGTCACTTGCAATCATTCTCAAGAATTCTTTTGCAATGTGTTCAACACCACAGTCTTTCATAATGTATCCACCAGAGGTGAAGCCACCATAGTAAACGGTTCTTGCAAACATAACTTCTTCAACTTGTTCTTCACTTACGGGGAAGTCACCTTCATTTACGATGTCAACGATTTGTTGAACAGACTTGCCTTCGTCAACAAGTTTACAGATTTGAGCAAGAATGCTATCACAATCTGCACAGAAATCTTGACCAGCGTCAAACCCTTCTACTCTACCAGAGAAGTGGGTACCCTTGTTGTTATACTTGTCGTGGCCAGCACCACAGAGGTCAAGTCTAATACCAACGTAAGAAGAGGTAGGAGTGTGCATAAATCTCATATCGGTAGTGGTTGCACCAACGGTAGTGATTTCGTTATAGAGATAGTTACCATCGAACATGAACGCAGCGTCGCCTTTAGCGAGTTTGTAGTGCGCGTCGGTATGTTGGAGTGCACCAGAACCAGTGTATGCTGCCAAGAAGTCCCAAGTAGCTGCCATGTATTCCATGGTAACTTGACGAGAGGGGTCTTCAGTGAAATATCTATAGCCATCAGCAGGAATACCACCGTATTCTTCAAGCATCCAGTTAAGGTTTCTTCTCAAGTATTCTTCTTTACCTACGTTTTGCGCATATTGAACGGTGTACCCTGATACAGAATAGGTAGAAGCGTTTTCACCACCGAAAATCATCGGAGCCATTTCACCTTCACTTGCTTCATAAATTCCGTGAATTACGTCGATGAATTGAGCAGAGGTGTACATAGGCGTAGTTTCGTCATTGCCGTATTCGTAGCCGTATCTAGCCAAAACTGCAGTGTTAACACCAACACCACGCACAGAACCAGTAAGCGAAAAACCATAGTAATTGTCATAGTTGGTACCATTTGCAATTGCCCAACGGAAGTGTTCGGGAAGGTCAACTTTGTCTTTCAACTTAATGTTTTCTTCCTTACCGTCAAAGCCAATAGGAACGTTATTATAAAGGTCGTTCATATCTTCAACTGCAACACCCATAGTGTCGTTTACAACGTCCCAAACGAATACAGAACCGGGGAATACAAGGTCCCAACCAGTATCTTCTGCACCTTGATACATTTGGTCTGCAGCATTCTTTGTACCGAAGTCTGACATCGGTTCAAGAAGATTAATCTTCCAACCTTTATCAGCGTGAAGTGTTTCGAACTTAGCGATAAGTTCTTTCATGTAAGCATCACCGTAACCGCCAGTACTCATTTGTACGTTAACGGTCTTTGAAGGGTCGTTACCGCCCTTGTTGCCTTTGCCACCGTCATTACCGCCACAGCCAAAAGCTGCAAAGCAGGTAAATGCAGTTGCAACGGAGAGCAACATTGCCAAGAGTTTCTTGATTTTCATAATTTTTCTCCTTATGCAAAAAAATTTTTTACCAGATTTATTATATACCGACAACCGAACACATTTCAATAGGGAATTTTATCCAGTTGTGCGATTTTTGACAAGTTTTATCGCTTTTTCGCCCCTTTTGACAACCTTTTTGAAGGTTTTGCAAAATTATAGCATTTTACGATAAAATTTATCACACATATCTTATCATTTTATCGCCGTCGTTGTCAAGCGATAATTCGCATTTTTTCAATTTAAATATACATATTATATAACGATTTTCAAAATTCCTTTTGCTAATGGTAATATTTCGTGGTTTTTGCGGTATTTTGTCTATTCTTTTCAAAACAAAAATCCCCCACCGCCTTTATGGTAATGAGGGATATTTTGCTAAATATTTAATTTTGTAATCTTAAATTATTTTTATAAATCAGCCGAAACCAATGCTTTAGAGCAAAAATGTTGGAATGCAAAGTGGCAAACACAAACAAGCCACTCTCTATTCCCTAGAGGCTTTGGAGCAATGCGTGTTGATTAGCGACAAGCGGTTTGACGAGGAAAATACTTTACCGAGAGGCTTTGGAGCAAAAAAGGTTGGAGCGCAAGGTGGCAAACGCAAACAAGACTTTTGTTATCCCCGAAGGCAAGAGTATACATCTTGTCAAGGGGGGTAACGAGAGTATTGTGCAGTGTTTCACGCTTTGCGCATCGACCTTTTTTGCGGAAAAGCCGACTAATCAATCCAGCCGAACTCACCGGGAGAGGTGTGATTCCTACCCAAAGTACCTGTACCACAACCTTTTAGGTCAGCCGTCCACTTTGCACCGGTGAAGAATTTAACTGAGAGCCTAAAGGGGAAACCTTTGAAGTCGATGTCTTTTTTAGACACCCTACCCCTAACGTAAGTAGTATTCGGGTCGGTGGAGAGGTCTTCTCCCTTCCAGTATTTAGAGAACTGCTCGTGCTTTTCGTCGTTAATCGATTGGTGAGACGCGCCGTCGCGCCACAAACAAATATTGCCGTCCTTTTCAAACACGTAGGTGTTTTGCGGGAACATTAATTCGGTTTCAAAGGTAACGAAGAAGTTATCTTTTTTATCCGCCCTAACTTCCACCACGATGTCGTCGCCGTCTTCGGCAATTCTAAACTGACATTTAGAGTGCTCGTCGGGTTTAGTGAAATCCACCCACTCAGCACTATCTATACCGCTTCTACCCGCCTTTGCGCGCACTACACCTTGGTCAACGCCTTGGTAATATTCGAGCGGGCAAAGTCCGTCTTTTATTCTTTGTTCAACTTCAACGAATTCGGTTTTAAGAAGGGTTTTAAGTTGCTTAATTCTAGCGCGGAGTTTTGCGGGGTGGAATTTATAACCCTCGGCTTCGGAGTGCCAGCCCAGTCTATTATCTGCAAGACAAAGCGGTATCATTGCGGTGCTGTTTGTAATTTCTTGTTTAACGATTTTCTTCATTTCGTTAAAGGTATATTTTGCGTCCGCTCTACCATAGCCTAGGTTTTGACGATGACGATAGAACTTCAAGATGTTTAGACCGCTGTTAAAGAGTAGGTTGAGCGCTTTTGCAACGGTAACTTGTTCGTTTTTGTCGTTATTCCACTCTGTTGTTTGGGCAAGTTGGTTAAGACCTTTTTGCCAGTTAAAGCAAATTTCTTCCGCAAGGCTAATCGCCTCGTCAATGGTGTGACCGTA
The DNA here is from genome assembly GCA_017397305.1 of Clostridia bacterium. Classification (GTDB taxonomy): domain Bacteria; phylum Bacillota; class Clostridia; order Christensenellales; family Borkfalkiaceae; genus UBA1259. Next base: position 5,204 of record JAFQJB010000004.1, on the reverse strand, counting down.
GAACAAACATTCACCGATTCTGTCGCCGTCGGTTTTATCTATCAACTGCCACGTTCTAGGAAGACCGAAGTTTTTGGGTTTAAGTTGCAAATCCCAAACGATGCCGTCATGCATAGGTCCGTAGTAGTTAAACATTACGTTTACGGGGTATGCAAGGTATGCCTTTTCAAAGTATTCCCAAGCGGAAACTGCGTGCGGAACGTCTTCTTTCGCCCAGTAGATTTTTGCAAGGTCGAATAGGAAGGCTTGTTTGCTATCATATGCGTATTCGCCTGAGAGCATGCCAACAGCCTTACTCATCATGCAGGGGTAACTGCCGAAGAACCAGCATTCCATAACGCCCGTTACGCCGATATCCTTTGCGCCCGTCATCTTATCGTACACAAGTCCGGGTACGGGGATATACGGAACGGAGGCTAGTTCGTGCGAGTTGCAAATTTGCATTTTAGCATAGAGTTCTTTGCCGTATTTTTTAGCTGCAGCCGCACAATATTTATACATACGTGAAGGACCTGCGTAGCAAAGGTAATAGTCGAATGCAAAACGTTTTTTGCCGAGTTGGTATACCCTTGCGTCGTCCTCAAAGTTAACCATAGAGATTGCGTTTGGAGAAATTTTTTGGAAGTATTCGTCACGCATCTCGTCAGTAGCGTCTCTCATGCCGTAAGTCCAGCTGATAAAGTTGAATTTGGTATCGACCTTATCCATACCCTCTTTCATAAGCGCAACCGTTCTTGTAACGCTATCAAAACGGGTTTTATCGTGACAGTGCGGGCAGTTATTGTGCCATTCGCCCTTATAGGTCGGCCAAGAGTTACCGCAAGAGGTAACGCGCTCACCAAAGGTAATACTCATAATACCGCCAAGACCTGGTGCCGCTCTCATAAGGCTTTCAGACGCCTCTTTAACGTAGTTAGCACCAAACTCGGTATAAACGCAAAAAGCGGTAGGACCAACCGTGCTGTTTCCCAATACTTCGGGGTATTTGCTTCTAAGGTCGCCATATTTCCTAATGGTATACGCTTCGTTAAGAGATATAGGCGCAATCATAAATACGAAAACTTCTATGCCGTATTTTTTGCACCTTGCAATAAGTTTGTTAAGCTTTTTAATTCTAAACTCTCTACCCTTCCCGTATTCTTTGATATAACTTGATTCGACAAGATTATCAAAATCGGCATATGCCCAAATGGCGTTAACGCCGTGGTGCATCATGCGATTTAGGTATGCATCGGGATAGTAATCGGTATTGTCCCCAAACTCGTCAGCACCTTTTGGTGGGCGGTTAATAGGTGTAAAGAACCCACGCGAGATTCTACGTTTAATCACGGTTTTTTCTTTGGTTTCGCCCTTTTTAAGCGAGCCTGCACCCGCAACGAGAAGGTCTTCAAAACGCAAAACTGCACGGCGGATACCTTCGATGTCGCCAGCGGTTATGGTCGCGCCGTCCTCACGAACGTCGATTTTATATTCTTCAAAATCAAAGCCCGTGCCCTTTTTAAGTGCAACAACGTATTTTTCGCCTTTAAGTTCGTTCTTTTTTAAGAACTCGTCAAAATCGAACCATACGGGACCGAGATTTCTTTCCTTTTCAAAAACGCCTTTGTCGAGCAAAATTTCTCTAGGCTCAACACGATTTTTGCAAGTGTTTTTTCTAAACTTTACGGTTAGGAATTCATATTTTCTAAGTTCTTTTTCAAACAAGCGCTTGGGCTGTTTTTCATAAAACTCATCAATCACAACTTGTCTTATCATAGTACCCTCCGATACGTCGGCATTGCCGAAATATTTTAAATTTGAACGCGTAAAATCTTATCCGCATTACTATATAGTTTAACATCATAAATAAAAAAATGCAATAGAAAATACTATAATTAATTTGCATTATTGTATACATTCACTAAAAATTTATTTTGAAACAATGCGTTGACTTAATTATGTAAAAAAAAGTCCGCAAAGGAAATTCTCTCCATTGCGGACTTAATACTCTATTCAGTTTTTAGCCGTCAATCCAGCCGAAACGACCGGGAGATACGTGGTTTTTACCGAGCGAACCACTGCCGATACCGGGAAGTTCTTGTTGCCACTCGCTACCCCAGAAGAATCTTAAATACAATCTAAACGGGAAGCGAACAAATTTGAGGTCCGCCTTAGAGATTGTACCCCTAAGATAAGTGGTGTTTTCATCGGTAGAAAGGTCTTCACCCTTCCAATATTTAGCGAATTCTTCAGCCCTTTCATCGTTTACAGATTGGTGAGATTTACCCTCTCTCCAAAGCGAGATAGTGCCGTCCTTTTCAAACACGTAAGTATTTTGTGGGAAGAACAATTCGGTTTCAAAAGTAACGAAGAAGTTATCCTTTTTATCGGCTTTAAGTTCAAGCACGATATTGTCGCCATCTTCGGCAATTCTAAACTGACAATCGCCCTTTCCTGCTTGCCCGAAAGACTGCCATTCGGCACTTTCAATACCGTTTCTTCCTGCTTTTGCACGTTTTATATCCTCTTCTACGCCGTCGTAGAATTCGAGCGGAGAAAGACCATTTTTAATCCTTTCTTCAACCTCAACGAATTCGGTTTTAAGAAGGGTTTTAAGTTGCTTAATTCTAGCGCGGAGTTTTGCGGGGTGGAATTTATAACCCTCGGCTTCGGAGTGCCAGCCAAGTCTGTTGTCAGCAAGACAAAGGGGTATCATTGCGGTGCTGTTTGCAATTTCCGCTTTGATAATATTTTTCATCGCGAGAAGATTTGCCATTTTATCAGCACATCTTTGATAACCGAGTTCTTGACGTAAGCGGTAGAACTTCAAGATGTTTAGACCGCTGTTAAAGAGTAGGTTGAGCGCTTTAGCAACGTTGATTTGTTCGTTTTTATCGTTGTTCCACTCTGTTGTTTGAGCGAGTTGGTCAAGACCTTTTTGCCAGTTAAAGCAAATTTCCTCACAGAGCGTAATCGCTTCATCAATAGTGTGGCCATAGAACAAGCATTCGCCAATTCTGTCACCATCTGTTTTGTCAATCAATTGCCAAGTTCTTGGAAGCGCGAAGTTCTTTGGTTTAAGTTGCATATCCCAAACGATACCATCGTGCATAGGTCCGTAATAGTTAAACATAACGTTTACAGGATAAGAAACGTATGCCTTTTCAAAATATTCCCAAGCGGAAACAGCGTGTGGAACGTCTTCCTTAGCCCAGTAGATTTTTGCAAGGTCAAATAAGAAAGATTGTTTGCTATCGTATGCATATTCACCCGAAAGCATACCAACAGCCTTGCTCATCATACAGGGGTAGTTACCGAAGAACCAGCATTCCATAACACCGGTAACGCCCAAATCTTTTGCACCGACCATCTTGTCGTAAATAAGACCGGGAACGGGGATATAAGGAACGGAAGCAAGTTCGTGAGAGCAACAAATTTGCATTTTCGCATACAATTCTTTAGCATACTTCTTAGCAAACTTAGATGCAACCTTAAACATTTGCGAAGGACCAGAATAGCAAAGGTAATAGTCAAAAGCAAAACGCTTTTTGCCGAGTTGGTATACCCTGCCGTCGTCTTCAAAGTTAATCATATTGATTGCGTTTGAAGGGATTTTTTGGAAATATTCTTCAATCTTGTCCTCAGGTTGACCACGCATGCCGTAAGTCCAGCTGATAAAATCAAGTTTTTCGTCAACCTTATCCATACCCTCTTTGAAGAGCGCAACGGTACGCGTAACGCTATCGAAACGGGTTTTATCGTGACAGTGCGGGCAGTTGTTGTGCCATTCACCCTTAAAGTTTGACCAAGCATTACCGCAAGAGGTAACGCGTTCGCCAAAGGTGATGCTCATGATACCGCCAAGCCCTGGTACAGCACGCATAAGACGTTCAGACGCCTCTTTAAGATATCCTGCACCGAATTCACTAAACACGCAGAAAGCGGTAGGACCAGCGGCGCTATATCCGTTAACTTGAGGATATTTTTCACCGAGCTTGCCGTATTTATTCGTAATGCAAGGTTCGTAAAGTGAAATAGGTGCGATAAGGAAAACAAAGATTTCGATACCATACTTTTTGCACTTTTTAACGAGTTTGTTAAGTTTTTTAAGTCTAGGCTCTCTGCCCTTACCGAATTCGGGAATATAATCTGATTCAACGAGCGCATCGAAATCGGTGTATGCCCAAATTGCGTTAACCCCGTCGTGCATCATTCTGTTTAGGTATGCATCGGGATAGTAATCGGTTTTATCACCAAATTCGTCCGCACCTTTGGGTGGGCGGTTAATAGGTGTAAAGAACCCGCGTGAAATTCTACGTTTAATCACGGTTTTTTCTTTGATTTCACCCTTTTTAAGTGCACCTGCGCCCGCAACGAGAAGGTCTTCAAAACGCAAAACTGCACGGCGGATACCTTCGATATCGCCAGCGGTTATGGTTGTGCCATCTTCACGAACGTCAATTTTATATTCTTCAAAATCAAAGCCCTTGCCCTTTTTCAAAGCGACAACGTATTTTTCGCCTTTAAGGTTATTCTTTTTTAAGAATTCGTCAAAGTCGAACCATACGGGAGTTAGGTTTTTTTCCTTTTCAAAAACGCCTTTGTCAAGCAAAATCTCTCTAGGCTCGATGCAATTTTTGCAGTTGTTTTTTCTAAACTTAACGGTTAGAAATTCGTATTCCCTAAGTTCTTTTTCAAACAAGCGCTTGGGCTGTTTTTCATAAAACTCATCAATTTGAACCTGTCTTAACATAATTCCTCCAAAACGATATATAATAGATTTATCGTATATTTTGATTGTAACATAAATAATAGGTATTATCAAGCGAAAATGCAATTTCGTTAAAATATTTTTAGATAAAAAAATATCCACCCCGAAAGGAGTGGATATAGTTTTATAAATTATTTTCTTGGAATTGTTTTAAGCCAGTCACAAAGCAAGAAAAAATTAAATTTGGCTAACTCCCGATTAAGAATTGCCCGAATAAGTAAAACTTAATCGAGAAATCAAAACCAAGAATTATAAGGCCTTATAAGGTATCATGAAGACACCTTGTCCTGCGCCGAGAGTCAACGTAAATTCGCCGTTGTCACCGAGCTTTTCAGCAGTACAAGTGGTGCCAGACCATACTTGAACGTACGTATAAGAGTTGAAGTCAACGGTTACAGAACCGCCTCTTTCAGCAAGCGGGTCGGTAATGTTAACAACGTAGTAACCCTTAACG